>JBDTOT010000058.1:0-27740 GCA_039933105.1 Gammaproteobacteria bacterium | reverse complement strand
ACGAACTGTACTGAGGGCCGGCGCTGATCTCGCGCGGCGAATTGTCGCAGGCGCTGCGCCCGCTCGCGCGGCGACACGTCGGTTCTGCTGAGAACCCGTCGGCCGGTTCGGGTTAAGATCGCGGCCATGAAACTCGCCAGCATCAACTACGGCGGCCGCGACATGGTCGCCGCCGAAATCGCGCCGGGAGAACTCGTCGGCATCTCATCGCTGCCCGGTCGGCCCATGTCGCCGATGGGCGTCCACATGCTCGACGTCATCCTAGGCGGCGAGCCGCTGCGCAAGGCGATCGCCGAGTCGTTGGACGCCATCCGCAACGACGACGATGTCGCCCGCATACCGGCCGCGGACGTCACTTGGTACGCGCCGGTGCGCTGGCCTCTCAAGATCTGCGGCGTTGCCATGAACAATTCTGCGAGCAACGAACGCAAAGTCAGCGCACCGAATCATCCGGCGTTCTTCTTGAAGCCGTCCTCGTGCCTCGTGGGTCACCAGCAGCCAATCAGGATTCGGCGCTACTACGGCAGCGTGCACCCGGAGCCCGAGCTGGCTGTAGTCATTGCGCGGGAGACGCGCGACATCGCGGCCGCAAACGCGCTCGACGCGGTGTATGGCTACACGATCTTCAACGATATCACCGGCAACGGCATGCGTAACGAAGACCGGTTCCACTACTACGCGCTATATCAAAAGAAGGACAACCCGGACGAGACGGAGCGCGTCGAGCAGCATCTGTCTTACGCGGCCCGCTACAAGGGCACGGACACGTTCGGCGTGATGGGTCCCTGGCTCGTGACCAAAGACGAGATCGCGAATCCCGACGAGCTAGCCGTGCAATGCAAGGTCGGCGGCGAAGTTGTCGCCGAAGACAGCACTCGCTACTACAACTACAAGGTCGCGGAGGTCGTGAGCTTCATAAGCCACTTCCAGACGCTGTGGCCTGGCGACGTGATCTCGCTCGGCACCGCGTTCAAACCGGGCGCGACACGTAAATCGATCCACACGGCGAACTTCCAAAACGTGGCGGGGCCGGTCGAGGTGACTATCGAAGGTCTCGGCACGCAGGAAAACCCCATCGTGATCGAAGATAAGGAGCTCGGTGCGTGGCGGCTGACCTAGACGAGTTAGAGAAACTCAAGATTCGCGTCGCGCTCGAGGACCTGAACACGGCGTTCTGCTACCACCTCGATCACAACGAGGTCGAGCCGCTGATCGACCTCTTCGCCGACGACGTGTACTACACACACGGCAGCCGCGTGTCGCACGGCAAAGCTGAGCTCGCGAAAGTGTTTCGCGGCCGTTCGACCACGCAGGTTCGCACGTCGCGGCACATGTACTCCGGGCTCACGCTTACCATCGAGAGCGCGACGCGCGCCCGCGGCACATCGGTCTGCATGACGTTCGGTCAATATGGCGAACCGCCGCTGTCGCCCGCGATTCCGACGCTCGTCGCCGACTTCGTCGATAGGTACGAGCGCGGCGCCGACTACAAGTGGCGCTTCAAGGAGCGGCACATCCACCGGATCTTCGTGGCGCCCGACAACGCGGGACCACTCGGGCAACCGTCCGGCGCGAAGGGATAGCGTGGACCTGAGCCTCGAAGCGCCGAGCGTGTATTTGTTCACCGGAGAGCTGTGCACGCGCTCATACAAGCTGAATCGGTTCGCGTTCGACTTCAAGCACCCGCAGATCCGCGAACGATTTGCGCAAGACGCCGAAGCACTGATGAGCGAGTACGGGCTCACTGACAAAGAGAAGGCTCTCGTCCGCGCTCGCGATTGGACGGGTCTCGTGGCCGCCGGCGGCAATCACTTCAACGTCATCAAGATCGCCGCGGCCGTCGGGCAAAGCCATCTGCACGTCGGTGCACACATGTGCGGCGCCCACTGGGACGATTTCAAACACACGCTGCCGCACCGCGTCGACATCATGCCAAGTGACTTGGCCACGCTAACGAAAGGCCAACGCTGATGTCGCGAATCCTCGGCGGCATCGGCATCGCGCACACGCCGTCGATGGGCTATCAGTACGACAAGGGCATGCGCGAAGGCTTCGACGCGAAGTGGCAGCCCTGGTACGACGGCACGCGGCCCGTCAAGCAATGGCTGCGCGACCGACACCCGAGCCACATGGTCGTGATCTACAACGACCACATGAATTACTTCGATTTAAAGGCCTACCCCACGTTCGCGATCGGCATGGCGGCACATTTTCCGCAGGCCGACGAGGGCTACGGTTTGCGGCCGTTCCCCGGTGTCGACGGCGATCCGGAATTCGCGTGGCCGATCGCGCGCTCGCTGGTGCGCGACGGCTTCGACCTCACGTTCTGCCAAGAGCTCGAGCTCGATCACGGCGTGTACTCGTGGCTCCCGTACCTGTTCGACGCACCGTGGCCACTGAGGGTGCTGCCGATCGCCGTGAACATGCTGATGCAGCCCGTGCCCACGGCGCAGCGTCTGCATGCGCTTGGCGCGAGCCTGCGGCGCGCACTACTTAGCGACGGCGCGAATCGCGACGTGGTCGTGCTCGCGACCGGCGGCATGTCGCACCAGATTCACGGCACGAAGTTCGGCCTCACGAACGAGAAGTGGGATCGCTATTTTCTCGACGCGATCGAGCAGCGTCAGGACGAGCTGCTGGCCACGCCCGTCGAGCAGATCATGCAGGTGGCCGGCACCGAAGCCGCGGAGCTCACGATGTGGTACACGATGCGCTCAGCGCTCGCGGCCGACGCACGCACGCACTACAGCTTCTACACATTGCCCGCCGTCACCGGCTGCGGCGTGATTGCGCTAGACGAGCCCGAACTGCGCGGCTAGCAGCGGCTGCAGCCACACGCGATACCCGACGATGCCGATGAACGCGATGAGCACGAACGCGCTCAGCGCCAACGGCGCATAGCCAAACAGTCGGAGACCTTCGGTGCCGCGTGCCACGGCGCGCTGCGTGAAGAACCCCGAGATGGCGGCCACGACGAGCGCGCTCAGCTGCCACGTCAGGAACGTCGCAATTCTGGTCAACCGCCGCGCGAAATCATCGTCCTCCGGCGCCACCGCGCGCACCACGACGAACGACGTCGCGAACAGCACGAGCCACACCGCTGCGAAGCCATAGACGACGAATTTCGATTGCATCGAGCACCCGTAGGATCCAGCGGCCGGCACGCGCAACGGCCTATGCCATTATGCTCCGTACACAGTCGAGCCGGCAGGAGCCTCCATGACCCCCGAATCGCCCATCGAGCTCAAGATCACACCCAGGATCCGTAGCCTCGGCGAATTCGACGTGCGCCGTGTGCTGCCCTCTGCCGAGCGGCGCATGGTCGGGCCGTTCGTGTTCCTGGATCACATGGGGCCCGCCGTATTTCCGCCAGGGAAAGGCATCGCGGTGCGGCCGCACCCGCATATCGGGCTCGCGACGATCACGTATCTCTTCGAAGGCGAGATCATGCATCGCGACAGTCTCGGGTTCGTGCAGTTGATTCAGGCGGGCGCGGTGAATCTGATGACGGCCGGCCGCGGCATCGTGCATTCGGAGCGCGCGAGCGACGACATCGCCGTCAATTCGCACTTGCACGGCATTCAGTCATGGCTGGCGCTGCCACTCGAGCACGAAGAAATCGACCCGGGGTTCATCCACTATCCGACCGCGTCGCTGCCGCAGCTCACGCTGAGCGGCGCCACCGTGCGCGTGATCATGGGCACCGCATTCGGCGCACGCTCGCCGGTAGCGACGTATTCGCCGACCTTGTATCTTGAGATGCGATTGCCTGCCGGCACGGAACTGGCGCTACCGAACGACGTGAGCGAACGCGCGGCGTACGTGGTCGAAGGCGCCGTGACGGTGGCGGGGGAGGAATATCACGAGGGCGCCATGCTGGTGGCACGCACGGGTGCGGATGTTCGTCTGCGCGCGAGCGTGCCGAGCCGCGTGATGGTCGTCGGTGGCGAACCGTTAGGCCAGCGTCACATCTGGTGGAATTTCGTGTCGAGCTCGAAGGAACGCATAGAGCAAGCCAAGCGCGACTGGCTCGACAGCCGGATGGGCAAGGTGCCCGGCGACGACGAGTTCATCCCACTACCCGAGCGGTGACGTTCAGCGCCTCGCGGTGGCGTTGGGTGGGCTCGGCAACGTGACGGTATAGCCGCGACCTTCGAGGCACGCCGACAGCGCACGCACGTATTCGCTCGGCGGCTGCGCTGCTTCGGTCTTGCCCTTGTCGCGCACCTTGCCGCCGGCCGTAGCCGCACCGACGCCCGCGCCTACGGCGGCGCCCGTCAGAACAGCATCGTTCGCGTGGCGCCAACCTCGGCCCGAACCGGCAATGCCGCCGACCATGCTACCGAGCGCCGCCCCGAGAATCGCGCGGCTCGCACGCTCGGCGCGCTTATTGCGCTTCGCATCACTCGGCTGCTCGCGCTCATCCTCCGTCGCAACGGGTGCTTGGCCCGTCTGCTCGACAGCCCAGTTGTGGCACTCGTATCGGTCGCGACGTAGCTGGTCGGCCGATTGGCTGCGCTGGGGATCCACGCGCAGAGCCGCCAGATCCTCCGCCGCCACAGCGACGCTAACGCTGGCCACCGCAGCCGCGGCCGCGATGAGGGCGCGCGTATACGTGTAGCGGCTACTTGACCACATAGTTGCGCCCTTCCATGCAGGCCGTGAACGCGCGCGTGTAGTTGTCGGCATCCGCGCGCCCCTTCGTACCGAGAGTGGGGTCATAGCCAGACTGATCGGCCGCCCACGTGTGACACTGGTACCTGTCCTCGCTCAGCTGCGCCTCGGTCTGACCTGCGGACGGGTAAACATAAAGCTTGAGCGCCTGGGGATCGGCCGCCTTCTCGGTCACGCGCGTCCGGTTGCCGTCCACGCGCACGCCAACACCCATGCGAGGACCCCACCATGGCGAGTACCAGGGATCGTAATAGCCGAAGCTGGGGTAGTACGGAGACCCATAACCGTAGGAGAATCCGACGTAGGGCCGGGGGTACCAGTGCCGGTGCTGAGCTTGAGCCGGTAGGCTAATCAAGCCGATAGCGCCGACGACCGCGAATATCCATGCACGCATACACCGCCTCCTGATAGCCTCTTCGACTCCGCGGCGCGCGTATTGGTGCCCGGAGCCGAAGGTACAGTACCTTAGCCGATGTTTTCTGAACGTTCGCTGAACCCTTCGGTTGACCTCCACCCCGTACGCATGCGAAGAATCGCTTTGAATCTCCCGCCGGCAATCCCACCACACCAGGTCCCTCGTAAATGAACGACACGAAGCGCGGCGCTTGCCTGTGCGGTGCCATTACGTTTGAGATTGCGCCGCCTTACCGCTGGTTCGCGCACTGCCATTGCTCGATGTGCCGCAAGCACCACGGCGGGCTATACGGCACGGGCGTGGGCGTGCCCCGCGAGCGATTCCGTTGGCTGACAGGCCACGACCAGATCAGCCATTACAGGGTCACCGGTGCATTCGAGCGGCCCTACTGCCGCCGTTGCGGCTCAGTAGTCCCAGCCGAATCGCACGACCCCGAAGTCATGCATGTGCCTGCGGGCCTCATCGAAGGCGACATCGGCGCGCGGCCGCGCACCCACATCTTCGTCGGCTCGAAAGCGCCCTTCGAGAACATCACGGACTCGCTACCGCAATTCCAGGCCTATCCACCGGGCTTGGACCTGCCGGTCGCCACGCCTCCACAAACTCCGCCCACGAGTGGGAGTGAGCGAGTCAGCGGTAGTTGCCTGTGCGGCACGATCGCGTACGAAGCCACGAGCGGACCGCGGCGCATCGTCCTCTGCCATTGCTCGCTCTGCCGGCGCAGCTTCGGCACGGCATTCGCCAGCACGACGTTCGTGCCTCGCCAGAGCTTCCGCTGGACGCGCGGCCGCGACCGCATCGCTACGTATCGCATGCAGCAACCGCACAGCTATTCGACGAGTTTCTGCGGCGACTGCGGCAGCCTCGTGCCGGGCGTGTCGCACGAGGTTCGCATCGCGCTGCTACCGCTCGGCTCGATCGACACTGCGCTCGCGCCGCTGCCGATGGCACATATCTTCGTGGCGTCGAAGGCGCCATGGGACGAGATCACGGATACCTCGCCGCAGTTCGACGAGCTGCCGCCGCCGGAGCAGATCGACGAACTGTTCGGCTAAGGCGCGGAATCCTACGCGAACTGCGTTCATCCGGATCTCCCCATTAGCCCCTAGACGGCTACGCTTGCTCTGTGTCCTGTAGAAAAGCGGCTCGGCAACCGACATAGTTCAAGCGGCGTTGCGCCGAATGAACTCCGCGCCCTGCTCCGCGATCATCACTGTCGGCGCGTTCGTGTTGCCGGACGTGATACGCGGCATGACCGACGCGTCGATCACGCGCAAGCCTGAAATCCCGTGCACGCGCAGTCGATCGTCGACCACGGCCAGCGCATCGATGCCCATGCGGCAGGTACCAACAGGGTGAAAGATCGTCGTGCCGAGATCGCCCGCCGCGCGTTGCAGCTCCGCCTCGGTCTGCAAGGCCGGACCTGGTAGCGTTTCCTCGGGCTGAAACCGCGTAAGCGCTTTCGCCGCCATGATGCGGCGCGTGAATCTCAAACCGGCGACCGCTACGCGCCGGTCTTCTTCCGTAGCGAGGTAGTTCAACGCAATGGCGGGCGCGGCCTGCGCATCGGCGCTCTTGATATGCACGTGACCCCGGCTCGTGGGCTGCAAGTTGCAGACGGACGGCGTGATCGCATCGTACGGATGCAGTGGCGAGCCAAATTTGTCGAGCGACAAAGGCTGCACGTGCCATTCGATGTTCGCGTGCGCGCGCGTGGAATCGCTCTTTGCGAACGCACCGAGCTGCGACGGCGGCATCGTCAACGGCCCGGTGCGCAGCAGCGCATATTCGAGCACCATGCGCGCCTGACCGAGCAGCGTTCTTGCACGTCGATTCAGCGTCACGGTGTTGCGCACCGTATAGATCGACCGGATTTGCAGATGATCGTGCAAATTCGAGCCGACACCCGGCAGCACGTGGCGCACCTCGATGCCGTGCGCGCGCAAAAGCTCGGGCGGCCCGACACCGGAGAGCTGTAGCAGCTGCGGCGAGCCGATCGATCCGGCCGCGAGCAGCACCTCGCGACGCGCCCGCAGCGTCGTGGGCGCGGCGCCGGCGAAACGCACCGCGACGCCCGTCGCGTGCTGCCGCCCGTCACACGCTTCGAACAGTAGGCGCTCGACGAGCGCATGCGTGCGCACCGTCAAATTCGGTCGTTTGAGCACCGGGCGCAGGAACGCCTTCGTGCCGCTCCACCGCACACCGCGCCGCTGGTTCATCTGGAAATACGCGTTGCCGAAATTGTCGCCGCGGTTGAATTCGGCGATCTTGGGTATCCCACATTCCTCTGCCGCGTCACGCCACGCGTCGAGGATCTCCCAATTAACGCGGCGTTCCTCGACACGCAGCTCGCCCCCGACGCCATGAAACTCGTCGGCGCCATGCTGGTAATCCTCGGAGCGTTTGAATACCGGCAGCACGTCGTCCCACGACCAACCACGCAACCCTTGCGCCGCCCAATGGTCATAGTCACTACGCTGGCCGCGCATGTAGATCATGGCGTTGATCGAGGAGCAGCCACCCAGCACTTTGCCGCGCGCGTAACCGATGCTGCGACCGTTCAAACCCTGATCCGGCTCGGTCTTGAAGCACCAATCCGTGCGCGGATTGCCGATCGTGTAGAGGTAGCCTACCGGCACGTGGATCCAGAAGTAGTCGTCTTTGCCGCCCGCTTCCAGTAACAAAACGCTGACGTTCGGGTCGGCCGACAGCCGATTCGCAAGCACACAGCCCGCGGTGCCGCCACCGACGATGATGTAGTCAAATTCGTGCATCGCGACGCATTCTAGCGGCAAAACGCCGTTGAGGCCGCGCGCGGGGCGGGTAAGATTAGGGGTTCTAACGAGGACTGGGCACGGGACGTGTTTCCGCAACGGAATCCTGCAAGGAGTCAGTCGTGAACGCACAGCGCAGCAAGGATTGGTTTTGGCCGTGGGCGCTTGGCGCCGGCGTCGTTCTGATCGTCGGTGGGATCGGTCTCTATTTTCTCCGCGGCAGCGAAACACCCTCTCTCGACCCCGTGGCGGTCAAGCCGCCGGTCGCGGAGCCCATCGCGCAGGAGGAGCCGGCGGCGCCGGTCAGTACTCAGCCACCGGAACGCTCGCTGCCTCTCCCGAAGCTCAATGAAAGCGACGCGGAAGTCGTCGGCGGTCTCACGGAGCTCCTCGGCCAAGACGCGATCATGCAATTCCTGGTACCTGAGCGGCTGATCCGCAACGTTGTGGTAACGATCGACAATGCGCCACGCCAGCAGCTGGCGTTGAGCCAACGGCCGATCAAGCAGACGCCAAGCGCGTTCATTACCGCGGGTGCAGACGAGACGCTGACGCTATCTCCCCAGAATTACGCGCGCTACGCGCCGTTCATCGCCATCGTGCGGCGCCTCGACACGAAGACGCTCGTCTCTCTTTATCGCGGGCTACAGCCGCTGTTCCAGCAAGCGTATGAAGAGCTCGGCCATCCGAACAGCGTGTTCCATACGCGCCTGCTCGAAGTGATTCGACACCTGATTGCGACGCCGGATGCGCCGCTCGAGGTCAAGCTCGTGCAGCCGAGCGTACAGTACAAGTACGCGGACGAGCGGCTGGAGAAGCTGTCCGCAGGCCAGAAGGTGCTGATCCGCATGGGCCGCGACAACGCTACCGTAGTGAAGGCGAAACTCCGCGAACTCGAAGCCGCTTTGAAATAATCGCGCTTGTGCCGCGCCGCCCGCGTTTGGCATCGGTGCCAACCGTGATGCGGGCGTGAGAGAGCCCTCGGCGCTCAGCCGCCGGCGGACCCTTCCGGAACACCGGGCGCAACAAGTCGCTACCGCGACTCGCGTCGCCCGAGATTATTTCTCGATTTCGATGAGCTCGACTTCGAACACGAGCGTAGCGCCGCCGGGGATCGGGCCCGAGCCCTGGTCGCCGTAGGCCGTATCGGACGGACACACGAGCTTCGCCTTGCCGCCGACCTTCATCTTCTGCACGCCTTCCGTCCAACACGGAATGACGCCATTCAGCGGGAACGAGATCGGCATGCCGCGCTGCACCGAACTGTCGAACACCGTGCCGTCACGCAGCGTGCCGTGGTAGTGCACTTTGACCGTGCTCGTCGCCATCGGGCTCGCGCCCGTACCAGCCTTGACTGGAATGTAGATCATGCCGGAGTCGCTGCGTTGCGCGCCGGGTTCCTTCGCCATTTTGGAGATGAACTCGCCGGCCGCCTGTTTTTCGACCGTTGCAGCCTGCGCCGAACGCTCGGTCGCAATGGCCTGAAGCTTCGGCCCGTAAGTGGCCAAGTCCACCTTCGCCGGCTTGCCGAGAACCGCATCGCCCAAGCCCGCTGTTACGAGCGCGAGTTCCGCGGCTGTGAGCTTGAACTCTTTGACATTGCCGCCGATGGCGAGCCCGAGTGCGTAGAACGTTTTGTCTTGGTCGGTCTGCAAGTTTTGAGCCTCGATAGAGGTTACGAAAGACAGGCCGCACGTAAGCACGAGGGCGAGCGTGGCATTGCGCATGAACGATCTCCTTGTGCCGACCGCCGGCACGAAAGACCCGCACGCTAGCTGAAAAGCCAGGACAAAGCCATTACCAGCAATTAATTCGATTCACTCAATGAATCGCACGGATAGATATATACGGTTGGCCAGAATCGATGGCTCGGCCCTACGATGCCTGACATCGCAATGAAAACCGCATTTACCAAGGAGTATCGAACCATGTTGACCGTAGGCGACCGTCTTCCGCAGTTCTCCCTGAAGGCCACCGTGTCGGAGGAGCTCGACACGGCCTTCACCACCATCGACAACCAGAGTTACGCCGGCAAGTGGCTCGTGCTGTTCTTCTGGCCGAAGGATTTCACTTTCGTGTGCCCGACCGAGATCGCCGAGTTTGGGCGCAAGAACGGCGACTTCGCAGACCGCGATACGCAACTGCTAGGCGCGTCCGTCGACAGCGAATTCGTGCACCTCGCCTGGCGCAAGGATCACAAAGACTTGCGCGGCCTCCCGTTCCCGATGCTCGCCGACCTGCGCAAGGACTTGAGTCAGGCGCTCGGCGTGCTCGACGAGGAAGGCGTGGCGAAACGTGCGACGTTCATCGTCGATCCGCAGGGAGTGATCCGCTTCGCGTCGGTCACGGACATGAACGTGGGCCGTAACGTGAACGAGGTGTTGCGCGTGCTCGACGCCCTGCAAACCGATGAGCTCTGCCCGTGCAACTGGCAGCCCGGTCAGAAAACGCTGCAGGCCGCGTAACGCTACGCCGGGCGGGGCCGCATGGCGGCCCGCCCGGACTTGTTAGTAAAGGAGTAGTACATGGATTTCACGAACCTCAAGAATCTGATTCCGGACTACGGCAGGGACCTGAAGTTGAACCTATCGGCCGTCGTGTCCGCCGAAGGGGCGCCGGGCTTGAATGCACAGCAAATCGCGGGCGTCGCGCTTGCATCGGCCGTCGCAGCGCGCAATCCGACCGTGCTCGCCGAAATCGAAGCGCAGGCGGGGACCGTGCTCGACGCCGCTCACGTGAATGCGGCGCGCGCGGCTGCGGCGATCATGGGCATGAACAACGTCTACTACCGGTTCGTCCATCTCGTCGGCAACGACGAGTACGGGAAGCTCCCGGCGAAGCTGCGCATGAACGTGATCGGCAGCCCCGGCATCGACAAAACGGACTTCGAGTTGTATTCCCTCGCGGTATCGGCGATCAACGGCTGCGGCGCTTGCGTGGCGGCGCATGAGAAGGTCGTTCGCAAGGCGGGACTCGGCGCGGACGGGGTGCAAAGCGCGGTGCGAATAGCGTCCGTGATCCACGGCGTAGCCGTTGCGCTCGAGGCGGCGGCTCTCCCCGTCGGCGCCAGCGAGGCGGCCTAGGTCAGATCCGGGTACATAGCCCACCCCCGGACGCGGGGTTTGTTGCCTGATATTCGCGCGGCTGCGAAGATGCCGCGATGCCACGTCCAGCAGCGCGTTTAGCGAGCGCCGCGGCGGCCCTCGCCGTCGCCGGTGCCGTATTCGCCGAACGCCCGAACGCCGTCGCGCAGTGGTGGTCGCCCGGCGAGGGCCGCACGCTGCCGGCGACCGCCACTTTCGCGAACGAGCACGGCCGCACCGGCATTCTGAACACGAGCGGCGCGATCGACACTCGCGGCCAGCCGTTCTTCGAACCCATCGGCACGAACGGTCGCGCGTGCGTCACGTGTCATCAGCCCGCTGATGCGATGAGCCTGTCGGTCGACAGCGCCCGCGCGCGCTGGGACGCGTCGAGCGGCAAGGATCCCTTGTTCGCCGCCGTGGACGGCGCAAACTGCCCGCACCTGCCGCAGGCCGAGCGCGCGTCGCATTCGCTACTGCTCGACCGCGGACTATTTCGCGTGTTCCTGCCCTGGCCTCCGCGCGCACGGGACGGCTCCGTCATCGAGCCCGAGTTCACGCTCGAAGTCGTTCGCGACCCCACGGGCTGCAATACGCATCCCGTGTATGGCCTCAAGAGTGCAGTGCCGACGGTGTCCGTGTATCGCCGGCCGCGCCCGGTCGCGAATCTGAAATACGTGACGGCTGCGGAATTCGGCGTCGGGCCGTTCAATTTGAAGGACGCACAGCCCGCTCCGCGCGACCCCGCTACCGGCAAGCTGGTGAACCAGAACCTGATGGCGGATGCGCGCGAACCCACGCTCACGACGCAAGCGATCTCCGCCGCACTCACGCATCTGGAAATGCGCAAAGCGCCGACGGCCAGCGTGCTCGAACGCATCGTGGGCTTCGAGAGCCAGATCTACGCAGCGCAGAGTGTCGACGCGGCCGCGGGCGATCTCGCAGAATCCGGCGGTCCGCAGGCCCTCGGCCCCGCGGCCCTCGCGGCCGGCCGCACGTCGGTGCTCGGCAACAACACCACGGCCTATGTATTCCCGATCGGCGACGTCTGGCGCTCACTGCCGCGCAACGGCGATGCCGCGCACGATGCGCAAGCCGCGGCGCGCGAATCGATTGCGCGCGGTCACGACGTGTTCTTCTTCCGCACGTTCTGGATCAAGGACGCGATGCACATCAACACGGTGGGGCTCGGCAACCCCATCAAGCGCACGTGCTCCACGTGTCACGGCATGCACATGACCGGCATGGACACGGCGAACGGCTGGATGGACATCGGCACGACGAACCTGCCGTGGGCCACGGAGAAACCCTTGAGCCCATGGGCCAAGGAAGCGCCGGAGATGCCGCTGTTCAAGGTCACGTGCGACAAGGCGCCAGCGCCGCATCCGTTTCTGGGACGCGTGATCTACACGCAAGACCCTGGCCGAGCGCTCGTGACGGGCCGCTGTAACGACGTCGGCACGATCGTGCTGCAGCAGTTTCGGGGACTCTCGGCACGCGCGCCGTACTTCTCGAACGGCTCGGCGCGCACGCTGCGCGAGCTCGTCGACTTCTATGATCGGCGTTTCAACATTCAATACAGTGACACCGAGAAGCAAGACCTCGTGAATTTCCTGAGCACGCTATGAGCCAGGTACGCGTGAGCGCCGTGATCGTTTGCCTCACGTTGGCGTGCGCTGCCAGCGCGGTGGAACCCCCGGCGAATCATCGCAACTTCATCAGCTGCCCGATCGTGCGCGACACGCCGACGGTGCCTTGCTGGCTGGCCGAGTACGGCGGCGAGCTCTACTACTTGGGCATCCAAACCGACGTCAGCGCCGAGTTCCATCCGCCGCTGCTCGGACACAAAGTGCTCGTCGAAGGCACGGTGAAAGACGGGCCGCGTATCTGTGGCGGCGTCGTACTTGAGCCGCTCAAGGTCTCGCCGCTCGCCGAGCTCGACGGCACCTGCAACACGATCCTGCCTGCCGAGGAGCAATACACCGTGCCGTTCGCACCGCGGCCGCCGGGGCCGAGCGGCGGGCGGCTCGCGTTCGACGCCGCGCCAGGCGCACCGCGCGCGGCCCCGCCGCCGCTCACAGGCCCGCAAGAGTTCGTGCTGTACTACGACTTCGACATGCGGATCGGTGGCCGACACTCGAATATCTTGAGCCGCATCTACGACTACGCGAGCGCACAGCGCAAACCGAAGCTCGACATCGCATGTCACCGCGGCTCGACGCTGCTCTCCAACGGCGCGTTGATCACGGAACGCGCGGACTTAGGCATAGAGCGGGCGCACGAGCTCGTCAAGCTACTGCGCGGCGCCGAGCTCGTGGCGGACACGCACGTCGAAGACACGCCAACGCTGACACCCGCCAATGGCAATGCCGACTGGCAGCAACGCCGATGCGTGGTGCGCGTCGAACCCTGATTCTGACTAGAGGAACAAGGAGGACCTCATGCGTCTCTTACAGTCCGTGGTGCTCGCCACCGCAACATTCCTGGCGACCACCGCGATCGCGCAGGAAGACGCGGGCAAGCGGTGGCCAGTGCCCGACGTCACCGCGCCGGGCAATGAGTTCGTCATGGAGTTTTACGTCACGATCTCGGCAGCGGTGTCGGTGGGGCCCAGTGAGCATGGCATCCGACGATTCATCCCGATCACCGGCGGCCGTTTTGCAGGTAGCGGCATCAAGGGCGAAGTGCTGGCCGGTGGAGCGGACTGGCAACTGGGCCGGCCGGACGGCGTCGCTGAAGTCAACGCGATCTACTCGATCAAGACCGACGATGGCGCGGTAATCGAAGTCGAAAACCAGGGCATCATCACGCCCGCGAACGGCGGCATCGGCTACGCGCGCACGAGTCCGCGCTTCCATGCGCCCAACGGAAGGTACGACTGGCTGAACAAGACGCTGTTCGTCGGCACGATTGCGCCGGCGGCCGAGAGCGGCGCTGTCATCATTCGCGTGTTCAAAGTTCTTTGAGGGGGAATCGTCGTGCGTAGCCGTACATGGATCTTGAGCGTGTTGCTCGTGGTGCCGCTCGCCGCCACCGCGCAGACCGCGACCTGGCTCGGCAGCTGGGGCGCTTCGCCGCTCCCGCCGGGCGCTGCAACGCAGCGCTTCCCCGCAACACCAGGGTTCGGGAATCAGACGATTCGTCAGATCGTGCGCCTGAGCGCGGGCGGCGACCGTGTGCGGCTGCGTTTGACCAACGAATACGGCACGCAGCCGTTGCGCATCGGCGCCGCGCGCGTGGCGCTCGCCGACGGCACGGGTGCGCTCGCGAAAGGCAGCGAGCACGCGGTGACCTTCGCCGGCAAAACCAGCGCCACGATTCCTGCCGGCGCACCGCTCGTGAGCGATCCCGTCGACCTGCGCGTCGCCGATCTTGCGTCGCTTTCCGTGAGCCTGTACTTCCCCGACGACACAGGTCAGTGCACGTGCCACCAGGTCGGCTTGCAGGAAGCCTACGTCTCTGCGGCCGGTGATTTCACGACCGGCGTGTTCGCGCCCGCACAGACGCTGCAAGCGCGCGCGTTTCTGTCGGGCGTCGAAGTACAGTCGGCACGCGCGAAAGCCATCGTCGTGCTCGGCGACTCGATCAGTGACGGCGTCGGCTCGACCGCCGGCGCCAATCGCCGCTGGCCCGACCTCTTGGCCGAACGCTTGAACGCGCGCGGCGGTGGCACACACTGGGGCGTCGTGAATCAAGGCATCAGCGGCAATCGTGTACTGCTCGACGGCGCCGGCGCGAGCGCGCTCGCGCGGCTCGACCGCGACATCTTGTCCGTTCCCGGCGCGGCCTATGTGATCGTGTTCGAAGGCGTGAACGACTTGGGACGCGCGCTCGGTCCACCGCTTCCAGGCTCTGCTCCGGCGCTTGCTGCAAACGGCCGACCCGCACCCCTCGTCGATCCAGTATTCGGTTCGGATCTCCTGATCGACGGCTACCGGCAGATCATCGCGCGCACCCACGCGCACGGGCTGCGCATTTACGGCGCGACCATCGCGCCGTATGAAGGCGCGACCTACTGGTCGGGTGACGGGGACAAGGTGCGCATGGCCGTGAACGACTGGATTCGCAAGAGCGGGGAGTTCGACGGCGTGCTCGACTTCGACGCCGTGCTGCGTGACCCCGCCAAACCCGCACAGATCACCGACGGCCTGCACGCCGGCGATCACTTGCACGGTAGCGACGCGGGCTATCGCAAGGTCGCCGATTCGATCGACTTGAAGCTGTTCCGCTAAATCTCGAGAGGTCGTCATGTCCGCTCCAGCCCCTGGCCCGTATGTCTTGAGTGACACGTGTCTTCGGCTGCGGCCGGACTCTTCAGCGGAGCCGATCCACATCGGCGACGATTTCTGGCCGCGCTTGATGAGCGGCAAGCTCGGCACCTTCCACAACGAGTATCTCGTGACCACGTTCGGGTACGACAAAGACTGGTCGAACTGGGAGATGCACCCGAACGGCGACGAGATCGTGATGCTGCTCGAAGGCAATACGACGTTCGTGCTCGAGATCGACGGCGGCGAGAAAGTCGTCGAGCTGAACGAAAGCTGCGCCTACGTAGTCGTGCCGCGCGGCACGTGGCACACCTCACGCGCACGCGGCCCATGCCGCATGCTGTTCATGACGCCGGGCGAAGGCACTCAGCATCGCCCCGTCAAAACCTAATCCTACATACCTTTAACGGGTAGGTTGACATACCTTTAACGGGTAGGTACCGTCGTATCGTCCGGTTCCTGAAGCGTAACGGGTCCGCCGAAAATCGGGCGGTGGTTGCTCTAGTTTGAGGAGACTGTCATGTCGAATCTACGCGTGCCGTTTTCTGTAGTAGCCGGCCTCCTGTTCAGCTCAGCCGTGTTCCTGGCGCTGTATCAGTTGGTGAGCGGGCCGTTGAACATCGGGGATCCCATCAAAGCGACCGTCATCGAGTTCACGAAACAAACCGTCGACACGCCGGTCGCGAACAAACGCGACCACAAGATCGAGAGGCCCCCGCCGCCCGTCGTGCCGAAGCCTCAACAGACGAACGTCATCGTCGACGGAGGCGCCTTTGGACCGACGGTTTTCGTGCGCGCGAAGATCGAGCTACCGCCTAGCCGACAAAACGTCGGGGGCGGTGGTACGGACCGCGACATCATCCCCATCGTGCGCGTGCCGCCGGACTATCCGGCTCGCGCGCAGGCCCGCGGCATCGAAGGCTGGGTGCAGATCCAGTTCGCCGTCACACCCACGGGCACGGTCCGCGAGCCCGTCGTCGTCGCGGCCGAGCCGCAGGGCATTTTCGAGGACGCGGCGCTCAAGGCCATCGCTCGCTGGCGCTACAACCCGCGCATCGATGGCGGCGTAGCCGTCGAGCGCGTGGGCTTGCAGACAGTGATCCGGTTCGAGCTCGAAAAGTAGCGGAATCAACGGTTTCTGCGGCACTGGCCAGCACGACAACTTCGGCCTATCGTTCCAGCATGTCTCAGACGAATCCTCCTTTCATGAGCGGTGTGCCGGAGTTGCTCGTGCTGCGACTTTTGTGCAATCGGGAGATGTACGGCTACGAGATCGTCAAAGCCGTGCGTCTCGTAACGGGCGAAGCCATCGGTCTCGGTGAAGGCGTCATCTACCCCGTGCTGCATTGGCTCGAAGAGAGCGGCGCGGTGAAAGCGAAACGCAAAGCCGTGAACGGCCGCGAGCGCGTCTACTACCTCGTCACGACGAAAGGCAAGAAGCGTCTTCGGCACTTGAGCGACGAGTGGCAACGCGTGAGCGGGGGCGTCAACTCGGCGCTCGGCGATCCCGGGGGAGTCACGGGCAATGCCTGAGAGCAGGTTCGAGGCTCTGAAGCTCGAGCTGCTGGAAGGCGGCGTTGCACCGGTCTACATCGCGCGAACGCTCCTCGAGCTCGCGGAGCACTACACCGATCTCGAACAGGACGCGCTGGCCGCCGGGCTATCGCGCGAGGAAGCCGCGCGCGCGGCGATCGAGGCCCTCGGCAGCGAGCGGCAGATCGCCGCGGCCGTGCTCGCGCGCCCCGGGCTGCGCGAGTGGAGCGTGCGCTACCCGCGGGTCGCGCACTGCGTACGCTCCGCCACCACGATCGGGCTCATCCCCGGAATGCCCGTGATGTTCTGCATCGAGCACCGTCCGGAGCTCGCGCGCTGGGCAGCGGCCGTGATGGCCGCCGCCACGTTCATCGGCGCGATTCTGACGTGGCTCGACTGGATGATCTTCGTGCCGGCCTAGCCGGCCGCGCTCACTTCCCCGGCTCGAACCGGTCGAGGCACTCGTACGGGTGCACGTAGTCGCCCGGTCGCCACACGAAGTACCGCTTCAGCTCGAACGAGCGCTCGAAGTTCACGGGATCCGTCGTCGCCAGCGTGTAGTCGAGGCGGCTGTAATCTGCGTTCGGAATGAACCGCTCGATGATCTTGATCTGATCGCTCTGCGGCGTACCTTCGTGATCGAAGTAGCCCGGCGTGATGTGATCCGTCTCGACGACGAGCGTGGTGCCTTCGAAGTGGCCGCGCGAGAAACCGAACTGCGTATGCGCTTCGGGCGCCACGGCGTTCGGATTCAGGTGGATCGTGCGCACGGCGTCGTTCTCTTCGAGCCGCATGACGATGTCGTCGCCGTTCTTCGTAAAGTCCACCGGCAGCGGCGTGATCATGATCAGCGGCGTGCCCTTGTTGCCGCACTTCAGCAGCACGTTGTCGCGCGGGTTCCACTTCGCGAGGCTGGCTTTGGCAGCCGCCGTGAGCGGGTAGCCGCCCTTGAAGATCGGGAACGCAGCCGGGTCGCTCATGATCGTCGACCACACGCGGTAGATGCCGTTGGCCTTCGCCTTCGACGCCTCGACGTCGCCGTCGATCTTGCCGCGGCCGATGACGCGGCCGGCTTTACCTTCCGGGAAGTACGCCGTGGCCGAACCGAACGTGAACTCGTAGCCGCTCGGCAGCAGCACGCTGCGCGCGAGGATCTCCGGCCGGTTGCGCATGGAAGGCGCGCCCGCGATCGTTACCTTGTCGCCCACGAGCACCGAGCTGCCGTCCGCGCCGCGGTTGCGCAGGATCGCGATCGACGCGGTTTCCGCGTCCCACACCGTCTCGACGCCCTTCTCGTCCTTCACGGCGAGCAGGATCTGGCCGTGCGGATTGCGCCACGACACCGACTTGATGATGCCGGTGACCTCGACGTTCTTGGCCGCATCGAAAATGCCGGCCTGACTGTGGTGCGCACGAGCGAAGCTCGTGACGACCATGAGGCCCGCGAACAGGCCCACGAGACGAACGATCTGAAACATATGCAACCCCCGTTGCGGCGACCGCCAGCGAATGCGCGATTCTAAACCCTCAGGCGTCCCGTGGCGCCAGGAGTTTCGGCACTACCAACCCACCTCGGATGCTGGCACTGCCGATACCACCGGGGTATTGTCGCCCACCATGCGAGCCCCGACCCTCGTTATGTTGCTCGTCTGCGCGGCCATCGGCGCCGCCGTGCAGGTCGGCTGCGCGCCGGAAGCCGCGGAAATCACAGGACGTGTCTCGAAGGCCATCGACGGCGACTCGTTCGAAATCGGCAGCGACCGCGTACGACTCTTCGGTATCGACGCGCCCGAAGGCCGCCAGGACTGCCGCCGCAATGGCCAAACGTGGCGCTGCGGCGAGGAAGCTGCCGCAAAACTGCGCAGCCTCGTGCAAGGCGCCACGCTGCGCTGCACGCCGCACGACACCGACGAATACGGCCGCAGCGTCGCCGTCTGCAAGAACGGCAGCACCGACATCAACGCGGAGATGGTGCGCGCTGGGTTGGCCCTTGCGTATCGCCGCTACAGCACCGACTACGTCGACGAGGAGAACGACGCGCGCAACGCGAAGCGCGGGCTCTGGGCCGGCGAGTTCACGAAGCCATGGGACTATCGCCGCGAATCGCGCGAGGAAACGCCGCGGCCGCAACAATCGCCAGCGCCGCGCGCGAGCGGGAGTGGCGGCGCCGCGGGGACTCAACCGCCGAGCTCCGGCTGCAAAATCAAGGGCAACATCAACACCCGCGGCGATCGCATCTATCACGTGCCCGGCTCGGATTCGTACGACAGCACCGTCATCAACGAACGCTTCGGCGAACGCTGGTTCTGCTCCGAGGCCGAAGCGCGGGCGGCCGGCTGGCGAGCCGCCGGCGTCCGAAAAAAGTAGAAGGGGGATCTACGATGTCACGCCGTCCACGGACTCTGCTCCGTTCTCACCTGCTGCTCGCAATGCTCGCGTTCGCAAGTACCGCGCTCGCGCAAGCGCCGCCGAACCCGTACCGCCAAGTCGAAGGCTGGGCCAAGCTCACCGGCGGGCGGCAGATCGGCGCGGTCGGCGACGTCGACGCTGCGCCCGACGGCAAGCACATCTGGGCAATACTCCGCTGCGACGCGGGCGGCGACAAGTTCACGTACGAGTGCCTCGACTCGAATCTCGACGTGGTGTTCGAGTTCGACGCCGACGGCAATCAGGTGGCGAGCTTCGGCGGCGGCATGTTCATCTGGCCGCACGGGTTGGACGTCGACCGCGACGGCAACGTGTGGGTGACGGACGCCGCGAGCACGGAGCGCACGGACGGACCGAACGGGCGCGGCCGCGGTCATCAGGTCGTGAAGTTCAGTCCCACGGGCCAAGTGCTGCTGAAGCTCGGCACGCCGGGCAAAGCCGGCAACGACGAGAAACACTTCAACGCCCCGAGCGACGTGGTCGTCGCGCCGAACGGCGACATCTTCGTGGCGGACGGCCACGGCGACGACACGAACAACCGCGTCGTGAAGTTCGCGCGCGACGGTAAGTTCATCAAGGCGTGGGGCGAGACCGGCTACGCGCCGGGCGAATTCCGCACGTTGCACTCGATCGCCATCGACCCGCAGGGCCGCGTGTTCGTGGCCGACCGCTCGAACAATCGCATCCAGCTGTTCGACCAGGACGGCAAGTTCCTCTCGAGCTGGACGCAGTTCGGCCGGCCGAGCGGCATCACCTTCGACGACCATGGCCGCATCATCGTCGCGGACTCCGAGTCCGACAACATCGAGAACCCAGGCTGGGAGATGGGCATTCGCATCGGCGACGCGGCCACTGGCTGGGTCACCGAGTTCATCCTGTATCCGTGGGGCGACCCGCGCGTCACGCGCGGCACGGGTGCCGAGTTCGCAGCAGTGGACGCAGCCGGCAACATCTACGGCGGCGAGCCGCGTCCGCGCAAGCTGCAGAAGTACGTGCGCGTGCGGCCGTAGCGAACATGCGTCACTACGATGTCGTCATCGCCACGTGCTGGTTGCTGTTCTTCATCGTATGGGCGGTGCTCGCCAGGATCGATGGAGGCCGAGGCGGACGCTCCTCACCGACCAATTCAGCCGTACGTCTGGGGTTGGTCGTGTTGATTGCACTCGCGGTCTATTTCGGCAACCGCCTGCCCGTGGGTGAATTCGCGCGCGCCACGACACTCGCCGCAGGGGCCAGCGGTGCTGCGGCCGTCGGCGCCGTGGTCTGCGTGATCGGTCTCGCGTTCGCCATCTGGGCGCGCGTCGCACTCGGGCGTCACTGGGGAATGCCGATGACGTTGCGCGACACACCCGAGCTCGTCACGTGGGGACCGTACGCGTACGTGCGCCACCCGATCTACACCGGTCTCGCGACGATGATGATCGGCACCACGCTCGTCTACCCGCTCGGCGTGCTGTGGTGCGCGATGCTGATCCCGTACATGATTTTCGGCGCGCGCCGCGAGGAGCGCGACATGGAGCGGCTGTTCCCGGACGTGTATCTCGCCTACAAGCAGCGCTCGAAAATGCTCGTGCCGTTCGTCTTCTGAGCCCGCCGCGGAGTTCGTGATCGAGTCGCTAGAGCGGCGTACCGCTCGCACGCGATGCTGCGCGGCGTGGCCGCCGTCAAAACCGTGAACACGATCGCGTTCTGCGCCAGCATGGCGCTGCTGCTCGTCTCGTTCTGGAATCGCAACGACTTGCCACCCGCGAGCACGTTGCTGCCCCAGCTCGCCAACGAACCGCTGCAGCGGCAGACCGCGAAGCAGCCGTTCATGGTCGAATACTCGGGTGTGCGCTACGCCGTGGAGCCGCAGTTCGAATACGACCTGAACGGCATGGTCGTGTCCTACCGGCAGCACGACGAATACAGCAGCATGCACCGCCTCGCGAACGATCATCTGAACATGGCCGATCTCTGCGTCGTGTGGGGCAGCACGGCCGCGAGCCCGCACTTGAGCGAGATCTCGTTCTGGAACGGCATCTTTACCTGCAACTTTCAGACGCAAAGCCGAACTGCATGGGAGAGTATTCGGCTGCAGCAGGTGGCCAACAATCATCTGCTCTCGGCCGACGACCTGATCCGCAACCAGGTGACCCACGTGAAGATCGGCGACCAGGTTCACATCCGCGGCTGGCTCGCGAGCTATGGCAGCGGCGGCAACAAACGCGGCACCAGCACGACGCGCGAGGACACCGGCGACGGCGCGTGCGAAACGATCTTCGTCAACGATTTCGAGATCGTGAAGCCCGCGTTCGGGGCGTGGCGCGTGGCTCTGTATATATCGCTCGCGCTCGTCGTGCTGACGACGGTGGTGCACTTTCGGTTGCCGTATCGGCCGTACGCCTAGCGCGCCACGGCAGCGGCGCGGTGTATGCTCGCCGGCATGCGTAAATACCGACCGTCCGTCGCGGCTGCCATCTTGCTCGCGGCCGCCCTGCCCGCCACCGCGCAGCTCCCGCCTGCGGCCGATTGGGCCGCGCGCGTGGCTACCGAGTATCAGATCACCTCGAACGTCACGTATCTCACGGCGAGCAACTACGACTCGAAGCTCGACGTGTACGCGCGCCGCGGCGCCACCACGCCGCAGCCCACCGTCGTGTATTTTCACGGCGGCTTCTGGGCCGCGGGCGCGAAAGAAAACTCGCTGATGTCGCTCGTGCCGTGGCTCGAGATGGGCTGGAACGTAGTGAACGTGGAATACCGGCTCGCGCGCGTGGCGCCGGCGCCGGCGGCCGTGGAAGACGCGCTGTGCGCGCTGCGTTTCCTCGCCACCCAGGCGGGCACGTATCACATCGACGTAGCGCGCCTCGTCGTCACGGGCGAATCCGCGGGCGGCCACCTCACGCTGATGAGTGCGATGACGCCCGAGAGCGCGGGCCTCGATCGCCAGTGTGCCGGCAACGCGCCGGTGCCGCGCGTGGCCGGTGCCATCAACTGGTACGGCATCACCGACGTTGCCGACGTGATCGACGGGCCGCACAAAGCGAACCTCGCCGTCACTTGGTTCGGCAGCCTGCCGAACAAGGACGAGGTCGCGAAGCGCGTGTCACCGCTGACCTACGTGCGGGCCGATCTGCCGCCGATACTCACGATCCACGGCGACAAGGATCCGCTCGTGCCGTATGACGAAGCGACTCGCTTGCATGCGGCGCTGAAGAAAGCCGGCGCGCCGAACGAGCTGTTGACGGTGCCCGGCGGCGGTCACGGCGGGTTCACGCCGGAAGAACGCGTGCGAATTTTTACGCGGATTCGCGCTTGGCTCGGCGAGCACGGGTTACCGGCGGAAAATCCCTAGCGATTGGCGCGTTGAGGGGTCAGCGACGCCGTTTCGGCGATCTGCGGCGCCGCCACTCGATCAGAGCGAACGCGCCGACCATTCCGCCGAGATGCGCGAAATGCGCGACACCGGCCTGCGTGCCCGTAACGCCGAGAAATAGCTCGAGCGCGCCATAGCCCGTCACCGCCGCCCACGCGGGCACGGGCAGCACGCCCATGATGAAGATTCGTTGGTGCGGAAAGTACATGCCGTATGCCAACAGCAAACCGAATACGCCGCCCGACGCGCCGAGCGTGGGATAGGGCGAGCCCAAGAGCGCGTTGACGCCGAGCTGCGCCACTGCCGCCGTGAGCACCGAGACAAAATACAGCGTGACGTAATAGCGCTCACCGAACAGCTGCTCGACGGCGCTGCCGAACATGTAGACGGCGAGCATGTTGAAGAAAATGTGCTGCACGTTGCCGTGCAGGAAGCTGTACGTGATGAGCTGCCAGGGCTGGAAATGGATGCCGATGCCGAACGCGTCCGCATCATTGATGGGCCACAACGCGAACCAGATGGTGGCCCAATCGCCCATCGACACCTGCTGGAGCAGGAAGACGACGACGTTGGCGCCGATGATGGCCTGAGTAGCGCGGGGCATGGCCTAAGTCTAACTGACTCGGCCGCCACTCCGCATGACACGCGCAACGGAAAGCGCGCCCGGTCGATACCGGGCGCGCCTCCCACGCAATACCGCACTAGTGGAACGCGTGAATCACGGTGTCGAGCACGATGCCTGTGGCCACCGCGGCAAGCACCGCGTCGCCATCCACGCGCACCCAGTGGTGGCCACGCGGCGGCGAGTACAACCCGTAACCATCGTAGTCACCGATCACGTACGACGGTTCGTAGTACGCCACCGGCAGCCGCTCACCGCGCAACCAGCGATGCTCGTAAAAACCATGCGGCCGGTAATAGGAGTCATACCGGGGCGGCGCGCGATACGCATAGCTGCGGTAAGGAGCTGCCCGGTAATCGTGCCGATCGCTGTATCGGTTGTCGTACCGGTTATCGTTCCGATAGTCGTGGCGGTAGTCACGGCGTTCTGCCTGATGAGCCTGCGGGCGACTTCGATGATCGTAATCGTGGCCGCGCCCGTTGCCGTGGTCGCGCGGATCCGCGAGCGCCGCGGAGCCCACCGCCAGCGAGGCAACCAACGTACCAATCAATGTAGTGCGGTTCATGTGAGCCTTCTCCAAATGCACGTCCGTTTCGACGTTGGCTGCAGGATCGCATTCGGCGCCTTAAGGGTGGCTGAACGCGCCGTTTAACCGGCGTTCAGGTACCGGCAACTTACGTCAGAATTCATCAGATTCCAGCGCCGGCGCGCCATGATTCGCCGCTGCGCAGCCCGCACGCGCGCGTGAAATCTCCTCGAGGCCAAACAGGGGAGATCGCAGTGCGCAGACTGAAGCTGTTCCGGATCGAGCGCATGTCGCAAGACGTGCGCCTCGTCCTCGAGGACTGGGCGGGGATTCTGTTCGCGATCGGCGTCGGGCTGCTGCTGCTCGCCACGCTGAAGGCGCAAATCGCGCGCGCCGCGGAGTTCCCGAAGGACGTCGGCGCCGGCACGCTGCTGTTCCAAACCGCGGACGGCGGCTTCGATCCCAGCGCGCCGCTCTCCACCGACGTGCGCATCTCCGTGGCAGGCGTCGTCGCACGCGTCGCGATCGCGCAGCGCTTCCGCAACCCCGGCACGGGCTGGGCCGAGGCCGTGTACGCGCTGCCCCTGCCCGACGATGCCGCCGTCGACACGCTGAAGATGACGGTCGGCGACCGCGTGATCGAAGGCGAAATCCACGAGCGCGCCCAAGCCGAGAAGATCTACGGCGAAGCGCGCGCCGCCGGTCAGCACGCAAGCCTCGTTCGCCAGACCAGCGCGAACCTGTTCACCACCGCCGTCGCCAACATCGGCCCGGGCGAATCCATCGACATCACGATCGAATATCTGCAGACGGCGCGCTACGACGCCGGCGAGTTCAACCTGCGTCTGCCCCTCACCCTCACGCCGCGCTACGGCGCAGGCGATACCCCCGAATCCCATGCCTCCGACGCGTCAAGCGTAGTGCCAGAACCAAAACTCGCGATCACGTCCGAGCCGACGGCCGGTGTGAGTGAGGGCCGTCGGCATCGCGCCGATCGACACGAAGCGACCATTCATGCGGTCGTCGCCGCCGGTATGCCGCTCAACGAGATCGGCGGGCGCGGCCACGAGATGCGTGCCAAGAAGCGCAGTGGCACGGACGTCTATGACCTTGTTTCGGTGTCGCCGCGCGTCCCGATGGACCGCGATCTCCTCATCGCTTGGCGACCGTCCGTCGGCTCCTCCCCGGCCGTCGCGGCGCTCACGGAGACGCGTGGTGACACCACCTATGCCCTGCTGATGATCCTGCCGCCCGAGAACGCGCACATGCAGCGCGGCCAGCCGCGCGAGCAAATCTTCGTGATGGACACGTCGGGCTCCATGGGCGGCGGATCGCTGCCGCAGGCGCAAGCCGCACTCACGGATGCGCTCGGCCGGCTCACGACCGCCGATCGTTTCAACGTGTTCCAGTTCAACTCCGTCACGTCGAGCTTGTATCGCGCGCCGGTGCCGTTCACGGCGCAGAGCCAGGCGCAGGCGCTCGCGTACGTGAAGGGTTTGTACGCCACGGGCGGCACCGAGATCGAGGGCGCAATCCGCGCCGCGCTCGCGCAACCCGTGACACCGGGCTACGTGCGCCAGGTGATCTTCCTCACCGACGGCGCCGTCGGGGCGGAGACTGCGCTGTTCGACACCATCAAGAAGAATCTCGGCGACGCCCGCCTGTTCACGATCGGCATCGGCTCCGCGCCGAACTCGTACTTCATGCGCAAGGCGGCGCAATTCGGCCGCGGCACGTACACGCACATCGGCGACACGAACGAAGTGGCGCCGAAGATGCAGGCGCTGTTCGCGAAGCTCGAACGCGTGGCGCTCGCGGACGTGCTCGTCGATTGGCCCGTGGCCGTCGAGCTGTATCCGAATCAAGTGCCGGATCTCTACGCCGGCGAGCCGCTGGTGCTCGCGGCGAGCTACCCCACGCGGCCCGACGCTCCGATTCTCGCGACTGCGTTCGGCAACGCGGGCGGCGTGCCGTGGAAGCAGACCGTGGGCGGCGTGCCGACGGAGCTCAAGGGCATCGCAGCGGTATGGGCACGGCGCAAGATCGAAGCGCTCGTCGATAGCCGCGTCGACGGCACGAACGAGGATCTGATCCGCAAACTGATCATCGACACGGCGCTCGAGCATCATCTCGTGAGTCCGTATACGAGCCTCGTGGCGGTGGACAAGACGCCCGCGCGCTCGATCGCGGCGGCCCTCGAACGCAAGCAAATCTTAAACAACACGCCGGCCGGCGCACAGTGGCAGACGACGCTGCCGCGCACGGCCACGCCCGCGCCGCTGTTCCGCTGGCTCGGAGCGCTGATGCTCCTCGCCGCCGGCGCTGGGGCCTTCGCTCAACGCGGCGGCCGGAGGATTGCGTCATGAGACGCTCGACGTTCCGCGACCAGTTCGGAATTACAGTGACGCTGCCGCTCGGACTGGCCCACCGCCACCGCGCACGGCAACGGCGGCTTCGCCGCTTCGGAGTAGCGGCGCTTTTGTTGATCGGCGCGGCGCTTCTCGCTGTGGGGCTGTACCTCCCCGCGAAAGCCGCACTCGCGCAGGAGTTGCTGAACCGCGCCTGGGCCGCCACCCGCGAAGGCGACCGCGCGGCCGTGAAACCGTGGCCGTGGGCCGACACCTGGCCCGTCGCGCGGCTACAGCTGCCGGGTGAGAGCGCGCCGCTCACGGTGCTCGCCGGCGCTTCGGGCCGCAACCTCGCTTTCGCGCCTACGCTGCTCGACGGCAGCGCCGAGCCCGGCACGCCGGGCGTCACCATCATCGCGGGACATCGCGACACGCACTTTGCGGCGCTGCAGAAACTCGTGCTCGGCGACGAGTTCACGGTCGAACGCCCGGACGGCGTGACGTTGCGCTATGCAGTGGCGGCGCTCGACGTCATCGACGTCGACCGCGACGTGCTGCGGTTGGATGCGGACGAAAGCGTGGTGGCGCTCGTGACGTGCTGGCCGTTCGACGCCGTGACGCCCGGCGGCCCCGGGCGCTACGTGGTCACGGGACTGCCCGTGAGAGCAGCGGCTCAGGGCGACAACGCGTCGCGCAGCACACTCGCGTCGATCAACACCGCGAGCTCGGAACGTGTGCGCGGCGTACGGCCGCGCTCACGCGCGATGTAGGTGTCTTCCTCGGTGATCACGTCGAGCAGATCCGGCACGAGCAAGCCCGGATAGCCTTCGTGGGGCCACACCTTCTCTATCAGCGCTTGGTCGTAGCCCGTGGCCTGCGACACGAGCGGCCACACGATCTGCGGCCGTTGCCTGATCTCGGCGGACGCGGTCACCAGCGCACGTACGAACGCGACGATCTGTTTGCGCTTGGCCGGGTTCGCGAGGTTCGCGGCCGTAGTGTTCAAATTGAACAGCTCGCGGTACACGGTGCGCTGCTGCACTTGCTGGAATTCGATGGCATCGGCGCCGATCGCGTCCAGCGCGCGCTGCACTTCGGGCTCCCAGATCGTGACCGCGTCGACCTCGTGGTTCGCGAGCGCGGCAGACATCTTCGACAGCGGATTCAGCGGCACGACGGTGACGTTGTCGATGGACATGCCCACGGTGCCTAGCATCTTGTGCAAGTAGTAGCCCGACGAAGTCGTGGCGATGGTCGCGACTTTCTTGTCACGCAAGTCTTGCAACGCGTGGATGCCCGCGGAGCGGCGCGCCACGATGCGGTAGAACCCTTCCGACACCGTGAGGATTGTGCGCAGATCCGGATGATCGACCGACTGGCGCAGCGCTTGCGTCTCGGCGTTCGTCGCAACGTCCGCGATGTCCGCGGCCTTCGTTGCGTACAGATTCGGGATGCCGCCGTTCGTGACGGTGACGACGTTCGGCCCGAGCTGCTTCGCCGCGAGCAGCACCGGTGCAAGCTCGATCGTGGTCATGTTGCCGTACACGCGCAGCGGTTGCGCTTGCGCAAAGCTGCTTACGCCGGCGACCAACGCACCGGCGATAAAGATGAGATGACGCACTATTAGAATCCCCCGCCCGACTTGAACCCGCCGCCGCCGAAGCCGCCGCCTCCACCGAAGCCGCCGCCCCCGAACCCACCGCCGCTGCCGC
>JBDTOT010000057.1:0-27817 GCA_039933105.1 Gammaproteobacteria bacterium | reverse complement strand
GGCGCGCGTGATGCTCGTGCCGCGGCCGTTGCTGTTCGCGAGCGTGCTGGTGCTGGCCTCGATCGGCGCGTATAGCCTGAACCGTTCGCTTGTCGACGTGGGCCTCATGTATGCCGTCGGCGTCGTGGGCCTCGGCATGCGCGTGCTCGATCTGCCGCTCGTGCCCGCCGTGCTCGGGCTCGTGCTCGGGCCGATGGCCGAGCAACAATTCCGCCGCGCGGTGGCCATCAGCGACGGCGATCTCGGCGTCTTCGCTACGCGCCCCATCTCCGCCGTGCTGCTCGCCGCAGCGCTCGCCATGCTCCTCGTGCCTTGGCTGCTGCGACGCTTCTCGGCCAGCCCGCGCGCAGCCACAGACGAATGAGCGCGACGCGGCGCTACGACGTGGCGGTCATCGGCGGCGGCAACGCCGGGCTCACGGCCGCGCTCGTCGCACGCGAACTCGGCGCGCGCGTGCTCGTGCTCGACAGCGCACCGCGCGCGCTGCGCGGCGGTAACAGCCGCCACACGCGCAATCTGCGGTGCGCTCACGCGGCGCCGACCGACGTGCTGACCGAGACGTACCCTGAGCACGAGCTCATGGACGATCTCGCGCGCGTGAACGGCGGCGAGATGGACGAAGATCTCGCGCGGCTCGTGGTCGAGCGCTCGGCCGAGTGCACCGCGTGGATGCAGAAGTTCGGTGTACGTTTTCAGCGCGCGCTGCGCGGCACGCTGCAGCTCTCGCGCACGAACGCGTTCTTCCTGGGCGGCGGCACGGCACTCATGAACAGCTACTACGCCGCGGCCGAGCGGCTCGGCATCGACGTGCGTTACGACGCCGAGGTCGTCGGCTTGAGCGTGAGCGGCGGCGCATGCGATTCACTGACCGTGCGGACGCGTGACGGCACGGAGCGAGTCGCCGCGCATGCCATTGTGCTCGCGGCCGGCGGTTTCGAAGCGAACCTCGACTGGCTGCGCACGGCGTGGGGCGACGCGGCGCGCAATTTCATCGTGCGCGGCACGCCGCACAACGTGGGCACGATCCTGCGGCTGATGCTCGACGCCGGCGCCGCTGCGATCGGCGACCCCGCGGAATGCCACGCAGTGGCCGTCGACGGCCGCGCGCCGCCCTTCGACGGCGGCATCGTCACGCGCCTCGACTCGCTGCCGCTTGGGCTAGTTGTGAACCGCGAGGCCCAGCGGTTCTACGACGAGGGCGAAGACGTCTGGCCGAAACGTTACGCGATCTGGGGCAAGCTGATCGCGCGGCAGCCCGGGCAGGTTGCGTACTCGATCGTCGACGCGAAAGTGCGCAGCCGGTTCATGCCGTCCGTGTTTCCGCCCATCGAAGCCGGCTCGATCCGCGAGCTCGCGCCGCAGCTCGAGCTTTCCGCGGACGCGCTCGAAGCCACCGTGCACCGCTTCAACGCCGCAGTGCGCCCCGGCACGTTCGACACGAGCAAGCTCGACGACTGCCGCACGGTGGGACTCGCGCCGGACAAGACGCATTGGGCGCAGCCGCTCGACGCGCCGCCGTTCTTGGCCTATCCGCTGAAGCCGGGCATCACGTTCACGTATCTAGGTGTGCGCGTCGACGCCAATGCACGCGTGCTCACGGCGAGCGGCTCGGCGCTCGAAAACGTGTACGCGGCCGGCGAGATCATGGCCGGCAACGTGCTGCGCCACGGCTACGTGGCCGGTATCGGTATGACGATCGGAACCGTGTTCGGCCGCATCGCAGGCCAAAGTGCAGCGCAACATGCAAGCCGCTGAGCAGAGCCGCGAAGCCGCGCGCGTGCTCGCGGTGTGCAACGCGTGCCGCTACTGCGAGCAGTACTGCCCCGCGTTCCAGGCGCTCGAGCAACGAATCACGTTCGCAAGCGCCGATGTGAATTATCTCGCGAACCTATGCCACGGCTGCGGCGAGTGTCTGTACGCGTGTCAGTACGCGCCGCCGCACGAGTTCGCGATCAACGTGCCGCAAACGCTCGCGGCGGCGCGCGTCCTGTCCTACGAACAATACGCGTGGCCGGCGGCGTTCGCGGGCATGTTCCGCGCGCAGAGCATCGCCACGGCGCTGTTGCTCGCGTTGGCGTTCACGGTGGTGTTGCTCGGCGCCACGCTCGCGCTGAACGACGGTGCGCTGAACACCGCGGACGCGGACTTCTACGCCGTGATTCCGCACGCCGTGCTCGTGGCGTTGTTCGGCGGCATGGCCGTATTCATCGCGCTAGCGCTCGCGATGGGAGCCGCGCGCTGTCGGCGTGACTTCGCCGCAGCCACACCCCCTGACGTACACGGCCGACGCGGCGGAGTGGCCGGCGCGCTGCACGACGCGCTCACGCTGCGGCACATGCACGTCGGCGACGCGGACTGCGTGACAGCCCTCGAGGTCCGCACGCCCTGGCGGAAGCGCCTGCATCACCTCACGCTGTATGGGTTCGCATTGTGCTTCGCGTCGACGTGTGTCGCCGCGCTGTATCACTTCGCGGGCCATGCGGCGCCGTACGCGTATGCAAGCCTGCCCGTGGTGCTCGGCACACTCGGCGGCGCGGCACTCGTGATCGGCACTTCCGGATTACTGTGGGTACGCCGAGCGCGCGACCCCGCGTTATCGCACGCGAGCCAGGAAAAGCTCGACGGCGCATTCACCACGTTGCTGTTGCTCACGGGCGGCACCGGGCTGGCGTTGCTCGCGTTGCGCGGGCACACGGCCATGGCCGCGCTGCTGATCGTGCACCTGGGCGCGGTGCTCGCGCTGTTCGTCACGCTGCCGTACGGCAAGTTCGTGCACGGCTTCTACCGCGTCGCGGCGCTCGTGAAGTTCCGCCGCGAGCAGGAGTAACCCGGCGACGCGCTACGTCCGCGCGCGCCGAGTGCCTGCCTAGACACGCGGTAGCCCGCGTGTTCGCCTAACGGCGTTTGCTGCGAGCCTTCTTCGCGGCCTTGCGCTGCGGCTTCGCCGCCTTCTTCTTCGCAGCCTTTTTCGCGGTCTTCTTCGCCGGCTTCTTGGCGACTTTCTTGGCGACTTTCTTGGCGACCTTCTTGGCAGTTTTCTTGGTGGCTTTCTTCGCGACTTTCTTTGCTACCTTCTTCGTAGCTTTTTTCGCGGCCTTTTTGGCGGTTTTCTTGGCCGCTTTTGGCCGCGGCTTCACCGCCGGTTTGGCCGCGGGCTTCGCGGCGACTTTCACCGCCGGCTTAGCAGCGGGTGGGGTGGCCACCTTGGCCGGCGTGCTCGCGACGGGTTTCGCCGCGGGTTTGGCGGCCGGCTTCACTGCGGGTTTCGCCGCAGGTTTCGCCGCGCCCGCAGACCAATGCACGGCGAAGAACGCGCCGTGCGGATCCATGAGCTGCGCGATCTTGTCACCCCCGGGCACATCCGAGGGGCCATGGACCAGCGAGCCGCGCGCAGCCTTCACCTGCTCGATCGTACGATCGAGATTCGGCACACTCACGTAGCACACCCAGTACGCGGGTCCGGGCAAACCCATGTCGCCTTTCTTGAATATCCCGCCGAGCTGCGTGCCGTTGCGCCCGAAGATTACGTAGGTGCCCATGGGGCCCATGTCGTGGCGCATCATTTCGTCCCAGCCGAACAGCTCGGCGTAGAACGGAAATACCTGCATCGGATCGACGGTGGTCGCGAGCTCATGCCACGAAAATTCCCCGGCCGCGGGCGGGCGATCCGGCGACGCCGGCGTCGTTGAGCTATGCACGGCAAACGTGCCGCCCTGCGGATCCGTGAGGGCTGCGTGCCGGCCTGCGTTCGGAATGTCGGTCGGCGGTGTCACGACTTTCGCGCCAAGCCGCACGGCCGTGGCCACTGCAGCATCCACGTTCGGCACACTCACATACGGCAACCAGTGCGGAACCGCGGTGCGATTCTCGACGGCGGCGCCCAGCGGCCCGCTCGAAGCGGCGAACATCGAATAGGACTTGTCCTTGTCCCACGCCTCCTGCTTCCAGCCGACTGCTTTCGAGTAGAACTCGTGCGCGCCCGCTGCGTTTGGCGTGATGAGCTCGTGCCAAACAAATCTGCCTCTTGCGTCCGCCATGATTGCTCCTGGTTGTTCGTGTTGATCGATCAGTGCGTTGTACTTGCGCCCATGGCCGTAGCCACGACCGCGATCTCGGCGAGCGGTGCGACGTGCGCTTCGATCACGTGCCCCGCCTTCGTGCTGCCGTCGGCGAACGCGACCACGGCGTGCAGATGCACGACAGGCTTGCCGTCGCGCTCGGAGATATCGCCCACGAGCGATACGAGCTCGCACTTGTCGGTGATGGGCACTTTCTTGAATGCGCCGACCTTGGGATCGCCGAACGCGAGCAGCGCGCCGGAGAGCCCGCCGAGCCCCGTGATGTAGCCGCTCGTGATGTGCTGCTTGATCGCGAGATCGGTGAGCCCGGACAGGATCTCGTCACCCGTGCTGAAGCGCGTCTGAAAAACGTGCGCCGTGGCCGTCGTCTCGTGAACCTGCATCTTGGGAGCCAAGCCCGGCTGTACGGGTGACGCGCGCAGGTAGCCGTCGGGGAGCGGCGCCTGTGGTTGCTGCGCGCTAGCGGCCATCGCCGCGAACGCGGCAACGACGAGAACCGTGAGACTCACTCGGATGCTGCGCACTACTGGCCCCGAAGTCGGACTCCGATCCATCGTAAGCCCGGACCACCGGAAACCCCTAGCAAGTTCCGGCGATCCGACTGATCCGGTTGGCAGCGGACTTAGCCGGGTGGACGCGGACCGCCACCCGGCCGACCGCCGCCGGGCGGCAGGCCGAACGCGGGATACGGCTTCGGATTCACGAGCAGCCGGTCGAGGAAGAGGTCGATCGATTGCGCCATCGTCTCGACGGCATCGAGCGCGGCCACGTCGAACGCATGGGCGGCGCCCTGGATCGCGGTCAGCGCCGTCGGCACGCCGAGGCCGTTCAGCTTGTTGAAGAAGTCGAGGCTCGAAGTGAGCGGCACCGTCTTGTCGCCCGTGCCGTGAACGAAGATCGTTGGCGCGAACTTCGCGGTGATGTAGCTCGTGGGCGACGCGGCCGCGATGGCTGCGGGCGTGGCCTTGCCGTCCTCGAACAGACCCTTCGCCGTCTCCGCGCTCGCGAGCGGATACACGCCGATCGAGGCGTTCACGTCCGAGCTCACGCCCTGCGTTCCGCCCGTGCCTTCGAACTCGGCCTTGCCGTTCGTGCCCGCGGCCATCAGCGACAACATGCCGCCCGCCGAGTAGCCCGCGATGACGATCTTGTCGGCGTCGACGCCGAGCTTCGCCGCGTTCGCACGCGTCCAGCGAATCGCGGCCTTCACGTCATGAATCTGCGCCGGCCACTTGCCCTGGCTCTGCAGCCGATAGTTGGCCGAGATGCTCGTATAACCGCGATTACCGAGCGCCTTCGCGTCGTTGATGATGTAGCCCGCGCTCTTGTTGCCGACGAAGAAGCCGCCGCCGAACAAATGGATGATGGCGAGGCGCTTCGATGTGACGCCCTCGGGCGGGCGGTACACGTCGAGCAGGAGGTCGATGTCGCCGCCCTTGCCGAACACCACGTCCTTCTCGACCCGTAGCTTGCCGGTGTCGGGCGCCGGCGGGGGGCCGGGCGGTTGAGCGCTGGCCGTCACGGCCGCGAGCGCGGGCACGGCAGCAACGAGCACGCTCGAGGCTTGGACGAATTCACGCCGCGTAACCTTGGTCATTCTCGTTCCCCCCGTGAGTGACGATACGAATCTGCCGATGCTACACCGGGCCCCGGCCACTTCGCAGGGGCGAAAGACGGTGTCGCAGAGGGGCGCGTATGATCCGGCGGTCCACGCCGGCTCGGCGAGCCGCGTGACTCGCCACCAGAATACGAATCGGGGGATCTCATGAGCGACAGCAACGAGCGCGGCGACGGCACGTCACGGCGCGGCTTCCTGAAGACCTTGGGCGCCGCGGGCGCGACGGCAGTCGCCGGAGCGGCGTCTGGGCAACCGCCGCCCATGTCCAACACGGACCAGGTCGTAGCACTCACGAACGGCCGCATCCACACGATCGACGGCCGCGGCACGGTGGCCGACCACGTGGTGATCCGCAACAGCGTCTTCGCGTCGGTAGGCGGCGGGCGTCCGCCGGCCGGCGCACATGTCATCGACCTCAAAGGGCACACGGTGGTGCCGGGTCTCGTCGAGCCCCACGTGCACATCGTGAGCCTCGCGAACCGGCCGGGGTATCACACGATTCTCGAGAACACGACGTCGATCAAGGAAGTGCAAGAAGCGCTGGCCGCGCGACGCAAGGACGTGCCGGAAGGCCAATGGATCACGTCGATGGGCGGCTGGCACACGAACCAGTGGGCAGAGCATCGTCACCCGACGCTCGCGGAGCTCGACGAGGCCGTGCCCGACCGGCCGGTGTTTCTGTACGAGCGTTTCACGGGCCCGGCTGCGGCCAACAGCATGGCCAAGAAGTTTTTCGACGCAGCCGATGCCGGCGCGCCCGCGCATCCCGACATCAAGAAGATCAACGTCAGCGCGACGGGCGCGATCGGCCCCGCCGGGTTCGGCACCGGCGGCCCGTCGGCGTCCGCGCTGTTCCTGCTGCGGAAGTTACAGACGTTCGCGGACAAGACGCGCAGCACGCTCGACGCGATGAACTACTCGACGAGCGTCGGTCTCACGACACATCTGGACCAGGTGCTGTTCCCGACGCCGGGCCCGCTGCACCCGGCGCAGATCCTGTCGAACCTCGACCAGTACACGATGTACGACCCGTGGCTCGACCTCTATCGCAAAGGCAAGACCACGGTTCGGCTGCAGATCAATTTCCTGAGCAACCAGGCCGACCCCGCGCTGCCGGAGCTACACGAACGCCTGCGCAATCAATTTCAGTTCATCGGCGACGACATGGTGCGCACCGGCGCCATCGGCGAATGGGCCGCACCGATCTCGGCCGGCGCTACGTGGTTCGAGGCGCAGCGCCTCGTGGCTGCGAAACAATGGCGCAATGAGAACAGCGTCCAGACGCTGGCACAGCTGACGCAAGTGGTCGAAGCGTACGAGAAGATGGACCAGGAGTTCGGCATCAAGGACCTGCGCTGGGCGGTGCACCACGTGCCCGAAGTCACGCCCGAGCTGCTGACGCGGTTGAAGGCGCTCGGCTGCGGCGTCGAAATGGCGGCGTTCCGCTGGGTCACGTCCAGCGATCCGAACGAGAAGGTCGGGCCGCAGTTCCGCACGATCGTCGATCACGGCATTCAGGCCGGCATCCACGGCGACGGCGTACACATCGCGCCGCTGAATCCGTGGCACCACATCCATTACGCGGTGACGGGCGTGAATTCGTTCGGGGCGCAGGTCAACCCGGGTCAGCATCTGACGCGTCAGGAAGCGATATCGCTGTTCACGCGCTCGAACTCGTGGTTCCTGCGCATGGAAGACCGCATCGGATCGATCGAGCCCGGCAAGCTCGCGGACCTCACCGTGCTCGATCGCGATTACTTCACGGTGCCGGACGCGGACATCAAGAAGATTCGCCCCGTACTCACGATCTTGGGCGGCAAGGTCGTTCACGACTCCGGAGCGCTGAAGGTTTGATGACCGGCGGCGCCCCGCCGCCGAATCTCGCTCGATTAGTCCCATTCGCCCGGGGGGCGTCATAAGCGCGCTGTGCTAGGCTCTTCGGCATGGGAAAAGTGCGGCCGCTGAAAGTCGACGCCACCTACGACGACCTCTGTGGCGTACCAGAGAACTTCGTCGCCGAGATGTTCGACGGCGAGCTCTACGCCACTCCGCGGCCTGCCATCCCACATGCCCACGCTGCTTCCGTGCTCGGCTTCGAGCTGGGGGGACCCTTTCATCGTGGTCGCCACGGACCCGGCGGCTGGTGGATTTTGGACGAGCCGGAACTGCACTTCGGCAAAGACGTGCTCGTGCCCGACCTCGCGGGCTGGCGGCGCGAAAAACTGGCCGCGTTGCCGACGTTACCGTACTTCACGCAGGCCCCCGACTGGATCTGCGAGGTGCTGTCGCCCTCCACGGAAAGTCTCGACCGCGTGAAAAAACTTCGGATCTACGCGCGCGTAGGCGTCGAGCATGCGTGGCTGGTGAACCCAGTGCTACAAACGCTCGAAGTATTCACGCTCACGGCCGGCCGCTGGACGCTCGTCGCCACACACGAGGGGAGTGATTTCGTGCGCGCAGAACCCTTCGACGCGATCGAGCTCGAGCTCGGCGCGCTGTGGGCCTGAGCACGTTGGACGCCGGTAACCCCGTCGCGAAGCTCTGCGCTGCCGGCATGGCGGCGGAAGGCGAAGGCCGCAAGGCCGATGCGAAGACACTGTTCGAGCAAGCATGGATTGCTTGCAGCGACGACTACGACGCGTGCATCGCAGCGCATTACGTGGCGCGTCATCAAGACACACCGGAAGCGACGTTCGAGTGGAACGAGCGCGCGTTGCAACGCGCGCAAGCCGTGGACGAAGACCGCGTGCGCGATTTTCTCCCGTCGCTTTATCTGAACTACGCGCACTCGTTGGAGCAACTCGGGCGCACGCGCGAAGCGTGCGAGCACTACGGGCTCGCGGCCGCGCGGCTCGACGCCCTACCGCCCGGCGGCTACGCGCAGCTCGTGCGCGGCGGCGTCACGGCCGGCCAGCGCCGCACCTGCGGCGGCGGCTCCGACAACTAGGGCGCGAGCGGCCGGATGCCGACGCGATCGCGGATCTCGGCGAGGTAAGGTTTGCTCATGGCGCGCGCTTTGTCCGCGCCGGCTTTCAATAGACGTTCGACTTCGCCCGGCGCCGCCATCAGCCGGTTGTATTCCGCACGCGCGGGCGCGAGCTCTGCGTTGATGCGCTCGAACAGCACCTGCTTCATCTCGCCCCAGCCGATTCCCGCCGCGTAGCGCTCGCGGATGGCAGCGGCTTCCGCGTCAGTGGCGAACGCGCGATAGATCTCGAACAGCGCGCTATCGCTCGTGTCCTTCGGTACGCCAGGCTCGAGCGAGTTCGTCTTGATCTTCATGACGACCTTGCGCAACGCCTTCTCATCGGCGAAAAGCGGTATGACGTTGCCGTAACTCTTGCTCATCTTGCGGCCGTCGAGACCGGGCAACGTGGCGATGTGCTCGCCGATCATCGGCTCCGGCAGCACGAACGTCTCGCCGAACGTGTGGTTGAAGCGTTGCGCGATATCGCGCGCCATCTCGACGTGCTGCTTCTGATCGCGGCCGACCGGCACCTTGGTGGCTTTGAACATCAAGATGTCCGCCGCCATCAGCACCGGATACGAATACAGATTCAGCATGATGGCCTGGTCCGGATCGCGGCCCGGCGTGGCTTCGTTTTCGGCCACTGCGGCCTTGTACGCGTGCCCACGATTCATCAATCCCTTGGCCGTGACGCTGTGCAGGATCCACGCGAGCTCGAGGATCTCCGGCACGTCGGACTGCCGATAGAACACGACCTTGCCGGGATCGAGCCCGAGCGCGAGCCAGCTCGCGGCAATCTCGAGCGTCGTACGTGCGACGGCATCGGCATCGCCGCCGATTGCGTGGTAATCCGCCAGAAAGAAATAGGAGTGCACTTGGCTGTTCGCGCTCGCGGCCACCGCGGGCTTGATCGCGCCGACGTAGTTGCCGATGTGCGGAGTGCCGGTGGGCTTGATGCCGGTGAGGACGGTGTCCATGCGGTTGCCTTCGCCCTCAGCGACAGACGTTGCCGAGTGCGCCGCTACCGCCGCAGAAGCTCAGGTCTTGCAGTTGAATGCGCAGGTTGTCGGGGTCGGCCGTGTACACCTGCGTGACGCCGTCGCGATCGCGCGCCTCGGCTTTGAGGCCCGCGGCCTCGAGCGCGCGCACGGTGCGCTGCGGATCGAAATCCTTCAAGCCGAAACACACGTGGTTGATTTCGGGTTTCGAGTTCGCGCCGCCCTGATACACGCCGATGAATTGATCGCCGACGGCCAGGTTGGCGCCGCCCGTGCCGGTGCTCTTCACCGGGAGGCCGAACGTGTTCTGGTAAAAACTCAGCGAGCGTTCGACGTTCGACACGATCAGGCTCGCGTGATTCAGCGTGTGCGCCTTCAGCACCGTGGGCTGCGCGAGCGCGGGTAGCGACGGCGCGGCCGCCAACGCGGCCAACATGGCCACGAGATCGCGGCGGGTCACGCGGCCGGTCTCGTAGTGGTGCAGCAGATCGTCGACTGCCTTTTGCATGGCAACCCCCGTAAGTGGCGAGACGGCAGTCTCGGCGGCGTGCCCGCGACGGTCAAGCCCGCACACGGCGCTTCGCGCCGCACCACTCCGGCGTTCACGGCCCTGGCGCAGGCTCGATCTTCAGCAGCGCGCCGTGGTCCTCATCGGTCACCACGTAGAGCAGCCCGTCGGGACTTTCACGCACGTCGCGGATGCGCTGGTGCAGCTCCGTCAGCAACGGCTCCTGGCCGACTTCCTGCCCCTTTTCGTCGAAGATCACCCGCAGCAGATGGCCGTTCGCGCTGCGACCCATGGAGCCGATGAACAGGTTGCCGTGCCAGGCAGGAAAACGGTTGCCCACGTAGAACGCGAGGCCCGACGGAAAGATGCCCGGCACCCAGAACAGCAGCGGCGATGTCATACCGGCCCGCACGGGCGTCGCGGTCAGCGACGCGCCGCCGTAGTCGAGGCCGAACGTCGCAAGCGGCCAGCCGTAGTTCGCACCCGGGGCGAGCACGTTCAGTTCGTCGCCGCCTTGCGGGCCATGCTCGTCGGACCACAGGGCGCCGGTCGTCGGGTTCAGCGCGAGACCTTGCGGATTGCGATGACCGAGCGTGTAGATCTCCGGCGCGTAACCCGCTTTGCCGACGAACGGATTGTCGGGCGGCACAGTGCCGTCGTCGCGTAGCCGCACCACCTTGCCGAAGTGGTTGTCGGTCTCCTGCACACGGTCGAGCTGCACGCGGTCGCCCAGCGTTGCGTACAGAAACCCCTGGCGATCGAACGCGAGGCGCGCGCCCGTGTCCGCGTCGCGGTTCGTCCAGGCATTGGCCACGAAGATGTCCTTCACGTCCTTCAACGCGTGCTGCTCGAGCCGGCCGCGCGCGATCGCGAGCGTTGAGGCGCCGTCGGCGCGGCCCTTCACGTAGATCAGATACAGCCAATGGTTGTCGGCAAACTTCGGATGCAGCGCGACATCCTTCAGCCCCGACGCTACGACGGCATGCACCGCGGGCACACCGGCAATCGGTTCCGGATCGAGCCGCCCGTCGTGCACGAGCCGCAGCCGCCCCGCGAGTTCCGTCACGAGCAGGTCGCCGTTTGGCAGAAACGCGATCCCGAAGGGCCGCGCGAGATCAGCGGCGACGATCGAGACCCGAATCCGCTGCTGCGCCGTTGCGAAGTTCCAGGGACCGGCGCCGAGCGGCGGCGAGGCGTGTTGTAAGGCATCGCGCGCTGCCGCCGCCGGTGGAGCGGCATCGGCACGAGCCGCCGCTTGCGCGAAAGCGCCCGTCGACGCTAACGAAGCAATGAGCAAAAGAATCGTATGGCGCACAGGTGAATCCCCTTTTTGGCTACGCGTTCCGGGCGAGCTATTGAGTGACCGTCGCTCACCCCTCGTCAATAGCCGTGATTCGGGTGCGCGGTCTGGTGAAGCCGTCTATGATCCCGGGACTTGGAGCCTGCGGATCGGCCGACGAACAGCGCTTGAACACCATCAAGACCATCGGGCCCGCAGCGTTCACGGGCAGCCTGAGCCCGCCCGGAGAGCTGCTCGCGGAGCTTGCGGGCGAGTACGGCGCGCATCTCGCGATCCTGGATCATCGGCTCGAGGAAGCCCTGTCGGCGACCGGGTTCGACGGCGCAGTGATCTTCGCCGGCGACGAGCGCCACGTATTCCGCGACGACCAGACGTACCCGTTTCGCGTCGAGCCGTACTTCAAAGCCTGGCTGCCGCTGACGCACGCGCCGGGCTCGTTCGTGCGGCTCGTGCCCGGGCAGCGGCCTATGTTGGTGTACCGGCAGGTCGAGGATTACTGGCACGAGCCACCGAGCGACCCCGAAGGTTACTGGACCCAATACTTCGACATCAGGATCGCACGCAGCGACGCCGAGGTGCGCAAGCTCTCGGGCAGTGGCCCGCGCTGGGTAGCGATCGGCTCGGCAGCGGAGCGCGTGCACCGCGGCGGAGGCGCCACGCAACCGGCCGTCAACGACGCACGCTTCCTCGCGCACATGGATTTCATGCGCGCGACGAAAACGAAGTACGAGGTCGCGTGCATGCGCGCGGCGCAATCGATCGCGGTGCGCGGCCATCTCGCCGTCGCGGCCGCGTATGGCCCCGGCGTATCGGAGCTCGAGCTGCATCACACGTACCTCGCCGCCACGGGGCAACGCGAAGTCGATTTGCCTTATCCGAATATCATCGCGCTGAACGAGCACGCAGCGACCCTGCACTATCAGCGGCTACGCGCGATGCCGAACGCTGTGAATCGGTCGTTGCTCATCGATGCCGGCGCGGAATGGAATGGCTACGCTGCCGACATCACGCGCACGTATTCCGCAAACGCCGACGACTTCGCGGCGCTGATCGTCGCGATGGATGCGCTGCAGCAGCGCATCTGTGGCGAGGTGCGGCCCGGCGTGGAGTTCATGGTGTTGCACGCGCTGGCGCATCGGCAGATCGCGGCTCTGCTGCGCGAGGCCGGCATCACGCGGTGCAGCGCCGACGAGGCTGTAGCCTTAGGCATCACGCGCGCGTTCCTGCCGCATGGCTTGGGCCATTCGCTCGGCCTGCAAGTACACGACGCTGGCGGCAAGCTCGCCGATACGGCGGGCAAGAAGCGCGAGCCGCCGGCCAATGCACAATCGCTGCGACTCACGCGCACGCTCCAGCAGGGCTTCGTCGTGACGATCGAGCCGGGCATGTACTTCGTTCCGTCGCTGATGCGCGAGGTGCTGAAGCAGCACGAGGACAAGGTGAATCGCGGTATTATCGAGCGACTTCTGCCGTTCGGCGGCATTCGCGTCGAGGATGACGTCGAGGTCACGCAAGACGGCCAGCGAAATCTCACTCGTGAAGCGTTCGCCGCGGCGACGCCGCAGAATCGCGGTCGCAGATAGCGCCGCCTGTCTTAGGAATACGGACTGATGTCACATCGCACCCAGGACCTTCCGCCGCTGACAGGGCTACCCCGGATTTTTCGCGAGTTGCGCTACGTAGAGCCGGCGCGCCAGGGACTCGCCGTCGTGCTGATCCTGGTCTACGCGTATACGGCCGCACCGTTGCCGGTGCTGGCGGCCATCGGGTTGCCGATTGCGCTGATCGGCGGCTTCGTGCGCGCGTATGCGAGTGGCTTCATCGTGAAGAACCAGCAGCTCGCGACGGACGGCCCCTACCGGTTCGTGCGCCATCCGCTGTACAGCGGCAACATCCTGCTTGTCGTGGGATTTGCGATCGCGGGCTCGCAGTGGTGGGCGCTGCCGCTCGCCGTGCTCTTCTTCTGGTTCTATTACCCGGCGGCGATTGAGTACGAGGACCGCAAGCTGCGCGGCATCTTCGGCACGGCGTGGGAGCAATGGGCCGGCCGCACGCCGGCGCTCATGCCGCGCTTCGGTTCCGTTGCGCCGGCCGGCGCCGGCGATCGGCGCTGGTCGATGGGAGTCAGCAGCGCGCGCAACGGCGAGATCGTGTTCATCTTGCTGTGCGTAGGCTGCGTGGCATGGGTCGCGTGGCGGGCATTCGCCTGACTGACACCGCACCGTCGCTCGAGCAGCTTGAAGCAGCGCTCGCGGCATCGCCGGCGCGCGAACTCGGGCACGGTTACCAAGCCACGACACGCCTCGTAACGACGCCCTTCGGCGAGGTGGTCGTCAAGTCGCCGCACCGCGGCATGCTCGCGGGGCTCTGGGGGTATTTCCTGCGACGCGAGCGTTCGGTGTACGAGCAGCTCGGCGGCATCACCGGTATTCCGCACGCGTACGGCCTCGTCGACGGCGACGCGCTTGCACTCGAATACATCGCGGGCCCGTCGCTGCGCGAGCAGGACTCGCGCTTGCAGGACCGCGAGCGCTTCTTCGCGCGGCTACTCGACACCGTTCAGGCCATGCACGCGGCCGGCGTGGCGCACGGCGATCTGAAGCGCAAGCACAATGTGATCGTGGGCGCCGACGAGCAGCCCTACGTGATCGACTTCGGCATCGCGTGCCGACGCGACGCGCGCGACGGCCTCTGGAACCGTTGGGTGTTCGCGACGCTGCGGCAGATGGATTTGAACGCGTGGCTGAAGCTGAAGTATGGGCGGCGCGTCGATCCTGTTGCGGAGCCCGGCGTGTTGTCCGAAGCCGACGCAGCGCTGTACCGGCCGCTCCTGATCGAGCGGCTCGCACGCGCGGTGCGGGTGCCGTGGCAGAAGATCACGCTGCGGCGTCCGCGGCAACGCTGGCGCGCCAGACGCAAACGCTGATGGGCTCCGCTGTAAGTTAGCGCGGCGCGCACCGCGTCATTCGCAGCGGAAGCTCGCGGCGGACTCGACATCGCCGCCTTTGTAGCGCGCGACCTGTGGCCATTCGCAGAGCGGCCGCGTGCGCGTCTTGCTCCAGCCTTCGGGCAGCTCGCGATTGTCGGCGCGCACGGTCGCCATCGGGCTCGCTGGCGCCGTGCCGTGCTCCACCCAGTCGACGAGCGCGCCGAACAGGTCGAAGCGGTCGGTCGAGGGCCCGCCGCCGCAATGAGTCATGCCGGGCACGGGATAGAAGCGAGCGAAACCGCTCGCGTCGCCACCGTTGTTCGCGCGAACCTTCTCGTACCAGTCGATCGTCGCCTGCAGCGAGAACGCGCCGTCGGCCGCACCGTGGTAGACGATGACCTTGCCGCCCGCAGCCTTGAGCTCGGCAAGCTTCGGATTTCGCCAGTCGGTCGGTGCCATGAAGTCCATCGCCGACACGGGATAGTCCTTGGTCACCGCCGTGACCTTCGACGCGTCGCGATCGAAGTCGAACTTGCGCAAGAACTCGACAAGGCCATTCGGCGTGCCGTCGAGCGGCGTCGGCGGCGTCGTGAATACCTGCGCGAGCGAACCGGCGCCGAGCGTCGCGATAAGCGGCAGACCCTCGAAGCCGGGGATCGGGCTCTCGAGCTTCCACGTGCGCCAGCCGTCGGCACCGAGCCCGGCGTCATACGGCCAGTTCGTATAGAGCGGCTTGCCACTCTTGTCCTTCGGCCCGCCGAACGAACGCTGCACCGCCGCGACCTGCGCCTCGCTCAAGCAAGCTTTGCTGCCGTTCGCCGCGCATTGCAGCTTCTTGATGTCGAACGTCTTCTGGCACTGCGCGATCGCGCCGACGATGCCGTCGGCCGCGCCGTCGAGCGCGTCGCACTGCGCGCGCACGCCGTCGGCCAGCGTCTGCATGTCGGCGCGCGACAGCGCCTTGCGAATGTCGCCGCCGACTTTCTCGAAGCTCTGCAGGTCCCACGCGTGTTGTAGAGACACCATCGGCAGGTTGTAGCCGGGCGCGCCGGCCAGGAAACCGTCGAACTCCTTCGCGAGCCGCGTGGCGCCGACCAGCGCGTGGCGGCCGCCGTTGCTGCAGCCGACCATGTACGACCGCTCGGGACGCCGGCCGTAATAACCTTCGACGATTTTCTTCGCGATCGGCGTCAGCGTGACGTTGGCGGTGTAGCCGTAGTCGAGACGCGCCTGCTCGTCGAAGCCGAACAGGTTGCCGCCGACGAGGCCGGCCGTCGGATTCGCCTGGCCGTCGTGACCGGAATCCGAACTCAACACGGCGTAGCCCCGCGCGAGCGCGTTGTCCGGCGTGCCGCCCGGTAATCCGCCGTAGGCGGGCACGATGGCGCCGTCGTTGCCGCCGTTGACCTGGTCGAAGTAGCCGCCGTTCCACGCTGCGGGCAAACGCATCTCGAAGCCGATCGCGTAGGGCTTGCCGTCCGTGCCGGTGCGCTCGTTGACGGCCGCGCGAAGTACACAGTGCGCGGGCGCGCGCTTGTCATCCGTGACCATCGCAGCGGAGACGATGCGCGTGGCCGGCAAGCTCATCTTCTGGAACGTCGCGACATCGCACACTTGCGCGAGGGCCGGCGCCACCTGCAGCGCGATAGCGAGTGGGAAGGCGACGAACGCGAAGCGGCGGCCGCGTTTGGCAGCGGTCATATGGATTCCCCCAGGGCTTCGGCCCTTTCGGCGATTATGGAAACGATTGCGCGCCGTGTATAGGCGCTCGGCGTCGGGATGGTCGTGCACGCGAGTATCAGTGATAGCAGCACCCATGCCCGGCCCGCGGGCTGAACCCTTGCTATGGTTCGCCCCCCGGGGTGAATCAATCCGTGCCGACATGCCACTGAGGTCGACTCTCTTCAGCGTACTGCTTTGCCTGCTGTCCGCTGCCGCACTGGCCCAAAACGACGGCCCGCCGAGCGGAGCCGCGCAGAAGACCGTGCACGTGGTCCGCACGTCGACACCCCCGGTCATCGACGGCGACATCAGCGATGCGGTGTGGAGCACCGCAGCGCTCGTCGACGACCTGCACCAGGTCAGCCCGATCGAGTACGCAGCGCCCAACGAGCGCACCGAGATCTACATCCTGTACGACGACGACGCGGTGTACTTCGCGTTTCGCCTCTACGACAACCAGCCCGAACTCATCACCGCCAAGAACATGCGCCAGAACGATGCGATCGGCACGGACGATCGTATTTACGTCACGATCGACCCGTTCAACAACCGGCGCAGCGGCTACTACTTCGGTGTGAATCCGAACGGCGTACGCAGCGACGGCCTGTACCGCAACGTCACCGAGTTCTACGGTGATTGGGATTCGATCTTCGACGCCGCCGCGGGAAGGTTCGAAGGCGGCTGGACGGCCGAAATTCGAATACCGTACAAGTCCATCTCGTTCGACCCGAGCACGGACACTTGGGGCCTGAACTTTTCGCGCACCGTCGTTCGCACGAACGAGACGACGGCCTGGGTATCGCGCAACCGTGCGTACAACCCCTCGGTCTCCGGCCTAGCGGTGGGCTTCGAAGGACTGAAACAAGGGCTCGGCCTCGACATCGTGCCCTCGGGCGCCGTGACGAGCCACAAGGACTTTGCGACGGGCGAGACGCATTCCGACTTCGAGCCCTCGCTCGACGTCGCCTACAAGCTGACGCCGCAGTTGAACGCCTCGCTCACGATCAACACGGACTTCTCGGCCACCGAGGTCGACGATCGGCAGGTGAACCTGACGCGCTTCGGCCTGTTCTTCCCGGAGAAGCGCGACTTCTTTCTGCGCGAGGCCGACATCTTCGAATTCGGCGGCGTCGGCGGCCAGCGCCAGTCGTCGATCCCCGGCTTCAACACGCTCGCGCAGAACGCGCGGCCGTTCTTCTCGCGACGCATCGGCTTGAGCCCGACGGGTGCGCCCGTGGACCTGGACTACGGCGCCAAGATCAGTGGCCGCGTGGGCCGCTGGGAGGTCGGCGGGCTATCGATCCGTCAGGCCGCATTCGGCGCCGTGAACGCCGATACGCTATCCGTGGTGCGCGCGAAGATCGGCGTGCTCGACGAGTCGAGCGTCGGAGTCATCGCGACTCACGGCGACCCCACGAGCAATCTCGACAACACGGTGGCCGGCGCGGACTTCCAGTACCGCAATACGCACTTGCCCGGCGGGCGCGCGATCGAGACGGACCTTTGGTACGAGCGCAGCGACACCGAAGGCGTGCACGGGGAGGATGCGGCCTACGGCGTGAGCTTCAGGCTACCCTCGAGCCAGGGTTTCCGCGGCGCAGTGCAGTACAAGGCCTACGAGGACAACTTCAACCCCGCGCTCGGCTTCCTCGATCGCAAGGGCATCGGCGACGCCTACATGAACGTGGGCTACATGCTGCGCCCGCGCAAGGGCTGGCTCGAGTCGTGGCTGTTCAATGTCGACTACGAACGCGTCGCATATCTCGACGGCGGACTGCAGACGGAGGCGTTGTTCATCCGCCCTGTCGGCCTCGCGAATCGCAAGGGCGATTCGATGACGATCGCGTACGGCAACTTCGATCAGTACGTGATCGCGCCGTATCAGATTTACCCCGGCATCTTCGTGCCGCCTGGCAGGTACAGCGAGGACTCGCTCGGGCTCCAGTTCAGCACCGGCACGCATCGCAAGGTGTCGTTGAACTCGCGCTACGTGAATTACGCGTACGGCAGCTTCTACGGCGGCTCGCGTCTACAGAGGTTCGTCGAGCTCACGTGGCGCCCGTCGGCGCGCTACCGAGTGCTCGTGAGCCGCGAGACCAACGACATCGATTTGCCGCAAGGCGCGTTCCTCACGCGACTCGTGCGGGTCGGCTTCGACGTCGCGTTCTCACCCACGCTGTCGTGGGTGAATCTGATCCAGTACGACAACGTGACCGAGGCCGCCGGTATCAACACGCGCCTCTTGTGGATTCCACGCGCCGGTCGCGAGATCTACTTCGTGATCAACCACAACGTCGAGGACTTCGATCGCGACAATCGCTTCGAGTCCGCCACGGTGGACGCCACGGCCAAGGTGAATTACACGCTACGGTTCTAGGCGGGCTCAGCTTCGAGCGTGCCGCGCGAGGGCGAGCTGGTCCATGATGCGGCTCGAGATTTCTTCGATGCTGCACTCGGTCACGTCGAGATAGGGGATGCCGAACCGGTCGTACAGGGCCTGTACGGCGCTGAGTTCGTATTGCACCTGCTGCGCCGAGGCGTAGCGGCTGCCGGGGCGCCGCTCGCTGCGAATCTGCTGCAGACGCTCGGGCTTCACGATCAAACCGTAGAGCTTCTGTCTGTGGGGGAGCAGCGCGCGCGGCAACTCACCCGCCTCGAGCTCTTCCTCCGCGAGCGGATAGTTCGCGGCAAACACACCGTACTGCAGCGCCAGGTACAGCGACGTCGGCGTCTTGCCGGAGCGCGAGACGCCGATCAGCACGACGTTGGCGGAGCGGTAGTCGCGCCGGCCGGCGCCGTCGTCGTTCGCGAGCGCGTAGTTCGTAGCGTCGATACGCGCCGCGTACGTCGGATCAGTCTTGGCGCCGTGCATCGCAGGAGAACCCGCAGCGCCCGCGCGAACACCGAGTTCGGCCTCGAGCGGGCCAACGAACGAGAACATATCGATTACGAGCGCCCGCGCCTGTTTGATTACCGCACGCGTGTCCTGGTCGACGACCGTGCAGAACACGATCGGCTGTACGTTCTGTTCGGCGCCGAGCGCGTTGATACGCGCGACCACGCCGTGCGCCTGAGCCAGGTCGAGCACGAACGGCATCGTGTACGTGTCGAACGCCATGCCGGCGAACAGCGACAGCAGCGAATGGCCCAGCACCTCGGCCGTGACGCCGGTGCGATCGGAGACGAAGCAGACCGTGCGGGAGGTGGCGTTCACCCCGGGCGCCTCACCGGCGCTGTTCCCCGGCCAGCAGGAGCCAGGTATCGAGCACCGAATCCGGGTTCAGGGACAGGCTGTCGATGCCCTGCTCGACGAGCCAGCGAGCGAAGTCCGGGTGATCCGAGGGCCCTTGGCCGCAGATGCCGATGTATTTGCCCTGCTTGCGGCAGGCCTTGATCGCGAGCGACAGCAGCGCTTTGACCGCGTCGTCCCGCTCATCGAACGAGCCGGCAACGATCGCGGAGTCGCGGTCGAGACCGAGCGTGAGCTGGGTCATGTCGTTCGAGCCGATCGACATACCGTCGAAGTGCTCGAGATAGCGCTCCGCGAGCAACGCATTCGTCGGCACCTCGCACATCATGATCACTCGCAAACCTTTTTCGCCGCGCTTGAGGCCGTTCTCCGCGAGCAGCTCGGTCACGCGCTGCGCTTCGGCCACGGTGCGCACGAACGGCACCATGACCTCGACATTCATGAGGCCCATCTCCTCACGCACGAGCTTCAACGCGCGACACTCGAGCTCGAAGCACGGCCGGAACGACTCGTCGACGTAGCGCGCCGCGCCGCGAAACCCGAGCATCGGGTTCTCCTCGTGCGGCTCGTACACCTTGCCGCCGATCAGATTCGCGTATTCGTTCGACTTGAAGTCCGACAACCGCACGATCACGGGTTGCGGCGCGAACGCGGCTGCGATCTGGCCGATGCCCTCGGCGAGCTTCTCGACGTAGAACGTGACGGGATCCGCGTAACCCGCCATCTGGTGGCGGATCGAACGTTTCAGATCCGCGTCGAGGCGATCGAACTCGAGCAACGCGCGTGGATGCACGCCGATCATGCGATTGACGATGAACTCGAGCCGCGCGAGCCCCACGCCGTGATTCGGCAGCGCGGCGAAGCCGAACGCGCGGTCCGGATTGCCGACGTTCATCATGATTTTCACGGGTACGCGCGGCATCCCGTCGAGGGCAATCTCCCGGTGCTCGTACGACAGTGCGCCTTCGTACACGAAGCCTGTGTCGCCTTCGGCGCAGGAGACTGTGACCTCCTGCCCTTCGCGGATGTTGCCGGCGCTGTCGCCGCAGCCGACGACGGCCGGCACGCCGAGCTCACGCGCGATGATGGCTGCGTGGCAGGTGCGGCCACCGCGACGCGTGACGATCGCCGCCGCGCGCTTCATCACCGGCTCCCAGTCGGGGTCCGTCATGTCGGCCACGAGCACGTCGCCGGGCTGCACGCGGTCCATTTCCGCGGCGGACGCGACGAGCCGCGCGCGGCCGGCCGCGATCTTCTGACCGATGCTGCGCCCCTCCGCGAGCACCTTCGAGCGGCCCTTCAGCGCGAACCGCTGCAGCGTGCGGCGGTTGCGACTTTGCACGGTTTCAGGCCTTGCCTGCACGATGAATAGCTGATTCGTGGCGCCGTCTTTGGCCCACTCGATGTCCATGGGGCAGCCGTAATGCTGTTCGATCGCGACGGCCTGGCGCGCGAGCTCCGTGAGCTCGGCATCGGTGAGCGAGAAGCGTTGCCGCTGCTCTGCTGGCACGTCGACCGTCGCGACGCGCTCGGCCGCGCCGCGCTCCGCGTACACCATCTTGATGGCCTTCGCACCCAAGTTGCGGCGCAGCACGGCCTTGCGACCTGCGGCCAACGCGGGCTTGTACACGTAGAACTCGTCCGGGTTCACCGCGCCCTGCACCACGGTTTCGCCCAAACCGTACGAGCTCGTGATGAACACCACGTCGCGGAAGCCGGAGTCCGTGTCGAGCGTGAACATCACGCCGCTCGCGCCGAGATCGCTGCGCACCATGCGCTGAATGCCGACGGAGATGCCGACCTGCGCATGATCGAATTGCTTGTGCGCGCGATACGCGATCGCGCGATCGGTGAATAACGACGCGTAGACTTCGTGCACGGCCTGCACGACATCGCGCTCGCCGCTGACGTTCAAGTATGTGGCCTGCTGGCCCGCGAACGACGCATCCGGGAGGTCCTCGGCCGTGGCCGACGACCGCACCGCCACCGTGATCCCCTGGCCCGCATCGAGCTCGCGCCACGCGGCGACGATTTCGTCGTTCAAGCGCACCGGCAGTGGCGCGGCCAGGATCGCACGCCGGATCTCGCTGCCCGCACGCGTTAGCGCAGGCAGGTCGTCGACGTCGAGGCCTTTGAGCGCGTTCGCGAGGTGCCCGTCGAGCCGGCCCTGCTGCAGGAAATCGCGGTAGGCGTGCACCGTGGTCGCGTAACCGTCGGGGACGCTCACGCCGAGCGCGCCGAGGGAGCGCAGCATTTCTCCGAGCGAGGAATTCTTACCGCCAACGACCTCGACATCGCCGCGACCAAGCGATCGCAGGGGCACGACGTACGCGTTCATGGGAGCGATAGCTGCACTGTGAGGTCATCCTGCCGTGCCGCGCTTGCGATCGCAATCGGGTCAACGCCTTCTGGCGCGGACCGTACGATCATGCAGTGCGGGGCCGCCGCTGCCAGGCGACGAAAATCATCAGAACCAGCAGCACGGCCGCCGGCGCCGCCATCGGCGGAGCGTCGTAGTTGAGATGCATGTAGATGGCGCCGAGCATGATGATCGAAAGGCCCACGGCGGCGAGCGCCGACACGCGGCGGATCAGCAAACCGACCGCGCCGGCAATCTCGCACGCGCCGATGAACGTCATGAACCAGAGCGGTAAATGGAAGTGCGTGAAGCTCTGCGCCATTTGCTCCACGCCGAGCACCTTGGAGGTACCCGCGGCCGCATAGGCCACCACACCGAGCGCAATCGCAACCCACGCGAGCACGGCGGTGGTTTTCGCGTTCACTATTTCGCCTTCGATACCGCCGCGGCGCGTTTCACTTTGTCTGCAATGTAAGCCGCGATGTCAGCGATCTCGGCGTCCGTCAGCTCAGTGGGCCGGAACGGCGGCATCGAGAACGAACCGTGCCGCACGAACACCTTTATCACCGGCGCGGTGAGGTCGGTGCGCTCTTCGAGCAGCGGAGGCACTGGCGGAACGGCGCCCTTGTACTTGATGCGCAGCGCGTCCGTGCCGGGCAGCATTGCACGGCCGTCGTCACCTACGCCGGCGGCGTGACACGGCGCGCACGAGTGCTGAAACTTGGCGTCGCCGCGTTGCACCGCCGATTGCTGCGCCGTGGCCGTTGCAGCGAATGCGAGTGCGAGCGCTGCAGCCGCGCCGGCGAGAGCCCGCCGTGTTGCCGCGCTCATCGCAGCGACCCCCGCATCGAGCGGTAAGCCGCCGGCCACACGCCGGCGCGCCCCGGCATGATGATGCCGTTCGGATCGATGGCGTCTTTCAGCGTCTCGTTGAAGCGCCGCAGCGCGTGGTTGTTGTACGAGTACTGGTCGGCAACGTCGTCTTGCAGCATGGGCGGTGCCCGGTAGTCGCCGTAGCCGAGCTTCGCGTTCTCCGCGAGCACCTCGCGCAACTTGGCCGCCGCTGCTTTCTTACCTTCCGGGCTCGTGTCGCCGCGGCCCAAACCGAAGCCGTTGCCCATGATGAACGCGTACTGATACCAGTTGACCGGTGTCTGAATCGCATTCGGGAACGCGCTCGGCATGCCGAGCTTCTTCGATACGGACGCGAAGTCTTTCTGCGCCTGGAAGATCGCCTCGCCGCTGCGGCCGATCAGTGAGAACAACCCGATGTGTGTCTCGTCCCATGCGTTCGGATTCTGGTCGGAGCGGCTCGGCATCCACCAGATGCCGAGGCCCGGCACGCCCTGCGTGATGTTGCGCCGCATGTTCGAGCGGTAGGGCGTGGTCGACTTCGAGATTTGCTCGCGTGTGAGCGGCACCTTGAACGATTCACCGTCCATGAAGCGGGCACTCGGGATTGCGCGCGCCATGAGCTCTTTCGCGTACTCCCAGTTCGAGAGCGTCGTACGCTCGGAACCGTAGAATTGCAGCTCCACTTGCCACGAGTGCACTTTCGCTGCCGCGGCCTGCGCGTCCATCGCGGTCTCGTTGAACCCCATGGCCGCGTCGCGGAACTCGGTGTTGCCCATCAGCGGCGCTACGCCATTGCCGTACCACGGCTCGCCGATGATCGAGAGATCCGTGAGGTAGTTGACGGTGTCGACGAGCGGGATCAGGTCCTGGCGCTTCGGCACCATGACGGCGCCCGTGCGCCAGTGCTCGGGCTGCGGCATCAGCCGAAAACCCATCTTCGTGACGATACCGAAATTGCCCTGGCCGAAGAGCCCCGCAGGATCGGGGCCGAAGCCGTGCTTGTATTCGTGCCAGCTCTTCGAGTTCGGCAGTGCGCCCATGCCGGTGCGCATGATCTCGCCGCTCGGCAGCACGACTTCCATGCCGTAGTGCGCGCCGAAGTGGTCGCGATAGAACCCCATCGTGTAGCCGATGCCGTGATCGAGCGCGTTGCCGATCGGTGAGCCCCAGCCAGGGTCCGGCGTATCCACCCACACCTTGAGCCCGTGATCCTGGATGTGGCGGTACAGATCGATGTACGACACGCCGGGCTCGACGACCGCGTAGTAGCGCTTGTCGTTGACCTCGAGCACGCGGTTCATGCGTTTCAAGTCGACGGTGACGCTACCGCGCACGTTCGGCGAGGGCCCGCCGTAAGCGAAGTTCTTGCCGGTCGAGATCGCGTACAGCGGAATCTTGTGCTTGTTGGCCGCACGCACGATCGCCTGCACCTGCTCGGTGGAGTCCGGGCCCACGGCGGCGGACGGCACGAGCTCGTTCGGCTGATTCTTGATGTAGGAGAAGTGATCGCGATACGGAGCGAGATCCTCATCGCTCGTGAACACCCACTCCTTGCCGACGGCCGCCTCGAATTCTTTGATGGCCGCCGCAAAGGTCTCGGCGCTGACGCCCGGCGGCAGAACTGCCATGCGAAATCCCCCGTGCTCGAAATTCGGTTAGGTGCGCGCGCGCGGCGCAATGGTCCAGGAATACAGCGGCTCACCAGTCGGCGTCTGCGCCGACAGCTCCGTGCGCTCGGTGACGCGCATGCCGCGGTCGAGCGAGAGCGTTTCAAGCACGAAGAGGCCGGCCGAGGTCGTGATGCCTGCCAGGGTCATGGGCGCACGCCGCCAGCTCAGGTCGAGGCGGTCGTACCACAGCTCCGTGAGGTCACCGTCGAAGCCAACCGTTTCCACTCCGTTCGCGGCGCTACGCGCCGCTGCGACGCGCGCGTCCGCGAACCGGCGATCGAACACGAACAGCTCGATCGGCTGTGGTGACTCGCGAGACGCAGCAGTTGAAGCGCGTACGGACAGCGCACCCGTCACGGCAGCGGACGCGGCGGCGGCCCACTTCAGCACTTGTCTACGAGTTGTCACGGCGTTTCCTCCCCCTTGTCTTTTCTGACTCTGAAATCACTTATGCGCCGGCAGCCGAAGAGTGTCAACCGGGCCCACGGACCTACTTCGGCGTGGGCTTGGCTTCGAAAAGTGCGTCGTAGTCCTGGTTATTCTCGGTGCATACGTACTCACCGATCTCCCACTCCGGATGCAGCTCGAACGTGCCCGCGTACTTCAGCGGTGTGGCGAACACGTGCGGGTCGGTGACCGTAGCCTCATACGAGATGTTGCCGAAGTCCGTGCGCCGGAAACGCTCGACGACGCGCAGATCCTCGGTGTGGCGGTAACCCGCGATCACGGTCTTCGTATTGAATCCGCGGACGTCTAACACCAGTGTGTCGCCGTCCCAGCGAGCGATGGAGTGGCCCATGTATGCAGGCGCGAGATACTCGGCGTACTCACCGCCGACCGGCGCGATGCGGAACTGGTGATAGGCCTCGTACATGACGACGAAGGTCTGCGGGGTGTGCACGATCTGCAGAGGAAATGGCAGTAATGAGGCGGCCGGCACACCAGGCGGTAGGCATTGGATGCCGGTGCCGAGATCGTCGGCGCGCGTCTCCACGCGAAACTTCTCGGCGCCCGGCGCCGGCAGCACCGCACCGAGCAGGCGCACGCCTTTCTCGGCCATGTAGAGACCGGACAGATCGGGTTTACCGTCCGCGAGCTTCGGCACCGGCGGCACCTTCTTCGACACCGCCGTCGGCGTTGCCGCGGTGGTGCCGCGCACAGTGACCGTCACGGCGCGGGTGACGTCGCCGCTAGGACCGTTTGCAGTCAGCGTGTATGTCATGGTCGCGGACGGCGTCACGCGCTGCGTGCCGCGCAATGCAACGTTGCCTAAGTCCGGAGCGATGGCCACTGCGTACGCGTTCAACACATCCCAGCGCAGCATCGTCGACTGGCCGGGCTCGATCGCGGCGGGCTCGGCCCCGAGCTCGCGGATCAACACGGGAGCGCGTGGCGGCGCGGCGCCCGGAAACCCCTGCGGTGACCGCGGCGCTTGCGCATCGGCGGTCGACAAAGCGAGCGCACAGCTGGTCGCAAGAACCAGGCGCGTGACGAAACCGGCAGGGATCATATTCGGCTCGACACGCGGTACACGGTGCCGTCCTGCGTCTCGATCGTGAGCGCGCGCATGACGGGTACGCCGGTGCGCGCGCGCACGCCCGTGATCTTGACCTTCATACCCATCGCGAACGTGTCGTGCTTCATGCCGAAACGCACCAGCAGCGTGGGCGGGTCCATCTCCATGGTCCACTCCATGCTCGCCTCGCCTTCGGCGGCGCCCGTGAAGTGCATGATGACGTGCGGATTCGAAAAATCGACTTGCGTCAGCGTGCCTTCGATCGTGAATACGTGGTCGGCGTCGTAGCGGGCCCAGGAGTGATGCGCGCTCGCCGGTGACGAAGCGCCCACCGTCAGCAGCAGACCGAGCAACGTCTGCGCGACACCGGCGACGAGCCGGCTTGAACCCTGTGTCTTCATTCCGACTTCCGCTTCGCGGGCCTCTGCATGGGCCCCGAATATATCAGGCCGCGCGCGGTGCGGCGGAGCTCGCGCACGCTGACGCCTGTCCGGACTTCTCGCCCCTGGGACATGGCGGCCCGACCGATGTAGAGTCGTATCCCCCGGAGGGAGTGCGTATGAAACAAGGAAAGAACAAGTTTTGGCTGCTGGCCGCGATGCTGACCGCCACGGTCGCTTCGGCGCAGGACATGCCCGACATCGGCTTCAAGAGCGTCGGCCGCGGCCGGCCTTTGGCTGCCAGCGTGAACAATCGGCCGCCAGTGGGGCCGGCGTGGAAGGGCAACGGATTTGTCCGGCCGCAGCCGGGCGTCAAGCAGGAGCTCGATGGCTACCCCGCCAACGCGCCGCCGAAAGACGTGAAGCCCCTGCCGGTCGACATTTTCACGAGCAAGGACTTTTACAAAGACAAGGCGCTCTGGACCGACAAACGCTACTTCCGCTGCAACAGCCCGATGGCGAGCGAGGTGCAGCGCGGAATCCTGAGCCCGAATCCGTTGAACACCGGTAAGGACGAAGACGCGCCCTGGGGCCACTGCGACCGCGACCTGCCCCGCGAGGCCATCGTGAGCCCGTACGGCTTCAAGACGGCGCAGGCGCATTACGAGGCCCTGCTGGCCGAGACGACGAAACGCGGCGGCCCCAATAAGTACTCGTTCAAGGATTTTCCGGCCGCCGAGTGGAACGGTGTCTATGAGAACCCGGCGCGTGCGCCGCAGAACCAGATGAATTGGTACTGGGGAGCGAACACGCAGATCGCCACCGTCGTGTCGCTGCTGACGCCGAAGTACCAGCAGCGCACGGTGCAGGAGGCCTATCACCAGATGCGTGGGCACGCGATCTGGCCGTCGACGTTCTGCTGGCCCGAGGGCTTCGCGCGGCGGTGGTACCCGTTCTCGGTATGGGAACACTACGTCATCGCCACACCGAATCTCGTCGAGATCCGGGCGGGCGTGGCGCGCAACTTCATCACCGACATCAACGTCGGCCGCCAGTTCAACATGGCGGACGTGAAGACGGGCGGCGCGCCGCGCCTCGGCGCCGCGGTGCCGCGCTGGTACGGCGAGACGATCGGCTTCTGGGACGGCGAGACGTTGATCACCTGGACCAGCAACATCCAGGGGTGGAAATCGCACTCGTCGTTCGAGTGGTCGGACAAGATGCAGTCGGTCGAGATCTACACGCCGATCAAGAAAGACGGCAAGTTCATCGGCCTGAACCACGAGGCGGTCCTGTATGACCCCGAGGCGCTGGTGGAGCCGGTCCGCATCGTTCGCAACCTGCACAAGATCAACGATTACACGGACGCGAAGGAAGAACCGTATCCCTTCATCGAGTGCGTGCCGACGATCTTCTCGGTCAAGGGCGTGAACACACCGGTGCACCCGGGCGACACGATTCAGTACGAGTACCCTGACATGTACGGGCGGCCGTGGGACAAGATCTGGCGCGAGTACTTTGAACAGGGCATGAGCGGCAAGCCGGACGACGATCAGGAAGCGCTGTTCGACTTCTCGAAGAAGTAGCCTTCGGGCCCGCGAACGCAGGGCGGTGCCAACCGCGCCGTCGGTGCGCCGCAGAGGGCCCCTCGCGGGACACGCCGGA
>JBDTOT010000056.1:0-28112 GCA_039933105.1 Gammaproteobacteria bacterium | reverse complement strand
CGCCGGCGGCTTTGGCCGCGTCGGCAATGTTCTTGGCCTGGGTCTTTTCCTTCTCGCCGGAGAAGTGTTCCCAGAAGTTCGTCACGGCGTAGACGCCGTACGCGCCCGCAAACGCCTTCTTCAGGCTCTCGACGTCGTCGAGATCGGCCTTGACGACCTCTGCACCCGCGGCAGCGAGAGCCTTGGCTTTGTCTTTGGTCGTGTCGCGCGTGACGGCGCGGCACGCAAAACCGCCGGCGGCGTCCGCCAGGATTGCGCGGCACAGGCTACCGCCTTGTGCGCCGGTCGAGCCTAGTACTGCAATGATTTTCTTGTCGGCCATGTCTTAGTCCTCAGTGAGACGGATGGAAAAGAGGCGAAGCATAAACGCCTTTCGTGGTCGAAAGTAGGGGCGCGGGCGGCGCATCGTGCGCAACCGCCGCTCGCGCATGCGCATCGCACATTAGTGGGAGCGTCGCGCTGCCATGATCTGATTGGCGGTGGTGGCGGAGAGGGAGGGATTCGAACCCTCGATACACCTTTTGGGCGTATACACACTTTCCAGGCGTGCGCCTTCAACCGCTCGGCCACCTCTCCCGTTACGAGCGAAGCTCGAGTCGGCGGGCAGGGTAGCCCAGAATTCGCCGCAGTTTCAAACGCGGCGCGGGTGATCGCGCGGGGTGGGTCGGGGCTGGTAAAGTAGCGACGGTTCGCGTCGGTTCCCCCGCGACAACCAGCTGTAAACCCCGTCAGGCCCGGAAGGGAGCAGCGGTAGCAGCCCGGTTGGGTGCCGGGGTAGGGCTGACGCGGACCTCATTTTCTCTGGAGCACCAACGGGCGTGAGTTACACGGTTCTGGCGTTGAAGTGGCGGCCGCGACGGTTCGAGGAACTGGTCGGCCAGCCGCACGTCGTCCAGGCTCTTGCGAACTCGCTCAAGCAGAATCGCCTGCATCACGCCTACCTGTTCACGGGCACGCGCGGGGTCGGCAAGACCACGGTCGCGCGGTTGCTGGCGAAGGCGTTGAATTGCGATACAGGTATTGTCGCGGAGCCTTGTGGTGTCTGCGCGGCGTGCACGGCGATCGATGAGGGCCGGTTCATCGATCTGATCGAGGTCGATGCGGCGTCGCGTACGCGCGTTGACGACACGCGTGAGCTTCTCGACAACGTTCAATACGCGCCCACGCGCGGCCGCTTCAAGGTGTACCTCATCGACGAGGTGCACATGCTGTCCAATCATTCCTTCAATGCGCTGTTGAAGACACTCGAGGAACCGCCGCCGCACGTGAAGTTTTTGCTCGCGACCACGGATCCGCAGAAGTTGCCAGTTACCGTGCTATCGCGCTGCCTGCAATTCAATCTGAAGCGCTTCACTGCCGCGCAGATCCAGGTGCAACTCGAGAAAATCTGTGCGGCCGAAGGAATACCTGCCGATACGTCGGGCCTGAAAGCCGTGGCGCGTGCCGCTGATGGCAGCATGCGTGACGCGTTGAGCCTCCTCGACCAGGGCATCGCATTCGGCGGTGGCAACGTCGACGGCCCCCTGATGGCCACGATGCTCGGCACCATCGATCGCGATCACGTAGTCAAACTGATCGAAGCGTTAGCGTGTCAGGATGGCGCTGCGCTACTCGCGGAAGTCGCGCGGCTCGACGAGCGAGCGCCTGACTATGGTGCCGTGCTCGACGATCTGCTCGAAACCCTGCAGCGCATGGCGGTGCTGCAGCTCGTGGGTGGCCGCAGCGACGACGAGGAGCTAGCGGCTGTGGCGCTGCTCGCTGCGCAGCTCGGGGCCGAGGATATACAGCTCTACTATCAGATTGCCTTGAACGGGCGGCGCGACTTGCCGATTTGCCGCGATCCACGCGTAGGCTTCGAGATGACGATGCTGCGAATGCTGGCGTTTCGGCCAGTTGCGGTGAGCGCGGCGGCGCCTGCGCCGAGGGCCGCGAGCCCGGCAACACCAACTCCCGCCTCTACGCCGAGCAGGCCGCAGGCTGAAGCTGCAACGCCGAGAGTCGAGCAAGCGAAGACGCCTGCAAGTAGAGCCGCGCCGTCGACGGATTGGGCGGGTGTTCTTGCAGCGCTAGATCTACGCGGTGCGGCGCGACAACTGGCCGACAACTGCGACCTTCAATCGAATGCCGGTGGAGCGTGGCAGCTGGTGTTGCAGCGCGACAAGGAGCATCTGAACACGCAGCAACTGCGCGCGCGCATCGAAACCGCGTTGCAGGAGCAGCACGGCCGCGATCTGCGCCTTACGATCACGACCGGCAAGCCTGCACGGTCAACGCCGGCTGAAGTTCGCAAGGCGAACGAAAATCAGCGCATGCGTGAAGCGCGCGAGTCGATCGAAAGTGATCCGACCGTAAAGACCGTGCAAGCAGCATTCGAGGCTACGCTCGAAGCCGATAGCATACGTTCGACGAAGTGAGGATTCTGATGCCACTACGAGAAACCCGATGAAGGGCCTGAGTCAGCTGATGCGCCAGGCGCAGGAAATGCAGGCCAACATGCAGAAGGCCCAAGACGAGCTTGCCTCCACGGAGGTGGAAGGGCTCGCGGGCGGCGGCATGGTCAAGGTCGTGATTACGTGCAAGTACGACGTGCGGCGCGTCACGATTGAGCCGTCGCTGCTCAAAGACGACAAGGAAATGCTCGAGGATCTCGTAGCTGCCGCGTTCAACGATGCCAATCGCAAAGTCGAGCAGACAGTGCAACAGAGGCTGTCGGCCGTCACGGGCGGTCTCGCGCTGCCCCCCGGTTTGAAGCTGCCGTTCTGAGCGCACGTGGCTGACGTCTATTCGCCGCTACTGAATCAGCTAATCGAGGCGCTGCAGTGCCTGCCCGGTGTGGGCGTCAAGTCGGCGCAGCGCATGGCATTTCACTTGCTCGACAAGGATCGCGAAGGTGCTGGACGGCTTGCGACCGTGCTGGACCGTGCAATGCGTTCGATCCGCAACTGCGAGCGTTGCCGCATGCTGACGGAGGAGGCGGTGTGCCGCTTCTGCGCGAACGAACGGCGCGACGCAAGCCAACTGTGCGTCATTGAGACGCCTGCCGATCTGCTCGCGGTCGAGCAGTCGGGCGCCTACCGAGGCCGCTATTTCGTGTTGATGGGGCATCTGTCGCCAATCGATGGCATTGGACCATCCGAGCTCGGGCTCGAGCTGCTGGAGCGCCGCCTCGCGGCTGAACGTTTCAGCGAGGTGGTTTTGGCGACCAGCGTCACGGTGGAGGGCGATGCCACGGCCCATCTGGTTGCGACACTGGCGCACAAGCACGGTTTGCGCGCCAGCCGCATCGCGTACGGTGTTCCGGTTGGCGGTGAGCTCGAGTACATCGACGGCGGTACGCTCGCGCGCGCGTTGACGGGGCGCCGCGAGATCGCCGCTCATCGGGAAGGAGATTGACGAATGGCAACCGCCGCCGATCCCGAGTGTCTGTTCTGCAAGATTGTGGCGGGCAAGTTACCTTCCGATCGCGCCTACGAGGATGAATCGGTCCTCGCGTTCAAGGACATCCATCCGCAAGCGCCTTTCCATTGGCTCGTGATCCCGAAGGCTCATGTGGCCACGCTGAACGACTTCGACTCCGAACATGCATCGCTGATCGGTAGGCTTCTACTCACTGCGAAGCAGCTGGCGGTAGATCACGAGTTGCCCGGCTACCGCGTGGCCATGAACGTGCATCGCGAGGGTGGTCAGGTGGTGTTCCACGTGCATTTACACGTGCTCGGTGGCCGCCAGATGAATGGCGCGCTGGGCTAGCGCGTCGGCACTACGGAGAACGTCGACGTGAATCGCAACGAAAACCTGATCTGGATCGATCTCGAGATGACGGGGCTAGATCCCGATCGCGACCGGATCATCGAGATCGCCACGGTCATCACTGACAAGGAGTTGACCGTGTTGGCGGAAGGCCCTGTGCTGGCCATTCGTCAGACGGATGCCGTGCTCAGCGCAATGGACGAGTGGAACACGCGGCAACACGGCAGTTCGGGTCTGACGGAGCGCGTGCGCGCGAGCGCTGCGCTCGAAGCCGACGCGGAGCAAGCGACGCTCGCGTTCATTCGCCAGTACGTCGATCAGGGCGCGTCGCCGATTTGCGGTAACAGCATCTGCCAAGACCGGCGTTTTCTGATCAGGCACATGCCGGAACTGGCGGCGTTCTTTCATTACCGCAATCTCGATGTGTCCACGCTGAAGATTTTGGCGAAGCTGTGGATGCCCGAAGTGGGCAATCGGTTCGAAAAGAAGTCCGTGCATCTCGCGCTCGCGGACATCCATGACTCCATTCGGGAGCTCAGATTCTACCGAGAGCACTTGTTTACGGCCGCGAAAGCCAAATCCTGAAGGCGCGCACAAAACCCGCAAGGCCGGGTTTCGCTAACAACAGGGATAGGCTAGTCTCGGGCCGTCGTTGCACCACAAGGCGTTTGAATGCGAGTTCGACCGATTGCGATAATTCTGCTGTTGCTCGCGACAAGCGTGCATGCGCAGACGCGGTATATCACCGATCGCACGATCGTCGAATTGCGGCGCGGACCGAGCACCGAGTACCTGATTCTGCGTAACCTCGAAGCTGGCGCGGCCGTTCAGATCCTCGAGGATGCTGGCGCCGGCTACTCGCGCGTCCGCGTGCAAGACCAGGGCACCGAGGGGTTCATCCTGACGAGGTTCTTGCTCGCGGAGCCGATTGCGCGCGACAAGCTGGCAGCGGCGGAACGCAGCCTTGCTGCAGCGAAAACTCGCGCGACGGAACTCGAGCAACAGGTCAGCGCGCTGACCGCCGAGCTAGGTGGCACGAAGGCAGATCTCGCGCAAACGCGCTCGAGTCACAACCAGGCCAGCAAAGACCTCGCGGACCTGCGCACCGCCGCGGCGAACGTCGTGGAGATCCGCGATCAGAACGAGAGCCTTCGGCAGCGCTTGATCCAGCGTGACCGCGAGGTCGAGGAGCTCACCGCCGCGAAGACCCGCCTCACGAGCCAGGATAGACAGAACTGGTTCATTGTCGGCGCCGGCGTGTTGTTTGGCGGAGTCGTGATTGGCCTAATCGCGCCGAGCTTGCGGCGTAAGCGCCGCTCCGATTGGTGACATGGTAGGGTAACCAGGAATGCTAGCGGACAGCCTGATCATCCCAGAGTGCGTGTATCGGCCCGGTACATTTACCGGGCTCATGACCCTGTATGAGAGCAACTACATCAAGCTGCACAATCTGACGGCCGCATTCAACTGGCCGAGCGACAACGTGATTTCGGCCGCTCCGGAAGACATCGACCTCCACGCGACGATCATGCGCCGCGAGCCCTACACGACGACGCTCAAGCTGACGTATTGGTTTCCGGAAGCAGAAGACGTTACGGTCGCCGACCCCGACCTGATTTTGCGCGTCTACCATGACGCACGCCTGGCGGAGGCCGTCAGCGGCCGGGATCGGCATTGCCACCACAAGCTGCGCGAGCTCGCGGCTAGCAGCGGCGCCGAGCTCGACCGCCGGTGGCGAGTGAACATGACTCTGAATAAGTGGCTGGACTACCTTTTTGACGTCGGTCACAGGCTCGACCGTAGCGTTAACCCGCCGCGCTGAGCGGCCGCACCTCCCGTTCCGCGCTTTGAGTCACGGTTTGAGCCGTGGGCGAACGCTATATTCGCGTGATGGAGCCGTGTTGCAGAATCCGGTACGCCCAATGCTGAGCGCGCTATTGGATCGTCAAGCAGAGGAGCCGACAGAACAGCTCCTGAAGCTGTACTGGAACCGCGCCGGCGTAAAACGCGAGCTGAAGGCCTTGCGGCGTGAGCGTTTCGACCTGCTCGACAAGCTAAAGGAGCAGGAAGGCGCGATCGTCCGCGCGCAGGAGCAGTTCGAGGGCCTCGAGCGACTCTTGACGAACCCGCTGGCGGCCGCCAACGCCATGGTTTATTTCCAGCTCCGGCACCTATGGCGCATTGGCGCGCAGCGGCTGGAGCAGTTCGGTAAAGAGCTGCAGACGCAACGCGAGAAACGCGAGCGAGCTCAAGTGCAGGACGCCGAGATGGCGAAGCGCAAACGGCGCCTGGATGCGATCAACGAAAAGGTCAGCGGTATCGCGGACAAGCACCGCGCTGTGGTTGACGATCTGGCCCGCTCCGAACAGCAGCTGGAACGCATGAACCGCGTGCTCCGGTGGTTTCGCGGTCCCGGCGTCAAACGCCGCGTCGCGGGCCTGCAGAATGGCCGGCACATGCTCGACGAGAAGCTCGCGGAGCTTCGCGATCTTGGCGAGAAGATCCAGGGTGAGCCGTTGCCCGAGCCGGAGGAACTGTCCCTCGAAAGCCGGCGCCTGATCAACTGCGCCATTCTCGGACTTGCCCAGCACCTCGTGGTGTATTTCTCCGAGCACGATCTGGCTTCGCTCGCCAAGACCTCCACCGAACGACCGGTCGGTGACATGAAGTTTGGCGACCGGCGCGATTGCGACCGAATGGTCGAACGTATTCGGGAAAAGATCGAAGAGCTAAAGCAACAGAAGACGCTGGCCGATCAGGTCAAACGCCGGACAGACTTGCTGCTGGTGGAAGTCAAATATCGCAACGACACGGACTCCGTGCCGAGCATCGATTCCGTGCAGTTGATTCCAAGAACTCCCATTGCGCAAGCGAAAAACGAGATCGATCTTGCGCGTAGATCCGTTGATGCGCCGCTGCGCATCAACGTCGTCGCCGACGATTACTGGGACCTGCTAGCCGTCATGCGCTAGGCCGCGGCCGCAAATTACTGCGGCCTCGCCTCGGACTTGCGCGCGCCTTCAGAGCCACTCACGAGCTGCCGCTGACGCGGCCCGTCTACTTCAGCGAGTTCCGCCACGACGCGCGCGGCCTGTCGCAACAGGATGTTCTCGGGACGTTCTGCGGATTCGAGTTCCTCCACCTTCGCGAGGGCGGGTAGCCCCTGCGCAGCGCGCCGGGCGTTCTCGCGCGCGAGGCGGCCCTCATCGACCTTCTTGTTCTCCGCAACGCGTTTTTGCATGTTCAGGGATACGCTCTTCTGTGCAGCGATTTCCTTGAAGGCCGCCACGTCGCCGAGCAGGTAGGCGTAGTCAGGGTCTTTCGCGGCCCGCGCGGCCTGGTGGGTGCGCAGGTCAGGGATCTCCGTGGCGAGGCGTGGGTCCGCCTTGAAACGTGTCGGCTGAATGCGATCCCACGGCAATGCCGTATCGCGCGTGCTTTCGCCGACAACGGCCGGGTCGACGGCGGAGGGTAGCTCGATGTCTGGAACCACGCCGCGGTGCTGCGTGCTCTCGCCAGTCACGCGGTAGTACTTGCCAATCGTCAGCGTCAGCTGGCCGTTGTCAGTGCCACGCATGAGCCGGTCGAGTGGGAACAGGTTCTGCACGGAGCCTTTGCCGAAGGTCTGTTGGCCGATGATGATGCCGCGGTCGTAGTCTTGGATTGCTGCGGCGAAAATCTCGGACGCGCTCGCGCTGTAACGATCAACGAGAACAGCCATCGGGCCGCCATAAATTGCAGTAGGGCTCGGGTCGTCGAGCACCTGAATCGTGCCGCGGGTCTCGCGCAGCTGCACGATCGGCCCTCGCTCGATGAACAGGCCGCTCAATTCCGTGGCCTCGGACAAATGACCGCCGCCGTTTGCCCGCAGGTCCATGACGAGGCCGTCGATGCCGCCCTCGGCCTTGAATTCTTCGAGCAGGCGGGTCACGTCACGGGACGTGCTCGTATAGTCTTCCTCACCGCGACTGCGCGCAGCGAAGTCCTGGTAGAAGCTCGGGACGGTGATCACGCCGATCTTGTATGTCTTGCCCTCGAACGGGATCTCGAGGCGCTGTTTTTTCGCGGCCTGTTCTTCGAGCTTGATCTTGTCGCGCTTCAGCTCGATGGTTTTTTCCGGCGAGCCCGGCTGCGCGCCCGCGGGCAACACCTGCAGGCGGACTTTCGTACCGCCCGGTCCGCGAATCTTCGACACGACGTCGTCGAGCCGCCAACCGATGACGTCGACCGCCTCCGTGCCGCCTTCGCTGACGGCGGTGATGCGGTCTTCAGGCTTCAGCTGCCCGTCGATTTGCGCCGGACCACCCGGAATGATGTTCATGACTTTGACGTAGTCGTCTTCGAGCTGGAGCGAAGCACCGATGCCGTCGTACGACAGGCTCATCTGGATTCGGTATTCCTCGCTCTGGCGCGGCGAGAGGTAGCTCGAATGCGGGTCCACCTGGTGGGCCACAGCGTTCATGTAGGTCTCGAAGACGTCGTCCGTGGTCAGTTGCGTGACGCGCTTGTAAGAACGCTCGTAGCGTTCCTTCAAGACCTTCGCCGCCTCAGTCCAGGTCTTGCCGGTCAGCATGAGCCGCAGAGCATCGCTTTTCACGTTCTGCCGCCAGACGTCGTTTAGCTCGGCTTCCGAGGACGGCCAAGGCAACATGTTGCGATCCCAGCGAAACGACTCGTCGACGGCATAGTCGGGTTCCGTCGCTAGCAGGCCGATCGCATAGTCGACGCGCTCACTGGCACGTTTCCGGAACAGATTGAATATGTCGAACACCGGTTGTAGGTCGCCGGTACGAGTCCGATCGTCTAGCTCGTAGCGAAGCCGGTTGAAGCTCGCGACGTCGGCGGCCGTGAAGTACATGCGATTGCCGTCGAGCGTATCGAGGTAACGATCCAGGATGGCGGACGACAGCGAGTTATCGAGGTGAGGTAGCGAGTAGTGAAGCTCTTCTATAAGCTTCGTGACGTTGCTCGCGATGGCGTGCTCGTTGGTCGCCATTTGTAGTGGCGGCAACGGCTCGACGGCGGCGAACGACGCCCAGCTCGCAGTCAGAATGATGGTAGTGGTGCAGGACCGGCCGAACAACACCCTCACGTTTCCTCCTTGGAGTCCGTGGCGCCGTAATTCACGCCTACTTTGGTGAGTTTCCGGTCCCAAGTCCAGTGAATCAAGCCCGCTGCGGTCAAAAAATTAGAGCGAATCACCAACGTGAGCCGGGCGGCCTTGCCGGTTGCAGAGCAGGAGGCTAATGCGCCCATCGGTAGCACTTCTCGGCTTCGTGCTCGGCAGCGCAGCGGCCATCAGCTTTGCTCTGGCGGGGGTAGCCGTCGTATTCACTGTGCTACGGTCCGAATACCCGCGACTCGACAACGAGCTACCGTCATTGCTGGTTAACCTCGCGATCTTCGCAGCATTGACGGCCTTCGCGGGGGCGGCATTCTACGGACAAATTCGGCGCGCGGCGTGGCGATGGCCGGCGCACGCGGCATTGTTCGTTGGGCTGGCGTTCGCGGCTTGGTCCTATTGGCCGCGATGACGGCGCTGCTGAATCAGCGTTTCTTCTGTCGGCCGATCCGTTCCCACGACGTGCTGCGATTGAAGGCACCGGTGTTGTAGGGATCGAAGCCGTCGTCGGCAGGCTTGTCGAGCGTCAGCCGCGGGTTGTCGAGCACGTCACGAGGGTTGCGCTCCTTCGACTTGTCACGTCGCTGAGCGGGCGGCGCAGGTTGCTGTTTGACGGCGGGCGGCGGAGTCGTGCCGGCGCCGAGCGTGCGTTGCGCTGGCGGCTGCCGGGGGCGCAGATCGCTAAAGTCGAACAGAGCGGAGTCGGCGTCCCAGCCGAGCCAGCGTTTCAAGAGCTTGAGCATTTCGACGACACAACGAGTGGCCCTGGAAAAACGATAACAGACGTTGACGCGAGCCTTCTCGCTGGCGACGCGGATTTGTGACCAAAATCACAGTGGTGCGGCACGCCACAAGCTGCGTGTGAATCGAAGCAACAGAACTAGGGCATAAGGAGCGAGAACCAGTACCCATGCCGCCAGCCTGAAGTGCAGCACATCCGCCCAGATGCTTTCGGCCAGCGCGAGAGCTCCCGCGGATGCGTCGGGCGAGTAATTTCCGATCAGCTCGTGGCCGACCCAGTAGATGGCGAGCGGCAGGATGAAAAAACCGAGCGCGAAACAGACGGCTCCGATGATGATCTCGCGGCGCAAAGTGTCGGTGGGCATGGCTCGGAATGTCTCACGCGATTGCGGCGCGCTAGTGTGCCACCGATTCCAAGAACCGAAACTGCGTCTCGCCGATAGTTAGCAAGTCGCCGTGGCGCAACTCGTGACTGTCGATTCGGATCGAGTTCACGAACACGCCGTTCGTGCTCGCCAAGTCTTCGATGATGACGACGCCGCTCTCGGTCGTGACGCGGGCGTGCTGGCGGCTCACGAAGTGAGTGACGATTTGGATGTCGCAATGATTTCCGCGGCCAATCGTGGTCGTTTTCTTGCTCAGTGCGACGTGCTTCGGCGCATCGCCGGTCAGGCAGACCAATGTCGGCACGTTGGTGGGTTCCGCCGTGGGCTCTGCGCGCCGCAAACGATCGGACATTTTGGAACTCAGCCCTTGGAGCGACAAGTCCATGGCGTTTAGCTTCTGGATTGCGCCGAGCCGTTCGTTTAGCTCTTCCCGCAAGGTCGCGATGCGAGCGTCGCGAGTATCGAGGGCTCGATCCTTCTCGATGACCGCCCGCTCCAGTCGCCCCACGTCGGCGTGTTTTCGTTCAACCTCGGCGCGTAAGGTTGCGACCTCTTGGCGCAGGTGTTCGATTGTCGCAGCGCTGGCGTCGAGCCGCTGCTCGCGGTCGCGAAGCTCCACGAGCTGAGCTCCGATCTGGTGTCGCTTGTGGGCGATTTCCGCTTCGGCGTCGGCCAGCCCTTCGAAAGCCGGCGGCGGAAGGATATTGCTGGCGCCGGCGGTGGGAATCGGGAGTGCTCCCGCCACATCCTGGTCGATGCTGGCCAGGCTCGGCGGCGGTCGGGCGGGCGGTAGTGCAACGAGTGGCGCGACCGCTTGCGCCTGCACCGGCACCGGCGCGGCCGACCGCTGCGCTTCAACTGTCGTCCCTTGGAACGCTTTGGTTTCATGCCTCGCCGCGCGTGCGGTCGCGAGCTCGCGACGCTGTTCTTCAACGATGCGCATGGCGGCAACCAGCTCGTCGCGCAGAGTCGCTGCGCGCGTAGATTCGCGAGCCGCCAGCGCACTTGCATCCCTGCGGGCGGCGGCCAAATCGTGCAGCTCGCGTTGCAGCGTGTTGATCTGCTCCGCGGACTTAGCAGTGCGCGACTTCAGCTCGCGCCACCAGTCGTTCCGATTGGTGATGTACGCCCTCAAGCTCGCGAGTTCCTGATAGAGCGCTGCGGCCGAGCTCGAATCTTCCGCGGAATGCGGCGAAATCATCGATTGCGCCGCTAGCGCTGCCAGCCTGGCCTCGGCGGTCTCTGCTGCGCCGCGCAACGCGGCGTTCTCGGCGCTCAGTTGTTCAAGGTCAGCGCCACGCCGCGCGAGTTCCGTCGCCAAGCGTTGGTCGACGACGTGCCGTTCTTCGAGCGTGCGCCGCAGTTCGCCGAGCGTGTGATTCAATCCTTCGATCCGCGCGTCACGGTCCGTGAGGTGATGCTCGATTTCGGTCCAGCGTGCGGACAGGCGCGCAATGTCTTCCTCGAGCGCTGCTATCTTCGCGCCGCGCGCCGCAAGGTCGGACTGCAAGGACTCGATCTCGGCCGTAGAGCCGCTACCCGGACTCGGGAATTTCGCGGTGCGCTGGGCGGTGTCCTCCAGTGTGTCACCCTCGGCCGCCGGCGCCGCGGCCCTGCCGAGCACGACGGATTCGACGAGCACGGGCAGCTCGTCGGTGCGGTCATTGTCAGCGACGTCGTCGAACGGATTCGTCGGCATTTCAGTGAGCTGGGCTCGGATCCTCGTAAGTACGCTAAGGGTTTTTCCGCGCCGGTGCCAGTGAACCCGTCACTTCGCAGGCGGCGCAATTGCGCCGTGATGAAAGGCAAGTAGGGCAGCGCAGCACGACGGCCGCGGCCAGGAGTGCATGAGAAAAGAGCTGCGCGTCGCAGCGAGTCTCAGCTAGCCGGCATCCACCGCTCGCCCGCCGTAGCCTTCCGGCGTGGTCAGGAACTGCTTCAGCTGTTTCGTGAGGTCCCGGCAGGCATGCGCCTGTGGGTGCGCGATGAAGGGCAGGGGGATAATGATGGCTGGCATGACCGAGCGGCCTTTTACGTCCGCGTGAATCGTGCCCTCCGACTGCAACTCCCTAATGTCCCAAACCGTGGCGTCGTAGCGGGAATCGTCCTCCCACCACGCGAGGCCCATGCAACCCGCGCCACCGATGCCGGCCGCGCAGCTGATGCCGCCGCCGCTCGCTACGCGATCCGTGGAGCCATCGAGCCAAACCACGTAGCGGACGCCCGTGCCTCGTACTTGGTCCAGCACACCGGGGCGCTCGAACAGGTGAGACAAGTCGTCAGTGGTCAGCGGCGCGGTCGACGGTTCGAACCACGGATACATCTTGTCCTCGAATTCCTGCGAGGCGTTTACTTCAATGGGTTTATCGCCCTTCGCGAGCGCCGTGCTGATGCACTGCACGAAGTCCGCCTCGGCCTCGTGGTTCGCGTGCTGTTTGCGGGCGAGCACCACGACGTGCTCGCCTTGCTGAATGACAGCGCTGCCTTGTTTGTAGGGCTCGACCCGCGAGGTGATGCCGCAGCCGGCAACGAGCCCGGTCACGAGCGCAATCGACGCGAAGTGTGTGAATCTCATATCACTGCGCTTCACGTTTGGCGGCTGCCTGCGGTCCTGCACTAGGCGTGGTTGCATGTCCCTTCTCCCCTAACCAACTCTTGACCTGAGGTTGATCGGCGAACTTTGTAGAAATCGTCGCGCCGGCTTCACGCATGGCGACGATTGCGGCCTTTTGCACCGCATCCTGGCGATTGCGCATGAGTTCCGATTTGCCGTAGCCGCTCACTGCCCAGTCGATCACGGAGCGGCCGTCGGCGTCGTACAGACTCAACTGATACTGAATCCATACTTCGACGAACTTGTCGCGCTGCCCTACAGGAACATCGAACTCGAATTTGAGGATGGTCGGCTTGAGCACACCGTCGACGCCCCCTGCAGCACCGCCCACCGGCACTGCATCGACGGCGCGTGTGTCACGGAACATGCGTTTGAACAACGGCTGGAGCATCGACACGTTGGCGTCGCCTAGCGCGATGGTCCACACCGACTGTTCCGGCACGTCCTCGGTGTAGATGTAGTTGTAGAGTTCTTCGGGAATCAGGATGCCCACGCTCACAGGCAGCGGCTCTACGAGCGGAGTGGGAAACTTCGCTTCGACGATGACTTGGGTCGAGCAGCCGCTTGTCAGCACTGCGGCAGCGAGTGCTAGCCAGCGCGTTGCAACGAGACCTCGAGACAAAAGCGACATGAGGGGAGTTCTGCCTGCGGCGGAATCGGCGTCCGTCTTCACCCAACGTTAGCACCGAAACCGATGTGCCAACAGACCCTCCGGTTGTGGACGTCTACGGCAGGTTGCGAGGCTGAAAGTTGGCGCTGAGTCTTCGGCTGCCTTCAGCTGTGAGTTCCGCCTTGAGGCCTGGTGGTTCAGCTGGCTTATGTGACGTCGTCCCTCCGCGTCCTCGAGCGGCAAAGTTATCGTTGCAAGCTAACGATCGACTGATTCCGGAGGTTGTATGGTTCGCGGAATTGCATTGGCCGGCATTTGCCTGCTGCCCGCGGCGGCGTGGGCGGGGGACAACGCCATAGGGATCAAGGCGGGTGCCCTGGGTCTCGGGGTCGAGTACACGCGAAACTTGAGCGACCGCTGGGCGATTCGCGGCGGCGTAAATGGTTCGCAGGTCGGCTTCGACGGCGAAGAGTCCGGAATCGACTACCAGTTCGATTTCGTGTGGGATTCACTCGCTGTCGGTGTCGACCTGCATCCGTTCAAGTCGCCGTTCCGCCTGTCGGCCGGTGTCCTCCGCAACAACAACGGCTTGAACGGCGATAGCCGCCCGACGAGTAACGTTACGATCGGCAATACCTCCTACACGCCGGCGCAAGTCGGCCTGCTGACGACCACCGCAGACTTCAAGCAGACTGCGCCCTTTCTCGGGCTGGGCTGGGATTGGTCGCGCAAGAAGAAGCACTTCGGCATGTCGTTCGACATCGGCGTGCTCGATCAAGGCTCGCCGCGCGTCACGCTGCGTGGCTCGGGTACGCTGCTAGGCGACCCGGCGTTCCAGCAGGACATCGCGAATGAACAGGCGCAGTTGCGCGATTCTTTGAGTGATCTCGACCTGTTGCCCTATGCCACGGTCGGGTTTGTGATTCGCTTCTAGCGCTGCGCCGGCTCCGCATCTTCCCAACGGGTCGGCCGGTCGCGGCCGTTTGCGAACGTGATGTCTACCCGCCGATTCAGCGCGCGATTGGCCGTTGAATCGTTCGGCGCGCGCGGCTGCGTGTCTGCGTGGCCGGTCACCATCAGGCGGGCGGGGTCGAGGCCGGCAGCGAGCAGCTCATGCCCGACTGATGCCGCGCGGGCCGCGGACAAATCCCAGTTCGAGCGATAAACGCCGCCCGGTCGGACCGGCACGTTGTCCGTGTGGCCGGATACCGTGATCGCACCGGTCATCGCGCTGACGAGATTGCCTACCTTCGCAAGCGTGTTGACGGAACTCGTCTCGAGATTGGCGCTGCCGGACGGGAACGAGTCCTTCTCGAGCAGCTGGATGGTGACGTTCGTGCCGTCCTGACGGATCAGCAGCTTGCCGTCGTCGATTTCCTGCCGAAAGATCGCGCGTAGCTCCTGTGCCTGCTGATCCGCGGCCTCTGCCTGCGCTTTTAGCTCGCGGAGGCGTTGCTGCAGCCCGAGATCGAGCGTGTTCAGATCCGAGTCGACGGTGTGCTGGCGCACTTCGTTGTGGTCCGTTGGCTCGGGGACGGCGGGGCTGAACTCTTTTGCGTCGAGGCTCGTGCCCTTGGGCTGATCATTCGCTGTCACGTCAGTCTGCACGCCGAGGGCCTGCTGCATGGAGCCTGACATCTGTTTGAACTTCTCAGGGTCCATGCTGGAGAAGGACAGCATCAGCACGAAGAAGCACATCAAGAGCACCATCAGATCGGCGAACGTGACGATCCACGGGGGTGCGCCGCTGCGGGGAAGCTCTTGGTCGGGGCCAAACATGACGTGCTCAGGCGGCCCGTTGCTCGTCGGGGCGCTGTGACTTGGGCAAATAGTTTTGCAGTAGATCCTGCATCACGCGTGGATGTTGGCCGTCCTGAATACTCATGACGGCATCGATGATTAGCGACTTTGCGAGGCGTTCATCGGCGCTGCGGAGTGCCAGCTTGTCGGCAAGCGGGATTGCGACGAGGTTCGCGATCACGGCGCCGTACAGCGTCGTGAGCAACGCGATCGCCATCGCAGGTGCAATCTCTTTCGGATCGCTCATGTGGCCGAGCATGTGCACGAGCCCGATCAACGTGCCGATCATGCCCATGGCAGGCGCCGCGTCGCCGATTGCTTTGAAAATCGCCTGGCCGTCGCGGTGTCTCTTGAGGGTGAGCTCCAAGTCCTTGTTCAGGATCAGGCGCACGACGTCTGGATCGTGGCCGTCGACCACGAGGTTCAGAGCCTTGCGGAAGAACTCATCGGGTACGTCGGCGTCCTCGAGCGCGAGCAGGCCGTTGGCACGCGCGCGGTGAGCCAGATCGATGGCGGAATCGATCAGGATCTCGGGCTCCGGCACGCGATAGATGAACGCTTTGATCGCCACCTTTGTGGCGTTCGTGAACTGCCGGAAGCTGAACTTCATCAGCGTGACGAGCAGCGTGCCGCCGATGACCAGCACAATCGATGCAGGATCCACGAACGACCAGACGGAGCCGCCGAGAAATATCGCGGTGGCGAGCACGATGCCCACGCCGATCAGGCCAACCAGAGTTGCTAAGTCCAAACGCAATCCTCTCGTCTGCGCGGGCCGCGGCTCATTCCGCGCCGGCAATAGCTACGCAAAGGTTATCGGCTGGCGCTTGCGATTCTTGAGGTGTGCGCCGGGCGACACGGGGGGCGCGTGCTACAGTAATCTCAGGGGCCGGTAGGGCCTGCAGCGGCGACGGAGACGGTCCATGCGCTCACTTACGCGGTTACTGATGCTCCTGTGCGTGGCCTGGTCCGGCGTGGTCGCCGCCCAGGGCGCCGACAAGGTTTTCGCGATCGATGGTGCTGCCTCGGACGTCCATTGGCTGGTGTTCAAGTCGGGCGCGCTGGCGCGACTAGGTCACAACCACGTGATCGCGGTGCCGAACCTGACTGGCAGCGTTACCGTCGCTGCCCAGGATCTCTCGGCGTCCCACTTCGAGTTCGTGATGCGTGTTGCGGATCTCGTGATCGACGATGCCCAGCTGCGCAGCGGTTTGGGCGACGACTTCGCGAGCGTGCCGACGGCTAAGGACGTCGAAGGCACTCGCCACAACATGTTGACGGACCGCGTTCTGGATGGCGACAAGTTCCCAACGATCCGCGTGACCGGCGTGGGGCCGCTTGGCGCCGCCGGGGCGCAGACCCTCAAGCTCAAGATCGAGCTGCTCGGGCGCACCGTCGATCTGACGGTACCGACCAGCCTGACCGTGACTGACGATCACGTGGAAGCGAGCGGTACGTTCGATCTGAACCACGCTGACCTAGGCATGCAGCCGTTCACGGCCCTGATGGGCGCTTTGTCGGTGGGCGAGAAGATGTCGTTCTCGTATCACATAGTGGCGCGCCCCGCGCACTAGCTTTCGCTCGGGTCCTCCGCTACAGCGACCGCGCTTTGCCGTGACAGGCAGAAGCACGCGCTGTCCGGAGTGACTCAGTCCCAGTTTTCGCCCTCAAGTATCTCGCCGCCAGGCCGAAAACCAGGCCGTGGGGCGCTGCGATTCACGCTCGCGTTCGTTGGGTTGCTGGAGAGCAGGATGCTGGTCCTTGTCGGCTACGTGATGGTGCTCGGCGCCGTGTTCGGAGGGTATTCGCTCGCGGGCGGCCACATGGGTGCGATGTACCAGCCGCTCGAGCTCTTGATCATCGGCGGAGCGGCCCTCGGAGCGTTCGTGATCGGCAGCCCCGCCAAGACCATCAAGGCCACTCTGCGGTCCCTGCCCACGCTGTTGCAGGGCTCGAGGTACACGAAGGCGACGTACATGGAGCTGATGGCTCTGTTGTACGAGATCCTCGACAAGACTCGCAAGGAAGGGCTGCTCGCGATCGAGCGTGATATCGAGGATCCAAAGAAGAGCGCGCTGTTCAAGAAGTACCCGAAGGTTCTGAAGGACCATCACCTCGTCGAGTTCATTACCGACTACTTGCGCTTGATGGTCAGCGGCAAGCTGAACGCGATGGAGATCGAAGCGCTCATGGATCGCGAGATCGACACGCACCATCACGAAGCGGAGGGGCCGGCTCACGCGATTCAGAAAGTAGGCGATGGTTTACCGGCGTTCGGTATCGTCGCGGCCGTCATGGGCGTGGTGCACACGATGGAGTCCGTGGGCCTGCCTCCCGCAGAGCTCGGGGTGTTGATCGCGCACGCGCTCGTCGGCACGTTCCTCGGCATTCTGCTGTCGTACGGGTTTGTCGCCCCGCTGCCGGGTCTGCTCGAGCAGAAGGCTGCGGAGGCGAGCAAGGCACTCGAGTGCGTGAAGGTCACGCTGCTGGCGAGTCTGAACGACGCCGTGCCCACTGTGGCCGTCGAGTTCGGTCGGAAGGTGCTGTACTCGACAGAGAGGCCCGGGTTCGCGGAACTCGAGAAGCATGTGAAAGGCGCCGCCAAGGCCGTGAAGAAGTAGGCGCGTATGAACGACGAAGCGCGCCCGCCGATAGTCATCAAGCGGATCAAGAAGGTCGCCGGCGGCCATCACGGCGGCGCATGGAAGATTGCCTACGCTGACTTCGTGACCGCGATGATGGCGTTCTTCCTTCTCATGTGGCTCATCGGCTCGACCGCCGAAGGCGATCGCAAAGGCATCGCCGAGTATTTCCAGACGCCACTACGCGTCGCCATGGCCGGCGGTTCGGGTTCCGGCGATTCGTCGAGCATCCTGAAAGGCGGCGGCGAGAATCTGTCGCGTACTACGGGTCAGGTGCAGCGCGCAGATACCCCGGCCAGGCGCCAGACGATCAACCTCCAGGCCGCGCGCGGAGAGCTTCGGAAGCAAGAGGCGGAAAAGCTGAAGGGCCTGAAGAAGCGCATCGAAGACGCGATTTCGCAGGATAAGAAGATGGCGCAGTTCAAGAGCCAGATTCGACTCGAGATCACGAGCGAAGGACTCAACATCACCGTCGTCGACGAGCAGAACCGCCCGATGTTCGACCAGGGCCGCGCTGCGCTCAAGGACTACACCGTCAACATCATGCACTCGATCGGGGGCATGCTGAACGACGTCGACAACTACATCTCGCTGGCGGGGCACACCGATGCTGCGCCATACGCGCTCGGCGAGCGTGGGTATTCGAACTGGGAGCTCTCGACCGATCGTGCGAACGCGTCGCGCCGCGAGCTTGTCGCGGGCGGCATGAAGGACAGCAAGGTGTTGCGTGTCGTGGGTCTTTCGTCGTCGCTGCCGCTAGACGCCGATAATCCGACAAATCCAATGAATCGGCGCATCAGCCTCGTCGTGTTGAACGAAAAGACCGAGCGTGCGATTCGTGGACTGCCAGACGAAGACGAAGTGAATAATGAAGAGGATGCCGCGAAAGCGCTCGGGCTCTCCGTGAGTCCGAACGGCGAGGTGGCACCTGGCGATGGCACTGGGCCCGCGCAGGGCGAGGCGCCCACCGCACCCGCGTCGCCCGTCGCGCCGCCGGCAGGTGGCACGGAGCAGTTGGCGTTGCCGAACGGCGCGGCGCGCGACCCCGCGTAGTTGCGCGAGCTAGCAGCAGCGTCTCACGCCTTCCCACTTGCGCCGCTGTTCCTCGCGGCAGAATGCGGCGCGATCAAGCGGTGCCGCGCCTTCTCGCGCATGGCTGGTGCGCCAGTGGGCGAGGTAGCGTTCGTACGCGTCATCGCCCGTAAGCTCGCGGATCACTGCCCACACGCGGCGCACAGCTTCAGTCACGGACCCAATCCTCCACCAGTCGGCTCGGCACGTGAGGACTCTCGGTCAATGGCGGGTGGGGCTTGCCGGACAGCGACGCGTAGCACACGCGCGCCGTTTCCACGACCAGTACCCAGACCGTGATCAGGAAAAACGCCGTCAATGCCGCGTCCAGACGATCGTTGAAGATTAGTCTCGGCGCTTGATCGGCAGCGGCACCGGTCAGTGCGCCGGACGCGAGTTTGGCGGCCAACTGGTCCGCGTGCGAGAGGAACCCGAGCCCCGGGTCCGGGCTGAACAGCTTCTGCCACGCGGCAGTCGACGTGACGGCCACCAACCATACGAGCGGCAATGTGGTGACCCAAACGAATCGGACTCGGCTCGACTTCACGAGCACCGTCGTTGCTACGCACAGTGCGATTGCGGCCAGCATCTGGTTCGAAATGCCGAACAGCGGCCACAGGCTGTTAATGCCACCCAGCGGATCGATCGTGCCGATGTACAGGAAGTAGCCCCAGCCCGCGACGACGAGGCCGCTGCAGATCAGGACGCTCGGGTACCAGCTCGTGCGCCCCATGGCGGGAACGATGTTGCCGAAAATGTCCTGCAACATGAAGCGTGCGACGCGCGTGCCGGCATCGACCGTTGTGAGAATGAACAGAGCCTCGAACATGATCGCGAAGTGGTACCAGGCCGCGAGCAACGTATCGCCGAATGCACTGGAGAAAATACTGGCCATGCCTACCGCGAGCGACGGTGCACCGCCGGTGCGTGCGAACAACGTGGCTTCGCCCATCTCGCGAGCGAGCATTTGCATCTGTTCCACGGTGACGGGATAGTTCCAAGAGTTGATCATGGCAACGGCGTCTGCCGGGTTCGCGCCCACGACGCCAGCCGGACTGTTGATAGCAAAGTAGACGCCGGGGTCGAGCACGCAGGCTGCGACCATCGCCATGATCGCGACGAACGACTCGACGGCCATGGCGCCGTAGCCGATGAAACGTGCGTCGCGCTCGTTGGCCAGCAGCTTTGGCGTAGTGCCCGACGCGATCAGCGAGTGGAAGCCGGATATCGCACCGCACGCGATGGTGATAAACACGAACGGAAAGACTTTGCCAGCGAAGATCGGGCCTGAGCCGTCGACGAATTGCGTCAACGCCGGCATCTTGACCACTGGATTCAGGATTACGATCGCGACGGCCAGTGCGACGATCGTGCCGATCTTCATGAACGTGGAGAGATAGTCGCGCGGCGCGAGCAGCAGCCACACGGGCAGCACGGCGGCTGCAAAGCCGTACACGATGATCATGAGCGCCAGCGAGGGACCGTCGTAATCAAACCAGACGCGCAGCGTCTCGTGCTTGTCGACCCATCCGCCCCCAAACACGGCGAGCAGCAGCAGCACGACACCGATGGCCGTACCTTCGAGCACGCGCCCGGGACGCAAATGCCGCATGAACAGGCCGATCAGGATTGCAATGGGTATTGTCGCCGCCACAGTCGACGTGGCCCACGGGCTGTGACGCATCGCGTTTACGACCACGAGGCCAAGCACAGCGATCAGGATGATCATGATGGCCAAGACGCCGATCAGCGCGACGGCTCCGCCGATTGGGCCGAGTTCGTCGCGCGCCATTTGTCCGAGCGAGCGGCCGTCGCGGCGAATCGAGCAGAACAGCGACACGAAGTCCTGCACACAGCCGCCGAGCGTGGCGCCGATCAGGATCCACAGCGTGCCCGGCAAGTAGCCGAACTGCGCCGCCAGCGTGGGGCCAATCAGCGGGCCCGGGCCCGCGATCGCTGCGAAATGATGCCCGAAGACGATCCAGCGGTTGGTCGGCACGAAATCGCGGCCATCATTGAAGCGTTCGGCCGGTGTGGCCCGCGTCGAGTCGAGCGCGAATACCTTGGCCGCCAGAAACGCGCTGTAAAAGCGGTAGCCGAGGGCGTAGATGCAGAGTGCGGCGACGATGAACCACATCGCGTTGATGCTCTCGCCGCGATTGAAGGCGATGCCTGCCAGCGCGAATGTGCCAAGCACGACAACGGCGACCCACATTCCGGCCGACAGCGGCCGCGGCAAACGTTTAGCAACAGTGGTTGCCATCGCGACAGATCCCCCCTGACGAGCGTGTGGTCGACAACGGCCGGCGGGCCGCTGATGTTCGGCTACGCTACCGTAGTTCGGGGCGTGTTGTATATTCCACGGAGCCGCGGACAAGAGCGCGCGCCGCCTACTAATACGAGAACACTACCCCTATGGCCGACCCACTGCTGATCGCGAAAGCAGGCACGACCGACATCGATCTGTTGCCTGCGCTCGGCAATCGTCACGGCCTCATCACGGGCGCAACGGGCACCGGCAAGACGGTGACGCTGCAAACGATGGCGGAGCAGTTCTCGCGTATTGGCGTGCCGGTTTTCATGGCCGACGTTAAGGGCGACCTGTCGGGAATCGCCGCGGCCGGTGGCAGCAATCAGAAAGTCACGGAGCGCTCGAAGGCGTTGGGCGTCGAGCTGCGCTACGAAAGTTGTCCGGCCGTGTTCTGGGACGTCTTTGGCAAGCAGGGGCATCCGATTCGCGCGACCGTGTCGGACCTGGGCCCGCTGCTGCTGTCGCGGTTGCTCGACCTGAATGACACACAGACAGGCGTGCTGACGCTGGCGTTCAAGGTCGCCGACGACGCTGGGCTGCTGCTGCTCGACATCAAAGATTTGCGTGCGATCCTGCAACACGTCGGCGAACACTCGGCCGAGTACACGACTGAATACGGCAACGTATCGGTCGCTTCGATTGGCACAATTCAGCGCGCATTACTCACGCTGTCGGAGCAGGGCGCCGAGCAGCTGTTTGGCGAGCCGATGCTGAACATTGCCGACCTGTTGCGGACCTCGGGTGGCAAAGGTGTGGTCAATATTCTGGCCGCGGATCAGTTGCTGTCTGCGCCGAAGCTGTACGCCACGCTGTTGCTGTGGATGCTCGCCGAGCTGTTCGAGCACTTGCCCGAGGTGGGCGATCCGGAAAAACCGAAGCTCGTGTTCTTCTTCGACGAAGCGCATCTGCTGTTCACGGATGCGCCCAAGGCGTTGCTCGACAAGATCGAGCAAGTGGTGAGGTTGATCCGGTCGAAGGGGGTTGGTGTGTACTTCGTCACCCAGAATCCGCTCGACGTGCCGGACTCCGTGCTTGGACAGCTTGGCAATCGCGTCCAGCACGCGTTGCGCGCTTTTACACCGCGCGACCAGAAGGCGGTCAAGTCGGCCGCTGAGACGATGCGGCCAAACCCCGCGTTCAAGATCGAGCAAGCGATCACGGAGCTCGGTGTGGGCGAGGCGCTCGTGTCTTTACTCGATGCCCAGGGTCGCCCAGGAGTGACCGAGCGCGCGCTCGTGGTCCCGCCCGGCAGCCAGATTGGACCGGTCGACGCGGCGACGCGGGCGCGCATCGTTGCCTCGTCGCCGGTGGCGGGCTTCTATGAAAAGGCCGTCGATCGCGAGTCGGCCTACGAAGTGCTGAAGGCGAGAACGGTTGCTCGTCAGCCCGACGTGGCGCCACCCGCCGATGTGCCGACCGCTCACGCTCCGCAATTCCCGCAGCAGCCGGCCAATGCCGGCCGAAGCTTGACCGAGGAAATCCTGTTCGGCCGGCGCGGACCGCGCGGGGGACAGCAGACCCAAGGTTTGGTCGAGGCCATGGCCAAGAGCGCGGCGCGCGCCGTGGGGTCCCAGGCGGGCAGGGCATTGCTGCGGGGCGTGCTCGGTTCCCTGCTCGGTGGCAGTCGCCGTTAGCGCCTGGCGTCGCGGGCCTCGGAGCAAAGCGCCAAGACCGGAGTTCGGCGATCGATCGACCGAATCTTCCGCACAACAGAAGCCTTCGCGCCGTGGACACAGCGCCGCACTGACCCCATAGTCAGGCCAGTTGTTCCGGACTTACCCAGGAATAAAGCCCATGGTGAATGATTCGTGCAAAGTGCTCGTGGTCGATGACAACCACGATGCCGCTGACACGTCGGTCATGCTTCTACACAGCTGGAAGCACGAGGCGGTCGCCGTCTACTCGGCTGCCGAGTGCATTACGATCGCGCGCCAGTTTGATCCTGATATCGTGTTGATGGACATCGGCCTACCCGGCATGAATGGGATCGACGTCGCCAAGGAACTGCAAGCCATTTGCCCCGGCGTGAGGATCATCGGGGTCTCCGGGTTCACGCAGAAAGACATAGTGCGGCGCTCGAGAGCGGCGGGATTCACCGACTATCTTGTGAAGCCGGTGGCGCCCACCGAACTCAAGGACGCCGTCGACACCCAGTGCTCGATCTCGCGCGACACATATCCATAGCGGCGTTCGGGTGGACTGGCGGGGCTCTGAGTCCCGCGCCAGTCCTAGCGGTGTGGTGGAGGCGGCGGGAATCGAACCCGCGTCCGTAAGTCCTCTACCGTCGGTTCTACATGCGTAGTCACGTCAATTATTTTAACTGGCAGCAACCCGACGAACAGGGCCCACTGACAGCGATTCCGTTACGATCTTAGCGATTCGGTCCCGGACGTACCTCTTCGCGATCCTGTGAGATATGACGCCTGAATGTCCCGAAGGACGCTGGACGCACAAGCACGGCTCCAGTCAGACGGCACCGAACCGGTTTTTAGGCGGCTAGTGCGTAGTTGTCGTCGTTGGCAACTAAGAGTTTGCAGACGGTTTTACGAGGAAACTGCACCTCGGCATGCCCCTCAGGCTTCGCGACCCACGTCGAAACCAGGTCGCCCCCAGGTCCGTATAGTTTAGGGCAGCGGGCTGGGGTTGCAAGGCGCGAGTTCGCGGATTGGTTAGTGCTTCATTAGGCGAGCCTTGTCGCGCTGCCAATCACGGTCTTTTTCAGTGTCCCGCTTGTCATGTTGCTTCTTGCCTTTCGCGAGGCCGATGGAGAGTTTCGCGCGATTCTTGCTCCAGTAGAGCTCGAGAGCCACTAGCGTGTAGCCCTTGCGGTCCACGAGGCCCGCCAGGCGGTCGATCTCGCGCCGGTTCAGCAGCAGCTTGCGAATGCGCTTCGGGTCGGCGGTGAAGTGAGTCGAAGCGGTGTTCAGGGGCGTGATGTGCGAACCCAGCAGCCAGGCCTCGCCTTCGCGCAGGATCACGAAAGCGTCGGTGAGCTGCGCCTTGCCCGCGCGCATGCTTTTGACTTCCCAGCCCTGCAGCGCAAGGCCGGCCTCGAGGCGGTCCTCTATGAAATAGTCGAAACGCGCCTTCTTGTTCTGCGCGATCGAGCTTGGTTGGTCGGATTTCTTGGCCATGTAGGCGCAATGATCCTAGAATCGGCCGCGAAAAAATACGCCAACAGTCTTGGGAGTTTTTCTTTGCCAACAGTGCAACGTCGTGCCCACGTGCCCTACAGCACGGAACAGATGTTCGATCTCGTCAACGACATCGAGAGCTACCCGAAGTTTCTCTACTGGTGCCGCAGCGCGCGCGTGGATGCTCGCCAGGGCAGCACCGTCGAAGCTACGCTCGAAATCGGCGTGTTCGGTTTTCAGCAAAGCTTCCGCACGCGTAACACTCTGCAGCGGCCTGAACAGATCGGGATCGAGCTCGTGTCGGGACCGTTCCGGCGGCTGCGCGGAGAGTGGAAGTTCGTCCCGGCCACTCCGTCTGGCACCGACGTGTCGCTGTCGCTGAAGTTCGAGGTAACGCTATCGCCCTTCGGGGGCTTGTTCTCCAGGGTATTCGAAGAACTTGCTGGAGCGCAGATGGGCGCGTTCATAGACCGCGCAGAGAAGGTCTACGGTCAGCCGCAGCCCACTTAGACGCGTGACGACGTTTGCTTGCCTGTAGCGCTCAGGAAGAAGGTTTCAGCGTCAGTTCGCGCTCGATTTTCGACACGCGGTCGCTGTCGAAGTACACCACGATCCACCGGCGTTGGATGTCGGGCGACCGGCCTTTGCGAAGATAGTACGCATAGTCCCAGCGATCGCGATGAAAACTGTCGGCCACCATGGGGGTGCCGAGCAAGAACTGGACCTGGCTGCGCGTCATGCCGACTTCGACCTGCAAGACGTCTTTGTCTTTGAGCAGGTTGCCTTGCTGAACGTCGACGCGGTACACGCAGGCGGTCAACGCTAAAGACAGCAGCAATAGAAGACGGCGAATCGCGGGCAGATGATGAAACACGTTGGAGTGCACGCTAAGTCTGGGTCATAATCCGAGCGGCATCATACTCGATAAGTTCCGAACGAGCCGCAAGTGGAACGACAAGATCTACGCAAAGCCGGGCTCAAGGTCACTTCGCCTCGGCTCAAAGTGCTCCAGATTCTCGAGCACAGCCAGCAACGGCACATGTCGGCAGAGGCGATTTATCGCGCCCTGCTCGACAGTGGCGAGGAGCTTGGTTTGGCCACCGTGTATCGAGTGCTCACCCAGTTCGAACGCGCTGGTCTCGTGAGCCGTAACAATTTCGAGGGCGGCCAGGCTGTCTTCGAGCTCGCCGACCGCACGCACCACGATCACATGGTGTGTCTGGAGACGGGCAAGGTCACGGAGTTCTTCGACGAGCGCATTGAAGTGCTGCAGCGCGAGATCGCAGACAAATACGGCTACAACATCGAGGATCACAGCCTCGTTTTGTACGTGCGCCCCAAGAAGACGACCTGAGATCAGCGCGCGGCGCGATCGATCATCTCGGCGGCGTGAGCGCGAGTGCGCTCGGTGATCTCGACGCCACCGAGCATCCGCGAAAGCTCTTCTACTCTTTCATCGGCCGACAACGGTTTGACCTGCGTACGGCTCGTCTTGCCGTCCGTGAGTTTCACGACGCGGTAGTGGGCCTGACCTTGGCTTGCGACCTGCGGTAAGTGCGTTACGCACAATACCTGTCGCGCCTTCGCGATGTGGCGCAACTTGCGGCCGACGATCTCCGCGACGCGGCCGCCGATACCGGCATCGACCTCATCGAATACGAACGCGGTGACCGGCGACGCGCCGGAACGTACCACTTCGATGGCGAGACTCAGGCGAGACAATTCGCCCCCCGACGCCACTTTGCTCAACGCGCCGAAGGCCTGGCCGGGATTTAGACGAACCTGAAACTCGATACGCTCGAGCCCGTTGCCGTCGCCTCGTTCCTCCGTCCGCGACTCGAGATCGACGCGAAACTCGCCGTGGGGCATGCCGAGCTCCGTGAGCTCTGCTGTGACGGCGCGGCTCAACGTGGCGGCTTGCTTCGCGCGTTTCGCGCTGAGCTTCTTCGCTGCCGAGAGAAACGCCAAGCGCGCGGCTGCGGCCTTGGCTGCCAGCGCATCGAGCGAGTCGGCGCTGTCGTCGAGCGAGCCGATGCGCGTTCGCAACGCCAGGAGGGTGGCACCGAGACCCTCCGGCGTTACGCCGTGGCGGCGCGCGACGGCGCGCAGTTTCGCGAGCCGCTCGTCCACCCACGTTAGCCGATCGGGATCGGCTTCGATGCGATCCCGATAATGGCCGAGCGTCGACTCGACGTCGCGGACCTCGGCTTCGATACCTGCGAGCAGGTCGGCAGGTGCGCGCAGTGCGGGATCGTGCTCGATGAGCCGTTCGAGCTCGCGTCGCGCTTGTACGACCGCGGAGTATGCGGACGCCGTATCGTTCTCCGCCAGCCGCTCCAGGGCGGCGCTCACCCCACTGAGCAGGCGGTCGGTGTTCGCGAGGCGGTCCCGCTCGATCGCAAGCTGCTGCGGCTCACCGTCGGCGACCGCTAGGGAATCGATCTCCGTAGCCTGAAATCGCAACAGCTCGAGCTCGGCGGAGCGATTCGCACCGCTTTTGCGACGTGAGTCGAGATCGTTCTCGATCGTTCGCCAGGTTGCGTAATCGGCGGCGACCGTGGCGGCCAGATCCTCATGTTTACCGTATGAGTCGAGCAGCGCACGCTGCGCCGCCCCCTCGAGTAACGACTGATGGGCATGTTGCCCGTGAATGTCCACGAGCATCCCGCCGAGCGCCTTTAGGTCCTGCAGGGTGGCGGGCTGGCCGTTGATGAACGCGCGGGATCGCCCGTCGCTGCCGACGACGCGGCGCAGCGCGCAGCTCGTGCCGTCGTCGAGGCCGCGCTCAGCAAGCCAGGCGAGCGCGTCGTGGTGCCGGGGGATCTCGAACAACACGCTGATCTCGGCGCGGTCTGTTCCGGCGCGGACTGCACTAGCGTCCGCGCGGTCACCCAGCGCGAGGCCCAGTGCATCTACGAGTATCGATTTGCCCGCGCCTGTCTCGCCGGTCATGACGCTGAGCCCGCGCTCGAACTCGAGCTCTACTTCGTCAATGACCGCGTAGTTCTTCGCGCGGATCAGGCTCAGCATATTCGCTAGCCGCGTGCAGGGCGGCGATCGCGGTTCGCGCGGCCCCAGTTCAGCTTCGAACGCAACAGGTCGTAGTAGTTGTAGTCGCGGGGGTGCAGCAGCGTGACGGTCTGCGTGGCGAGACTGATCGTCACGGTTTCGCCCGCGCCCAGCGTCGCGAGCGCCTCGCCGTCGCACATCACCTGCGCGGGGCTGTGAGTGTCATGTTCGAGCGTCACGTGAACAGTGCTCGTCGACGGCAACACGATGGGTCGATCGCTGAGCGTGTGCGGACAGATTGGCACCATGACCAGTGCGCTGACATTCGGTTGAATGATCGGGCCGCCGCACGACAACGCATAAGCGGTGGACCCGGTCGGAGTGGCGACGATCAACCCGTCGCCGCGATGCGTGTTGACGTACACGCCGTCCACGACCGTCGTGAAGTCGAGCATGCGGCCGTTTTCGCCTTTCTGGAGCACGATGTCGTTCACAGCGAGCAACGCCTTGGCATCGGGACTCTTAGCGAGCGTCGCCGCCAGCATCGACCGACTCTCTGAGAGATAGTCGCCCGCGAGGATGGCGTCGATCGCCTGCAGCATGTGCTCAGGCGAGATGTCGGTCAGAAAACCCAACCGACCGCGATTCACGCCCAGCAGGGGGACATCGCGACCGGCCACGTGGCGCGCCGCATGTAACAATGTGCCATCGCCGCCGACGGCGACGACAAGATCGACCGCCGGCACGAGATCTTTTTCAGCGACGCGCGTGGCCTCACCGAAAGCGTCGTTCCCATCGGATTCGACGGAGGCGAACACGGCGATGCCGCGTTTCTTCAGGTGTTTCAGCACCTGGAGCGCAGGTTCGGCGACAGCTTTTTCGCCGAGGCGCCCCCATAAGCCCACTGTCTTGAATTCACGTG
>JBDTOT010000055.1:0-28412 GCA_039933105.1 Gammaproteobacteria bacterium | reverse complement strand
GCATCACCTGCGCAGCGCGATGAACGCGCCGAGGATCATCAGCGCGGCGCCGATCACGCGCGCCGGTGTCAACGTGAACACCAACGAACGCATGAGCCCGAAGTGATCGATCGTGAGCGCCGCGAAGATCTGGCCCGCGACGACCAAGGCGATCGCGGTGCCAACGCCAAGCCGCGGACTCAAGAATGTGATCGTAAACACGTAGAACGCCACGATGAAGCCGCCGCTGTAGCTCCACCAAGGGGCTGCCTTCAGCGTCGCAGCGTCCGGCACACCCTTGCCCGACAAGACCACGACTGCGGCCGTCGCAACGGTGGCCACGACGAACAACGTCAGCGCCGCGAACGGCACATTGCCTCCGATCGTGCGCGCGAGCGCGGCGTTCGACGCCGCCTGCACAGGAATCAGTGCGCCGCTGATCACCGCCATGGCCCAGAGCAACATAGTGGCACTCATCGAACCGCCTCCTCCACAACGCCGTGTATCGAACGCGGTCGATGATAGCTCGCAACGAGCACGACGAAGGAAGCGTTCGGTTGGCTATCGCGGGAACGGCATTCGCCGTGCTGTGACTTGTGTCAGTCGCCTCGGAGCGCGGTCGCCGGATCGACGTGCGCCGCACGCCATGCCGGCACATAGCTGGCCGCCAGCGTGACGAGCACGAACAGCACGGCGACGGCCGCGAGCGTCACGGGGTCGGTCGCGCTCACGCCGTACAGGAACGATGCGAGCACACGCGTGCCGGCAAACGCGCCGACCAGCCCGAGCGCGATGCCGATCAAGGCCAGCCCCAGCGCACTGCGCACCACGCCGCGAACGACTCTGGTGGCCGGCGCACCGAGCGCCATGCGCAGTGCGATCTCCGCCGTTCGCTGCGTCACCGTGTACGCCAGCACGCCGTACAAGCCGACCGCCGACAATATGAGCGCGAGGGCTGCGAACACGCCGAGTAACGTGAGCTGCGTATTGCGATTCGCAACGTCGGCCGCGAGCACATCGTTCATCGTCCGAATGGACGACACCGGTTGCGCTGCGTCGACATCCCACACGGCTTGGCGAACGGCGGTAGCGAGCGCGAGCGGATCGCCCTGAGTGCGCACAACGAGGTGCTTCGGCCAAAGGAATGCGAACATGACCGAGATCTGGTCGGTCGGGAGATAGAACTCGGCATCCGCAGGAAGATCGAGTGCCATCTGCCGCATATCGCCCACGACGCCGACAATCGTCATCCACGGGGCATCGCTGCCCGGCGGGCCGAACCGGATATGGCGCCCCACCGCGTCCTCGCCGGGAAACAACTGACGCACCATCGCGTCGTTGATCAGTGCGGTGGGAGGCGCGTCTGCGCTATCGCGCGCGTCGAGCTGCCGACCGCGCAGGAGCGGTACGCCGAGCGTCTCGAGATATCCCGGTGTCACGATCCTGTCGCTGATGATCTGCTTCTGAAAATCCTCGGGCCGCGGCGGTGGCCTGCCCTCCACAGTGATGTACGCGCGCCCGCCCTTGAAGGTGAGCGGCGCGTTGTTCGCATAGCCGGCAGCCGTGACACCGGGCAGGCCTCGCACGCGCTCGAGCACGTTGCGATAGAATCCGGCACGCGCGGTACGATCCGCGTACTGCGTCGGCGACAGCACGGTCTCCGCGATCAGGACGTGATCAGAGTCAAAGCCGCGATCCGCAGCGAGCACCGCCGCGTAACTCCGCAACAGCAACCCCGCTCCCGCCAGTAGCACGACGGTGACCGTGATCTCGGCCACGACGAGCGTATTGCGAAGTCGACCGCTACCCGCGGACGTCGCTGCAGATCCGCTCTTCAACACGGCGCCGAAATCACGCCGCGCGGCGAGCAGTGCCGGCCCCGCGCCAAACAACAGCACCGTCACCGCCGCGAGCCCGGTCGTGAAAACGAGCACACGCCAATCGAGACCGAGCCGCATCGTATCCGGCAACACACCGGGCACGAGCCTGCCGAGATAGCGAAAAGAGAGCACCGACAACACGATGCCGACAGCGACGCTTGCAGCGGCGAGCACCGCACTCTCCGTGAGCAACTGCCGCAGCATGCGGCCTGCGCCGGCGCCGAGCGCTTTGCGGACCGCGAGCTCGCGCTGCCGCTGCGCGCCCCGCGCAAGCAACAGGTTCGCCATGTTGGCGCACGTGATCAGCAGCAGCGCCACCACCGCAGCCAGCAGCGTGTACAGAGTGGGCCGCGTGCCCGCGTTGTAAGTGAGTTGCTCATTCAGTTCAGCGACCAGCACGGCTCTGCGAGGCACACCATTCACTGGCGGCTGAGCCGTGTTCGAAACGGTCGTCAACTCGGCCTGCGCGGCGCCAGGCGTGACACCGGGTTTCAGGCGGCCGACAACGTAGTATTGGTAGTTGCCGCGACTCGCGAGCTCTTCCGGTGTGAACGCAGCCGGCGTCCACACAGAGCTATCGGCGATCGGGTAGCGGAAGTCGGGCGGCACGATGCCGATGACCGTCCTCTGCAAACCGTCGAGCGTGATGGTGCGGCCGACGAGGCCGGGATCCGCGCCGAAGCGCCGTTCCCACAGCGTCGTGCTGATGATCGCGACGGGCAAGGCGCTCGGACCTTCGTCGTCGGGTACGAACGTGCGGCCGAGCACCGGCTGAAGCCCCAGCGTCGCGAACAGGTTCGTCGTCGTGCGCACGCCGCTCAGGCGCTCCGGTTCACCGCCGCCCGTGAGGTTGTAGTTCAAGACCAGGTAGACCGCTAGCTGCTCGAACGAGCGGCTGCCGTCGCGGAAGTCGACAAAGTCCGCGAGCGTCGGCTCGACCCGTGCAGGGCCGCCTTGGGCACGAATGTCATCCCACACCATCACGAGCCGCTCGGGCTCAGGGAAGGGCAAGGGCCGCAGCAACGTGGAGCTCACGAGACTGAAGATCGCGGTGTTCGCGCCAATGCCGAGCGCGAGGATCGCCACAGCGATCGCCGTGAATCCTGGTGTCGAGCGCAGCGTGCGCAGTGCGTAGCGGACGTCCTGGAACAAGCGGTCGAACGCGAACAGGCCGCCACTGCGGCGCGGTTTTGGGGTGCTCATGCTCGCTACGATGCAACGACTGGGCCAAGGGTTGCGCGCGGGCCAGCCCGCCGCCGCGGCGCTGCGGGTGCATGCGCGACGCTACGCGCCGTCCCGCGTTTGAGACCGCGCGTCCCGCTCAGGGGACGCGAGCAACCCTGTGCGCGCGTCCGTGACTCAGGCACCATCGACCAACACTTCAACTCGGAGACACGAGATGGGACTGTTAGACGGTTTGGTCGGACAGGTACTTGGCGGCGCTCTCGGCGGTGGCACGGGCCAAACGAACAATCCGCTCGGCAGCATTCTCGGCAGCCTGGCCGGCAGCCTCGGCGGCGCCGGAAACCTGGGCAGCGGCGGTGGTCTCGGCGCCATGCTGGGCGGTGCGCTGGGCGCCGCCGGCGCCGGCGCGCGTTCCACGGGCGGTGCACTGGCGGGCGGCGCGATTCTCGCCGCGGTGCTGCAAATGGTGCAGCAACAGGGTGGCATCGGCGCTCTGCTCGGCAAACTGCAGAGCAGCGGGCTCGGCGCACACGCCGACTCGTGGACCAGCACCGGCGCGAACATGCCGGTCACGGGAGATCAGCTGCATCAGGCCCTCGGCGCCGATGCGCTTGGCGGACTGGCCGCGAAGCTCGGCGTCAATACGCAGCAAGCCGGCGGCATGTTGTCGCAGGTACTACCGGAGCTTGTGAACCAGTTGAGCCCTTCCGGTCAGCTGCCGGCCAATCACAACGATCTGTTGAGCGAGGGATTGCAGATGCTGCGCGGGCTGGGTCATCACTAGATACGGAACGCCGTCGGCGCTGCCTGACTACTTCTCTGCCGCCGCATGGCGTCCGGCGATGAACCCTTGGCACATGCAGCGCGCGAGTCCGTGCATGGAGAACCCACCCGCCGACTCGCCGCCGCAGTAGAGGCCCGGAATCACGGCGCCGTTGAGATCCACTACCTGGCACGCCGCGTTGATGCGCAACCCTGCGCGCGTGTCATGGATCACGGGCGTGGCCCATGCGGCGTAAAACGGAGGCCGGGCCACTTTGTAGGGTGGCTTCGGCCTGCCGAAATCCTCGTCATTGCCGGAATCAACGAACGAATTGAACCGTGCGATCGTGGCCACTAGGTTGTCGGGTGGCATCGGCACGCGCTGGTGTTGCATCACGATCTTTTCGGCGAGGGCCGCGAGAGTATCGGCGCTGAAGAAGAACCCACGCTCGCCATCCACATTGGGCGGCGCTGGGTTCCACTGCTCGCGCGCCACCGCATCGGCATCGAAGATGGCCCAAATCGGCCCGCCACCGTTGTGCGCATCGCCAATCCCGGCGAGTGCGGCCGCCACCCAATCGTTCGGCTCGTACCGGTTGCGTTTGCCGTTCAAGTAGCTGTGTGGCGTGTAGGGATCAACTCGCTTGTAGCTGTTCGCCGTGTATTGACCCGCCGTCTCGTCGTAGAAGCGCGCACCCAACATGTTGACGAGAACAACGTTCTGCCAATCCCCAATAGGCAACCCGCTCGCGTGAGCCTTATCGAACACGGGCGAACCCGGCATCCACCGCAAGTTCCGGTAGCTGTACTGCGCACCGAGCACGCCGGGCTTGGTTAGTGTTTCACCGAACTCGCCCGTCTGGTTATAGGCACCCCATAACGACGCGCCGATCGCCATGGCCGCGAGCTCGCCGCTGCCGTCTTGGTTGGACCAAGGCATTCCCGCAAGACCGCAATATTCTTCCGTCAACCGTGGATCGAACATTCGGCGAAAATTTACGTTACCGCTGGAACCGCCCGTCGCGATGACGACGGCTTTGCGCGCGCGGATGTTGAGGACCTTGCCGTCGTGCTCGGCGGCAACACCCACCACGCGTGCGGAGCCCGCATCGTCACGGTAGAGCGTCTTCATTCGATGCTGCAGCAAGACCGGCACGCCGGCGTTCCTGGTTGCCGCCTCGAGGGGCCGCATAAGACCATTGCCGGAGCTCGACGTCGTGCGGCGTTGCGCCTCGACGGGCTTGCCTGTCTGCACCAATGGATAATCCAGATTAACGGGATGCATCTCGCGTAGCGCCGAATTGCCGATCGAGCTTCCACCGAGGTTGTCGGGTGCTTTGTCGAGGAACGTGACACCCTGCGCGAGCAGCCACTCGAACGTCGCGGTGCAATTATCGGCATACGCGCGAATGATCTCGCGGTCGTTGTAGCGATAGTCGGGGAAGCCGTTGGGCTGCACGACGGACCAATCGGTCAAATCGCGGAATACGAGGTCAGCGGAGTCCTCGATACCGTGCTTCTTTTGCACGCTGGTACCGCCTCCCAACGGAAGGTTGCCGCCGCTGCAGATGGCATGGCCGCCGATGTGACTCTCGGCTTCCAACATGATGACGTCGGCGCCCGCTCCCCTGGCCACGAGGGCCGCCGGAAATCCCGTCGCTCCGGCGCCAATCACCAGAATGTCCGTTTCTCGATCCCAACGCCGAGGAAGACGCGCCGTTTCGGCGCCGGCATCGTGCCCGCCGAGCAGCGTGGCTGCGCTAGCCGCGCCCGCAGTCTTGACCCAATCGCGCCGTGAGATTTTTGAACGCAACGGATTAGAGGTCGATGCGACCGGTGCTGTCGCCAAAGCTCTCATGCTTTAGTCCGTAGAGCCCGAGCACGGAGAGCAGCAGATTGCTCGACGACACCGTCTTCGATGGATACGCGAGATGCCGATCGCCTTTGAGCCGCCCACCCGCGCCGCCAATCAGTACATGCGGCACGTCGTAATGCAGGTGCTGGTTGCTGTTGCCCATGTTCGAGCCGTACAGCGTGAGCGAGTGATCAAGCAGCGTGCCGTCGCCTTCCGGGATCTTGCGTAGCTTGTCGATGAAGTACGCGAGCGTCTGCACGTGGTAGCGATTCAGCTTCGCGTACTCGCGAATGTGGTCCGGGTCCTCGGCGTGGTGCGAACCGCCGTGGAAGCTGATCGAGGTGCCGGCCTCCGGGTATACGCGGCCCGTGAGATCCCGCGCGTACAAGAGCGTGGCCACGCGCGTGATATCGGCCTGGTACGCAAGCGCGAGTAGATCGAATTGAAGCTTGATGTGCTCGGCGAAACTCTCCGGCACGCCGGCCGGCACGCCCATGCCCGGCGCTTCCTTCGACGCCTGCGCCGCAATGCCGAGCCGCCGCTCGATCTCGCGCACGTCGTCCAAGTATTGCTCGAGCCGCGTGCGATCGTAGCTCGCTACGGCGTTGCGCAACCCGCCGAGATCGTCGGCCAGAGAATCGAGCACGCTGCGTTGCTGCGCGCGGCGCTGCGCACGCACTTCCGGCGTCGCCCCGTCACCGAACATGCGCTCGAACACGACCTGCGGATTGATCTCCATCGGCAGCGGCCGGCTCGGCGTCTGCCACGAAATCGTGTTCGTATAAACGCAGCTGTAGCCTTCGCCGCAATTGCTCGAGTTCGCTCCGGGGTCTTCCACGGCGAGTTGCAGCGACGGCAGTAGCGTCCCCTGGCCGAGCTCGGCGGCTATGACCTGATCGAGCGTGGTGCCAGCCTCTACGTCTGCGCCCGTGGCCTTGCGCGGCTTCACGCCGCACAAGAATGCCGACGCGACGAAGTGATCCGCACCCGTGACGCCGGGCGGATTCTCGGAAGCCGTGGCCCAGAGCCCACTCGTGATCACAGTACGATCTCGGAAGGGCGCGAGCGGCTCGTAGATGTACGGGAACTCGAAGCCCTTGGCGGACGACTTGGGCACCCAGTAGCCCGGCGCCGCACCATGCGGCACGAAGATGCCCGTGAAGCGCGTGGGCGCGACACCCGCTGCGCGCGCGATCGGCGTCAGCGCCGGCACCATGGCATCCAGTAACGGCAGCGCAATCGTCGAGCCCAATCCGCGCAGTACAGTGCGCCGCGACAGATGCTTCTTCGTGATGAATCTCATCGTGTTCCCTCCGTGGCGGCCACTGTCGCGGCCGTGCTCGGCGCCTCACTGCTCACGGCCGGCGCAACCTTCGTGCTCAGCCGGAACGCGTCGCTGGCCGTGATGGCAGCGACGAGCGACCCGAGCTTGTAGTCTTCCTTGGCGCCGGCGGCGACGATCGCGCGCACGGCCGGCATGTCGTAATACTCGACACCGCGGCCGAGCGCATACGTCATGAGCTTCTCCGTCAGGTTCGTGACGTAGCGCTCCTTGTATTTCAACACCCAGTTGCGCAACTGCGTCGGCCCGCTCAAATCGGTGCCGTCGTACATCGTGACGGAAGGATTGATCGGCGACGTGCCGTCGACCGTGCGGTAATGGCCCACCGCATCGAACGGCTCGAGCGCAAACCCAAACGGATCCATCAGCGCATGACACGCGGCGCAAGTCGGATTCTTGCGGTGCTCCTCGTACTGCTCACGCAGCGTCGGCTCGCGCGCGTTGCCCGCGGCGTCTGCTTTCTTTTCTTCGAGCGTCGGCACGTTCGGCGGCGGCCGCGGCGCGGGTACGCCGAGCAGCGTCGACATGACCCAGTTGCCGCGGATCACGGGCGCCGTGCGCCCCGGCTGCGAAGAAATTGTCAGGATGCTGCCCTTGCCAAGCAGGCCGCGGCGCAGGTCGAGGTCGGGCCCGAGCGTTACGCGCTGAAACTCGCTGCCCTGCACACCGGGGATGCCGTAGTGCTTCGCGAGCCGATCGTTCACGAACGTGTAGTCGGCCGTGAGCAGATCGAGCACGCTGCGGTTCTCGTCGAGGATGCTCGCGAAGAACAGGTCGGTCTCCGTGCGGAAGGCCTGGCGCAGGTTGTCGTCGAAATCCGGGAACGAGGCGACGACGGGCTGTTGGCTCTCGAGACTGCGCAGCGAGAGCCATTGGCCCGCGAAATTCTTCGTAAACGCGGCCGAGCGCGAGTCGGCTAACAAGCGCTTGGTCTGCGCGGCGAGCACTGCGGGCTCGTGCAGCTTGCCTTGCTCGGCCAGCGTCAGGAGCGCGTCGTCCGGAATGCTGCTCCACAAGAAGAATGACAACCGCGACGCAAGCTCGAGATCGCTGAGCGCGTACGACTCGCCTTCGGCGGTGTTCTTGGGCTCCGCTTCGAGCCGGTAGACGAACTTCGTGTCGACGAGCACGCGTTGCAGAGCCATCTCGATGCCCGCGTCGAAGGTGCCGCCCTGCTCGCGGCCGCGCGCATAGAAATCGAGCACCTTCTGCACGTCGCGTTCGGTCTGTTCACCGCGGAACGCGCGCCGCGTCAGCGCAGTAACGATCTTCTGCGCACAGTTGGGCTCGTCGGCCGCGTTCTCCGGGCGGCATACGAAGATGTGCTCGCGCGCCACGGAGTGCGTCGCGCCCTGCGCAGCACCTTTCACGACAAAGGGCCCGTCGACTCGCACGCTGCCGATGTGCGGGTAGAACGTGAAGCCTGGCAGCCCGCCGGTCTCGATCGTGCTGCGCTCGAACGCGTTGTTCAGATCGAGCAGTGGCGCGTAATCGGTCGCGAGGAACGTCACGCCGATCCTGTGAGGACCCGCGGCCACCGGCAGCTTGACGTCGATGGTCTTCAAATCCCCGCTGAAGCCAAAGCCGCGATTGATGCCGAATTCCTTGTCCCAGTCGAATTGCCCTACGGGCGCGTCGTCGACGAGCACCTGCAACTGCTCGCCGCGTACCTCGCCAAACGGGCGGAAGTTGCCCATGTTGCCCAGGTTCACGGAGAACACTTTGAACGTGTAGTCGCCGTCGACGGGGAAGTAGTGACTGACCACCAGGCCGCCACGAGTGCCGAACGGCAAACCCTCGACGTGGTAGTTCTGCGTCGTGTCAGGCGCCACGCGATACGTGGTCTGCACCGGGCTGTCGACGTCACCGAGCGCGACGCGACTGATCTTGCCGGCGGCGGACAGATACGCCTCGAGCAGCGCGGGCGAGAACGTCAAGGCGCCCGCCTGGTTGTCGAACCCGCGGCTCGAGTCGTCGGACGGCAGGAATTGCGCTGCGTCGACCTCGATGCCGGTCAAATCGCGAACGGCGTTCGCGTACTCCGCGCGATTCATGCGATGCGCGCCCGGCGCCGGGAAGTGCGGCTTGTAGTCCTGATCGAGCTCCGTCGAAAGCCAATGAATGATGTCGGCGTATGTAGCAGCGTCCGGGCGTTTGCCGCCATCGCGCGGGGGCATCATGCCGGAGCCGAGCTTGCGCAGCACTTGCTCCCAGACGGCCGCATCGGCACGCACGTCGGCGAGATTGCGCTTCTCGAGCGAGAGCCCGCCGGTCTTGTCGTTGTCGTTGTGGCAATCGAGGCAGAACTTGCCGATCGTGTCCGTTTGCTTCGCGACCTGCTGCTCGTGTGATGGCGCGCAGCCCGCAAGCAGCACCGCGAATCCAACGAAGATGCAGCGTATTGCGTTCATGGCACGATCGGACTGCTGCGGTCCACGCTCGAGCGCTCGCCGCCCACCATGAGCTCGATCGCGTAGTTGGCCTGCTGGCACACGTACTCGAACAGCTCCACACCGGGATCGCGTTGCAGATTGAAGCCGCCGGTCCAATCCGCGGTGTACGCGCCCGGATCGTGCACGGTGATTTCGTACGCGATCGTCTCGGAATTCGTGCGCTTGAACCGCTCGGTCGTGTGCATAGCCGCCGTATGCGGGAGGCCGCGTCGGTCGAGCCAGAAACTCTCGTTGAAGCCGGTGCTATCGACGACCAGCGTGTCGCCTTCCCAATGGCCGATCGAGTGGCCGTAGTAGCTAGGCTCGAGATCGGTGGGATGCGCGCGGCCGTCGGTATAGATGATTCGAAACGTGTGCGGGCCGCCAATATCGAAGATATAGACACGGGCCTGCTCCGGCAGCTCCACGAACTCCACGCCGTACGGTGTCTGGAATTGGCGCGCCGTGCCGGAAGCTTTGCAGCGCGTGTGCGGTTCTAGCTCGTGCTTTTGTCGCGAGTCATACAGCGCTTTGGCCCAAGGCTGGAAGGGAACCGTCGCCGCCGGCGAGATCGGCTCCGTGATGCCGAATAGCGGCGCAAACACGCCCTTCTCCTCCTTCGTGGCGCCACCGAGCACTGCATGCCCATCGGCTGCGCGCGGCGCAGGCCCGGGTGGCGGCAGTTTCGGATCGCGTGGCCGCGATTGCGCGGACGCGAAATCTGCGAGCAGCATCGTGGCGAGCGCCGCGGCGATCAGGAACGGAGCGAGCTTGCGGCGCGAGTTGCGCATCGCGTTACTGCGTAGCTCCGCCGCCGGCGCTCGACGCCGCGTCGAGCGTCTCGCCGGGGCGTCCGCCCGTCGATGTCAGCGTCACGGTACGCGCGTTCATGCGGTTTGCGCCGTTGCGGGCGAGGAATCCGTCCACGGTGACTTCATCGCCAATCTTCAATGTTTCGCGGCGCCAGCCGCTGCGCTGCAGGCCGTGCGGCGGTCCCATCTCTGCGCCCCAGTTCTTTACCTGGCCCGCCGGGTCTTTGACGTTGATGTAGAACCACACGTGCGGGTTCGTCCATTCGACTTTCGTCACGATGCCCGTCAGCTTGACCGGCTTCGCGGCATCGAACTCCGCGGAGAACGAATGGTGCGCGAACGCGGTACTCGCGCACGCGAACGCGAACGCGAACGCAGCGAGCAGCACGGCAAGGTTGCGGATGGTCATTGGTCAGTCTCCCCCGAACTAACGCCCTACGGTACGCGACGCCGGCCGTTCACGACCGATTGTCCTGGCAGAAATACACTGGCAGCTCCTCGCCGCCAACCCACTTCAGTTCCCAGCCGCTCGACCATGGTTTGGTATAGGCGCCGGGATCGTTGATCGTGACTTCGTACTGCAACGTGTCGAGGTTCGGTCTCGAGAACCGTTCCACCAGAAGCAGCTTATCCGTATGGGGCAAGCCGCCGTTGCTGAACCAAAAATCTTCATTGAAGCCACTGGTCTCGACGACGAGAGTATCGCCCTCCCAATGGCCTACGGCACGGCCGTAATACAGCGGGTTGTCGTCGTCACCCTGCACCTGGCCCTGCCGCGCGCGTCCGTCGAGATAAATGATCCTGTAGTTACGGTTGCCGCTGCCGATCAGCACGAATATGCGCTTGTTCTTGCGGTCCTCGACTAACTGCACGCCATACGGTTGTTGAAACTGGCGCACGGCGCCCGGCGGCTTGCAGTTCAAGAAGGAGGGGTCGTCGGCGAGGTGGCGCTGCTGTCGATGCTGATAGAGGCCGAGCGCCCACGGCTGGAACGGCGCCACCTGCGGCGCGTCGGCAAGTTTCGCGAGCACGCCGTCGCCGTCCATCGCCACTTTGGCGCCCGCCTGCATGAGCACTGAGCTCGTGGGATACGCCCAGTAGCCGCCGGCGTTGGTCGGCGCGCCGAGCTGTGGCGCCCCGTCGGGCCAACGCGGCGTGGGGCGCGAGAATGCGGGCGGCCGCGGCGCCGTATCGATCACGTTCAGCACACGCTTGCTCGTGGCAGCTTGAGTAACGTTCGAGCCCCACAGCTGGCGAGTGCCGTTGCGCGCCACGATACCGTCGACCTTGATGGCGTCGCCGGGCGCGAGCGTCGTGCGACTCCAGCCGCTCTTCTTCAGGAGTACCGTGCTCTCGAGCTCCACGGCCCAATTCTCCACGGACTCGTCGGCTTTGGTGACGTTGAAGAACACATGCACGTGCGGATTCCGCCAGTCCACGGACGTGACGATGCCGGCGAGCGAGAGCGGCTTGGTGTCGTCGAATTTCGCAGTGATCGCGTGGTGCGCCGCGGCCCCGCACGCGCCGAGCGTTGCCGCGAGCAACGCACCAATGCGTGCTGCGGCGCACGCGCTCATTGCCGTGCGACGGCGAACTTGCCGCGGCCTTTCTGGCTCGACCACGTGCCCGTAATCTGCCGATTCGGCAGCTCGAGATTTTCGATGTGGCCTTCGATCACGTAGTGCACTGCGGCGCCGGACTTATCCTTGGCATCCGCCTCGATCTTCACAGCCCAGCCGTTCGGATCGAGCGACGCCTTGGTCAAAGGAATGTTGTCGGTGCCGGGATTGATCATGCCGGTGACGGCTTTGCCGTCCCAGTCCAGGATCAAGAGAATGTTGTCGCCGTGGATCTGGTTGCCGGTCCACTCGCCAAGCCACGAGCCCTTCAGCGGATGGCCTTCCTGCGCAATCGATACGCTCGAGAATCCAAACCCCAGGGCCATCGTGGCCAGCAATGCCTGCAAGAGCTTCATGGTTCGTCTCTAGTCACTCTCAACCGCAACTCAAAAGGCCGATCGACAACGGCGCCATCTCCTCGCGGTCGTCGCAACCGGGATGCGTGTCGCCGGGCGCCGCGGCTCTGACTGCGCGACAGCTGCGGCGCACGATGTTGCCGGTCGCCGTTTGCATCTCGAGTACCTTCGCGCTCGAGCACACGGCCTGTGTGCGCTGTTCGCAATCGACGTCGCCGACCGGCGCGCAGGCGAATAGAAGCACACGCGCCCCATTCCTCTGCTGGTAGATCCAAAACACCATTTCTTTGCCGACGCGGCCGGCCTCTTTAGTGCGCTGCGCGCCGGCGAGCGCGGGAAAAATGTCCGTCGGCGACCGCGAGAAAACCGTCTCGGGCCCTTGTGTCACGTTCATTTCCGGCGCGAGCGGCGGATCGGCCGCGGCAGCGTGGAGACCTGCGATCGACAATCCAATCGCGATGATTGCTCTGTGCATGTTGCGCGCCCCAAAACGCCACCGGACGCCAAATACTAGGCCGAAGGCGCCCGCCATGCGAGAGGCTGCGAGACGAATGTTACCTAATAGCCGAGCCGCACCACGCCCTGCTTCATGCCTTCGACGGTGCCGCTCGTCAGCCACTCGAGCGAGGCTCGAAACAGCAGCAGGTGGTTGGCTTCCCACATCGCGTTGTGCGACGAGCACCCCAAGTCCACCAACACCTTGTCTGCGGCGCCGAGGTCCGCGAAGTACTCGCGAACGCGCTCGGGCGCCACTTGCTTGTCGTGAGCGCCGGTCACCAGCAGGGTGGGCGTCTTCATGTTGTCGACGGCCTCTTTGCCGAAGCCCCACACGGTGGTGTTCGGCGCGCGGCGCACTCCCTGGCCCCAGCTCGCACCGACAGGATCGGACGCAAGCATCGCGCCCCACACTGCGTCCGCCACGGTCTGCTCGTACTGCTTGGGGCAACCGACCTGCCGGTTCCAGCCAGCCGTGAACTCAGCGTGCGATTGCGTGTTGAACGTGACGCCCGCCGCCGGATTTGTCGCGGGCGGTTGCTGACTCGATTGGCGGTTGTACGCGGGCGCGAGCAACACGAGCTTCGCGACCTTCGCAGGATTGCGCGAGGCGTACCCGCCCGCGCGCGGGCCGCCAAGCGACCAGCCGATCAGATTCACGCGCGGGACGCCGCGCAGCGCGCGCACGTACTCGACGACGGCGTCGATGTCGTCCCAATCCGATGCAATGGTGGTGAGCTGCGCCGTATGCTTCGCCGCACAGGGTTTGCGGCCGAGCGAACTCTGCTGCTCCGGCGACAGATTGCACGAGTCGTTCATGACCGCCGGCCGCGACGAGCGGCCGTAGCCCGTCATGTCCATCGAAAACACGTCGAAGCCGGCCGACGCGAGGTACGCCATCCAGCTGTAATCGCCGTACGGAACATCGAACGCAACTTCGGCGGGAGTGCCTGCGCCGTGCACGAACAGCACGACGCGATCTTCGGCCGGCGCGCCTCGTAGAACGGTGGCCGGTTTTACGCGCTCGCGCACGTAGATCTCGGTCGTCTGGCCCGTCGTCGTCGGCGCGGCCGACATGTTCGCGACGTAGTGATCGACGGTCAGGAGCGTCTGACTGTCTTCGGCGTTCGGCTGCGCGCGAGCGCGCCCGAACGGCACACCGGCCACGACAACAGCGGTCAGCGCCCATACTAATTTAGCCACGAGAAGCTCCTTTCTTCGTCGGTACCGGAAGCCCCGGCACCTTCAGGTTCACGGAGAACAACGAGCTGCGCGTCGTGAAGTACAGCGTTCGCCAATCGGCGCCGCCGAACGCGACATTCGTCGTAGCGGCCTGTCCATGAACGATGCGGCCGAGCTTCTTACCGCTCGAGTCCATGATCCAAAGCCCACCCGAGCCGCCGCAGTAAACGTTGCCGAGCGTGTCGACCTTGAGGCCGTCCGGCAGGCCCGGCTCGGCGCCGTTCAAGTCGACGAACACGCGGCCCGTCTCTTTGGCGACGGAGCCGTTTGGTTGCACGTCGTACGCACGCACGACACGCGCACGGCTGTCGGCAAGATAAAACACGCTTTCATCGGGCGAGAACGCGAGCCCGTTCGGGCGCGCAACGTTGTCGAGAATCACCGACAGCGTGCCGAGATCCGCGGACACGCGGTAGACGCCCGCGAACGTCAAATCCCACTGCTCGGGCAGCGCGTTGCCGCCCGGGTCCGTGAAATACACGGCGCCATCGGATTTCACGATCACGTCGTTCGGGCGCAGCAGACGCTTACCGCCAAAACTATTCGCGATGACCGTAAGGCTGCCGTCGAGTTCGTAGCGCGTGACGCGGCGAGTCAAATGCTCGGCGCACACGATGCGCCCCTGCAGATCTCGCGTGAGCCCGTTCGCCTCGTTAGTCTTCTCCATCGCGACGCTGATGCCCTTGCCGGGCGTGTATTTCATGCGGCGTGCGGAATTGATGTCGTTGAACAGCAGGTAGCCGCCCTCGGCGATCCACAACGGCCCCTCGGCAGGACCGATGTCGCCGCCGTAGCCGTCGCCGAGCATTCGAACGGGTTCCGTGGTATCGATGAGCTTGGCGAGCTCCGGCGCGAGCTGCTCGACGCGCATGGCGCCTTGCGCCCAGGCGCTGCGCAGCCCCCCGGTCAAGGCGAGGCCGCTAGCAGCCCCCGCAATGCCGAACACACCTCGGCGCGAGATTTCGTTACGCATTCGATCCCCCGTCGGTTCGCTCCGCTCTGTTGTTGCGAGCGGTTGCGTTGCCGAGCGTAGCCGTTCGACGCGAGCGCAGCAATTCGCTCTAGCCGCCGGGCGCAGACTCGCTCGCCGCGACCATCAGTGCGGCAAGCGCCGCGTCGTTGTCGGTGCCGCTCGCTCGCAGCTGGGTGACGACTCCCGCGCGATCGGCGGCCGAGCGGTTCTGGCTCAGCTTGAATTTGCCTTCGATGGCGCGCACGCGCAGCTCCACCCCGACGATGCCGGCGAGGCGGCGCCGATCGTAGTTCGGCACCCACGGCGAGGCGCGGCCCTGTTCGAATTTCGCGGCAAGCGCTTCGACGTGACGCCCCGTCGCGTCCGCGTCGTCGACGATGCGGCCGCTGCCGTAGACGTGTGCGACCGCGTAGTTCCACGTCGGCACGCCCGCATCCGTGTACCACGTCGGCGAGACATACGAATGCGGCCCCGCGAAGATCGCGAGCGCCTCCGCCGACGACTCGAAGTGCCGCCACTGCGGGTTCGCGCGCGCGAGATGGCAATGCAGCAAACCCGCCGCGCGGTCGTAGATGAACGGCACGTGGCTCGCGAATGGCACGCCGTCGACGCTGGTCACGAGCGTGCCGAACGAGTGCGCGTCGATGAACGCCGCGAGTGTCGTCGGATCGTTCTCGGCGAAGTGCTGAGGGACATACATGGCGGCATCTCTCGAAAAACCGCGGCCAGTCTAGCCGGCTGCGACGCCGAATCGCGAGCCGTGTGGGCCCGCGCAGCGTTTGGCATACTGCGTCACCTTACAACGCCACGTGGAGATAACGATGACGTCCAAGATCCTGCGCCTCTCATCTGTCTTGCTTGCCGTCGGCCTCGCTGCCGGCTCCGCATTCGCTCAGCTGGCGGGCGGCGCGCGGCCCCCGCTGGCCCAGCTCGTCGTCGAGAGCACTGCGTTCGAAGACGGCGGCATCGTGCCCGACAAATACGCGGGCCGTACTGGCACGCAGCCGGGTTTCAAGTTTTCGAACGCACCAGCGACCGCGGTCAGCTACGCGATCATCTTTCACGACCTCGACGTCGGCCTGAACAACGGCACCGGCGACGTGCTGCACTGGATCGTGTGGAACATCCCGGCCTCGGCCGGCGGCATTCCCGAGGGCAGCCTGCCCGCTGGCGCCGTGCAGGGGAAGAACATCGCGGGAGCGAACGCCTACTTCGGCCCGGGCGCGCCTCCGGGACCGCGTTATCACCACTACACGTTCGAGATCTACGCGCTGAATGCGAACCTCGACCTGCCGAACACGGCCGGCCGTGACGAACTGCTCGCAGCAATGCAGGGCAAGGTCGTAGCGAAGGCCGCGTACGTCGGCCGCTTCAAAGGCAAAGCTCAGTGATGTAGGCGGGCCGTCGATCGTTGACGATCGACGGCCCGTTTCGTTGTGGAGCTCAGGTCGGCGCCGCCTGTGGGGAAGAACTCATCGGTCACCAAGCCACCCGGCACGATCAGCACGTCGATGCGCGGCTCGCGGCCGAATAGGTAGCTCGGCACGATCGCGAGCCCGCCAGGGGCCTGCACTGCGTTGTCGGCAACGACCGTGAACGTCGCGAAGGGTTCAGTAGCTGAGATCCGGCAAGCGTTTCAACACACTCTGCTCCACCTGACTAATCAGGCCCGCGCCTTTGCGCAGGAACTCGGCTACGCCTTCCGGCCCGAGCGTCGCCGCGAGCGGCGGTGGACCATCGAGCGGTGCGAAGTCGTCGTAGAACATGTTCAACGTAATCAAGTTCGGCTCACCGCCCTGCACCGATGTCGTGACCGACCAACCCGCGAACGTGTGGTTCTGCTGGGCGCGCCGTGCGAGCGGCATCATCTCGTTGCGGACGAAATTCATGTAGTCACCCGCGCGACCCGGCATCGCGCGATAGCGGCTCACGAACAGCGTGCTCGCGGCGCCGGGATCGAGGTAAAACTCGTCGCGACTATTCTCGATACGGCTGTGCGAGCCATCGATGCAGCCGCGCAACCGTGAGTTCAATGTCGCGGCACCGCGCGCGCCGAGCGCCTTCTCGAGCAAATCGGGGCCGTTGAATTCGGCGAACGACGCCAGCGGACGCACGATCACGAACTCGGTTTGATCGCCGACCAACGTCTCGTACACCGTGTACTGCTTTAGGCCCGCCTTCTTCAGTGCCGGCACGACTTGATCGCGTTGCAGCATGCGCCAGGTATCGATCGCCGCCGGCTTCACCCGCACGTACGTCACGAGCGTACGCGTGGCAACCTTCCCTCCCTCTTGCGCTGTCGCAACCGCCGCCGCGGCGAACAGCACGAGCGCCGCCGCATGCTTGAACAATCCACTCTGCAACATCGCGCTCTCCCTTGCCCCATCCGCTCGCCACTCTAGTCGGCACCCTGTGCCGGCGCCACACCGGCTGGCATTCGCCGCCTCGGGGGACGGTCACAATGCCGGCGGCAACGTAGCGCCCACGTCCGAAAGTGAAGTGACACAGGGTTTCGCATGATGCACAAACGCTGGGACCAGTTCGCGGGTCTCGGTGGCGACGCCTGGGAGCCGCAGCTACAAAAACCGGCCGAGCGCGCCGTTGTGCCACCGCCGCGTGGGGAGTTCCGCGTCGCGCCCCGCTAGTTGTTCTGCGTCGCCGGTTTGCCGCTGGCTTCCGCCTCGAGCTGCTTCATCCAGATGCCTTCGGGGCAATTGTCTTCGAGGATGTAGTTGTCGAGCTTTCGATAGATGACCGTGACCTTGTAATTCTTGTCCGCGTACCACTGCGGATCGTTCATCGTCATCTCGTTTACCAGGATCTTGCCTTCGATCTTCGGCGGAGGCCGGTCGGGACGTAAGCCCGTGATCTTGAACTTGGCGGGATCATCGAGATGCCAGCGCTCGGTCACGTGAAACTCACCGCTGTGCGGCCAACGCGGCGCCTGCCACTCGGTGACGTTGCTCGTCTCGATCACCAGCGTGTCGCCTTCCCAATGCCCAACTGAGAAACCAACGCGCTGATCCGGAAACGACTCCGGCATCGCGCGGCCGTCCAGGAAAATTCGCCGCGACTGACTCGCGAGCTCAGACAGCAACGTGATGCGCTGCGCCTGCTGCACCACTTCCATCGCCGCGCCGCCGATGCCCCACATGACGGTCGGCATACCGGGCTCGACGCACGCGCCGTTCGCTTCGTGGTGGGCGACGTCGTACTTGGCCTTGAAGGCATCGGTCACAGATTTGCCCGCGTCGTTCAACTTCGGCTCGACCGGAATGAAGAACGGCGCGCCGAGCCGGTCGTGCTGCACCATGCCCCACACGCCGGAGAAATCCGGCGCCGCGAACGCGCTCGATGCGGATGCCGCGAGCACCGACGCCACGACTGCCGACGCGACCGAGCCGCGCGCGAGATTGAAGGTCATGCCGCTCTCCCCAGCTGACTACGAACCGAGCATGCCGCGAGCACCTGCACGAGTCCAGCCGCGCTACCTTCCTGCGCCCCGAGCGCGCTACTCTGTGCGCCTGAATGAAAGCGAGCCGGCCTATAGACCGGCGCATCATCGGGGGAATCGGATTTGAACGGCGGGACCGCGTCGCTGTCGACGTTGACGCATCTGCAATGCTCGCGGCCCGGCTGCGAGCTACGCCTGGACTATTCACCGGCCAAGAATCTGTGCCCCGCGTGCCAGGCGCCGCTGCTCGCGCGCTACGACCTCTCCCGAGCCAAACGCACGCTGAACCTCGCGGCTCTGAAAGATCGCGTGCGCTCGATGTGGCGGTACGCGGAGGTGCTACCGAAAGCAGAACCCGTGTCGCTCGGCGAAGGCCTGACTCCGCTCGTGCACACACGGCGCTACGGTGCGGAGCTCGGACTCGAAAACCTGTACGTGAAGGACGAAGGCCTGAATCCCACCGGCTCGTTCAAAGCGCGCGGACTGTCGGCGGCCGTCAGCATGGCCAAGGAACTCGGCGTAGAAACCATTGCGCTGCCCACCGCCGGCAACGCGGGCGGCGCCGCGGCGGCGTATGCCGCACAGGCCGGCCTCAAGTGTGTCGTCGCGATGCCGGCCGATACACCTGCCGCGAACATCATCGAAGCGCGCGCGTTCGGCGCGGACGTGCGGCTCGTGCAGGGGCTGATCTCGGACGCCGGCAAGCTGATCGCATCGAAAGTCGCCGAAGAAGGGTGGTACGAGGTCGCGACGCTGAAGGAGCCGTATCGCATCGAAGGCAAGAAGACGATGGGCTATGAGCTGTGGGAAGAATTCGGCGGCGTGCTGCCGGATGTAATCGTATATCCCACGGGCGGCGGCGTCGGTTTGATCGGCATGTGGAAGGCCTTCGAGGAGCTCGAGGCGATGGGCCTGATCGGTAGCGAGCGGCCACGCATGATCGCAGTGCAAGCCGAAGGCTGCGCGCCCATCGTGCGCGCATTCGCTGCGCACGCAGACGCGTCGGAGTTCTGGCAGGACGCGGCGACCGTCGCATCGGGTTTGCGCGTGCCGAAAGCGCTCGGCGACTTCATCGTGTTGGCCGACGTGTATGCGAGCCGTGGCGAAGCCGTCGCCGTCAGCGATGCGGAACTCATACACGCGTGCCGACGGCTCGCGAAACTCGAAGGCATATTTGCCGCACCGGAGGGCGGCGCCGGGCTCTTCGCCGTCGAGAAGCTGGTGCGCGACAACAAGATCGGGCGCGACGAGAACGTCGTCGTGTTCAACACGGGCTCGGGCTACAAGTACCTCGAGGCGTGGCAAGCGGCGTTGGTGCACTGATCCATTGAAGAGAAAACAAAAATGAAACGACTCGGGGCTGAATTCTTCGGTACTTTCTGGCTCGTGCTCGGCGGCTGCGGAAGCGCGGTGCTGGCGGCAGCGTTTCCAAACGTGGGCATCGGCCTGCTCGGCGTCTCGCTGGCGTTCGGCCTGACCGTCATCACCATGGCCTATGCGATCGGGCACATCTCCGGGTGTCATCTGAACCCCGCGGTGTCGATCGGCCTGTGGGCCGGCGGCCGTTTCCCAGCGACAAAGTTGCTGCCGTACATCGTGGCGCAGGTGCTGGGCGGTGTGCTTGCGGGCGGAGTGCTGTACGTGATCGCATCCGGCCACGCGGGCTTCGACGTGACCGCGGGCTTCGCATCGAACGGATACGGCGCGCATTCACCAGGCGGCTACTCGCTGACGGCGGCGGCCACCAGCGAAGTCGTGATGACCATGATGTTTCTGCTGATCATCTTGGGCGCCACCGACAGACGCGCACCGCAGGGGTTCGCGCCGCTCGCGATCGGTTTCACGCTCACGCTGATTCACCTGATCAGCATTCCAGTCACGAACACGTCCGTGAACCCGGCCCGCAGCACGGCCGTGGCCGTGTTCGTCGGCGACTGGGCGGTCGGACAGCTGTGGCTGTTCTGGGTTGCGCCGATCGTGGGTGCGATGATCGGCGCCGCGATCTACCGATTCATCGGCTCGGAACGCTAACGCTGCGCCCGGCAGTCACCGCGTTTTTTCTTGTACGCGTTGCCTGTCAGGGCTAGTCTCAAGGAACGTCCGGCATTTTCTAGACGCCTCGCGGCGACCACCATCGATGCGCGCCGCGCGGGCGCCAAGGAGCCAGCATGCGAACAGCGATTCGACGCACTGCCATCGCCCTCGGGATTGCAGCGGCTGCCGCCGCAACATTCGTATATGCCGAGAACCTGAAACTTCGCACAGGCGAATGGGATTTCACGCTGACCGGGCTCGACTCCGTGCTTGGCGGCGCTGCCGCCCCCACTCCCCAAGCCCGCGCGCGACTCGCGCAGCCGATGCGCTACAAGAGCTGCATCACGGACGAGGACCTCGCGCATTTCACGCTGGCGCCACCCGCTGACGAGGACGAAAACTGCAAGGTAACTTCGAGCAACGTGACCGGCCAGGCCGCGGACATTTCGCGCACCTGCTCGGGCGAGAAAGAGCGCACCGAGAAGATGCACGTCGATGCGGTGACGCCCGAGAGCCTCAAAGCGACGATCGACATGACGTCGGCTCGCGGCGCCGCTCACCTGACAATCGTCGGCACGTGGATCGGCGCAAAGTGCACTGACTCCGACTGAACGGGAACGCACGCAGAACAAGACGCGTGAATGTCGCGGCGCGTCCGGTGTCTCTGAAGGTATGAGCCTGATCTTTCGTCAACTGCTGGACCTGCGTTCGTCGACGTATACGTACCTGCTCGCGGACTCGCGCACGCGCGAAGCCGTCATCATCGACCCCGTCTTCGAGCAGGTGCGCCGCGATGTCGCGCTCGTCCGCGAGCTCGGGTTGACGCTCGTGTACACGCTCGACACGCACGTGCATGCCGATCACATCACGGGCTCCTGGCTGCTGAAACGCGCGCTCGGCAGCCGCATCTGCATCGGGCAACAGTCGGGTGCCCGCAACTTCGACCTTGGCGTCGCACCCGCGGAACGCTTGCGCTTCGGCCCGCGCCACCTCGAAGCACGCGCAACGCCCGGCCACACGAATGGCTGCATGACGTATGTACTCGACGATCGCAGCATGGCGTTTACGGGCGACGCGTTGCTGATTCGCGGCGCAGGACGAACCGACTTCCAAGGCGGTAGCGCGCACACGCTGTACCACTCGATCATGGGCGAGATCTACACGCTCCCGGATCAGTGCCTGCTATATCCCGCGCACGACTACCGCGGGCTCACCTGCAGCAGTGTGGCGGAGGAGAAAAGATACAATCCGCGCATTGCCACCGATCGCAGCGAGCGCGATTTCGTCGGCTACATGGAGAACTTGGGTCTACCCCATCCGAAGCAGATTGACGTAGCCGTTCCCGCCAACCTCGAGTGCGGTCATATCGATCTCGCCGACGAGCTGCTGGAGGCAACCTGGGCGCCGCTGCGCTACACGTATGCAGGCACGAACGAGGTCGACGCCGACTGGCTCGCCGACCACAGGCCGGAGGTCACGATCATCGATGTGCGCGACGCGAACGAATGGAACGGCGAGCTCGGCCACATCGAGGGCGCGACGTTGGTCCCGCTCGAGCAGCTGCGCGAACGCGCTGCGAGCCTGAAACAGGACAAACCCATCGTCGCCGTGTGCCGCTCCGGAGCACGCTCAGCGCAAGCCGTCGCCATTCTCGAGAAGGCCGGGATCAAGCGCGTCGCGAACCTCGCGGGCGGCATGATCAACTGGAACAACCACGGGCTGCCGGTCAACGACGACGTCTGAGCGAGCGGGCGCGCGTCCGCTGCACCTTCGCCGCACCAACCGTTGCCTGTATGCGCCAAGTGTTGGCGAGTTTCACCTTCGAGCCTCGCGCCGCCTGAATCTCCGCACGATCGGCCAAGCCTTTTCGATTCAAGTCGTTACGTGGTCCACGAACGGGTGGCACGGAAGATGCTATCCGCGAGTCAGTAGCGACCCGCCAATCGCGCAGTGCATCTAAGACGAGGGGTAACGGCATCCGCCAATAGGGCGCGGCACGGCGGCGTAACGGGGAGACCATCGTGGATCAAAGATCATCGTTGCTCGATCAACTAAAGATCGAGCGGTCGGACGATACTGCGCCGCGCAGTCGTAAGGCAGTCTGGTGGAGCGTCGGCATCGCTGCCGTCGTAGCGGCGGGTGTGGGAACCTGGGTGGTCGCAATGCCGCGCGGCGTTCCAGTCAAAGTGGCCAGCGCGGCGCTCGCACCGGCCGATGTCGCCGCCTCCCCCGCTTCGATCCTCGACGCGTCGGGCTACGTGGTCGCGCGCCGGCAGGCCACGGTGTCCGCGAAAATCACGGGTAAAGTCGTGGCCGTCGCCATCGAAGACGGTCAGCGCGTCGAGCGCGGCGAAGTAATGGCGCTGCTCGACGATACGAATGCGCAGGCGGCTGTCGCACAAGCGCGTGCCGAGCTCGAGCAGAGCAAGGCAAATCTGATCTCTTCGGAAGTCGCATTCGCCAACGCGGGCCCCACGTTTCAGCGCAACGAAATGCAATTCACGCGCGCCGTGATAAGCGCGCAGAGCTTCGATACGGCGAAGGCTGCCTTCGACGCGGCACGAACTAGCCGCGACGTTGCTGCGCGCGCGGTCGACGTCGCGGCCGCGCGACTCGCGCTCGCACAGCGCAACCTCGACGACACCGTGGTGCGCGCGCCGTTCAGCGGAATTGTCACCGTCACGGCTGCGCAGGAAGGCGAGATGGTGTCGCCGATCTCCGCCGGCGGCGGCTTCACGCGCACCGGCATCGGCACGATCGTCGACATGAGCTCGCTCGAAGTCGAGGTCGATGTCAGCGAGAACTTCATCAACCGCGTGCGTGCGGATCAACCGGCTAGCGTGAAGTTGAATGCGTACCCCGACTGGAGCATTCCGGCGCGCGTGGTCGCAATCATTCCGACGGCCGAACGCGCGAAGGCCACAGTGAAAGTGCGCGTTGGTTTCGACGTCGGCGATCCGCGCATCCTGCCCGAGATGGGCGCGCGCGTGGCGTTTCTCTCCGACTCAAACCGCAACGGCAGCGGCACAGCCGTAAGTGGCGGCAATTCGTCCGCGCAACGCGCGCTACTCGTGCCCGAAGGTGCAGTGCAGCGCAACGGCGACACAGGCGTGGTGTTCGTCGTGACTGACGGCAACGTCGAGAAACGCTCGGTGCGCCTCGGCGAGCGCAGCGCGGCGGGTCAGGTCGTGCTTTCGGGATTGACTCCCGGAACACGCGTCGCAATCGGCGACCTTGCGCGCCTCGACGATGGCACTGCCGTTCGAATCGAAAACTGAGGCGCCTCAAACGCGTATCCCACCCAGGAGTGAGACATGACAGCTCTGGTTTCCATCAAGCAGGTCTATAAGAGTTACGTGCGCGGCAAACAGCGCGTCGAAGTTCTGCATGGACTCGACCTCAACGTGGAGAAAGGCGAATTCCTCGCGCTCATGGGGCCGTCCGGTTCCGGCAAAAGCACACTCCTGAATCTGATCGGCGGCCTCGACCGGCCTGACCGCGGCGAGATCTCGGTCGCCGGCCAGCGCATCGATAGTCTTTCATCCGGTCAGCTCGCGAAATGGCGTGCGCGCCACGTGGGCTTCGTGTTCCAGTTCTACAACTTGCTGCCGGTGCTCACGGCAGAACGCAACGTCGAAGTGCCCTTGTTGCTCACGAAGCTGTCGAGCCGCGAACGCAAACGTAACGTGCAGGCTGCGCTCGAGCTCGTGGGTCTTGCAGACCGTGCGAAGCACAAACCTTCCGAGCTATCGGGTGGTCAGCAGCAGCGCGTCGCGATCGCACGCGCGCTCGTGGCGGACCCCACCTTACTCGTGTGCGACGAGCCCACGGGCGACCTCGACCGCGAGACCTCGGATTCGGTGCTGCAATTGCTCGAACTCCTAAACCGTGAACAGGGCAAGACGATCGTCATGGTCACGCACGATCCGCGGGCCGCCGGCCACGCATCGCGTCGCTTGTACGTCGACAAAGGCTCGCTGGCCGATGCTTCGCTCGGAGCCGCCGCATGAAGTACTTACCGCTAATCTGGGCAGGTCTCTGGCGCAAGCGCGTGCGCACGGTGCTGACGATGCTGTCGGTGATCGTGGCGTTCGTGCTGTTCGGCGTCATGCACGGCGTGACCGCAGGCATTGACCAGATGGTCAACCAGATGAGCAATTCGCGCTTGCGCATCCAGAGCCGCGTGAACATCACGGAGGCGTTGCCCCTCGCTCACCGCGCGCGCATCGAAAGCGTGCCGGGCGTTTTGGGCGTCGGATACTACAACTTCCTGGGTACCTACTATCAGGAGCCGCGCAACCAGGTCAGCACCGGCGCCATGGATATCGGCGGGTTGCGCACGATGTTCCCCGAGATTGAGCTATCGCAGGAAGCCGTCGACGCGATGGCGCAGACGCGCGATGGCGCGCTGATCGGTCACGATCTGGCCGAGGCGCGCGGCTGGAAGATTGGGGATCGAATCCCGCTGAAATCAAGCGTCTGGATGCGGAAGGATGGCGCCCCCGACTGGACGTTCGAGATCGTTGGCGTCTATGGCTCGGCCAGGGGCAAAGTGCCGACCAACGAACTCTGGATCAACTACGGATACTTCGACGAAGAGCGCACGTTCGGGAACGGCACTGTCACGTTGTACTTCGTGCGCATCAACGAACCCGCGCGTTCCGGCGAAATCGCCGAGCAAATTGACGGCTTATTTGCGAACTCGGCGAACGAAACGCAGACGATGAATGAGCGCGATTGGCTGCGCGGCCGCGTCGCCCAGATCGGCAACATGGCGTTTTTCGTCAACGCCATCATCGGCGCCGTGATGTTCACGCTCCTGTTCCTCACGGGCAACACGATGATGCAATCGGTGCGCGAGCGAATCCCCGAGCTGGCGGTGCTGAAAACCTATGGATTCTCGAGCGGCGCCATCGTTTCGTTAGTGCTCGGCGAGGCGTTCTTGCTGTGCGGAGCCGCGGCCGGCATCGGTCTCGGCATCGCGAGGCTCGCATCGCCGTCGATCTTCCGCGCCATCGGCGCCGGCGGCTTGGCTTTGCCGTGGAACGTGATCGCGACCGGCCTCGGCGTCGCCGCCGTCGTCGCTCTGATCAGCGCAGTGCCGCCGGCTTGGCGCGCGCAACGAATCAGCATCGTCGACGCCTTGGCCGGTCGCTAACTAGCGCTTCAACTCGAAAGGACCACGCAATGGGCACTCTGAACCAGATTGGCGCCGTGACCGCGATGAACCTGCGCAGCATTCCGCGCCGCCTCGGGAGCTCGAGCGTGATCGTGATCGGGATCGCTGGCGTCGTGGGAGTCATCGTGGCCGTGTTCGGCATGACACGAAGCCTCTCTCAAGCGCTCGTCGACACCGGTCGTCCGGACCGCGCCGTCGTGCTTCGCAGCGGCGCGCAAAACGAGACGTCGAGCTCGCTGCTCACCGATGTTATCGCAACCATCAAGAACGCACCCGGGGTCGCGCGCACCAGCGCCGGCGACGCGGCCGGCAGCGCCGAAATGCTCGCGTCCGTGAACCTGACCCGCAGGGAAGACGGCGCACAGGCCGGAGTCGGCGTCCGCGGCGTGGAATCCACGTCGACCGAGATTCGCCCGGAGATACGGCTCATCGAGGGCCGGATGTTCCAGGCGGGCCTGCGCGAGATGATCGTCGGGCGAGGTGCCCGCCACGAGTTCAAGAACCTCGAGATCGGCGACAACGTGGGCCTGCGCAATAGCGTATGGAAGGTCGTCGGCGTGTTCGAAAGTGGCGGCGATGCCAACGAATCGCGCCTGTTGACCGACGCCCAGACGCTGATGTCGGCTTACAAGCGCACGGCTGCCAATTCCGTGACGGTGCTGCTCGCATCGGAGGGCAGCTTCGACGAGTTCAAGACTGCGCTGACGACCAACCCCACGTTGTCCGTTTCCGTCGAGCGCGAACGCGATTACTATCAGCGCCAGTCGGAGAACGCGAACACGTTCTTCAACCTCGTGACGACGTTCGTGGGGGTCATCATGGCGCTCGGAGCGCTGTTCGGCGCGCTGAATACGATGTACTCGGCGGTCAGTGCTCGCACCGTCGAAATCGCGACGTTGCGAGCCATCGGCTTCGGTGCCGGCGGTGTAGTGAGCTCGGTGCTCGTGGAAGCACTGCTGCTGTCGTTTACCGGTGCCGCACTCGGTGCCGCTATCGCGTGGCTGCTCTTCAACGGCAACACCGTCGGCATCGGCAACACCGTCGGCACGCTCGTGTTCCAGATGCGCATTACTCCCGCGTTGCTCGGCTCCGGCGTACTATTGGCCTGTATCGTCGGACTGCTCGGCGGCCTGTTGCCCGCCGTACGCGCGGCGCGGATGCCAGTCGCGACCGCACTACGAGCGACGGCGTGAGATTGGCGGCGCGGCGGCCGCTTCGAGCCGCCGCGCTGCTCGCGACCATTGCATACGCGGCGCTCTCCGCGGCACAAGAGTCGCCCGCGCCTATCGCCGTCGCGAGCACCACCTTACCGCTGTTGCCGCACTCGAACGCGGCTTTCAAGATCGACGGCGTTCTCGACGATCCGATCTGGGAACACGCCCTCGTCGTGGATCTCACGACGGAGACCCAACCCGGCGAAAACGTGCCCGCCGCGGTGGAAACGCACGCATATCTCGTCGAGAACGGCACCCGTCTCCTGATCGCCTTCGACGCTCGCGATCCTGACCCGAAATCGATCCGCGCATACCTGCGCGACCGCGACCGCGCATTTAACGACGATTTCGTCGGCGTCGTCATCGACTCATTCGGCGACAAGCGCTACGGCTACGAGTTCTTCGCCAACGCGCTCGGCGTACAGATGGACCTCACGAACGACGACGTGTCGAGAAACGAAAGCTCGGCCTGGGACGCGATCTGGGATTCGGCTGGCAAGATCAACGACAAGGGCTTCGTCGTGGAGATGGCGGTACCACTCTCACAGCTGCGGTTTCGCAATACCGACGGCGAGCGCGTGTGGGGTATCGACGTGCTGCGCTTTAGGCCACGCGGCAACCGTTCGCGCATGTCGAACAACCCACTCGACCGCGGTAGGAACTGCTATCTGTGCCAGTTCAGCCAGATCCGCGGTCTCGCCGGCGTCGAGCCCGGCAAGAATCTCGAGATCGTGCCGTCGCTGACGACATCGCGCAGCGAGAGCCGGACGGATCCGCTGAACGACCCGTGGCAAACCAAGACGAACACCGATGTTGGGCTCAACGTGCGCTGGGGCGTGACCGAGGCGCTGACGGCGAACCTCGCGCTGAACCCGGATTTCTCACAGGTCGAGGCCGATGTTGCGCAGCTCGACATCAACCAGCAATTCGCGTTGTTCTACCCCGAGACTCGTCCGTTCTTTTTAGAGGGCGCCGACTACTACAGCACGCCGATCCAGGCCGTGTTCACGCGCACGATCACGGATCCGAGCGTTGGCGTTAAGCTCACGGGCCAGCCGGGCAACTCGACACTCGGTGTGTTTGCTGTGGAGGACGAGCTCACGAACGTGTTGATTCCGAGCTCCCAGGACTCCACGCCGATTTCACTCGACACGTCGAACAACGCATTCGTGGGCCGTTACTCGCAGAGCGTATCGAGCAGCACGCAGATCGGCGCGATCTTCACGAACCGCAGCGGCGGCGGCTATCACAATCAAGTCGGCGGTATCGACGCTTTGATGCGCATCGGCGGACGTCACACGCTGCGGGCGCAGTACCTGCTGTCCGACAGCGAGTACCCGATCGACACCGCCACGACATATGCGCAACCGGTGGGGGCGTTCGACGGCGCGGCGCGCGCGTTGCGCTACAACTTCAACCACCGCGACTGGTTTGCCGACGTCTGGTACCGAAACTACACCGACGGTTTTCGCGCGGACTCTGGTTTTCTGCCACGCGTCGGCATCGAGCAGTGGGAGTACGAAGCCGCGCGCGTCTGGCAGCGTTCGAGCGGCCATCGCGTTTGGCAACAGATTCAGGTCGGCACGCAGGGCGATACGG
>JBDTOT010000054.1:0-28542 GCA_039933105.1 Gammaproteobacteria bacterium | reverse complement strand
CACAGGGATGTGCGCAGCCGAGCCGCAGGACGCGATTTCCGGCGTGTCCCGCGAGGAGCCCTCGCGCGCCGCCGACACGCCGCGGAAGAGAAGTGTCTCCTCCGAGGCGAGCGCAGCGAGCGAGGAGTCGCGTTACTTCGAGAGCATCGGCAGCGAGGGTTTGCCGGCCGGGGCGTGTTCGTCGACGGCGATCGCGAAGAAGCCGCTAACGGCGTAGGTGCCCATGACGGCGACCATGTCGATCGCGCCCTTGTTGCCATACAGCTTCGTGACCTTCGCAAAGGTTTCCGAGCTCATCTTGCGCTTGCCGATCAGCTCGCGCCCGAACTGGATGACCGCCGCATCCGCATCGTCGAGCCCCTTCAGAGATCCACCCGTGCGCACGACGTCGAGCACCTTCGGATCTACGCCGGCCTTCAGCGCCGCGGCCTCGTGCCCGTTGAACTCGAGGTTGTAGTTCGTCTCGCGGCACGCCGTCATGATCGCGAGCTCGCGCACTTGTGGGGTCAGCGAGGAGCTCTTACCCACGGCGCCGTCGTGCAAATCAAGCAGCGCGGTGGCAACAGGAACATTGTAGGAAGCGAACGCGAGCGGCCCCGTGATCGGGTCGGTCGGTTGGCCGTTGCGCGCGAAAGTATCCGCCAGGCGCTTGCCGGGCTCGCCCAGATCCTGGCGCGTCACGTAAGGCAAGCGGGCGAGCGACTTCGCGTCGATATCGGCCGGCAACTTGGCCCCGGATTGCGCAAACGCCACGACGGGGGAGCACACAGCAGCCGCAATCATCGCGACCCGGAACATGGAACGGTGAGCAGTCATCGGAGAATCTCCCTAACGGTTGTAAGAATCGAATTCGATCAAATCGAGCACTCGGAGCCCGCGAGGGCTTTCTGCGCGCAACGAACGTTCGCGTAACCCATGAACACGATCAGGTTCACGAGCTTGCGCTCGCCGAGTGCCCCGAGTGCTTTCATGAACGTGTCGTCGCTGACCTCACGCGTGTTCAGCAGCTCCACGGCGAAGGCTTCCGCCGACTTGAGTTCGCGCGAAACGCGGCCGCGCGTCACCTCGGTCGGCGGATCGTCCCAATGCGTCATCACGAGGTTCCTCGCAAGATCACGTAGAACGGCCGGCAACTCCTGCTCGACGCTGATACGAGCGCGCAACTCGTCGAGCGCGTGATCCGTGTCAGCGTTCTTCAGCGGCGTTCGCGCGGTGACGGTGCCCTCGGGCTTGCGAATAAGTGAGCGTTTGCCGAGAGGCGTGAGCGCGCTGGCCGCACTCTTCGGCGCATCTGCCGGCAGCGGATACCGATCCACGTTCAGCAGCATGGAGATGTATTCGTAGTACGCGGCAATGACGACCGTGCTCATGAGCGCGCGTTCGCCTAGCGCGGCGAGCGCTTCCTTGTACGTAGCGTCGGTGATCTGGCGCGTGTAGAGCATCTCGTCGGTGACGCGCCACGCGAGCGTCTCGTCGGCGGACATGTGCTTGAAGTCAGGCGCGCGGTGTCCCGCAATCGCCGCGATGACATCGTCCGGCAGCCCCTCCTGCTTCGCATAGCGCGCATGCGCGTACCACTCGTAGTGCGACGACCATGCGCGGCCCGCCATCAGCGTTGCGAGCTCACGCACCTTGCCGGAGAGCCCCGAGGAGAATCGAATCGAGTTGCCGAGCGCTTGCGACAGATCCCCTATCTCGGGGCTGCGCATCAGCACGTTGAACGGACCGTTCGCCGTCGTGTTATTGACCGAACGCGCGCTGTTGACGGTGTGGTCCAAGAACACGCGCTGCTCGGGCGCCATCTCCGCGTACGACAAGCCGTGGAAACGGTCGCCGCGCAGTTGGATGGTTTCGATCGGCAGTTTCTGAGCGCTGGCGAGTGCCGCGAATGAGCACGCGAGCACGGCCACAGCGGTCGTCGCCGCTTTCGTCCGGAACATCAGCTCTCCCCCCGCTCAGCGCTTGCCGCAGACCACGCAATCTGGGTCGCGTTTCAGCGCCACGCTTTGCCAGTCGCCGCGCTTCGCATCCCAGAGCAACAACCGGTCATGCAACGATGAAGGCCAGCCTAGCACGAGTTTCATCGCTTCTCCGGCCATCAAGGTACCTATCACTCCGGGTACCGGGGCGAGCACGCCGTTGCCCTGGCAGTCGCCGAGCCACTCATCCTCATCGTTGTACAAGCACGCGTAGCACGGGCCGTCGCCACGGTTTGGAAACACGGCGATCTGCCCCTCGAGGCGCACCGCAGCGCCCGACACCAGCGGCACGCGCCGCGCGACGCAAGCGCGGTTCACGGCGAAGCGCGCAGCGAAATTATCGGTGCCGTCGAGCACCACGTCGACGCTGGCGACGGCGTCGTCGAGCGCTGCGCCCTCGAGCCGTTCCGTAACGCACACGATCTCGACGCCAGGGTTCAGCGCTTGAAGGCGCGCCTTCGCGGCCTCGACCTTGAGCTGCCCCACGTCGCTAGCGCCGTACAAAATCTGCCGCGGCAGATTCGTCTCGTCGACGCGATCGAAATCGTTCAACACGAGTGTGCCGACGCCGCTCGTTGCGAGATACAGCGCCGCGGGGCAGCCGAGGCCACCGAGTCCGACGATTAGCATGCGTGCACTGCCGAGCTTCGCCTGGCCTTCGGCGCCGACATCGGGCAGCGCGATCTGCCGCGCGTAACGGTTGTTCATATCGATGTGCTTCGCTCGAGTTCCAGCACGAGCACACGCGCGCGGCCCGCAAGATCGTCGTGCATCTCCGCCACGCGCCAGCCGCTCGATTCCGCGAGTGCGACGAGCTCTGCCCGTTGCTCCGCGCCGTGCTCGAGCACCAGCGCGCCGCTGGCATTCAGATGCCTCTTCGCAGCCATGAACAGCATGCGGTACGCGTCGCACCCGTCGCCGCCGCCATCGAGCGCGAGCCGTGGCTCGAATGCGAGTGCACCGCGGACGTCGGCGCTGCGGACGTACGGCGGGTTGCTCGCGATGACGTCGTAACGCTGACCCTCTACGCCTGCGAACCAGCTCGACTCTAGCCAACGCACCGCAAGCCCGAGACGTTCGGCGTTGACTCGAGCGACCGCCAGCGCATCCGCGCTGACGTCCAGGCCCGTTACGTTCGCATGGACGCAGGCGTGCTTCACCGCAAGCGCGATCGCACCGCTGCCAGTTCCCACGTCGAGCACGGCGGGCCGGCGCAGCGCCGTGCAACGCCCGAGCACGGCGTCCACGCAAAGCTCCGTCTCCGGCCGCGGAACGAGCACCGCTGCGTTCACGGTGAGTGTGAGCGAGTAGAACTCGCGGGTGCCGGTGAGGTACGCGACGGGCTCGCCCTGCGCGCGGCGTGCGAGGAATCCGGCAAACCCGTTCGCGGCGAACGCAGGGACGGTGCGCTCAGGAAATGCGAGTAGCGAGCTGCGCGAACGCCCGGTCGCAAACGCGAGCAGCAGCTCGGCATCGAGCCTCGGCGTGTCGCTTGCGGCCGCGAGCTCACGCACGGCGCCGGCCAGGAGCACAGACGTCGCAACGGAGGCCGCGGGCCGGGCAGCGACGTCAGTGGGGGGCCCCGCGCTCATCGTCGTCAGCTCGCGAGGCCAAGCGCGCCGAGTTGATCGGCGCGGTATTCGTTCGCGAGGGGTCCGATCACGTCGTCGATGTCGCCCTCGATCACGTCGGCGAGCTTATATAACGTGAGATTGATGCGGTGATCCGTGAGCCGGCCCTGCGGGAAGTTGTAGGTGCGGATGCGCTCGGAACGATCGCCCGTGCCGACGAGGCCGCGGCGCTTCTCGGCCGTCTCGTTGTGCCGCCTCGTCTCCTCGGCGTTGCGGATGCGCGCTTGCAGCAACGACATCGCGCGGGCGCGGTTCTTGTGCTGAGAACGCTCGTCCTGGCATTCGACCACGATGCCCGTCGGCAGATGCGTGATACGCACGGCGGAGTCGGTCTTGTTCACGTGCTGGCCGCCTGCGCCCGATGCGCGATACGTGTCGACCTTGAGATCGGCTTTGTTGATCTCGATCTCGCCCAGCTCTTCCGGCTCGGGGAACACGGCCACGGTGCAGGTTGACGTGTGAATGCGGCCCTGCGCTTCCGTCGCCGGCACGCGCTGCACCCGATGCACGCCGGACTCGAACTTGAGTTTCGCGTACGCGCCTTTGCCGACGACGCGCGAGATGACCTCGCGGTAGCCGCCGTGCTCGCCGGCATTCGCACTCAGAATCTCGACCGTCCACCCCTGCCGCTCCGCGTAACGGCCGTACATGCGGAACAGATCGCCGGCAAAGATCGCTGCCTCGTCGCCACCCGTGCCGGCGCGTACCTCGAGGAAAAGGTTCGCATCGTCGTCGGGATCCTTCGGCACGAGATGCAGCAGCAGCTTGCGTTCCAACTCCGCGAGCCTCGCCACGAGCTGCTTGTGCTCGTCGTCGGCCATCGAGGCCATCTCGGCGTCGTCGCTGTCGCGTAACTCGACCGCCGCCGCGATGTCGCGCTCGAGCTGCTGATGCGCTGTGAAGTCGTGTGCGACCTCGTCGAGCCGTGCGTACTCTTTCGAAAGCTCGCGAAACCGGTCCTTGTCGGTAATCGTGGCTGAATCGCCGAGCAGCCGACTGACCTCTTCGTGTCGCTCGACGAGCTCCGTCAGCTTGGTGTGCAGCGACTCCTTCACTTGCTGACCGTTTGGAACGGAGGCAGCTGCAACGTGCGATGCGCGACGGGAATGCCGAGCTCGTACTTGTCGAGCGAGCGTTTGATGCGTTCCAGCAAGTCGCTGCGAACGTTGCCGTAGTCCGCGCTCGCGACCCAGACACGCACGGCGAGCGTGACCGCGTTGACCAGGACGTCCTGCACCACGACCTCGGGCGCGGGCTGGCGCTCGATCCGTGCTTCGGCGGCCGTGATAGCCGTGATAGCGGCCTTCGCCTGGGGAATGTCGGCGTCGTAGCCGATCGGCACGATCAGGTCGATGCGCCGTCTCGACTCGGCGTTGTAGTTCGTGATCGTGCCGCTGTACACGAGACTGTTCGGCACCGTGATCACCCGATTGTCCGGCGCCTTCAGCGTTACGCTGAATATGCCGATCGCGTCGACCACGCCGCCAGTGCCGGCGGCATCGATCCGATCGCCCACCTTAAAGGGCCGGAACATCACGAGCATGACCCCGGAAGAGAAGTTGCTGAGCGAGTCCTTCAAGGCCAGGCCAACGGCGAGGCCGGCAGCACCCAGAATGGCCAGGAAGTTCGTGGTCGGCACGCCGAGCGCCGAAATGGCCGTCAGGATTACGAACACGAGCAAACTGGTGTACGCAACGTTGCCGAAGAATCGGCTCAGGGTTTCGTCGGGGCCCACGCGTTGCATGCCTCGACGGAGCCCGTTCGAGAGTGCGCGCGCGATGATCCGACCGATGACGAAAATCGCGAGCGCTGCGAGCACGCGGCCGCCCCAACCTACGACGAACGAGCTTACGTCGTGCAGGTCGAACCAGTCCGCAAGCAGTGTTTTTAGGTCGTTCATACTAAATTGTCGAAGAATCAACCCGTGTTCACAAGCAAGCGACAGCCGGTACGCCAATGGGAAACGTGCGTCACGCAGCATGCATGAACGCCACTCTCAGGTATATTGACCCCATGACGCGTGCTCCTCTGTGGCTGCTCGCAGCCTGCATCACAGGCTGCGCTACAGCGCCCACCACCGACGACGGTCAACGGCAGATCGACGTCGACTCGCACATCTTGCTCGGCGACATTGCAGCCGAGCGTCAGGAATTCCCCACGGCTGCCAGCGAAATGCTGTCCGCCGCGCTGCTCTCGGATGAGCCGGGAGTGGCCGAACGCGCAACGCGCATGGCGCACCAACTCGATCTCACGGACATGGGGCTCAAGGCGGCTGCGCGCTGGCACGAGCTGAATCCCGAGGACGAACGATCCACCTGGTTCTCGGGCGTGTTCGAGACCCGTGCCAACCATCTCCCTAGCGCCGTGGCGCAGTTCGAAGCGTTCATTCGCGCCATGGACGATCCGGCCATGGGTTTCGCGCTCGTGCTGGAGGCGCTCGTCGACGAGCCGTATCCGCGCGCGGCCGCCTCGATCATGCAGGCGCTGAATACCACTTTCCCGAACGTGCCGGCCGGGCAATACGCGCTCGCGCGGCTTGCACTGCGAGCGGGCGACTTCGACGTGGCGTTGAAGAACGCGGAAGCCGCGAGCCAGTCCGATCCCAATTGGACCGAGGCACAGCTCCTCTATGCGCGCGCGCTGCTCGTAGCCGGCCGCACCGACGACAGCCTCGCGATGGCCGGAAAACTCGCGGAGCAGCACAAGGAAATCGAAGTCCAGCTGCAGTACGCCGAGCTGCTGCTGTCGGCCGGCAAGCCGCGCGATGCCGAGAAGCGGCTGAACGACATCCTCGCCACCAACCCAGGACTCGCGGAAGCGACGCGCGCACTCGCATTCCTCGCAATGACCGAGCAGCGCATTCCCGACGCGAAGCGCTATTTCAACGATCTGCGCGGCGAGCCGCGCTATCGAAGCGAGGCGTTCTACTACCTGGGCCGGCTGGCCGAGACCGAGAAGGACTACCTCAGCGCGACGCGGTCGTATGCGCGGGTGACCGACGGCACGCACGCCGTCGAGGCGCAGATGCGCACGGCGCGCATCATGTTCACTGAGCAGAGCGACGGCGACGCCGCGATTCGCCACCTGCGCGATTTCGGCGAGGCGAACCCCCGCTTCGCCTCCGACATGCTGGTCGCACAAAGCCAGCTGCTGCTGCAGATGAAGCAGCCCGACGCGGCCATGAAGCTGTTCGATGACGCGCTCGCCGCCAAACCCGACGATCCGGCGCTGCGTGCCGCTCATGTGCAGCTCTACGTGATCCTGGCGCAAGACGCGCAGGAGCGCCATGCGTACGACCAGGCGGAGCAGCTGCTCGGCCAGGGCCTCGCGCGCTACAAAGACAACAGCTCGCTGCGTTATACGCAGGCGCTCATCTACGAGGACCAGGGCAAGAATCGCAAGGCCGTGGACGTGCTCGAGAGCCTCGTGGCGAAGAACCCCGACGACGCGGCGCTGTTGAACGCACTGGGTTATCTGCTGACCGATCAGTTCGGTAAGCACGCCGAGGCACGCGGCTACATCCAGCGCGCGCTCGCAATGAACCCCGACAGCGCGGCCATCATCGACAGCATGGGCTGGGTGCTCTACAAGCTCGGCGATTACCACGGGGCGCTCGACTACCTCGAACGCGCGTATCGACTGGAGCCCGAGGCCGAGATCGCGGCGCACCTCGTGGTCACCCGGTGGCACCTCGGCGAACGCGATAGCGCGCGCGAGCTGCTGCAAGAAGCGTTGAAGCAGAGCCCCGACGACCGTCACCTGAAAGAAGCCGGCGAGCAACTCCGCGAATGACGCGCTGGCTGCTGCCCGCGATCGCCGTGCTCCTGCTCCCGGCCTGCGCGCAGCTGCCGATCGGCAGCGACCACTTGAGCTACGACGCGCGCCGCGCGGCACTAGCGACCGTGGATACGTGGGACATGCGCGGCCGGCTCGCCGTCGACACGGGTGGGCGGGCCTTTCAGGGCAGCTTCGACTGGCACCAGCATGCCGATGAGCTCGACTTGGCCGTGCGCGGCCCGCTCGGGGCCGGCATTCTGCGCGTGGCCGGCACGCCAAGCAGCATGACGTTCACCGCGCGCGGCGAAACCCGCACGCTCACCGATCCCGAGGCCGAGCTGTCGGCGCTGCTCGGCTGGTGGCTGCCGGTGGGCAGCTTGCACGCCTGGTTGCTGGGTCTGACGGATGCGAACTTCCGGGCGAGCAGCGAAAACGGCGCGGACGGCACGCTCGCGGCCTTCGAGCAGCGCCAATGGCGCGTGACGTTTCCCACCTATCAGCTCGCGACTGTTGCGGGCCGCACGCCCGGCGTGCTCGTGCCAAAGCGCATCGATCTCACGCACGGCGAGCTCAAACTTCGGCTCACAATCGACGACTGGCGCGCCGCTTCTCCTTGAGAGATCGCGACGCGCCCCGCAGAATATGCTCCGCAGAATAAAAGGTATTGGGGCGTAGCCAAGCGGTAAGGCAGCGGGTTTTGATCCCGCCATACGTAGGTTCGATTCCTACCGCCCCAGCCAGTCGCGCCATTCTTCAGCCAGGAGCCAGCCCTTGGATCCCATCTCGACCACCATTCTCTCCGGCAAAGCTCATCCTGCCCTCGCGCGCGACATCGCCTACCACTTGGGGCTCTCGCTGGGGCGCATCGCGGTCGGCCGGTTCAGCGACGGCGAGATCAACATCGAGATCATGGAGAACGTGCGCGGCCGCGACGTGTTCATAGTGCAGCCCACGTGCCCGCCGGTGAACGAGAACCTGATGGAGCTCCTGATCATGGCCGACGCCTGCCAGCGGGCGTCCGCCGCGCGTGTTACCGCCGTGATTCCTTATTTCGGCTACGGCCGGCAAGATCGCCGCCGCCGGGCGGCACGCGTGCCGATCACGGCCAAGCTGGTGGCGAACCTGATCTCGACCGCCGGCATCGACCGCGTGCTGTTCGTCGACGTGCATGCCGACCAGATCCAGGGCTTCTTCGACATTCCCGTCGACAACGTCTATGCCTCGCCCGTGCTGCTGGGCGACGCGTGGAAGCAGAAATACCGCGACATCGTGGTGGTATCGCCCGACGTCGGTGGCGTCGAGCGCGCCCGGGCGCTCGCGAAACGGCTCGACGACGCCGGGCTCGCAATCATCGACAAACGCCGCCCCCAGCCGAACCACGCCGAGGTCATGAACGTGATCGGCGAGGTGGCGGATAAGACCTGCGTCCTGATCGACGACATGGTCGATACCGCCGGCACCCTCTGCCAGGCGGCCACGGTCTTGAAGCAGCGCGGCGCCGTGCGCGTCGTGGCTTACATCACCCACCCGGTGCTCTCCGGCCCGGCCGTGGACCGGATTACAGAGTCGGCGCTCGACGAGGTCGTGGTCACCGATACCATCCCCTTGAACGAGGAGGCCAAGGCCTGCCCCAAGATCCGCCAGCTCTCCATCGCCGAGCTGCTGGCCGAGACCTTGCGCCGGATCAACGAGTCGGATTCCGTCAGCTCGCTGTACCTCGACTAGCCGGCCCTGATACCATGCGCGGCTTCCTGGAGGTACCTACTCGTGAAAGCCGCATTTGAACTGGCCGGAGAGCCACGCGCGCAGCTCGGTCGCACTAGCGCCCGCCGCTTGCGTAAGGCCGGTAAAGTCCCCGCTGTCATGTACGGCGGCGGCGAAGCCCCTGAATCCCTGGTGCTCGACCACAATTCGCTCAAGCACCAGATGACCCGGGAAGCGTTCTACACGAGCATTTTGACGCTCAAGCTGGGCACGAAAGCGCAGCAAGTCGTCGTCAAGGCCGTCGAGCGCCATCCCGCCCGGCCCATCATCATGCACATGGACTTTCAGCGCGTCCGCGAGGACGTCGAGATCACGCTGAACGTGCCGATCCACTTCTTGAACGAAGCCGAGTCCAAGGGCGTCAAGGACCAAGGCGGCGTCGTCAACCACGTGCTGACCGACGTCGAAGTGCGTTGCTTGCCGCGCTACCTGCCGGAATACCTCGAGATCGACCTCACGGCGCTCGAGCTGAACCAGATGTTCCACTTATCCGACATCAAGTTGCCGGAAGGTGTGACGCTGGTGGCGCTCGCGCACGGCGACGACCAGCCTCTCGTGGCGGTGAATCCGCCGCGCGAAGAGGAAATCGAAATTCCAGTCGAAACGGCGGCAGCCGCGGGCGAAGTGCCCGCCACGGCGCAAGCCGAGCCGGCCGCGGAAGGCGATGCCGCCGCAGATGGCAAGGACAAAGACGCCAAGGGCGGCGGTGGCAAGGCCAAGGGCGGCAAGGACAAGGACTGAGACGCATAGTCGGTTTCGCGTCATGCAAGGCCGCCTTTCGGCGGCCTTTGCTTTAGAGCGGTATGGGTACGAAGATCGAGTTGATCGTCGGGCTCGGCAATCCAGGCGCGGAGTACGCGGCGACGCGGCACAACGTGGGATTCTGGTTCGTGGACCTGCTGGCCGCAGAGAACGGCGGCCGGTTTTCGGCCCACCGGAAGCTGAAAGGCGACACGGCCGAGGTCTCGATCGCCGGCCACCGGCTTCGCTTGCTGAAGCCGAGCACGTACATGAACTTGAGCGGCGAGTCGGTCACTGCTGCGGCCAACTACTTCAAGATTCCAGTGGAGCACGTGCTCGTGGCGTACGACGAGCTCGATCTCACGGTCGGCCGCGTGCAGCTGAGATTCGAGGGCGGCGCCGCGGGCCACAATGGCGTAACCAGCGTGATCGAGCACCTGGGACCGAAATTCTGGCGTCTGCGCTTCGGCGTGGGCCACCCGCGCGACCTCGAGCGCACGGCCGACGATCGCAAGCAGGTCGTCGATCATTTACTGAAGCGCACGGGCGCCAGCGACGAAGTGGCGATCCGCGAGACATTGAAAGAGGCGGCGGCGATTCTGCCGGTGATGTTCGACGAGAGCGCGGAACGCGCCAAGAATCGCCTGCATACGAAAAAGGAGACTCCTTAAGTCATGGGTATCAAGTGCGGCATCGTCGGCTTGCCGAACGTCGGTAAATCGACGCTTTTCAACGCGCTCACAGCGGCCGAGATCCCGGCCGAGAACTATCCGTTCTGCACGATCGACCCCAACGTGGGCGTCGTAACGGTGCCTGATCCGAAGCTCGACGCGATCGCGGCAATCGTGAAGCCGAAGAAGATCGTGCCGACCGTGGTCGAGTTCGTCGACATCGCCGGGCTCGTCGAAGGCGCGTCGCAGGGTCAGGGGCTCGGCAACCAGTTTCTCGCGCACATCCGCGAGACTCACGCCATCGCGCACCTCGTGCGCTGCTTCAAGAACGACGACGTGATCCACGTCGCCGGCAAGATCGATCCGCTGCACGACGTCGAGGTCATCGACACGGAGCTCATGCTGGCCGATCTCGATACGGTGCAGAAAGTCTTCCAGCGCGCCGACCGCGCGGCAAAAACGAACGAGAAGACCGCCGTCGCGAAACGCGATGCGCTGCAAAAGCTGCTCACGGCGCTCGAGAGCGGCAAACCTGCGCGCACGGTGACGCTGGACGATCGCGAAGGCGCCGAGGTGATGAAAGAGCTGCATCTGATCACCGCCAAGCCCGTGATGTACATCGCGAACGTGGCGGAGGACGCCACCGAGGACAATCCGCTCGTGGCTCCCGTGCGCAAGCTCGCGGCCGAGCAAGGCGCCGAGCTCGTCGCGATCGCGCGCGCGCTCGAGGCCGAGCTCGCGCAACTGAACGAGAAGGACCGCGGCGAGTTTCTCGCGAGCCTCGGCTTGAAGGAGCCGGGCCTGAACCGCGTGATTCGCGCGGCTTACAAGCTGCTGGGGCTGAAAACGTTTTACACAGCCGGACCGGAGGAAGCGCGGGCGTGGACCGTGCGCCGAGACGCAATGGCGCCGGAAGCCGCCGGCGCGATCCACACGGACTTCGAGCGCGGCTTCATCCGCGCGGAAGTCATCGGTTACGACGCGTACATCGCGCGGCGTGGGGAATCCGGTGCGCGCGAGGCGGGTGAGCTACGCCTCGAAGGCAAGACCTACGTCGTGCAAGAAGGCGACGTCGTGCATTTCCGCTTCAACGTGTAAGACGTTCTCCCCCGTCCCGGCGGTGCCGAAAGGGCTGTCTCGTGGCGGCGCGACGCTTGGCACCGCACCGAACCGGGCTCGCCTGCGACGAGCCCGCGAAGCCTACTATTCGACGGTAGCGGTCTCGATCATCGTGGGTTTGATGGGCAGCGAGGCCAGGTAGGTGCCGCCGTCAGCCCAGAGCTTGCCCTGGTCGAGCCCGCCGCTCGGGTCGCCCGCCTTCACGAAGCGGTCGACGACATCCATGCCGCTGACGACCTTGCCGAACACCGTGAAGTTGTAGCGTGGCTCCGCGAGCTGGTTGTTCTCTTTGTAGTTGATGAACACCTGCGTCGAGTTCGTGTTGGGGCCGGCCTTTGCGAAGGCGAGCGTGCCGCGTTCGAGCGAGAACAGGGTCGGGTCGTCATCGAACGTGCGGTGTTCCCAATCCTTGTGCGGCGAGCGCCAGTTCACGCCGAACTGCGCGACGAAGCCGGTGACCACGCGCGAGACCGGCGTATCGTCGTAAAACCCCGACCGCACGAGCTCGAGGAAGCGCTCCGCCGCGTGGGGCGCAGCCTGTGGATACACCTCGATCACGACTTCACCGGCGGTCGTGACCATGTGCACTGTGGCCTTCTGCGTCAGCGGCGGGATCAGCGCCGTGACATTGGGCAGCGGCGAGAGCGGCGCCACCCGAATAGTCGGACCCCCGCCTTGCGCCGGTAGTGCTTGCGCCGCGGCCTCGTTGGCAGGTTGCGCCGGCGGCGTGGTCTGCTGCTGACAGGCCGCGAGGCTCAAGCCCACCAAAATCACTGCGAGATTTCCGAGGTACGCGATCTTCATCCGCCGCTGCTCCTGCCGCTTTGCATCTGCTGACATTCTAACCAACGCGGCGCGCACGTGGCACTGCGGGCTCAGTGGGTAAGCTCATCGCGAATGATTTTGCCGCCCTTCATTACGAACTTCACGCGCTTCAGTTCGGTGATGTCGGCCACGGGATCGCCGGCCACGGCGATCAGGTCCGCGAACTTGCCTCTATCGAGAGACCCGACCCGGTCCTTGACGCCCATGATCTCGGCATTGATCACCGTGCCTGCCTGCAACGCACGAGCCGGTGTGAGCCCGCCGCGTTTGACTAGCGCTTCGAAGTCGAGCGCCTGAGTGCCGTGCACGTACGTGGCTCCGTCCGCGCCGCTGCCCATCATGATCTTCAAGCCCTGCGTCTTCGCCGCCAGGCTCACAGCGCCCGCGAAAATCTTGCTCATGCGGTACTTGCCGCCAGTGCTCTTGTCGTCGTTGTCGTCCATGTACGGTTCGATGTAACGCTGCAACGTGGGGTCGTAATACAACCCTTTCTGCACCATGAGCGTCGCCTGCTCCTGGCTGAGCCCGAACGCGTGCTCGACCGTGTCGCATCCCGCCTCAATTGCGTTCTTGAGCCCTTCCCCGCCAAACACGTGGCACGCCGTCTTGTGGCCGAGCTTGTGCGTTTCGTCGATCAGCGCCTCGAGGACCGGCAGCGGATAGGTCGTGACGTACTGCGCCGTGCCGTCCGCCACAAACGAATAGGCGCCGCCCGGAAACAGCTTGATCCAGTCGGCGCCGTGGCCGATCTGGTCGCGCACCGCAGCACGGGCCTCGTCGACGTCACGCACGATCGCGGGACCGAGCGGGTTCGGCGGCACGCCGTAGCCCGCCTCTCCCCATCGAATCCCGCGGGTAGACACCTGCGCTCGCGGGCCGTCGATCAGACCCTTGTCGATCGCGTCGCGGATGTCGATGTCGGCATAACCGTTGTCATGGCTGCTCATGTCGCGAATGGACGTAAAGCCCGCACGCAGATCGGCCTGCACGTTCTGCACGGCGATCAACGTCGACAGTTCGCGCGACATGCCGGGCCCCGGCGTGTTGAACATGTGCGTGTGCGCGTCGATGAGCCCCGGCAACACCGTGGCTTCGCTGAGGTCGATGATCTGCGCGTTGTCCGGGATCTTCGTCTGCTCAGACGTCCCGATGTCCGTGATGCGGTCGCCCCGGATCACGATCACGCGGTCGGCGAGCACCTTGCCCCCATTGCTGTCAAACAGCCGGCCCGCGCGAATCACGATCGTGCGCGCCGGCGCGGCACACTGCGTCGCGAACGCGTCGATACCAAAGCACGGCTGCGGCCCGGCGCCGCGCCACGGCGTGCCGGGCCCGCCGGCTTGAGCGTGCGCAGCACCCGCCGCCGCGCACAACGAACCGGCCACTACGAACATCCCGACAATCGAACGCATGCGAATTCCCCTTCGTGGATTCGAGGGATGCTACGCCCTTCGGGAAGGGGGATGCCACACGGCGCGCAAGCGGATTAAAGATCAAAATGACCGAACAGCGGGAATGCGCACCAGCCAAGGGCAACGAAGAGTCCTATGTAGGCGTATTCGCTGACTGCGCTCGATCGACGAACCACGCCGACGACTGCGAGCCCAACGACAAGAGCGAATGCCAGCGCATTCTCGATCGCTACGGCGTGCACGAATGCGTGCCCGGGATAGTCGAGCCCCAACGACCAGTAGGTGGAGATCCAATAGGCATCGAACGCCGCGACCAGGAGAGCCACACCGAGCACCCACGTGCGCGAGATTGCCCGACCCGCAAGCGCCCGAAACGACACAACGAAAACCGCAGGGAGAAAAAGCAGATACCCCCAGGACAAGAACAACCAAGCCGCGAAATTGTGCGACGGTATGGGGATCAGCGGCGTGGTGTCATCTGCAAATGGCATCAGACCGGATGCCGCCACGATGATCGCGATCCCGACGGCGGCCCGTTTGTAGTCCATTGGACTCGACACGTTATCGACCTTGCTCCCAGCGGTATTCGTCATGTGTTGAACGTCAGTTGAAGAACGAAGACGGAACGGGCACGCCCCAGCCCCACATGTTTGTCCAATTGCCGCTCTCGGGAATGCGAGTGGCGACGCCACCCGTTGCATTCAGGATTCCATGAGCATAGCTCGCGCAGTTGTATCCCCCCTTGCCGATGCTCGGAAGCAGATCGTACGGCAGACTTCCGTCGACGTAAGCGCTATCTGCCGTCAACAGTCGCAGCCAATAGGCATCGTTCGTAGTGTAGTTTGCCGGCCGCTGGACCTCCGACGCGGTCATCATTAGAGCGGGCAGATCGCGGGACCAGTTCTTTTCGCTGATGAGCCGACCATCGACGCCGGCGCGATCGTCCGAATCGTACGCGCTGATGGAACGGAAGACGCTCACGGGGCTCGCATACTCGAGCGCTACGTGCAGGGCCACCGGCAGACCTAGCGTGCGCTTCGTCACGTAGATCGTTCCCGGCAGGCGCGGTACTTGTGCCGGCGCTTTGTCGGTGTGCACCTCATCGGCGCTCGCGCGGCCGATGCCGAGAATGGACCAGAACACCTCCAGTACGCGACGCGCGTCGACATTCGTGTGTTCGCCCGTCGAGCCCAGCACCTCCTCCATGCCCCAGCCGCCGATCGGGGTCTTGAGCACACCCTCGGCTGTGCGATCGATGGCGTCCACCGCCGCTGTCGAAGATGTTTGGCCGCTCGCCGCCTTCGCCGATGCGTCCGAGATCGCGACGGCCGCGCTCGAGAACTGCGAGTAGTCCTGATAGTAGCCGCTGACCACCTGGTTGAACCCGAAGCAACCCGTGTAGCCATAGAGCGGGTCAGAGGCCGACGCACCGCCGCACGTGGACCACGAGTACACATAGAAGTAGTAGACGTACGGGGCGTTGTTCACGAAGTAGTTTTGATCGACTTCATAGTCGAGCATGTTGCCAACGAAGCGCAGCAGATCCGTGTCCAACGTGCGAATGCCTTTGGGCACCGACGCGAACGGCGCGCCCGGCGAAAAAACGATCAGGTTGGCAGCGCCGGGGACGCCGAGCGCGCCCGCCACGCCTTTTACCGTGACGTCGACGAAGCCATCGACGTTGATGTCCTCCACGGCCACTTGCGCTGGGGATGCCGGCCACGCGGCGGCCACCACCGCTTGCGCCGCTGTCGGCGGGACGAGCACGTACTGCCCCGGCGTGGACGTCTGCTGCACGATGACTTTGTCCAGCACGCCGTTGTTCGCTACGCCGCCAGACACGCGCTGAATGAACAGGTCGCGGCGCCCGTCGTAGTTGATGTCGCCGACGCGAGTCTGGTACTGATAGCTGCGCTGCGACAGCAACGGATCGAGAGGCGGCAGCGCTGCGCCGACGTTGACGGTCACCTCGGTGCTGTACTCCGTCAGGTAGTAAGGGACCATGTAGTAAGGCGGCACGTAACTGCCCAGCACCCGCGCAATCCGATACGTGTATTGCCCGGCGGGCTTGGCGCTATACATCAGCGGCGAACTGCCTCCCACCGACACGAAACCACCTGTGCCGACCTTCTCTTCGAGCCACTGCGAAAAGCAGCCGCTCCCGCACTGCACTATCCAGCTAACGGAATAGCTTCCGTTTGCGCTCGACGCCGGCGCCGTGGGCGGCGGCGTGTACGCGCCCGCGAAGCGCGAGCACAGCAATGCGAGCCCCAACAATATTCCCTTTGATGTCTTCACTGCCCTACTCCCTTAGTTGGCGGACGACGTTGGTTGCATCGAAATCGAAAAGTGCATCGACGCTCGCACCAGCGCGTCGGCGACGTCCTGGCCGACGAGGTTTGCGAGCCGTTGCTGCATGTCCTGCTGAATGCCGCTCAATTCCGAGGCCGCGCGCCGGGGATCTACGGACGCGAGCCGATCCGCGGCGGCTGCGAGTCGGTCCTGCGCATCGTTGAACACGGCATAACTCGCGGAGATAGCTCCGTCCGCGAGACCCTGCTGCCGGCCTTCGGCCGCGATCAAGCCGAACAGCGGATCGCGTACGGCCCAAAGTTGCGTGAATCGCGCGTCGCCCAAGGCACTACGCAACGCTTCACGAGTGCGCGTGAACGTCTGCGGATCAGTGGCAGCCTCGAATTTCAGCAGCGTGTCGAACACGCTGCGAAAGCCCGCTGCAGAAAGATCGACGTTCGCTGAGCGCAGTTGGTCTGCCAGCGGCGAGAAGCGGTACAGGTACTGCAACGCGGCGTCGGCCCCAAGCCCTTCGCGCAGCTCCTGCGCCGCTTGCACGGTTGGCGACGCGCGAGCGCCCGCGGGCTCGGCCGCGATTCCGGGGGCGGGCGGAGATTTGGATGGCGCGCCTTTCGCGATCTTCGCCTGGCGGTCGAGCTGAAGCTTTTGCAGCGCGAGCTGCTGCTCGGGCGTGAGAAACGCGTACCGTGCGTCGAGCGGCTCGAACACCGGCGCGAACACCAGGTCCTGGCGTGCCGGCGCACCGTACAACTCGAGCAGCCGCGCGCGGACGCGATCCGCCTCCGCTACTCGTTGCCGGACATTTTCTACGGCAGCGATTGCGTAGCCGGAACGCCAGTAGTCGTCGGCGCCGTCACCGTGCTCGACAGGCGCAAGCTCCGCCATCAGCCGCGCCAGCACGAGCGGCTTCGTCTCTTCGAGGGAAAGCCCGCGCGTGAGCAAGTCATCGCGATACGCGAGCGCGTCGCCCTCCGGTTGCACTGCTCTCTCAGCCGGGGGCGCTGACGCCGCGAGTACCAAGGGAGCGTCCGCTGCCCGCGGCCCCTCGAGAAGCAGGTACAGCGCCGCGACATTGGCGGCGAGCGAGACGACGAAAGCGATCCGGGCTCCTAGCTTCACGGCTGCCTCCCTGCAACGTGTGGGCTAGGACTATGCGATGGGCGGCACGGCTAGTCGTGCGCCGTTTCGGCCCGTTTTGGCGGGATTCGCAACATAACCGCGGGGTGGGTTCAGCGGCCTGTAAACCCCGGCATGGCACACTGCGTTCTCAACGCATGGAGAACCTATGCTGAGCCCTACGGCGGCCATCGCCGCCAACCGCTTCGGCTTGGGCGCCCGCCCCAAGGACGGCGCCGCCATCGGGAGCGATCCACGCGGCTGGCTCGATGCCCAGTTCTCGGCCACCGCCAAAACGGCCGACGCGCCGAAGACGGAGCAGCCCGCCTCGGCAAGCGTCCTGGTGAAATTTCGCGATCTGCGCGTCGCCCGCCAGGCCGCGGCGCAATTCCGCGCCAGCGTCGCGCCCACTGAGCGCGGCACCCCGCCGAAGGCCGCAAGCGACGGCGACAAACCGCCGCCCGCAAGCCCCGGCATCGACGAGCAGGCGATCAAGGAGTTCCGCGAGTTCGTGCGCGAGAACTACATCGCCCAGGTCAACGAGCGGCACCGCCGCGCGATCGAGTCCGACACGCCGTTCGTCGAGCGGCTCGTGCACTTCTGGTCGAACCACTTCGCAATCTCGGCGGACAAGCAACTCGTGGGCCCCATCTGCGGCCTGTACGAGCAGGAAGCGATTCGGCCGCACGTGCTCGGCAATTTCCGCACTCTGCTGCTTGCAGCGGAACGCCATCCCGGCATGAATCTGTACCTCGACAACACCACGTCGATGGGCGCGAGCTCCGGCGCTGCTGAGCTCGCGCGCCGCCGCGGACGCACACTCGGCCTGAACGAAAATCTGGCGCGCGAAATTCTGGAGCTGCACACGCTCGGCGTCGATGGCGGCTACACGCAACACGACGTGACGGAATTCGCGCGGGTGTTGACCGGTTGGTCCATCGGCGGTCAGATCGGCCAACGCGGGCTGCCCGGTGGCCAGCGTGCTCGGGCGTTGCTCGGCGACCCGGGCAAACCCGGCGAATTCCTCTTCCGGCCGATCATGCACGAGCCCGGCGAAAAAACTGTGCTCGGCCAGAAGTACAAGGAACGCGGCGTGGCCGAGGGCGAGCAAGTGCTCGCGCACCTCGCGCTGCACCCGGCCACCGCGCATCACCTCGCGACCAAGCTTGCGCAGCAGTTCGTGGCCGACGAGCCGCCGGCTGCGCTGGTCGATCGCCTCGCGGCCGTGTACGTCAAGAACGACGGCGAGCTCACGCCGGTATATCGCGCGTTGATCGCCGCGGACGAGAGCTGGAAAGAGCCGCTCGCGAAGTACAAAACGCCGCAAGATTTCGTGATCTCGAGCTATCGCGCGATGAACGTGCAGCCGGAGAGGCCTGAAACCCTGATCGCGTTCTTGTCCGAGATGGGCCAACGGCCATACACACCGGGGTCGCCCGCCGGTTGGCCCGACACGGCCGCAGCGTGGGACGGCGGCGATGCGTTGTTGAAGCGCATCGAGTGGGCCGGCGCCGCCGGCCGGCGCGTGGGCGATCGGCGCAACGCTCTCGAGCTCGCGAGCGCCGTGCTGCCCGCGAGCGCCGACGAACGAACAACGGCGAGCATCCGCAACGCCGAGAGCGGCGCGCAAGCCTTCGCACTGCTGCTCTCGGCCCCCGAATTCCAGAGGAGATAGCGTCATGGTCGATCGCCGCACGCTGCTCAAGACGTCGCTGCAACTCACGTTGCTGGCGCCGTTCGCGCGTCTCGCCACTGCGGCCGCCGACAAGAACTCGCGCTTCGTGCTCGTGATCCTGCGCGGCGCGCTCGACGGGCTCGCCGCGTGCGCGCCGTACGCTGACTCGCAGTACCACACGCTACGCGGCCCGCTCGCCCTCGGCCCGCCCGGCACCGAGGGCGGCGTGCTGAAGCTCGACGGCACGTTCGGCCTGCACCCATCGCTCGCGAATCTGCACGCGCTGTACCAGGCGCGCGAGCTCACGGTGCTGCACGCGGTCGCCACACCGTATCGCGAGCGCTCGCACTTCGACGCGCAGAAGGTGCTCGAAGCCGGCAAGCTCACTCCAGCCGCCACGGACGGCGGTTGGCTGAATCGCGCGCTCGCCGCGATGCATGGCGCGGGCGACACACACGGCGCGGTCGCGTTGAACGACACCGTGCCGCTCGTGCTGCGCGGCGACGTGGCGGTCAATACGTGGGCGCCGTCGCGCCTGCAGAACGCCGATGAGGATTTGCTCGCGCGCGTTCGTAAGCTGTACGAGGCTGTCGATCCGCCGCTCGCCTCGAAGTTGAACGAGGCGCTCGACGCGCGCACGATCGCCGGCGACGCCGCGAACGGCGCGATGGGCGGCTCGCAGCAGCAGGTGACACCGCTCGTGAACGCCGCCGCACGTTTCCTGAAGAGCCCGGATGGCCCGCGGATCGCCGTCGTGGACGTCGGCGGCTGGGACACCCACGCGAATCAGGGCGGCGCGCAGGGCAACTTGGCCACGCGCTTGAAAGGCTTGGACGCCGGCATTCAGACGTTGAAGACCGAGCTTGGCCCCGTGTGGGCCGACACGACCGTGCTCGTCGTGACGGAGTTCGGCCGCACTGTGGCCGTGAACGGCACGCGCGGCACCGATCACGGCACCGGGGGCGTCGCGTTCCTCGCGGGCGGTGCGGTGAAGGGCGGCCGCATTGTCTCGGACTGGCCGGGGCTCGCCGCGCGGGAGCTCTACGAGAACCGCGATTTGAAGCCGACCACCGATCTGCGCCGCGTGTTCAAGAGCGTACTCGCCGAACGGTTCGGTCTGGCGGAATCGGCTCTCGAACGTGCGGTGTTCCCGGATAGCACGAGCGCCGCGCCATTGGAGCACTTGACCACCTAGTCGCACCTCTGCCGTCGCGTTGACGACCGAAACCCCTCGCCGCAAGATGCGGCACAGGGGGAAGCGTTATGCAGCGGTGGATACTGATTGCGTTACTGGCGTTGGCGGCGGCTACGCACGCGCAGGAGTACAAGGCGCCGCGCACGTCGTGGGGCGAGCCCGACCTTCAGGGCACGTGGGCAAACGACAACGAGTACGCCACGCCACTCGAGCGGCCCGCGGAGTTCGAAGGCAAGACGCTCGCGGACATCACGCCGGAAATCCTCACGCAGGTGCGCAAACAAGCGACCGACAAGATGGTCGCATCGTTGGCGCCGGGGCCGCGCGGCCCCGATCACTGGTGGCTCGACAACCTCGATCTCACGAAGCGCGCGCAGCCGTGGCTCATCGTCGAGCCGAAGGACGGCAAGATCCCGGCGCTGACGCCGGAAGCGCAGGCGCGCCACGCGGGGCCGCAACGCAGCAGCTTCCAAGGCGGCCAGTTCAATAGCCCGAAGGATTTCGGCGCGCTCGATCGCTGCATCAGCCGCGGCCTGCCGGGCTCGATGATCCCCGTGATGTACGGCAACGTGTACGGCATCTTCCAGTCGCCGGGCTTCGTCACGATCACGTACGAGATCATTCACGAGGCGCGCGTGATCCCGATCGACGGTGGGCCGCACGTCGGCAAACCGATCCAGTTGCACATGGGCGACGCCCGTGGCCACTGGGAAGGCGACACGCTCGTCGTCGAGAGCACGAACTTCCATCCGCTCACGGTGTATCGCGGTGCGATACCAGGTCAGTTGAAGTTGACGGAGCGATTCCGGCGCGTGGCGGAGGACAAGGTGGCGTGGTCCGTCACGATGGACGATCCCGCGACGTGGACCGCGCCGTGGACGATCGCGATGCCACTCGGCCGGGAACAACAGCCTTCGCTACCGTTCGAATGCCACGAAGGCAACTTCGGCCTGCGCAACATCCTCTCCGCCGCACGCGCGAACGAAGCCAAGCAGAAGAAATAGGCGTTCAGCGGTGCTCGTCAGTGCGGGAACGCACGGCGCATGCCCGTGTCACATCTGTTATATGTGTCACATGCGCTCGAACATCCTATTTCCGCTCCATGCGCTTCTAGTCACCGCGAGCATGCTCGCGCTGACGTCGGCGAACGCTCAAGACGCCCTGCACAAGAACTCCGCTGCGATGGTGGCCAAGGTCGCGCGAATGCAAGACGCCGCCGCGCATCCGCGACCGGCCAAGTCGGAACCGGTGCGCACCGCATTCACGGACGCCGAGGCCAACGCCTACTTGCAGGTTGAAGGACCGAAGTTCCTGCCGACTGGCATCACGGAGCCGAACCTCTCGACCGGCGAAGGCGGCCGAGTCACGGCACGAGCCACGATAGATCTCGACGCCATAGGGGGCGCGAAGCAACGCGGCCTCCTCGATCCGCTCGCATTCGTGACGGGCGCGGTCGAAGTCGTCGCCACGGGGTTCGTCGTCGCGCGCGACGGCGTCGGCATGGGAAGTTTCGAATCCGCCACCGTGGCGGGTATTCCGGTGCCGAAGCGCATAGCCGAAGAAATTCTGCGCTTCTATACGCGCACGCCCGAACACCCGCAGGGGTTTGGGCTCGACGACTCGTTCGACCTGCCCGCGCAGATCCGCAGCGTGAACGTCGAGGCCGGCCGCGTGACGGTGACGCAGTAGCGCTACGGCGCGATCAGGAATCCGCAAACCGAACGGCGCAAGCCTAGCTCTGGTTCCACTCGACGAGCGCGGCGCCCGGCTTCTCGGCTTCGTAGAACCACTTCAAGCCCTGCGTCTCTTGACTCAGGATCGTGGTCTTGAAGCTGCGCCAGGCCTGAATCTCGAAATAGTCGAGTGGCCCCCCGTGCGCGCGGAGGCGATGCGGCACACCGGTGGGGAAGAACACGAGCGTGCCGGGATCGATCTCCTGCGACGTGTCGCCGACTTCGACTTTGCCTCGGCCCTTGAACGTCATGTACACATGCGCGGCGCCTTCCGGATTCGCAGGCGTGCCCTTGTGCAGGTGGTACGGCGATGCGCCACCGTCGTGGTAGTGCATCTCGCCCGCCTGAATCGCGTTCGTGGACGTGAGGCGGCTGCCATCGAGCAAACGCACGGCGGACTCGGCGCAGAATCGCCGCACGCGACCGCCGCTCGCATCAGTCAAACCACGCAATGTTTTGCGGTTGAAGAAATAGCCCGGCCCGCCCGGCAATCCGTCTTCGACCGCGGCCGGCGGCTGCGGCACGATCATATGCAGAAGATCGAGGCTCGAGTCCGAGACTTCGATACGCGCCGACTCGCCCGGCACGAGCAGCACTCCCGCGCCCTCCTCGGCCAGGTTCGTTTTACCTTTGTATTCCAGCGTGCCCTTCTTCGGGGTCTGCATCAGATACAGCAGGTGGTAATCCTTGCCGGCGTGCACGTCGAGCGACTTGCCCGCTTCGATCGTGCGCCGATAGACCGTGAGGTTCTTCGAGCCGTTGTCGGGCCCACACACGAGCCGTTCCAAACCGGACGGTACGGCTTTCGCCTGGGCCTTGTTCGTGTCGATGATCGAAACGTCGCTAATCGTCGCCATGCTCGTGCCCCCTCCAGGCATCAAACGCTTATGCCGCCACCCCTGACGGATGGCCGCTAGCGTAGCACCTGCTTGGCGGCGCACGAATTCGAGACCGGCCGGTTCGCCTTAGCACAAGTGCTAGGCGCGACCGGCGCAACGGTATCGTCCGGTTACTTAGCTGCGGCGCACTCGAAGTTCTTGGCGTCGTTCGTGTCGCCCGTGCCTTTGTATTTCGCGACCTGCGGATACGGGCAGAACGGCCGCGTCATGACGACCTTGCCCATGTCCTCGCGGCGGCCTTCGAGGCTCGCCGGCGCCTTGCCCTTTTCCACCCAGCCCGCGAGCGCGCTCATCCAGTCAGCCTGGTCGGGAGCGGCGCCGCCGCGGCAATGACCGACGCCAGGCAGCATGTACAGACGCACGTACTCGTCCGTGTACGCGCCGCCGTCGCCGCCCGTCGACTTGCCGGCGAAATCGCGAACGCTGGCTAGGTAATCGAGCGTCTGCTGCGGCATCACGCCCGGATCGCTCCAGCCGTGGTACACGATCAGCTTGCCGCCGCGCTTCTTGAAGTCGCTCAAATCGGGGTTGCTCGCGTTCAACGTGCCGAACAGCTTCGCGTCGACGAGCGCGACGTCCTTATCGAAGTCGAACGTCTTCCAATCCCACCGCGGGTTGTCGAAGCCCATGCCGCCGAGCACGGGTGCATCGATAGCGAAGATGTCCTTGCCGTTCATGATCAGGCCCCAGCCCGGATTGTTCGGCTGCGGACCTTCACCGCCGACTTCGAGGCCGGGATAGATCTGCACGCCCGTGCGGGGATTCACCGCGCCTTTGTAGATCATCTTCAGCGCTTCGATCTGCTCCGGCTTGAAGCCTTGCAGCGTGCTCGGATCGAACTTGCACGTGCGGGGATCGGCCAGGACACCATCTTTGACGCCATCGGCGGCATCGCACTGCGCCATCACGGCAGCGCTGACTTTCGTCAGGTCGTCACGCGTGAGCGCGGCACCCGGATTCTTCAGCGTGGCGTGCGCCGTCCACAACTGGCCCATGTGCAGATTCGTGAAACGATTCACGGGCGCGCCGGAGATGATGCCGTTGAAGTCGTCAGGGTACCGCTGCGCTTCCATCAGGCCCTGGCGTCCCCCTGTCGAGCAGCCGTTGAAGTACGAATACTCCGGCACCTTGCCGTAGTGGGCGTCGATGACGGCTTTACCCTTCACTGTCATCTCGTGAATCGCGCGGTAGCCGTAGTCAGTGACGCGCTGACGATCTAGCGTCCACGTGTTCGCGGTGTCGCTCACCTCGTGGCCCGTGTCGGTCGACGAGGACGCGTAGCCGCCGCGCACGGCTTCGGCCATCGCGGAGTAGCTGATGACGCCTGCGAGACCGCCGCCGCCGACAGCCTGGTAGCGGCCGTTCCATGCGCTGCCTTCCGGCAGCCAGACTTCGAACTTGATGGCCGGCGTCACGACACCCGCAAGGCGACACATGGCGGGCACCTTCAACTTCTGCATCGTGCCCGGCGGACCGAACCCGCCCGGCAGACTGATTTCGCCGGCCGGCACCTTCTCGGCCATCGTGATCGTGGTATCCGGCAGCTTCAGGTTCTTGAGATCGGCGCACGCGGTGGCGGCGTTGGCCGCGGTGGTACCAACAAGCGCGGCAGCGCCGCACACAGCAGCGGCAAGCACATCGATGCGTAGCTTCATGATGCGTATTCCTTCGTGTTTGAGGCCCGGCAAACTGGCCCCCCAGTTGCCAAGGCAACGCCCAGCATAGGGGACTTCGGACACGGGTGCCACGGCGCCGCGGCGCCGGCGCTGCGTTACGATGATCGGGCGTTGGGGACAGGGGATCGGCACATGACGAAGGGTTTCAAGGCGGCAGCGTGCGCGCTGCTCGGAGCCGCGTGGGTGTTGGCGGCCGGGTGGCCGGCGACAGCGGGCGCCGGCTCGGTGCCCACGGCAAAGCCGGAAAGCGTGGGCCTCTCGACCGAACGGCTGCAACGCGTGCACACCGCGATGCAGGCGCAGATCGAGGCCGGCAACATCGCGGGCGTCGTGACGCTCGTGGCCCGGCGCGGCCGCATCGCACATCTCGAGGCGCAGGGAGTGGCCGAGAGCGGCGACATTCGGCTCTCTGATCCCGTGTCGAAGTTCATCCCGGAGTTCGCAGCGCCTGCGATGGTGGCGGTCGCGAAACCGAACGGCGCGGAAGGCTACGACCTGATCTCGGCAACGCGAGCAGTCACCGTCGGTGATCTGCTGAAGCACGGCTCGGGACTCTTGAGCGGCGGGCTCGGCAACCGCGTCGCGGACAAAGCGTCGCCGCGTGTGCCCACCGACACGCTCGCCACGTACATCCCTAAGCTCGGCAAGGCACCGCTCGATTTCCAGCCTGGCACGTTGTGGCGCTACAGCGGCCTCGCGGGCTTCGACGTGCTGTCGCGCATCGTCGAGGTGGTCTCGGGCCAGACGTACGACAAGTACCTCGACGAGCATCTCTTCAAGCCGCTCGGCATGAAAGACACTGGCTTCTCGTTCAGCGACTCGCGCGCGCAGCGCGTGGCGTCGATGCACACTCGGCGAGAAGGCAAGCTCGACGTACAGCCGCGCACCCTCGACCCTGTGTTCTTCTCCGGCGCCGATAGCCTAGCGGCCACGGCCGAGGATTACTTGCAGCTCGCACAGATGCTCTTGAACGGCGGTGAGCTGAACGGCAAACGCTTTCTCTCGCCGCGCACGATCGAGCTGATGACCTCGAACCACACGGGCGACATGGTCAACGGCCAGTTCGGCCGGCCCGCTCACGGCATGGGCTTTGGGCTCAGCATGCAGGTGGTGCAAGACCCGCTCGCGGCCGAGCTCGCGGTATCGAAAGGTGCGTATGGGTGGGCGGGCGGCACGGGTGTCAGCTTCTGGATCGAGCCGACCGAGCAGATGGTCACGATTTTCTTCATTCAGGGCGGGCAGGCCGCGATCGGCCATGCCGTATTCGAGAACGCAGTGCGCCAGGCCATCGTGAACTGAGCGCGCGCAAAGAAAAGGAGGAGGAAGCCGTGTTCGCACTGACGCGTATCCTGGTGCCGACGAATCTCGGCGAGCCGTCGAGGACGGCCATCAAATACGGCGTGGCGTTTGCGCGGCAATTCAACGCGCAGCTCTATCTCGTACATGTGTTCGGAGTGAAAGAACTCGACGCCGCGCTCGAGACCGAGCGCGTGATGGAAACGCTGCTGCTGGACGGCGTACCCGCCACCGAGCCGGATCCTGAGCAAGTCGCGAAGAATGCCGCGCGCGAAGACCTTGCGAAACTACTCTCGCCGGAGGAAGAACGCGATACGCGCGCCGCATACCTGCAGCGCGCCGCGCCCAGCGGCGCCGGCGACGCGATCGTGGCCTGTGCGCAAGAGCTCGATGTCGAGCTCATCGTCATGGGGAAACACCGCCTGGGGTTCGTCGATCACTTGTTCGCTGGTAGCGTCGCGGAAAGGGTCATACGCCGCGCACTGTGCCCTGTGCTCGTCGTGCACCACCCGGAGCACGACTTCATTCAAACATGAAACTGGCAACACGGCATGATGGCTCCGCAGATGGCCAACTCCTCGTCGTTTCTTCGGACCTGCAGCGCGCCCTCAGCGCGAAGAGCGTTGCGCCAAACCTGCTGACTGCGCTTCAGTCGTGGCAGGCGAGCGAGCCGCGACTGCGGGCGTTGGCCGAAACGTTGAACCGCGGTAGCGTGGAGGACGAGTTTGCGCTGCGAACGCAGGATCTTGCCGCGCCACTACCACGCACCTGGCAATGGCTCGACGCTTCCGCCTTTCATACGCATGGCGAACTCATGGCGCGCGCGTTCAATCACGAGTTCGACGAAGCGGCGCGCAAGCGCCCGCTAATGTATCAGGGCGCCTCGGACGACTTCATAGGCGCCAGCCAGGACACGCCCTTGCCTTCCGAAGCCGATGGCATCGATTTCGAGGCCGAGCTTGCTGTCGTCGTCGATCACGTCCCGATGGCGACGCCAGCCGCGAGTGCTCTTCCGCACGCGAAGCTCATCATGCTTGTCAACGATGCCAGCCTGAGATCGTTCGCGGCGCTGGAGAAGAGAACGGGCTTCGGCTGGATTCACGCCAAGCCCTCGACAAGCTTCGGCCCCGTGGCCGTAACGCCGGACGAGCTCGGCAGCGCGTGGCGAAACGGCCGCGTCTGCCTTCCGGTCAAGATTGCATGGAACGACCAATGGTTCGGCAATCCGGATGCCGGGCTCATGGGGTTCGGTTTCCACGAACTGATCGCGCACGCCGCCTACTCGCGCAACTTGAGCGCGGGCACGATCATCGGCTCGGGAACGATATCGAACCCCGATTATCGCAACGTAGGCTCGGCGTGCATTGCGGAAAGGCGCGCGATCGAGATCGCGGAACACGGGCGCGCCATCACGGAGTACATGCGATTCGGCGACGGCGTGCGCATCGAAGTGTTCGACGCCGATGGGCGCAGCGTTTTCGGCGCCATCGAGCAGCGCATGGTGCAGGCGCAGCTAAAAAACTAGCGCGCCGCTGGCCTGCCCGCCGCTATCGCAATCACGATCAGGGACAATGCGGCCGTGACCGCGGGCACCGCGAACAACGACATGACTGTCGTCTCCGCGATTCCGGCGCTCAATCCCACGCCGATCAGCACGGGCGCGATCAGCGTGCCAAAACGACCGACACTCTTGCTCCAACCGATGCCAAGAGCTCGCAGTTCGTCCGGATAGAAGCCGACGAGTACGACGTTGACGCCGCCGTAGGCGCCGAGGGTGAAGAAACCGCACAGCGCGAGCAGCACCATCAGCAGCATGGGCGACGCGGACGCCAGCACTTGGCCGATGAGGAGCAACAGCGCGGCCGACATTGCCACGAAGGCCATCAACGTTCGGTGGGCGCCGAAACGATCGATCAGCACACCCACACCCAGCGCGGCGATGATTCCGCCCAACGAGAAAATCGAAACGGAGAGCGCAGCGAGGCTCTGATCTCTGCCGACCTCGACGAGCAAGGTCGGCAGCCAGGAGTTCAAACAGTAACTGATCGTGAGCATCGAGATGAACAACGCCCACAGCGCCAACGTACCGACGAGGTAGCGCGGCGACAGGATCTGCAGCGGACTCGGGTTCCGCTGCGCGCGACCATCCGTGTCCCCGCCCTCACGCCGCGCCGGGACGCGCAGCCACACCCAGGCAACGAGCGCGACTGCCATGCAAACAGCGCCGACGCCGACCATCGAGGCGCGCCAGCCGCCGATCTCTGCGAACGCGGCGGCGACCAATCCCGCCACGGTAGCGCCGAGTCCGTAGCCGGTGAACATGATCATGATCGCCAATCCACGGCGTTTGTCGGGTGCGATTTCCGTGACGATCGCGAGGGCGCTAGGGAGACACCCCCCGAGGAAGACGCCCGTTACGAGACGCCAGACGAACAGCGTCGTTGCGTCGACGGCCAGCGCCGACCCGGCTTGTGCAAGCCCGAATCCGATCAGCGACACCAACACAATTCCCCGCTGTCCCATCCGACCCACGAGCATTGGGAAAACGACGAGCCCTACGCATTGGCCGACGAGGTTGGCGGAAAAGATCGGCCCGAGGTCGGTGTTGCCGAGGTGGAGTGAACGCGCCAGTTGCGGTGCAAGCGGCCCCAGGATCGAGTGGATCAGGCCGTCGAGGAAGTAAATCAGTGAACAGATACCGATCAGGACGAGCATGCTGC
>JBDTOT010000053.1:0-28713 GCA_039933105.1 Gammaproteobacteria bacterium | reverse complement strand
GACACCGACCCCGAGCCGGTGACCGGCAAGCGCTTCGTGGCGGGCGCTTTCGGTAGCTCATCCATGCCGCGCCTCGGCGTCTTCGCGGCGCTCGACATGCACACGAACAAGATCGCGTGGCAGCAGCAGTGGAGCGACGAGTGCTACAGCGGCTCGACGACGACGGGCGGCGGGCTCACGTTCGTCGGCCGCAACGATGGCCGGCTCACGGCGCTCGACTCGAGTAACGGCGCAAAGCTGTGGGAATTCCAAACCGGCGCGGGCATGAACGCGCCTGTCACCGTGTTCGAGCACCACGGCAAGCAGTACGTCGTCGCGTACTCGGCCGGCAATCTGTTCGCGGCATCTCCGAAAGGCGACAGCGTGTGGCTGTTCGCGTTGGACGGCACACTCGCGCCGGTACCGGCACCCGGCGCGGCGATGTTGCTGACGCTGAACGCCGCCGCGCAGGGAGCGGCCGACCCGACCCAAGGTCGGCAGGTGTACGAAACCGCGTGCGTTTTCTGCCACGGCGACCAGGGCGAAGGCGGGCATGGCGGCGGCAAGCCGCTCGCGGACGCGCGCGAAGCCGTGTTCGTCGTGCAAACCGTCAGCGAAGGCCGCAGAGAAATGCCCTCGTTTGTCGGCGCGTTGACACCCGAGCAGATCCGCGACGTCGCTGCTTACGTCGCCACTAAACTGCCCCACTAAGATAGGAGTCAGGTTTTGCGTTGTTGCACAACTTCGGCACTCGCGGCTGGCGCACTGCTCGCCGCTCTCGCCTCCCCTTCGTTCGCACAAGTCACGCGTGACACGCAACACGTCGCGCCACCGACGGTCGGCTGGCCCACGAACGGCGGCGACTGGTACAACCGGCGCTACTCGCCGTTGACGCAGATCGACCGGACGAACGTCGCCAAGCTCAAAGGCGTGTGGCGCGCGCGGCTCGGCGGCTCCGGCGTCGGCCCGCAATATTCGGGCGAGGCGCAACCGCTCGTCATCGACGGCGTGGTGTACGTCTCGACCGGCGCGAACGACGTGTTCGCGATCAACGTCGATACCGGCGCAACGCTCTGGGACTACCACGCGCATCTCGACCCGGATAACAAATCGGTGTGCTGCAGCTGGACGAACCGCGGCGTCGCGGCGGGCGGCGGCAAGATTTTCATCGGCCAGCTCGACGGCAAGCTCGTCGCGCTCGACGCGAGGAGCGGCAAGACCGTGTGGTCGACGTTAGCCGAGAAGCCGCAGGAAGGCTTCACGATCACCGCCGCGCCGCTGTACTACAACGGGCTCGTGATCGTCGGCTTCGCCGGCGCCGAGCTCGGCGTACGCGGCCGCGTCAAAGCGTTCGACGCGAAGAGCGGCAAGCTCGCATGGACGTTCTACACGATTCCGGGCCGCGGCGAGCCCGGCAACGAGACCTGGCCGCAAGACAACGAGATCTGGGCGCACGGCGGCGCAACGGTGTGGCAGACGCCCGCCGTCGATCCCGAGCTCGGCTTGATCTTCTTCTCGACCGGCAACCCGGGCCCCGATTTCAACGGCGGGATTCGTAAGGGCGATAATCTCTACACGTCGTCGATCATGGCGCTCGACGCGAAGACCGGGAAATATCGCTGGCACTACCAACAGGTGCATCACGACCTGTGGGACTACGACAGCGCGAGCCCCGTCATCCTGTTCGACATCACGCTCGACGGCAAACCGCGCAAGGCCGTCGCGGAAGCCAGCAAGTCGGGATGGGTGTACATCCTCGACCGCACCGACGGCAAGCCGCTCGTTGGCATCGATGAACGCGCCGTGCCGCAGGAGCCGCGCCAAGCCACCGCCGCAACGCAGCCGTACCCGCGCGGCGACGCGTTCGTGCCGCAGCAGATCGACATTGCGCCCGAGGGCTATACGCTCGTGAACGGCGGCAAGATCTTCACGCCGTACTGGACCGAGTATCTGGTGGCGAAACCGGGCATCAGCGGCGGTGCGAACTGGCCGCCGAGTGCGCTCGACCCCGTGAGCGGCCACATGTTCGTGTGCGCACGCGACAACCCGAGCGCATTTCGCGCGTGGGACATCGCGGACACCGAGCCGCCGCCGGCCGAGCTCTACATCGGCGGCAACTTCGGCAGCCAGCCGCTGCCTCCACAGGGCACGGTCACGGCGCTCGACATGCACACGAACAAGATCGTGTGGCAGCAACACTGGGCCAGTCCGTGCAACAGCGGCGCGACCGCAACGGCCGGTGGCCTCATGTTCGTCGGCCGAAGCGACGGTCGGCTCACAGCGCTCGACTCGAGCAACGGCAACAAACTGTGGGAATTCCAGACCGGCGCCGGCATGAACTCCACCGTCAGCGTGTTCGGACACAACGGGAAGCAGTACGTCGTCGCCTATTCCGCGGGCGCCGTGTTCTCGGGCTCGGTCAAAGGCGACAGCGTGTGGCTGTTCGCGCTCGACGGCACCCTCGACCCAGTGCCGGCCGGCAAGTGAAGTGACGCTCATGAAGATCAGCTCCGTCATCACACTCGCCACACTCGTGCTCGCAACGCACGCCGTGGCGCAAACGATTGCGCGCGCGCCCGCGTTCCGTAACAACGATCTCGTCGCCGCCCCCGCTGATGGCTGGCCGACGAACGGCGGCAACTGGGGAAACCAGCGTTACTCGCCGCTGAAGGCGATCGACCGCAGCAACGTCGAAAACCTGAAAGGCGTGTGGCGCACGCACCTGCGCGGCTCCGGTTTAGGCCAACAGTACTCGGGCGAAGCGCAGCCGATCGTGTATCGCGGCGTGATTTACATTGCGACGGGCGCGAACGACGTATTCGCCGTGAGCGTGGATAGCGGCGCGATCCTCTGGGAGTACCGTGCGAATCTCGACGCGAAGAACACCGCCGTGTGCTGCGGCTGGACGAACCGCGGCGTGGGGCTCGGTGACGGCAAGGTGTTCATCGGCCAGCTCGACGGCAGGCTCGTTGCGCTCGATCAGCGCAGCGGCAAAGTCGCATGGTCCATCCAAGCCGAGCGCTGGCAAGAGGGCTACACGATCACGTCGGCGCCGCTCTACTACGACGGCCTCGTGTACACCGGCTTCGCGGGCGGCGAAAAAGGTATCCGCGGCCGCGTGAAAGCCTTCGACGCACGCAACGGCAAGCTCGCGTGGACTTTCTACACGGTGCCGGGCCCGGGCGAAGTCGGTCACAACACGTGGCCGCAGGACAATGAACTCTGGCAGGACGGCGGCTCACCGGTGTGGAACACGCCGGCGGTCGATCCCGAGCTCGGCCTGCTGTACTTTGCCACCGGCAATCCCGGAGCCGACTACAACGGCTCCGGTCGCAAAGGCGACAACCTGTTTTCGACGTCCGTCGTCGCCGTGGATGCGAAGACGGGCAAGTACCGGTGGCACTTCCAGCAGGTGCACCACGACATCTGGGACTACGACGCGGCGTCCCCGGTCGCGTTGTTCGATCTCACGATCGACGGAGTCCCACGCAAAGGCATCGCGCAAGCGAGCAAGACCGGCTGGGTTTATATCCTCGATCGCACGAACGGTAAACCGCTGGTCGGCATCGACGAGCGGCCCGTGCTGCAGGAGCCGCGTCAGGGCACAGTCGCGACGCAGCCGTATCCGCGCGGCGACGCGTTCATACCGCAGTCGATCGCGATCGCGCCCGAGGGCACCACACTCGTGAACGGCGGCAAGATCTTCACGCCGTTCTGGACGACACCCACGCTGATCAAACCCGGGCCGCCGGGCGGCGTGAACTGGCCGCCGAGCTCGTACGACCCAACCACCGGCTATCTATACGTGTGCGCGGCGGACCGGATCTGGTCGTATCTGTCGAAAGAAGTCACGGCCGAGCGCCCGCGTGAAGGCGCTGAGTACATCGGCGGCGGCATCGGCGGTTTCCACATGAACGCGCTCGGCGTGTTCGCCGCGCTCGACATGCACACGAACAAGCTCGTGTGGCAGCAACAGTGGGCACAGCCGTGCTACAGCGGCTCCCTCGCAACGGCCGGCGGCCTCGTGTTCGTCGGCCGCAACGATGGCCGGCTGCAGGCGCTCGATTCTGCAACGGGCGCGAAACTGTGGGAATTTCAAACGGGCGCCGGCATGAACTCGCCGGCCAGCGCGTTCGAGCGCGACGGCAAGCAATATGTCGTCGCCTACTCCGCCGGCAATCAGTTCGGCGGCAGCTCGCGCGGCGACAGTCTGTGGCTGTTCGCGCTCGACGGCACACTCGAGCCCGTACCGCCGGGCGGCTCGTTGATGACGTTCGCACCGGGCGCGGGCGGCCCACCGAATGTCGCGAACGGCGAAACCGTATTCAACACGGCGTGTGTGTTCTGCCACGGCGAACAAGGCGAAGGCGGTCACGGCGGCGGGCCGACGCTGCAGCAACTGCGCAGTGCCGCCGTCGTGCTGCAAGTTGCGAGCGAAGGCCGCAACGCGATGCCGGCATTCGGCGCGAGCTTGACGCCGGAGCAGATTCGCGACGTCGCCGCGTTCGTGATCGAGCGACTCGCGAAACCAGCGGCCCGCTGACACGGGTCGCGCTGCTTCCGGAAACGTGGCGCCCGCCGGGGGTACAGGGCGGGCGCCACACAGAAACCGCAAACGATCGCGACTACGGATTGATGCGCGTTCCCTTCACGGCGCCGGACACGCCGCCGAGCTTTGTCTTGCCGTCCGTGTCGTACTGCGTGATAGAGAAAGTGCCGGTGTAAGTGTTGCCGCGCCGATCGACAGTCACCGTCTCGCGAATGTTCGTCGGCCCAATGAAGTGCTCGCCATCGTCCGTCCACGACAGTGCGAAGTGGTTCAGGCTGAACGTCGCAGCACCGGCCCGCTTCCATACGCCCATGCAGAAGTTGCTCGTCTTCGGCGCGCGTCCGGAGTTCATGATTTCCGTGCCGTCCTCATGCCATGTGGCGAAGCCATCGTCTATGACAACTCCCTGTGGAGTTCCGTTGGCGACGATGAACTGGAAATGCCACATCCCGACGATCGGCGCGGCATCGTCCCACCGCCAGTCGGTGCGCAGGAACGACGCAGTGGCAGCGGCCTGCACGAATTGCACGCCCTTGAATCCATTGACGCCCGGAGCTTCCGGCGAGGGCTGCGACGGCGCGGCCTGTTGGCCATTCGGTGCGGGCTGCAAGTCGAACGACCCGCAACCTGCATAGGCGGTTGACGTAAAACACGCGGCGACCAGCACGGCACCCACGGCCGTGGCTAGTTTTGTTTTAGCGAGTTGCATCTTGGAGATCTCCCTTGAGTGTTTGCGATGCTCGGACGGCCGCATTCTCGCGACACCATCGTCGCGATCCATGAAATTCCGACGAAGCAGCACACCTCGGGAGTGAACGGGCACGCTTCCGGAGGGAGTGCCGGCCACGCCGGCGCGACACCGCGCGGCTGGCCCTCTCCCGCGCGCGTGAGGGGCTATGATCGGCTCCGCAACTGCAGCGGTTCCCGACGATGAGCGTCAGCGATACACAGCTTCGCCTGCGATACAGCCTCGGGCGGCCGAGGATACGCGCCGCGTTCGCGGGCCTCGGGCACGCAAGCGCGCTGCTCGCCTTCGTGATCCTCGCGACGGCGCTGCAACGCACCGCAAGCGATTTACCATACCAAACGCCACTGATCGGCCTTGCCTGGTTCGGCCATGCGTGCCTAGTGCTGTCCGCGGCGATGGCCGCCTCTCTGCCCATACTTGTTGTCGCCGGCAATCTCGCTCCTGCCTCGGGATGGCACAGGTACGCGTGCCTTACGCTCACGACGTCGACGGCGGTGTTCGCAAGCGTTGTCTCGCCTCTGCCGGCGCTCGTCACGGGCGTCGAGTTGGGTATGTTCGCCCATTTGCAGGTCGCGATCTTTACGGTGCTGCTGGCGGTCGTGCTCGAATTTCGTTATCGCGCGCTCGCGATAGCCGGAACCTTGCTGCGCGTCGAGATCGACGGCATCAACGCCGATGCGCGGTTGCGCGACGCGAGCTTGCGCATGCTGCAGGCTCAGGTCGCTCCGCACTTTCTATTCAACACGCTCGCGAACGTGCGCCGGCTCGCGCGACTCGATCGGAAGGCAGCCGCCGCTATGCTCGGCGACCTAATCGAGTACTTTTCGGTCACGCTCGCGAGACGAGATGCACCGCAGACGACGCTCGGCGAGGAGGCCCGGCTCGTCGACGCCTACCTGCGTATCCACCGCATTCGCATGGGCAGCCGCCTCGCGTATGAGATCGACGTGCCGAAAAATCTCGCTCACGTGCCGATACCCGCGATGCTGCTGCTAACGCTAGTCGAAAACGCGATCAAGCACGGACTGAACCCGCTCGCCGAAGGCGGCTTTGTGCGCCTGCGTGCGGAACAGCGCGGCGGCGATCTCCACCTGCAGGTGGCCGACAATGGCCGCGGCCTCAACCTGACGGAAGGGCACGGCGCCGGCCTCGCCAACGTGCGTGCGCGCCTATCGATTTTGTACGGCGCACGCGCCGCGCTCGACGTGGGGCCCGGCGAGCCCCGTGGGTTCGTCGCCAACGTGCAGCTACCGCTGCATGAAGGTGCTGCGACATGATGCGCGCCGCACTCGCCTTCGGCCGCGACGTGCTGCGGACGTTCACGTGGCAGAAGGTACTGCTCGCTCAACTGCTCGCGGCCATGCTCGATGTGTTCGCGCTACTTCTCTTCGTATACCCGTCCTCCCCTCCGCCGACGTTCGTGTGGTCCCGGCTCGTGATCGAGGAAACGATGGCGTTCAGCATCCTGTTGGCGGTGCTGATTGCCGATCAGGCCGTTGCACGCGGCACGCGCCCGTTCCGCACCTATGCGCTCGCGATCCTGGTTGCCTCCGTATTTTCGACCGTCGCTCAGCACGAAATTCGCGCCCGGCTCGGGATCTACACGAATGCCGATCAGCCGGGCGCCAGTCCGGCCCGGAGCCGCGGACAGATGATCTATGCGGGTGGCGACACGCTGACGTACGGCGTGCTGTTCACACTCGTATACCTCGACTACCGGCGGCGCGAACGGCTGGTCCGGCGGGTGCGCGCGGCGGAGCTCGAGCGCGCCCAGCGCGAACAGAACATCGTGCGGTCGCAGCTCGCCGCACTCCGCACTGACATCGACGCCGTGGAGCTGCTTGCCACGCTCGACGACTTGCGGCTGGGTTTTGAGCACGGCCGGAGCGATGTCGACACGCGCCTCGACGCAGTGATAGCGAACTTGCGCGACAAGCTCGCGCCGGTCGACACCGGGCAGGAGGCACCGGCATGACCCCGACCGCGCTGATCGCCGAGGACGAGCCGCTGCTGCGCGTGGAGCTTCGCGAGGCCCTCTCCGCCTTATGGCCTGAGCTCGACATCTGCGCCGAGACTGGCGATGGCGCCGCTACCTTGCTTGCGTTCGAGCGCCACAAACCGACGATCCTGTTCCTCGACATCCACATGCCGGGGCTCACCGGCCTCGAGATCGCCGAGCAGGCGAGCGGCCGTTCGCACGTCGTGTTCGTGACGGCGTTCAATGAGCACGCGACCGCCGCGTTCGAGCAGGGTGCGCTCGACTATGTCGTGAAGCCGTTCTCCGTCGCGCGGCTCGCCAAGACGGTCACGCGGCTGAAAGAACGCGTTCGCAACACGCCGGCCGATCTCACGGGACTCACCGAAGCTCTGCGCGCGGCCGCGCCGGCTGAGACTACGTACGTGCGCTGGCTCACCGTGCCGCACGGCCGCGAGTTACGCGTGGTGACGACCGACGAGATCTGCTATCTGCGCGCCGCGAACAAATACACGTCGCTGTTCACTGCAAACGCCGAGTACCTGCTGACCAACACGCTGAAGGCCATGCGGGAGAAACTCGACCCGCGTTCGTTCTGGCAAATCCACCGCAGCTTCGTCGTGAACGTCGCTGCGATCCAGACGATCCACCGCTCGTTCCACGGCTCGTTCGAAGTGCAGTTGAAACAGCGACGCGAGCTGCTGCCAGTGAGCGAGGCGTACTCGCACCTGTTTCGTCAGTTGTGACGGCCGGTCAGACCCCACCGATTACCAGTACCCGATCATCCGGCCGGCCGCGGCGGCCGTGACCCAACACGCGAGCGACGTGCCGCCCGCAACCGCCAGCGTGCGGCGCTGGCTCGGCGCGAGCGGCTCGGCGTGCCGCGCGCGCCACGCCGGCAACAACGACACCATGGCGACATTCAGCAAGCCGAGGGCGATCGCTGCGAACTTGATCAGCAGGAAGGGATTGCCGCGGTAGTCGGTCGCGTTGGTCGTGATGAGGCACGCGCCGCTCAACGCCGCACAGCAGAAGCCGACGACGGCGAGCGGAATCGTCGGTTGCTCGAGCGCGGCGAGCGGCGCACGCCGCCACGCGCCGAGTAGCTTCAGGTCGAGCACGAGCACCGAGCCGAACAGTGTCGCCACGCTCAAGATGTGCAGGAGGTTCACGATCCCGTAAGCCCACACCCCCATGCCGCGCATGAGCTCGCCGAGTGGCGAGCCCTGGAGCCAGACGAGCAAAGCCTCCAAGCGAAGCCGGATCGTTTAGCGTTCAGGTCCGGTCGGGATAGACGTCGTAATTCTTGCCGTCGTAGGTCACGCGAACGGTCTTGATCTCGAACTTCTTCAGATCGCTGTTGCGATTGCCGACGATCTTGACCTTCGCGCCGACCGGGATGAGGCCGGGCTTAAGACCCGCGTTCTGCGTGCGCGGCGGTGGCGCCAGTGTCACATCCCACACCTGGCCCTTGTCGTCGGTGATCTGCAGCGTGGCGTGCGGACCGGAGAGACTGACGTCGGTCTTCAACATGCCCGAGATTTCGGTCTTGTCCGTTTGCTGGCCGCCCCAACCGTGATGCGCGAACGCGGGTGCGCCGAGCGCCAACGCGAGGGTACCGGCCAAAGCGATGAATCGTGTTTGCATGCCTGTCTCCCGAAAGGGGTTACGGGTGGGTACAGCTGCGATGGTACCCGCCGACGCGTAGATCGCGAAGGCGCAGCCGCCGGCCGTGCGAAAACTTCAGCCTTCCGCGACGGCCGCCACGGGCGCTGCGGTAGGTTGGCGCATTGGCCCCGAGAGCCGCCGCCGGAACTGCTGGCGCATCAAGAAGTAGCTCACTGTGGCCTGCAGCCAGACGGTGGCGACCGACAGATACCAGACCTCGTCGAGGTGGAAACCCTGCTGGGCCGACAACCATACCGCCATCGGCACGAACACCGCGAGGCGAACGGCCGAGCTCAGCATGGCCGGAATCGTGTTGCCGAGCCCCTGGAATACACCGGAGCACGTGAACACGATGCCCTGCGCGACGAACGTCCACGAGATGATCCGCAGGAATGTAGCGCCAACGGCCTGCGCCTCGGCCTCCGGCGTGAAGAACCCAACCAGCACTTCGGGCCGCCACTGCAGGAACACGGTGACGAACACCATCACCACAGTGTTCAGACCGAGGGATTTGGCAAAGGTCTCGCGGACGCGGTCGGCGTGCCCCGCACCGAAGTTCTGACCGGCGATCGGGCCGGCGGCGAACGCGATGGCCATGGCAGGCATGAAGATCGACTGCATGATGCGCGAGCCGATGCCGAAGCCCGCCTGCGCGGCGGCGCCGTGGCCGCTGATGACCCAGTAGATGACACCCATGTAGATGAACATCAGCGCGAATTCGCCGCCGGCAGGCAGCCCGACCTCGAGCATGCGTTTCCATACCTTGAGCTGCGGGTGCCACAAATGCGCGTCGAAACCGACGTACTTCTCGAGCCGCACGAAGTACCAGGCCAGCAGCACGATGCCGAGCCCGATCGATATCGAACTCGCGAGGCCAGCACCCGCGACGCCGAGTGGTACGCCTGTGCCCCAACCCGCGATCAAGATCGGCGCGAGCACCGCGTTCAGGAGCACCGTCAACGCCTGGATGGCCATCGTCGGCTTGACGATGCCCGTACCACGCAACGCCGAACCCATGACCACCTGCGCAAAACCGAGCGCCAAACCCGGCAGGAACCAATATAGATACGTGACGCCGGCTTGCTGCGTCGCCGCGTCGGCCGCGATCGAGCCCACGTAGCCGCGTGCCAGCGTATAGCCGCCGATCAGCGTCGCGAGTGCGCAGGCACCCGCGAACAACAGTGACTGATTGAACACGAGATTCGCATCGGCGCGGTCGCGCCGGCCCACGGCTTGCGCGATCAGTGCCACGGCGCCCACGCCGAGCACCTGCGTCAGCGCCATGATCACGAACATCAACGTGCCCGCGGCACCGACGCCGGCGACTGCCGCGTCACCGATGCCCGCAACGAAATACAGATCCACGAGAAAATACAATGTCTGAAAGATCATCCCCGCCGCCATCGGCGCCGCCATGGCGAGGATGTTGCGAACGATCGAGCCTTGGGTGAGGTCTTTCATAGGCGGATGCGCCTGCGCGAAAACGGTCGCCAAGAATACCCGCTGCGGCTGTGGAACGCGATGGCGCAAACGCAGTCGTAGTGCGGCATCCGGTCGACTTGGTTATGCTCCCGGCGTGAGTGTTTCTAGCCCTACCGCGAGCCCTCGAAAAACACGCCGACGCCGTGCGTTGCTCGCGGCAGTGGCGGCTTTATGTCTGGTCGGCATCGCCTTGGCTGCACCGCGGCCGTTCCGGCAATACCCAGGCGTCGAGTACTACGACTTCGCACTGCCCGCGGATTATCAGAACGCCGGCGAATGGTCCTTCGCACGCCTGATGTATCCCACGATCGGTTGGGGCAGCGAATGGCTGTACGGCGGTACCACCTGGACAATCGATTATCCGCGAGCCGACCGGCACGTCGCGGAGATGGTCCGCCGGTTGACCCTCGTAGACGCGCGTTCCGTCGAGCAACCCGTGAATCTCGAAGACGGCGATGACGTGTTCTACTGGCCCTGGCTGTATGCCGTCGAGGTCGGCCAGTGGGATCTGACGGACGCGCAGGCTGCGAAGCTTCGAGAGTACCTGCTGCGCGGCGGTTTCTTGATGGTCGACGACTTCCATGGCTCGCGTGAGTGGCGCGTCTTCGTCGAGAGCATGCAGCGCGTGTTCCCGGACAGGCCGATCGTCGAGCTGCCGGACGACGACCAGATCTTCCATACGTTCTGGGACCTGAATCATCGCGAGCAAATTCCGGGCGCACAGTTTCTGTTCAGTCACCGTACCTACGAACAAGACGGCGTCGTACCGCGGTGGCGGGGCATCTACGACGACCATGGCCGCGTCATGGTGGCCATCTGCCACAACATGGATCTCGGCGACTCGGTCGAGCATTCCGACACCCCGAACTATCCCGAGAAGTACTCGGCCATGGGGATGCGGACGTACATCAACTACATCCTGTATGCGATGACCCATTGAGCCGGCATGTCGATCGAATTCCATCGACGCATGCTCGCCGACCGAGTCCGCCACGACGCGTTCCGCGCAGCCCTCGAGCAGGCGATCCGCCCCGGGCATAGCACGGTCGCGGACATCGGCGCCGGCACGGGCGTGCTCGCATTCTTTGCGCGGCAACTCGGCGCGCCCGAGGTGTGGCTCTACGATCCCGGTGCCGCGCTCGGCCTCGCGGAAGTAATCGCGGCGCGTAACGGCATCGACGGTTTGAATTTCGTCCCCGAACGTTCGCTCGACGTCGCCGATCCGCCGCGTGTAGACGTGGTCGTCGCGGAGGTGCTCGGCAACTTCGCCTATGAAGAGGACGTGCTCGAGACGTTGCGCGACGCGCGTCGGTTCCTGAAGCCGGCCGGCACGCTGATTCCCCGCTCGATCGTGCAATGGGCGGCGCCGGTCACCAGCGATCGTTTCGAGCGCGACCTTGCGAGCTGGGGCAGCGTCGGCTTCGGCCTCGACTGGTCCGACGCTGAGCGCATGACCCGCAACAACATGTATGTGTTCGCGATCGAACCCAGCGATCTATTAGCGACGGCGGCTGCGGCCTGGGACACCCTCGACTTTGGCGGCGACATCGATAGCCGTCGTTCCGGCACCGCCAGCTGGCGCCTTTTGGCGGATACCCCGATACATGGATTCGCCCTGTGGTGGGAGTGCGTCCTGGCGCCGGGAGTAGTCCTTTCCACGAGCCCGTTCAGCCCTCGCACGCACTGGGATCAGATCTATCTCCCCTTGCTCACCCCCCTCGCGGGGTGCGCGGGCGACGTCGTCGAGCTGACGGTAGCGAGCGAGACCGGCGGCTCTGAAGGCGGCGTCGAGGTGCGTTGGGCCGTTGAACAGAAACATCCAAACGGCGTCGCAAACTCGCAAACCTTGTCTATCGCCGACGGCTTTCTGGGCTAGCCAGAACCCGCGTCGTTGCTGGCGACCAACGCTTCCGTAACGAGACGGAAACCACCCGAAATCCAGCGCCACCGCGGCACAGCCCGTCGACAGCTGGTATTTCTAGTAGCATCCAACGTACTAGTCTCAAAAAAGCCACACTCGACGTCGCCATTGACGCCAACTGTGTTTTTTCTGCAGACTGGAGAAAACTGCAGGGACAGTTACGTATCGTTAACTTGTTCTGCAGGGCTGGGCCGAGAGGGCTCAGCGAACGTGTTCGTTGCGAGAGTCGCCGACTGAAGTCTGGCCGACACACTTAAATCCAACTGGGGGTACGCGTATGAAGTTGAGTAGAGTCCACGTTGCCGTGATGGCAGCACTAACGGGTGTGGGAGGTTTGTCTGTGCAAACCGCCTCCGCTCAACAAGGCGGCCTGGAAGAGATCGTCGTCACGGCCACTCGCCGCTCCGAGAACCTGCAAGAGGTTCCAATTTCGATCGTCGCGGTCACGGGACAAGGTCTCGAGATGCGCGGCCTCCAGAACGTCGAGAATCTGAACGCCACGATTCCGAACTTGAGCGTCATGGGTCAGGCCGGCGGTCAGGGTACTGCCCAAACGAGCTTCCGCGTGCGCGGCATCCCCAACGTCGGCACCTACATCGACGGCATTTGGCAGATCAGCACTGCAGGTCTGTTGAACGAGGAATTCTCCGACATCGATCGTCTCGAGATCTTGCGCGGCCCGCAGGGCACGCTGTTCGGTCGCGACTCGGAAGGCGGCGCCGTGCGCATCTTCACGAAGCGCCCGACCGACGAGTTCGGCGCCACGTTCAAAGGCACGCTCGGTTCGTTCAATCGCCACGACGCCACGATGAGCGTCAATTTGCCGCTCGGCGACAAAGTGAAGACCAAGTGGACGTTTGCCGACTTGAATCGCGACGGCTACATCCGGAGCCTCCAGACCGGCGTAAAGGCTGGCGGCATCGACCAGGCCACCGTGCGCGGCGATATCGTCTGGTCCCCGACCGAGAAATTGGACATCCGGGCTCAAGTGAGCCGCCAGGACGACACGTTCGTCGAGCCACGCGTCGCGGACGCCGTCTGGCTGGATACGGCTTTCTCTCCGGCCACCGCGGGCAAGTTGTACAACTACGCGGGCCTGCCCTACGACCAGAACTCGCAAATGTCCGGCTGGCCCGGCGGCCAGGTCGGGAAGTGGGAGAACCGCTCGGAAATCACGATCCCGAACACGATCAAGAAGGATCAGGCCTCGCTCGACGTCAAGCTCGCCTTGAACGACAAGCTTTCGCTCGATTTCCTGACCGGCTATACCGACCAGTACGCGAAGATCTTCGTCGACTACGACAATAGCCAGTACGGCTTGGTCGAAGACACGTCAAACCAACACATTCACTTCTTCAGCCAGGAAGTTCAGCTCGCCGGCGGCGGCGACCGAGTGAAATGGGTGGCGGGCGCCTTCTACTGGGAAGAGACCCGACGTACGCGCGCCGTTTCCTACGCGTTCGAGGATTTCAACACCGACCCCATCACGCGTGGGGATAACGCGAACGTGACTGCTCTCTACAACAGCCAGTTCTGCCAGGATCTGGCCGTCGCCCCCGTGCCTGCGAATCTGAACGGCCCCGCCAACTGCCAGGCCGGTATCGCGTTCTACAAGGGCTTCTCGACGCTGCGTAACTTCAACAACATTGGCGGAACGCTGACGGAGGCCGGCACCAAGGGCTACGCGTTGTTCGGCGAAGTCACGATGTCCCTGACGGACAAGTTCACCTTGACGGCCGGTCTGCGTGACCATAACCAGGACAACTTCACGCAGAGCATGACGCCGACAACCCAGGCGCCGTACTACGTGAACCGCGAGTTCTCTGGCGATCCGCTGGCGGGCATCAGGTCGAATCCGGCTGCCGCGAACAATGGGTATACGCCCTCCTCGTTCGATAAAGTCACCGGCCGGCTGTCGGCGAAGTACCAGTTCACGAAGGAGTTCATGGGCTATGCGAGCTACTCGCAGGGCTTCAACTCCGGCGGCTCGACCTTCGTCCTCTTACCGGGCACGACGACCTTCCAGCTGTATTCGGTAACGCCTGAGACGCTGAACAACTTCGAGGTCGGTATCCGTTCCGATCTGGCGAACGGGCATCTGCGCCTGAACGCCACGCTGTTCGACACGACGTGGGAAGACATCCAGGTGAACCTGGCACTGCGCGTCTGCACCGGACCCGGCGGCACCCCGCCCTGCACCGACACGAGATCTGTCGTTCCGCAGAACGTGGGTTCCGCGCACGCAAAGGGCGCAGAGGTCGAGATGATCTGGGTACCGACGAGCAAGCTGACGTTCAACGTGAACCTTGGGTTGCTCGACACGGGCTACGACAAGATCACGGTCGCGACCGCGGCAGCGTACAAACCGGGCCAAACGGAGTTCCCCCAGGCGCCCAAGAAGACGATCAATCTTGGTGTCCAGCACGATGCAAGCCTGAAGAACGGCTCGCTCGTCACGCGGTTCGACTATACGTACGTCAGCCAGTACTGGCGGTCGCCTGACCCGACGCTGCGTGTGGCTTACTACGCCAATAACAGCACCGGTATCCTGCCGGGCTACAGCGACGAGAGCGGCGACTTCGGTGCGTTCAACGCACGCGTGACCTACGCACCGGCGGACAGCAAGTGGGATTTGTCGGTGTTCGGCACGAACCTGACCAACGAGTACCAGCTGAACTCCGGGTTCTTCCACGGCATCTGGGGCTACGACTTCGCGAGCGTGGCACGGCCGCGTGAGCTCGGCACTTCGATCACGTTCCATTTCTAATCTGGGAACGAATCGAGCCTAAGTCTCTTTAAGCCAAAATCGGGCGTTGACGGGAAACCGTCAACGCCCTTTTTTTTGCGTGCGCGAAGCGTGGGCGCGCAACCCCACCGGCGCCTGGAATCCCCTCCCCCACCCGGCTTGTGCCAGGTGAGCCGACACCGCGGCCAGGTGCATTTGTAGCACTAGAAATACCTGTATCAATAACGCCACACACTGCAAATGGGCATTGACGGCAGCTGTGTTCTTTTGCAGACTCAAGAAACCTAAAGGGACGGTTAAGTTTCATTTAGCTTTGTCTCGTTTTCGTGCGTCTGTAGCTGGGCGAGGAGTTCAGCGAGTCTGGGGGAGCGGTCAGCCGGCACAAGTTCGGGGCCGACACACATCAACTGTTGGGGGGAAATCCATGAAGTTAAGTAAGGTCCACGTGGCCGTCGTCACGGCATTAACGTGCGCTGGCGGTTTGGCGACTCAAACTGCGTCCGCGCAACAAGGGGGCGGGCTCGAAGAGATCGTCGTCACGGCCACTCGCCGATCAGAGAATCTGCAGGAAGTGCCCATCTCGATCGTCGCCATCACCGGTGACAGTCTCACGATGCGCGGCCTGGATTCGCTCGAACAGGTCAGCCAAGGCATACCGAACGTCATCATCACGGGTGGCGGCGGCGGTACCAGCAACTCGAGCTTCCGCATGCGCGGCATTCCGAACGTCGGCACCTATATCGACGGCGTGTGGCAGGTAGCCACGAACGGTCTGCTCACGTCTGAATTCGTCGACATCGACCGCGTCGAAGTGCTGCGCGGCCCGCAAGGCACGATGTTCGGCCGTGACTCCACGGGCGGCGCCATCCGTATCTGGACCAAGCGCCCGGCCGACGAGTTCGGCGGCAACGTCTCGGCGACGACAGGCTCTAATGGCCGGCGCGACGTGAAAGCGTCGATCGACCTGCCGCTCACCGACAAGCTCAAAACCAAGTTCACCGGCGCGAACCTGTTCCGTAACGGCTATATCGAGAGCCTCACCACCGGCGAGAAGGGCGGCAATGTCGATCAGCAGGTCTATCGCGGCGACGTGATCTGGAGTCCGACCGAAAAGTTGAGCTTCCGCTTCAACTACCAGAGCGACACCAGCACGTTCATCGAACCACGTATTCAGGACGCGATGTTCCGCACGTACGACGACCCGGCTCCGGCGTGGGGCAAGTCGATCATTGGCCTGCCCGAGATGTACACCCTGGTCGGCACCGACTATCAGGGGAAGGCGGTAGAGCCGTTCTTCGATCCGCTGAATCAGGTCGCCGGCTATGCGGGCGGCAAGGTGGGCCAGTGGCAGAATCGTTCCGGCACCACACTGCCCGAACAGTTCAACACGGACCAGGCGTCCGTCGAAGTGAACTGGCAGCTGTCGGACACTATGAAGCTGAGCTTTCTCACCGCTGCTACAAAACAGGATCAGAAGCAGGCGGTTGACTGGGACAACAGTCAGTACGACCTCGTTCTCGACCAGAACCTCCAAAGGACCAACGTGCGCAGCGAGGAGATCCAGCTGAGCGGCGGTCACGGCAAGATCGAGTGGTTGGGCGGCTTGTACTACTGGGACCAGGCGATCAAGAATCGCGGCCTACGCTGGCAGGTTAACGAGTTCCAGAAGGGCTTGATGAACCCGAACAACGTGTTCGCCAGCGCTACCTGCAACCCGGCCGGTGCGGTTCTCGAAGCCACTCCCGCTACGACGGACAATCCCGCCAACATGCGCTTCGCTCCGGGCACTTCGGGCTTGGTCACGAACGGCTTGCAGGCGGGTAATGTCGTGCCCCTCGGCGGTGCGGCGGGCACGGGCATTGGGGCCTGGCAGACCTGCCAACAGGTCTACTACGGCAGCGTCGCCGGTGCGTACGACACGCTGTCGCGTTCGGGCCAAAACGGCTGGGCGGCATTCGGTGAGGTGACGGTCCACCTGACCGAAAAGCTGGACCTGACGGTGGGCCTACGCCATCACGATCAGAGCGGCTACACGGTCACCATGAGCCGTGCGGGCGTCACGACGGGTGCGAAGCCCCTGGATCCGGTGATCTATCCAACCGGCGACGCCTACTTCGGCGCAGACGTCACGTCGACCTACACGCCGTTCCAGTTCGACAAGGACACGACCCGGCTCGTGCTGCAGCGGAAGTTTAACGACCATATCAACGGTTACTTTAGCTACTCGGAAGGCTTCAACTCGGGTGGCGTGTCGGCGGCCAACATCAGCGGCATCCGCACGTTATTCCCCTACAAGCCCTCGACGTTGAAGAATACCGAAATCGGTATGCGATCGGATCTGGCTAACGGCAAGATCCGCTTCAACGTGACCGTGTTCGACACGATCTGGGCCGACCTCCAGGCCGCAGGCGTCGTGACGGACCCGGCTACGGGTGTGCAGATCCCGACGCTGTTGACGACGAACGTGGGTGAGGCCGGAGCCCAGGGTGTCGAGGTCGAGCTGACCTTCGTTCCTACGGAATCGCTGTTGATCAACCTCGGTCTCGGCCTGCTCAACACCTCGTACACGAAGATCAAGCCGGGCACTTACTCGGGCCACCTGCCGTTCACGACGGGTCTCGAGTTCGCGGACGCGCCGGATATGAGCTACTCGATTGGTCTCCAGCACACCGCGAACCTGAAGAACGGTGCGTCGTTCATCTCGCGGTTCGACTACAACTACCAGGGTCAATTCTGGCGGTCGGAGCCGTTCCTGCGCTTGACGGGCTACGCGATCGTACCTCCTGGCCACGATGAGAGCGGCGACTGGGGCGTCCTGAACGCGCGGTTCACGTACCAGCCATCGGGCAAGAACTGGGAGGCGGCGCTGTTCGGCACTAACCTGACCAACCAGTACATGCTGAATTCCGGATTCTTCCACGGCATCTGGGGCTACGACTTCGCTACGGTCGGTCGTCCCCGCGAGGCCGGTGCTTCTCTGACATATCGCTTCTAAGCAATGAATGGTGGGTGGCGCGCGAGCGCCATCCACCGATTCCAGACTCGGCGTTGGCGAGCAATCGCCAACGCCATTTTTTTGCTTACAGGAAACGCGAGCGGCGACTTAGGGCAATAGCGCCACGATCTCAGCCTTCCGGCCGAGCACCTCGACTTCGTCGCCGGCGATCTTGCCGATCAGCGTCTTGCCGAGCGGTGCGGCCCAGCTCACGAGTCCGTTCGCGGGGTCGGCTTCGTCCTCGCCCACGATGCGGAACGTCCGTTCGCTGCCATCCGTGAAGCGCAGCGCAACCGCAACGCCGAATCGGACTACCTCGATTGGCATCACCGCGATCGGCACGAGTCGCGCGCTGGCGCGACGCTGCGTCCAGTAGCGAAGGTCGCGGTTGATGCGTGCGAGCAGCGGCTTGTCGGCGCCCGCTTTCGCCGCACGCTGTTCCGCTTCGAGTGCCGCAAACCGTTGCTCGATCAGCGAGAGCCCCGAAGGCGTAACGAAATTCGGGTGCGGGCTAACGACGAGCTCCGGCAACGGCTCTCCGGCATCGTCGTTCTCTTTGACGAAGGCTCTGCTCATCGCGCTCTCGTGTAACGCTCGCTGCGGTCGGTCGCGTACATCAACTGCCCGGGCTATCCGTCACGCGACGGACGAACTCGATCACCGGCCCTGCCAACGAGCGGTCGCCCGTCCCCACGGCGTAGGTTTCGGAGATGTGCGAGTGGCCGGGAAGATGCACGCGCGCCGTTACCTTGCCCGCGGCCGCGCGCGCGTCGACGAGCTTTTTCGTCTCGGTCTGGAACATCTCGGGGTCGAGCTCGGCGTCAGTTGCGAGCAGCGGCACCGCGGTCGCTACAAGCCCCGGCAGCGACGAGCGCTCGGCGTACTTCGACACGTCGTCTCCGTAGTAGACCTTCCACACGGACACTTCCTTGCCGAGATCGTAGAACCCGGACGTAAGCACGGCTCCCGCGATGCCGGCGGGCGCGCCGCGTTTCGAGGCGCTCGCCACGTAGTCGCCCACGTGCGCCGCACCGGCCGAATGACCCCACAGCACGATCTTGTTCGGATCGCCGCCGTACTGCGCGATGTTGGCCTTCAGCCACGCGACGACGGCGCCGAGATCCTCGATACCCGAAGGCCAGGTGCTCTGCGGCGCGAGCCGGTAATTGATCGTGACGCCGACGAATCCGTAGCCTGCGGCCCAGAGCCCGATGTTGTCGTAGAACGGTGTGCCTTCGGCGCGCTTCGCGCCGCGTGCGAAGCCACCGCCGTGCACGAACACGATCACGGGCTTGCCCGCCCCGAGCTCTGGCGGCGCGAACACATCGAGCACGTTGCGTTCGGCCGGCCCGTAGCGCAGATCGCGCGCGACCTTTAGCCACGCGTAGGGCTCTTTCGGCTGCAGCGACGCGTACAACGCCGTGGTCTTATCGACCTCGATGCGCGGTCCGATCGCGCGCAGCTCCCCCGCAATTTCGGCCGGCATGCTGAAATCTGTCGAAGGGTTGTTCACGGCGCTCGTTCGCTCAGGTGGATTCGGTTTGGCCGCACTCGTTTGCGTGCCGGTGACTGGGTGCGGATAGTGGAACGGGATCTCGTACACCGTCGGGAACATCTGGAATACGAATGTCGGCGGCGTGTCGGGCGCGTAACTCTTGCTCTGCCCAGGCACTCCGCGGCCGGGGTTGCGCGCCCAGCCACCGTCGTAGCTGGCCGTCCACGTATTGAACGTGTGATCGATGCTGAACTTCCACACGCCGTCTTCCTTCACGAACTCGTTCTCGTATAACGACGCGCCCATCGAGGGACGCTGCCCGAAGTTCAGCTGTTGCAGCATGCGCGAACGGACCTTGGCCGATTGGCCATCGGCCGCGACGTGAACCACCGCCTGGTACTGGATATGGTTGCCGAGCCGATTCTCACTGGGCCCTTCCTTGCCGAACACATTGAACAGAAACCCGCGCACGCGCTCGCGGCCGATGTACGAGCCACGCTGCGCGAGCTCGATCGAGCCGTTTGCGGAGAACAGATTCGCGAGGTCGTTCCACAAGTTTTTGTCGAGGTAGTAGCCGTAGGCACTCACGAGATTGTCGATCTCGTGGAAATCCTTCACGCGGCCGACCTGCGTCTCGGTCTCGCTCACGAGCGCCGCGATGTCACGCACCTGCGCCTTGCGCGACCGCGTGCCCGCCGCCGTCACCGGCGCACGCACCGCCGCGATTGCCGCGGCACTCGGCCGCCCGCGCGCTTCGGGGTAGCGCGGCGGCGCGCCCGACACGGGGTTGTCGTAGTGATACGGCGGGATATGCGGCTTCGGATAGATGGCGTACACGCTCGTCGGCGGTCGATCGGGCGGTAGCGCTTTGCTGACGCCGGCTACCGGTTTCGCGTCCTTTGCCCAGCCCTTGTCGTAGTCGGTGATGAACGTGGGGAAGTAGCGAAGATCCTTCAGCTTCCACAGCCCGTTGTCCTTGACGAAGGTATTCTCGTAAACGCCTTCGCTCCACTCGCCGTGCTTGTTCAGCTCGCCGGTCATGTTCAGCTCGCGGCTGCGCGCCTTCGCCGTGCGGCCGTCTGGCGCCACGTCGACGACGACTTGCAGCTGCACGTGGTCGTTGACCTCGCCGTCGCCGATGCCGAGCGGGCCGAGCAGGTTCAGGAACTGCCGCACGCGAGCCTTGCCGACGTACACACCCTGCTGCCCCATCTCGATGGTGCCGCTGTCGGCAAAGAGATGCGCGACGTCGTCCCACATACGCCGATCGAGGTAGTAGCCGTAGATCTTCTGCAGGTTTTCGACATCCTGCTCGTCCGCGAGCCGCTGCGTGCGTTCCGCGAGCGCCTGTACGCGATCGCGCGCAGCGGGCTTGCGTCCCGTCGTCGGCGACAACGCAACGGTGGTCCAGACGTGCCCCGCGTCCGTGACGCCGGGGTTCGTGTAGTGGAACGGGCCTACGCATGCAGCGGGGAAGCCCGCACACGCTTCCTCGCGGGGCTTGTCTGCCGGATACGGCAGGTTACGCAAACCTCCGCGCGCTGCTCCGCCCCCACTCGCGGCAACCGCCGGCCGCGGCTCCGGCGGCACCCAGCCGGTCGCATACGCCGCACCGAAGCCCGAGTGGTAGTCGAGGTTCTTGATCTTCCAGACGCCGTGGTCTTTCGCGTACGTCATCTCGTACACGCCTTCCGCCCACGTGGCGCCGCCGCCGTAGCTGCCGAACATCGCGAACGCGCGCCAACGCCCCTTCGCCGTCTGTCCGCCCGGATCGAGATGGACCACCGGCTGGATGTTCATGTGGTTGTAGATGCGGTTCTCGGGAAGACCATTTTCGCCGACCTGGCCACCGCCGACGTTCATGTAGAGGTGCTTGCGGATGCTGGCCTTGCCGATGTACGTGCCGGCGGGATAGTTCGCGATGGCGTCGTCGGCGTAGAGGTCAGCCACGTCCTCCCATAGGCCTTTGTCGACGTAGTAGCCGTACTCGCGCTGCAGGCGTTTTAGCGCGCTGACGTCCTCGGCGGCGGTGACTTGCGCATCGAGGGCGTCGAGGCGCGCGTCGAGTGCGGGTTCCGGCTGCGCTCCGGCAACCGCGGCGACGAGCAGAGTGGCGGTGAACGCGATCCACTGAGCCGACTGCGGGTGGCGGTACGACATCGTTCTTCTCCCCCTACCTCGGTCGAGTCTGCCAGAACGGCGACTCGATTTGCAGCGCTACGGGCGCGAGCTCGCTGGTGCGCGAGACGGAGCTCGATCTAAGCCGCGGTCAGGCGGAAACGCAGCGGTTCCGTCCTTGCAGCTTCGCCTGGTACAGCGCCTGGTCCGCGCGCTCGTACACCGCGGTCGGCGTGTCACCTGCTCGGAACTCCGTGAGCCCACATGAGATCGTCACGGGTACGTGCTGGCCGTGGTGGCGAAACTCGGTGCGCTCGACCGCGGCACGGATCTTATCGGTGACAGTCTTTGCCGCATCGAGCGCGGTCATCGGCAACAGAAGCACGAATTCCTCGCCGCCGATGCGCGCGAGGAAATCTTCGACCCGTTTGTGATGACCCAGAATGTCGGCGATTCCACGCAGCAAACGATCACCCGCATCGTGACCGCACGTATCGTTGATGCGCTTGAACAGGTCCACGTCCCAGATCGAGAACGTCAGCGGCTGAGCATGGCGCTGCCAGCGCTGATACTCCTCTTCGAGCCGTTGCTCGTACGCGTACCGGCTGTGCACGCCGGTCAGCGAATCGAGCATGAGTCGGTTCTCCTGGTCCGCACAGAGTCTGATGAGCTCCGTGGTGCGGCCCTTCAACTTCGTGAGCTCACGTTTGAGACCTACCGCCCGGCGTTCGCTCTCGGCGAGCCGTCGGCCCTCCGTGTCGCGAAATGCGAGTAGCTGTTGCGCGACGGTGTCGAGCCGCGATTGGACCTTGACCTTGAGTGCCGTCAGGTCACGCGAGTCCTCGACCTCCTTGTGCAAACCGCGCATCTCGGCCGTGACCGTGTGCTCGAGGCCGATCGTGTCGGCCTGGCGGCTCCTGGCCTCGCCTTCCTGCCACGTACTCCAATCCTCGAACTCGGCCAACTGACTGGTGACCCGCTCGAGAAACTCTTCGAGCTCGCGACGCTGCGACTGCAGATCCGCGATCACGGCCGCAACACTATCGGCTACGGAGCGCAGGTACGGGGCGCAATCCGCGGCAGTCACACCGGCGTCGAGCTTGCGCTCGAGCTTGCCAGCGACTTCGGCCAGCGCAGGCGTGCGCGCGAGCGCCTCGACCAGACCGCGCAACAGTGGCTCGAAATCGACGGACGCCGTCGGCGGATTGCTGGGCTGCGCGGCGGCTGCCGCAGGAACGGGCGCGACGTTCGCGGGCGCCGCGGGCTTCACAGCGACCGGAGGATCCGGGGTCTTCGGAAGCTGCAGCGCGCGCACGAGCCCGCTCATGCTCGCATCGAGATTGGCGGCAGAAAGATTGGAGCGCAGGGCCCCTAGAACGGACTCGACGGCCTTATCGAGCGCGCCGCTCTGGCCCATGGCCGCGAACGCCAGCTTACCCGCGGCAGCGCGTAGCGCATGCTCGAGGGCAGACCACTCACGCTCCTTGGTCTCGTAATCGCGAACGAGTTCACGATACTTGTCTTTCCACTGACCTTCCGCCGCGACGCCTGGCATAGACTGAACCCGATAGCACCCAACCGGGTTTATCGGCCGCAAACGGAGAAAGTTTACGTCGGCTAGTGCGCAGTCTCTGCGGCCGCGGTAAACCCTTGCAGGAGCGCGGCCGTCTTGGGGTGAGCCGCTGCGCCGCCTCGAGCGCGGCCGTGTAGCTTGCCCAGGGCGGCCTCCGCGGGTGTGACGCCGTCCACATCTTTGGCGCTAACGTCGGCGCCAAGCTGCACGAGCGCTTTCGCGACATCCGTGTAGCCCGCAGCGGCCGCATAGTGCAGCGCCGTACGCCCGCCGTTGTCGCGCACGTCGATGCCAGCTCCCGCTTTCACCAACGCCTCGGTGGTCGCGAGCGCCTCGAGCTCGGTGCGGAACTTCCCGCGCGTGTCGATCGGCGACGCACCGGCGCCGACCGCGGCCATCAATGGCGTGATTCCGGTCTGCTGAGGGAGATCGAGGAGCGCGCCCTTCGCGACGAGACGCTCGATGGCCGCGAGATCCGACCCACGCGCCGCGCGCAAGAGCGGCGTCGTGCCGATGTCGAGAATCGCATCGGCGCCGCGATCCATGCGCAAGCTCCGGTAGGGCGGGAACAGCTTCAGTTGAGCGTTCGGATTCGCGCCGGCCTTGAGCAGCACATCGATCATCGCGGTGCTGGTCGTTGCGTCGAGCGACGGATGATCGGGTCGGCCGCCGTGCGGCAACGTGTTGTAATCGACAGCGAGATACAACGGCGTGCGACCCCACCAATCCCACTTGTTCGGATTCGCACCCTTGTCGAGCAGAAACTTTGCCGTATCGAAGTGTCCGTTCAGCAGCGCGCTGATCAACGGGGTGACACCGTCCGGATCCGTGCGATCGACTGCGGCGCCGGCGCCTAGGAGCGACTTCGCACAATCGAGACAGCCCTGCCGGGCGGCGTACAGCAACGGCGTGAAGCCGCCGGACATTAGATTCTTCTGGCGCGGCTCAGCTGTGACCTGACGTTCCCACTCGGTCGGATTCGACCGCGCTTCGGCATCCGCGCCGTGCTTCAACAGCAAGGTCACCATGGCAGGCTGACTCTGCGCGACGGCCCACATCAGCGCGGTCTGACCCTTGCGCTGCTCGCGAGCGTTTACGTTCGCGCCGCGTGCGATCAGCACTTCCGCCGCCGCAACGTTCCCGCCACGCACGACTACCATCAGCGCCGTCTGCCCGTCCGAGTTCGCGGAATCGACGTTTGCGCCAGCCGTTAGCAGCGCCTTTAGCACGTCGACGTTGGCGGTCACGGCGGCTTCCGACATCGGCGTGGCGCCGTAGTCGTTAGCGGCGTTTACATTCGCACCGGCCGCAATCAGCTTCGCGACGAGATCGGCGTCGTTGTTGTGTACGGCCCAGTGCAGCGGTGTCGTGCCGTCAGGCTCGGCCTGATTCGGGTCGGCGCGCTCGGCAAGCGCCGCGAGCGCTGCGGCGTGCTGCGCATCGCGTGCCGCGCCTACGAGCGAGCCTTGCGCGTAGGTCGCCCCGGAAAAGGCCACACCCGCAAGCAAACCCGCCAGCATCCGCGTGCGCATGGTCAGACCTCCGAGATCTCGCCCGTGCTGTCGCCGAGCGATTCCACCGGAACGCCGGCACGATTCAGAACGGTCAGAAGCAGATTCGACACGGGCGTTCGGTCCGGATACTTCAGGTGTTGGCCACCCTTGAGCTTGCCGCACCCGCCCCCGACCAACGCCATCGGCAACGGAAAATGATCGTGCGCGTTGCTGTTGCTCATGTTGCTGCCGTACACGAGGATCGAGTGATCGAGCATCGAGCCGTCGCCGTCCGGCATGTCGGCTAGCTTCTTTACGAACCGCGCAAACGCTTGCGTGTGGTACGTCTGCACGCGCGCCAGACGCTCGAGCTTCGGCCCGTTGTTCTGGTGATGCGACAGCGCGTGGAACGCGTCCGGCACGTTGATGTGGTTGTAGGTCATGTTGCTGACCTCGGCCGCCATCATGAAGGTCGTGACGCGCGTGAGATTCGCTTGCCACGCGAGCGCCACGGTGTCGAACATAAGGTTCATCTGATCGTCGAAGCTCGTCGGAATGCCGACCGGCGCGTCCGGCAGCTTGATGTGCGACAGATCGTTGGCTTCCATTTTCTGCACACGCCGTTCGATCTCGCGCACGCTCTCGAGGTAGTCATCGAGCATAGCCCGGTCGGAGGCCCCGACGGCCTTCTTCAATGCACCCGCTTTGTCGGTAATGACATCGAGGATGCTCGAGTACTGCAGGGCGAGCAGTTTGCGCTCCTCGGGCGTATCGCCCTGGCCGAAAAGGCGCTGGAACAACTTGCGCGGATTGAACTCCATCGGCAGCGGCGTATTCGGAGTGCGGAACGAGATCGTCGCTCCGTAGCTGCAACCGTAGTTGCGATCGCAAGCGCCGCCGCCGACGGCCTCCTCGGTGGCCACCTCGAGCGATGGCAGCGCGGTCTCCTGGCCTATGTGCTGGGCCGCGATCTGGTCCGCAGTGACGCCGCCGTACGGGTCATGGCTGATACGCGGCGACACGCCCGACAGCCACGTGCCCGGCGTGATCGCATGCGTGGGGCCCGACGCGTGCTTGTTCTCGAGGCCGCTCACGATCGTGATCTTTTGCTTGAACGGCGCCAACGGCGCCAGCAACGGCATCAGCTCGAACGCCTTGCCTTCGGCCTCCGGCGTCCACTTGCTCATGATCGCGCCGTGCGGGAAATAGATGAACCCCACGTGCGGCACCGCTGGCGCGGCCTTCGCACCGAACGCCGGGACCATCGCGTCGAGCATCGGTAAAGCCACCGTCGCGCCCAAGCCGCGCAACAGCGTGCGCCGCGACAGATGTTTTCTGGTAACGAACATCGTCTCTCTCCTTACTGTGCCACCGCCGCCTGCGTATCGACCGAATTCTCGGGCTTAGGCGCGGTGCTGAAACGGAAGGGCTCGCTCGTCGCAATCCCGGCCAGAATTGCCGAGAAGCGGTAGTTGTCGCGCTTCGCGTCGCGCACGATCTGCCGCACGACCGGCATGTCGTAGTACTCGACGCCGCGGCCGAGCGCGTAGCCGAGGAGCTTCGCGGTCAGGGTCTGCACGAATTGCGGCGGATCAGTGAGCAGCGCGTCGCGCAGCTGCGCTGGGCCATTGACCTTTCTGCCGTCAGCGAGCTGGCCCGAAGCGTCGATCGGCGTCGCTGTCTCGTGATCGAGGTCGCGCCACGCGCCGACGGCATCGAAGTTCTCGAGCGCGAAGCCGAGCGGATCCATGACACCGTGGCAACCAATGCACGCGGGATTCTTCCGATGCTGCTCGAGCCGCTCGCGCACGGTGCGCGGCTGCTCGCCATCCTGGTTCTCGGCCAGCGCCGGTATATTCGGTGGCGGCGAGGCAGGCGGCGTGCCCGTGATCGACTCCAGGATCCACGCGCCGCGCAGCACGGGCGCGGTGCGGTTCGGATACGACGTGGTCATCAGGATGCCGCCCTTGCCGAACAGCCCCCAGCGATTCGGGTCGGCAAGGTCCACGCGCCGAAATTGATCGCCGCGTATGCCGTCGATGCCGTAGTGCAATGCGAGGGGCTCGTTCAGGAACGTGTACTTGCCGTTCAAGAGCTCGAGCACGCTCTTGTCCTCGAGGAACACGCTGCCGACGAACAGATCGATCTCGCGCGCGAGCGCGTTGCCCAAGTTCGGCGTGTACCCCGGGAACAGCACGGGGTCGGGCACGATCTCGTGGACGTTGCGTATGTGCAGCCACTGCTGCGCGAAACTCGTAACGAGCGCCTCCGCACGTGGATCCGCGAGCATGCGCTTGACCTGGCCTTCGACTACCTGCGGGTCGCGCAACTTGTGCTCGCCCGCGAGACCGAGCAGCTCCTCATCCGGGATGCTGCTCCAAAGAAAGAAGGAGAGCCGCGAAGCGATGTCGAAGTCGTCAAGCGCGTAGGTCGCGCCCGGCGCGAGGTCGGCCGGTGGCGACGAGAACCGGTACAAGAACTCCGGGCTCGCGAGCACGACCATGATAGCGCTGCGCACGCCTTGCTCGAAGCCGCCCTTCTCTCGCGCAGCGGCGTAGAACTCGAGCGGCGTCTTGAGATCGGCGTCGGTCACCGGGCGGCGAAACGCCGCGCGCGTCAGCCGTTGCACGATCTCGTGGGCGCACGGCAACTCTTCCGCCGGCGTCTTCGGGCGGCACACGAAAATGCGCTTGCGGCTCGGCGTGTCGCTGACGCCGCTCGGGTCGAACGGGCCGTTGATCTCGAGCCGCTGAATTTTCAGCGGACTCTCTTCGCCTTCGATGATGCCCACCTCGCCGCCGCCGGGCACGAACGGCTGCAGCACCGCGTCGGACTCGGCCATCGTGCGTGCGACGAATGTAACCGCGATCTTGTGCGGCCCCGCCGTCACTGGCATGCGAATGCGCTCGAATCGGCCATTCAGCTCCGCGACCGCAGCTGCCTGGCGCAGGTCGACGGCAGCCACATCCTCTGGTCCGCCGATCTCGTTCTCGAAGACTTTGACACCGTCGATCGTGAGTATCAGCTTGTGGCGATACTCGAGACCTTCGACGTAGCGCGCCCGCGCGAGCCCGCCGATGTCGAACTGGTATTCGCCGTCGGCCGGAAACATGTGCTCCACGAGCATCCCGCCGCGCGTGCCGAGCGGCATGCCGTCGACGTGATAGTTCTGGTTGGTGCCAGACTTCATGTAATAAACGCGGCTGTCGCGCTTGGCCTTCGCGTCACCGACCGCCATCTCGCTGATCACGCGCGCCGCCGCGATGTACTGCTCGAGGAATGACGGCGAAACCTTCAGCACGTTCGCGACGTTGTCGAAGCCGTCGCTCTCGTCGTCTTTCGGCAGCAGCGCCTTGACGTCGATCTGCAGCGCGAGCAAGTCGGCAATCGCGTTCGCGTATTCGGTGCGATTCAGGCGGTGCAAGGCGACGCGGCCTGGTACGGGCTTCTGCGCCGCCGCTGCGTCGAGCGTGTGCTCGAGCCAGCCCACCCACTGGCGCCGCGTGCCAGCATCGACCTGTTTCGCGCCGGGCGGCGGCATCTGCCCGCCGCGTAACTTGCGCACCGCAGCCTCGAAAACCTCGGGTTCGGCGGCGATCGACTCCGGCGTCATCTTGTCGAACGCGATCGACGCCGTGTTGTCGTCGCGGTTGTGGCACTCGGTGCAGTATTGGCCAAACAGGCCCCACTGCTGCGTCGCGTTCGGCCGAGGTGTGTGCACGTTCCACAGGTAGCCGGCGCCGGTCGCCACCAGAGCTGCGCAAACACCTACCGAAATTATCGCGGTACGCATCGTCAGATCACACCACCGAGTTCGCGCAGATGCGCAAACCCGCCTTTGTAGACGAGCTTCAAGAACAGAGACGGGTCGCCCCACTTCGCGTCGTAGGCCGCGGTCGGCTGCGACGCAACGAAATCCTTCAAGCTCATGCCGGTGCGAAACGCCTCGGCGGCCTTCGCTCGCACGGCCA
>JBDTOT010000052.1:0-28842 GCA_039933105.1 Gammaproteobacteria bacterium | reverse complement strand
GCAGCCTACAGGGACGTACTTGCGGCGGTGCCGGCGCACCCATCTACGGGCCGCGACCAAGCCACGATCAATTGGCACGTCTTCGATTCAGCGTCGCGAAACGCGCGCCTCAGCCGAAGGTTTTTTCGAGAGCTTGGGAGATGTCGGCGATCAGGTCGTCGACGTGCTCGATGCCGACTGCGAAGCGGATGGTGGATTCGCGAATTTGCGCGCGTGCTTGCTCTTCGGCGCTCAGATCACTGCCGAGAAACAGCTTCACCGGCGAGACGAGCGAATCCGTCGAGCCCAAGCTCGCCGTGGTCACGAACAGCTCGAGCGCGTCGATGAACGCCCACGTCTGCTTCTCGTTCGCGTCGAGATCGAACGTCAGCACGCCGCCGAAATCGCTCATTTGCTTGCTCGCGAGCGCATGCCCCGCATCGTCTGGCAGCCCGGGATAAATGACCCGCGTCACCTCTTTGCGAGTGCCGAGGTACTGCGCGACCGCCATCGCGTTGGAGGAGTGCCGCTCGTAACGGAGGTAGTACGTCTTCAGGCCACGCACCACCATGAACGCAGCGCCGGGATCGAGTGTCGCGCCCATGTTCGTGGCGAGAGGCTTGATGGCGCGGATGCGCTTCTTGTCGCCGATCACAACGCCGCCCATGACGTCACCGTGACCGTTCGCGTACTTGGTCAGGCTGTGCACGAACAGATCGATTCCGTAGCGACCATGGTTGTGCAACCCCGCGAAGGTGTTGTCCAGCACCGTGACCACATCGTGCCGCCTCGCGAGCCCAACGATCGCTTCTAGATCCGGCACCTGTAGCATCGGATTCGTCGGCGCCTCGAACAGCACCAGCTTCGTGTCGTCGTGCGCGAACGTGCGCTCTATTGCGGGCAAGTCGTGCACGCTCAGCATCGTGAATTCGATGCCGAGCTTCGGCAGGAAGCGCCGCACCGCTACACGATTGGGCCGATACGATTCGACGAAGATCACGACGCGATCGCCTGCCGCGAGATTGCCAAGCAGGCTCAACCAGATCGCAGCCATTCCGGAGCCGACAGCAATCGCGTCGTCGCGATCCTGCAGATCGGCCGCGAGCAACTCGAGCTCGCGAGTCGTGGGATTCGAATCTCGCGTGTAGTCGAAGCCGTGCTCCTTCGACTCTGCCGTCAACGATTCTGCGAGCGTCGGATACGTGAACTTTACGGACCGATAGACGGGCGACACGACGGCTTCATTGCCGTCGAGCAGTTTGACGCCGCGCGGATGCGTGACTCGAGTCTGCTTCTTCATGGCGGCGCAACGTGCACGCTAAAGGTTGTCCAACGCCTCGCGCAGATCGGCGACGAGGTCTTCGACGTCCTCGAGCCCTACCGATAGGCGCACGAGGCCATCGGTGATACCAACCCGCTCGCGCTCTGCGGGCGCCATCACGGCGTGAGTCATCGTCACGGGATGCGTGATCAACGTTTCCACCGAGCCCAGGTTCTCGGCCAGCGTGCAAAGCTTCACGGAGTCCATCAGCTTCTTACCCGCCTTGACCCCGCCTCTGACCTCGAACCACAACATCGCGCCGAACCCCGAAGCCTGCTCCTTCGCGAGCGCATGCTGCGGGAAGGTCTTGAGCCCCGGGTAACGCACCTGCTGCACCTTCGGGTGCTTCTCGAGGAATTCGGCAACGACTTGCGCGTTTTCGGACTGGCGCTCGATGCGCAACGACAACGTCTTCGTGCCCTGCAACGTGAGCCACGCGACGAACGGCGACATGATCACGCCCGTCGCGTTCTGATGGAAACGTACTCTCTCTTCGAGTTCCTTGCTGTCGACGACCACGGCGCCGCCCGTGGTTGCGTTGTGGCCGTCGAAGTACTTCGTCGTGCTGTGCACGGAAATATTCGCGCCGAGTTCGAGCGGCCGTTGGAAGTACGGCGTGAGGAACGTGTTATCGACCGCGTGCAAAATGCCACGCTCGCGCGCGATCTTCGAGATCGCTGCGATCGGGGTCAGCTTCAACGTCGGGTTAGCCGGCGTCTCGGTGAAGATCAATTTCGTGTTCGGACGAATCGCGGCCCGCACTGCTTCTGGATTCGCCGTATCCACAAACGAAAAGTCGACGCCGAATCGCGAGTAGATCTTCGTTGCGAGCCGATACGTCCCACCGTATGCAACATCCGATACTATGGCGTGGTCGCCCGCAGACAGTGCCGCCTGAAACACGACCTGCTCCGCGGCCATGCCCGTGGAATAACACGTGCAAGCGAAGCCGTTCTCGAGCACCGCGATCTTCTCTTCGAGCGCTTTGACGGTCGGATTGCCGCTCCGCGAGTACGAGTACCCTTTCGACAGGTACTGATCGACCGATTCCTGGACGAAAGTCGTCGACTGATAGATCGGCGTCAGAATGGCGCCCGTCACGGGGTCCGGCGTGACACCGGCATGGATTTGCTTGGTCGTGAAGCCCATCGGCTTGCCCTGGGTCTGTAAGAATGAGTCGGCGATGATACCGGAAAGCCCGCCGACGGGCATGGAGCCAGGCCGCAGCGCCCCCGGTACAATCGATCGTGCTCTAGTTGGAGATGCAGCATGCCGCGCCGTCTATTCCCGCTTCTCGCCCTCCTCGCCTTGAGCGCCACCAGCGCGCCCGCGACCGCACAACTGTCGCGACCGAACGCCGCGGGAGTCGCAATGGGCCACCTCCACTACATCGTGCGCGATGTCGCGGCGAACAAGGCATTTTGGGTCGCGTTGGGGGGCAAACCTATTTCGCTCGAAGGCACGACCGAAGGCGTCTCGTTGCCCGATGTCGTCGTGCTGCTGCGTCAAGGCGAATCGAACGGCGGTACGGAAGGGTCCGTCGTCAATCACGTGGCATTTCGGGTGCAATCGATCGGCGCGCTCGAACGTAAGGGATTCAAGATCGAATACAACAAAGAGGTCCCGGGCGTCGCATCCACGTACACACCGGAAGGCGAGCGCATCGAACTATTCGACGACGGGTTGGCCACGAATCTCGGCTTCGATATCGATGGTGGCGGCACGGATGAATTCGCTGCGCGCCACAATCGCAAGCTCGACGTGCCAATTGTCGCGCATCACATCCACCTGAACGTGCCCGAAGGTCAGGTGGCTGTTGCGAAAGAGTGGTACGCGAAAAGCTTCGGCGGCGTGCGGGGCAAGCGCTGGCACTACGACGCCGTCGATCTACCTGGCATCAACATCAACATTTCCGCTGTGCCCGCAGCAAAAGCGCCGACGCGCGGCCGCATGCTCGATCACATCGGTTTCGAGGTTCAAAACCTCGCGGCGTTCTGCAAACAGCTGGAGTCCGCCGGTCTAAAATTCGATCGGCCGTATTCGACGTTGCCATCGGGGTTCGGACTCGCGTTCCTGACCGATCCATGGGGCACGACGATCGAATTGACCGAGGGCCTGCGCGCGCTTTAGTCGACCTTGGAGCTCACGACCCCCCGCCGTTGCTCTCGTCCGGTTTGTCGCTGCCCTTGCGTTCGCGTACGGCTTGCCGCAGCAGATACTCGATCTGACCGTTGACGCTGCGTAGCTCGTCGGCCGACCACCGCTCGAGCTCTTTCCAGAGCTCGGGCGGCAGCCGCAACAGAAACGACTTACGCTCTTCCGCCACGATCAGCCGTACAGCGTGCCCGTATTGATGACCGGCGCAGCCTCTGCGGTTCCGCACAGGACGACGAGCAGGTTGCTGACCATCGCCGCCTTACGCTCCTCGTCGAGCTTCACGACCTGCTTAACGTCGAGCTCCCGCAGCGCCATATCGACCATGCTGACGGCGCCAAGCACGATCTTCTGCCGTGCCGCGATCACCGCCTCAGCCTGCTGACGACGCAACATCGCATGCGCTATTTCAGGCGCGTAGGCGAGATGCGTGAGGCGCGCCTCGTCGACGACGACGCCGGCCTTCGCGAGCCGCGTCTCGAGCTCCTTCTTCAGCGCGTGCGAGACTTCGTCGCCGCCGCCGCGCAGCGTGACCTCGTCGTCCTCGCCATAGTCGTAGGCGTACGCACTGGCGATGTAGCGGATCGCAGATTCGCTCTGCACCGTCACGTAGCTCTCGAAGTCTTCGACATCGAACGCGGCTTGCGCCGTATCCTCGACGCGCCACACGACCACGGCCGCGATTTCGACGGGATTGCCGCGCTTGTCGTTGACCTTCAGCTTGTCGCTGTTGAAGTTGCGCGCTCGTAGCGAGATCGTGGCCGTTAGCGGCTTGTAAACGATGCCGCTGGCGCCGGAACCGATGCGCGTTCCTGCTTTCAGATCGGCCGGCGGCGCAACACCCCACGGAATCTTGCCGCGGTTACGCGCATTGAACGGATTTGCCCAGTGGAAGCCGCTCTTGCGTACCGTTCCTTTGTAGCTGCCGAACAGGATCAGCACTCGGGCTTCGTTCGGCTGCAACGAGAAAAGCCCCGTTAGCATCACGACCATGAATGCTTCGAACACCGCCGCGCCGACGATTCGCAATGGCGGCAACCCGGGCCCAATGAATACGAACACGACCGCACCGAGCATCAACGCGAGTCCGATGAACAGCACCGGCAAGCCACTGATTACATTGACGGGGTTTTCGTAGGTGGAGTCCCTGGAATTGTCGACAGGCATGGGTCGTCTCCCGGCTTTGTTGATATTCTGGTGATATCATACTGACATCACACGGGCCGTCAATCGCTCTGCCTTATGTAAAGCGACAGGTCCGTCGTTCCGGCAGAACGCCGCAGAGGCGTTGAGCGACTCAGCGCTTGCCAGCGCTAACGGCAGGGTGAACCGAGAGGAGCAACAGCACGAACGAGACGACCCACACGTAGTAACCGATCGCGAGATCGGCCGCGTTGCCTTCCATCGTCACGGTCCAGTGCAAGTTCAACAGCGCGGCGCCGCCGAGCACGAACACGCCGAACCGATTGCCGGCGGCTCTCGCGACAAACGGCCACAGGTACGCAGCCATCGCGACGAACAGGACGTTCGTGAGCGCGCTCGCGATGCTCAGCCACATCATGTAGCCGGCCGGCATGTGGAACCGCTCGTACGGCCAGAGCGGGCTCAACGCCACCCGAAACGCGTGCACGCCCCGATACACGCGCTGGTCGTCGTCGATCACGGGCAACGCCCAACCGAGCGCGTTCGCCACGAGCGCCAGTATCCAGAACGCCTTCGCTCTCGTCATCGCATGCCCGCCGTCAGACGAGCTGCTCCTTGCGCGCCCAGGCCAGCGTGTCGTCGAGACCTTGCGCGAGGAGCGTGAAGATCTGATCGATTTGATCCGGCGTCACGATGAACGGCGGGCACAACGCGATGACATCGCCAACCGCACGCACGACGAGCCCGCGTTCCTGGCACATGTGCATGCACTTTGCGCCAACCGCGCGCTTCGCATCGAACGCGGCCTTCGTGGTCTTGTTCTGCACGAGCTCGCAGCCGCCGAGGAGGCCAATGCCCCGCGTGTCGCCGACGAGCGGATGCGAGGCAAGCGCGTGCAGACGCTCCTGGAACTGCGGCGCCATGTTCCGCACGTGCGCATACAAGTTGCGCTCCTCGTAGATCTGCAACGCGCGCAGCGCGACGGCCGCGCTGACGGGATGACCCGAATACGTGAACCCGTGACCGAACAGCCCGACCTGTCCGCTCGCTTCGACCATCGGCGTATACATGAACTCCGGCACGAGCACCGCACTGATCGGCAGATACGCGGACGACAATGCTTTTGCAGCCGTCAACGTATTCGGCCGCATCCCAAACGCCTGCGCGCCCCAGAGCTCACCGGTGCGGCCGAACCCAGTGATGACTTCGTCGTCAATCAGCAGGATGTCGTACTTCGTGAGCACTGCCTGCACCTTCTCGAAGTACGTGCGCGGTGGCAGGAGCACGCCGCCGACGCCCATCAGCGGCTCGGCGATGAACGCCGCGACGGTGTCGGGACCCTCGTGCAGGATCAGTTTCTCGAGATTCGCAGCGAGCCGCGACGCGTAGTCTTCCTCGCGCTCGCCGGCTTCTGCACCGCGGTAAAAGTACGGCGCATCGGTGTGCAGGATTCCCTGGATCGGCACGTCGAACAGCTTGTGGAACGCGGGCAAGCCCGTGAGCCCCGCGGACGCGAGCGTAGTGCCGTGATAGGCCTTGTGCCGCGCAATGATCTTCTTCTTGGCGGGCCGGCCGATCGCGTTGTTGTAGTACCAGACGAGCTTGATCTGCGTGTCGTTGGCGTCGGAGCCGGAGTTGCCGAAAAACACGCGTGACGCCGCGAACGGCGCCATTTGCACGAGCTTGTCGGCGAGCAGCACGCCAGGCTCATGGCTCTTGCCCGTGAAGAGATGCGAGAACGACAGCTGTTTTATCTGCTCGTAGGCCACGCGCGCCAGCTCTTCGTCGCCGTAGCCGAGTGTCGTGCACCAGAGGCCGGCCATCGCTTCGATGTATTGGCGGCCGCGGTTGTCCCACACGTGGACGCCCTCGCCGCGTACCAACACGAGCGGGCCACTGCGGTGCAGCGCCGCGAGATTCGTGTTCGGGTGCAGAACGCGCGCGAGATCAATGCTCTCGAGATCGGCCATCAAAATACCCTGCCAAGCGCGATATAAAACGCGTCGAGTCCGCCTTCGGCGCGCCCGTAACCGACATAGACGGGCCCGACGGGCGTGCTGACGCCCGCCCAGAACGACCCACCCACGATGCTGCTGCGAAGCGAGATGTCGCTTCGCGACTGCCACACGTTACCGACCTCGACTGTAAATCCGGCAAATGCCGGGAACAACGCGAGATTGCCGATGCGACGGTAGTACGCGGCGCCGAGGCGAAGCGCGTACTGACCCGCGAGCTCATCGCGATTGATGCCCGAGAGGTCGAAGAAACCGCCCATATGGAACAGACCATCGACCGGTGCGCTGCCGCCGATCGTCGCGTCGTAGCGCAGCGAGGTCAGGATCGTGTGCCGGCCCCAGGTCTTCGCATGCGCAGCCGATATCAGCACCTGATCGAAGTCGGTGTCCGCGGACAAAGCCCCACGCCGCGAACCCCGCCACTCGACGCTCGCGAGCGAGCCCAGGCGAGGGAACGACACGCTGTCCATCGTATCGACGGCGAACCTACCGAAGAACTGACCGACGCGGAAGTCCTTGTCCGGCATGTACGCAGGATCGCCGACGCGCAACTCGTAGCTGCCCGACGCCTCCCGTATACCGAAGCGGTACTCGCCCCAGCTCGGCAGCTCCCGGCCAACCGCAAGCTCCGCCAGCACCTCGCGTTTCTGGGCCGCTAGCAGCCGATCATCCCCACTGAAGACGTTGTACTGCGTCGATGTGATATCGAGCTCCGGGGCAAAGAAGAACAAGCCCTTTGGGCCCAACGGTTGATACAACTCTGTAGTCAGTGCCGGCTCGTCGCCAATGATGAGCGTCGAGCGCCACTCGCCGCCGCGGTCGTTGATGGCCGTCTGGAGATAGCTCGCCGCGAGCCCGAACAGGGCGTCGCCTTTGCCGGCCGAGCTGAACTCCATACCGAGCTGCAAATAGTTCGGACCCCACGAGCGCTCGTCGAGCTCGAATTCAAGGCCGGTCAAGCTGCCGTCCCTCACCAGCCCATAGCGCACGTTTTGGTAATACTCGAGGCCATACACCTTGTTCATGGCGCGCTCGACTGCGTCGACATTGAGCGGTTGGCCCACATGGACGTCGTCAAGCCGCGTCTGCACGATGCTGTCCGCGACCGGCCCCTTGTTGTCGAGGCGCACGAAGTCGATGACCGGCGGCTCGCGCATGCGCGGATCATTGCGCCCGGCGAGATACGCTGCGTAATTAGCCTCGGAGAGCGCCAACACTTCGAACTGCGCGCGGTGCGCCATGACGGCGTCGTAGCCGTCCTGGATCGACTCGCTCATACGCGCGAACGTCACTGAGCTCATGTCCTCCTTGAACTCCGGCCGCACCAGGATGTCGTCGCCGTGCAGCTTCTTGCGCTGCTCCTCGTTGCCGGCGCGCGTGAGCAAGTTCGTGAGCTGGGCCGTCACGTCGAGCACGGAGCGCAGCGTGTCGCGCGTCAGCAACGTCGACGAAATGTCGACCGCGATCACGACGTCGGCTCCCATCTCGCGCGCAACGTCCACAGGCATGTTCATCGCAATGCCGCCGTCGACGAGCAATCGCCCGTCGATCTCGATCGGCGCGAGCGCCGCGGGAATCGACATGCTGGCACGCAACGAACGCGCGAGGCTGCCCGAGCGCAGTATCACTGCGTCGCCCGTCGCGAGGTCGCCGGCCACCGCGCGGAACGGCACACGCAGCCGATCGAAGTCCTTTTCCTCCGACGCACGCAAAGTCTCGCGCGACAGGATCGTGTCGATGACCTGGCCCTGCACGAGGCCCACCGGCAACTTCAACTGGCCGCCGCCGAGTCCGGGTTTCTGATCGACGAGGAACAAATCGTCGTCGCGTTTGCGCCGGTACGACTTCAGCTGGCGCGGTGTGAAATTCAGGAACGCGCGGTCCCACTCGAGGCTCTCGACGAGCTTCTCCATCTCCGGCACCGTCATACCCGCCGCGTAAAAGCCGCCGATCACGGCGCCGATGCTCGTGCCGGCCAGGTAGTCGACGGGGACGCGCAGCTCTTCGAGCGCTTTCAATACGCCGATGTGCGCACCGCCACGCGCGCCGCCACCGGACAGCACGAGCCCGATGGACCGTCGATGCCGCGGCGGATTCGGCTCATTGGCGCGGTCTTGAGCATCCGCGACCGTTCCCACGACCGCTAAAATCACTAGCAGCGCGAGCGCAGTCATCAAGCTCGGCGAGCGGCGTCCGTGCATCACGTTGATCCTTGTGGCAACGGTGGCTACGCCGCGAATGATGACAGACCGACATGATAGGCACACGCCCCGGCCCGGATTGGGCCGCCATCCAACCCGGCCGGCGACGCGCCTGCGCGGCCGATCCTGACTTGGCGACGGCTCTCCACTACCATAGCGGGCCGCAAGGAGGGTGCATGGCCGCTCAACACCACCGTCTGATCATCGTTGGCTCGGGGCCGGCCGGGTACACCGCAGCCGTCTACGCCGCACGCGCGGCACTCGACCCCGTCATCATCACCGGCGTCGAAGTCGGCGGGCAGATGACGACCACGACCGAAGTCGACAACTGGCCCGGCGACGATCAGGGCGTCATGGGACCCGAGCTCATGGAGCGCATGAAGCGCCACGCCGAACGCTTCGGCACGAAGTTGGTCAACGAACACGTCGATCGAGTCGAGCTCGGCACACGGCCGTTCCGGCTCTTCTGCGGGCCCGAGGAATACACCTGCGATGCGCTGATCATCGCCACCGGAGCGTCGGCCAGATACCTCGGCCTGAAGAGCGAAGAGGCATACAAAGGCCGCGGTGTGTCGGCGTGCGCGACCTGCGACGGCTTCTTCTTCCGCAACCAACCCGTCGCCGTGGTCGGCGGCGGCAACACGGCCGTCGAGGAAGCGCTGTACCTCGCGAACATCGCGTCACGTGTGACTGTCGTCCACCGGCGTGCCGAGTTCCGCGCCGAGCAGATCATGATCGACAAGCTCGTCGAGAAAAGCCGCAAAGGCAATGTCGAGATCGTGTGGGACCATGTGCTCGACGAGGTGCAAGGCGACGACAACGGCGTGGTCGGCGTGCGGCTCGCTCACGCGAAGACCGGCGCCAAGCGCGAGGTACCCGTGCAAGGCGTTTTCATCGCGATCGGACATACGCCGAACACCGGCATCTTTCAGGGTCAGATCGAGATGGAAGGCGGCTACATCGTGACGCGCACGGGCCGCCACGGCTTCGCCACGCAGACCAACATCGCAGGCGTGTTCGCAGCGGGCGACGTGGCCGATCCGATCTATCGGCAAGCCGTCACGTCGGCCGGCTCAGGATGCATGGCCGCACTCGACGCCGAGCGATACCTTACAGAGAGCTGACGCCCGTTCGCTTCCTGTCGCCGCTCCCACCTATCCGCTAGACTGCGCCGGCCGATTCTCCCGGAAGCGGACTCATGAAGCGCATCGCAATAGTCGCGGTGGTGGTGTTGATCGTTCTCGCCGCCGGGTGGTGGTTCACTCGACCCAAAGCCATTGCCGTCACGCTCATAACAGTCGACCGCGGCCCCGTGGTGGCGACCGTGGCCAACACGCGCGCAGGCACGGTCGACGCATGCCGACGCGCGCGGCTGTCGCCGGCGCTCGGCGGCCAGATCGCGCGACTACCCGTCAAAAAAGGCGAGCACGTCGACGCCGATGCGCTGCTGCTCGAACTCTGGAACGAGGATCTCGCGGCTCAACTCGAGCTCGGCCGACGCGACGCGCGGGCATCGCGCTCGCAAGCTCGTGAAGCGTGCGTCACTGCCGATGTCGCGAAACGCGACGCGGAGCGACTCAAGAAATTGCGCGCGGAAAAACTCGCGTCGGAGGAAGCCGCGGATCAAGCGCAGGGTAAAGCAGAATCGAGCGCGGCCGGCTGCTCAGCTGCCGAGGACGCAACCCGCGTGGCCGACTCCCGCATCGACGTCACGCGCGCGCAGATGCGCCGCACGCAGCTGCGCGCCCCCTTCGCCGGCGTCATCGCGGAGATCAACGGCGAGCTGGGCGAGTTCGTCACGCCCTCGCCGGTCGGCATTCCGACCCCGCCCACGATCGACCTGATCGACGCAACGTGCCTGTACATCAGTGCCCCGATCGACGAGGTCGATGCGCCGCGCGTGAAGGAAGGGCTGCCCGCACGCATCAGCCTCGATGCGTTCCCCGGGCGGAAATTCGCCGGACACGTGCGCCGCGTCGCGCCGTATGTGCTCGACCGCGAGAAACAGGCGCGCACTGTCGAGATCGAAGCCGAGTTCGAGAACCCCGAGGGCACGGGCTTGCTCACCGGCTACAGCGCGGACGTGGAGGTGGTGCTCGCAGAGCGCGCTGACGCGCTGCGCGTGCCGAGCGCCGTGATCCTGCCGGACCACAAGGTGTACGTGCTCGATGCCGCTACCGGCAAGCTCGTCGCTCGACCGGTGGAGACGGGGATCGCGAACTGGGAGTTCACCGAGATCGTCAGCGGCGTCTCCGCCGGCGAGCGCGTCGTGAGCTCGATCGACCGCGCGGGCGTGCGCGACGGCGCGGCCGCGGTCGCCGAATAACCCAACGGCCAGCCGCATGATGGAGCTGCGTGGCATCTGCCGTGAGTACAAAGTCGGCACCGAAGTCGTGCGCGCGCTCGATCACGTTGATCTCACCATCTCGCCCGGCGAATACGTTTCGATCATGGGCCCCTCCGGGTCCGGCAAATCGACGCTGCTCAACCTGCTGGGGCTGCTGGACCGCCAAAACTCCGGCACGTACCGGCTCGAAGGCGAGGACGTCTCGTCGCTAGACGACGATGCGCTGGCCGAGCATCGCCAGCGGCAGATCGGTTTCATCTTTCAGTTTTTTCACCTCGTGCCGCGGCTGTCCGCACTGGAGAACGTCGAGCTGCCGCTCGTGCTTGCCGGTGCCGCACCCAAGCTACGGCGCGAGCGCGCGGTGGCCGTGCTCGAGTCCGTGGGGCTCAAGGCGCGGCTCGATCACCGGCCCGACCAGCTGTCGGGCGGCGAACGCCAGCGCGTCGCGATCGGTCGCGCCATCGTCATGCGGCCGCGATACCTCCTGGCCGACGAGCCGACGGGCAACCTTGATTCGCGTTCGGGCGGCGAGATCATCGAGATCATCGAGCAGCTGAATCGCGACGGCATTGCGCTACTGGTCGTCACACACGATCCGATAGTCGGCCGTCGCGCGCGGCGTCACCTGACGCTGCGTGACGGCAAGATCGTGAGCGACATCACCGGGCAAAGCGAATGAGGCCCATCGACGTCGCGCGGTTGTCGCTACAGGCGCTGCAGCGTTATCCGTTGCGGACGTCCATGCTGCTGCTCGCGATTGCGATCGGCGTCGCAGCCGTCGTCACGCTCACAGCCGTAGGAGAAGGCGCGCGCCGCTACGTGAACGGGCAGTTCACGTCCCTGGGCACACATCTTCTGATCGTGCTGCCGGGGCGCGCGGAAACAGGCGGTGGCGGCATCCAGGGTTTGCTCGTCGGCGAGACCGCGCGCGAGCTCACGCTCGAAGACACGCTGGCCGTGGGCCGCAGCCCGCGCATCAAGCAGGTCACGCCCATCGTAGTCGGCGCCGGCACCGCCTCCGCCGGCAGCCGGGAGCGCGACATCTCGATCATCGGCACGAGCTCACACATGCTCGAGATCCAGCACTGGTCCATGGGCAGCGGGAGTTTCCTGCCGCCGGGGGAGCTCGACCTCGCACAGCCGGTGTGCGTGCTCGGCGACACGGTGGGCCGCGAACTCTTTGCGCCCGCTCCCGCCGTCGGCCAGTCGCTGCGTATCGGCACGACACGTTGCCGCGTGGCCGGAGTGCTCGCGCAGCAAGGCCTTTCCGGCGGTTTCAACGTGGATGAGACGGTGATCATGCCGGTCGCGAGCGCGCAGCAACTGTTCGACACGTCCGCCGTGTTCCGAATTCTGGCTGAAGCGAGCGACGGCGACGCCGTGCAGGCGGCGAAACGCGACATCGTTTCGATACTGAAAGCGCGACACGCCGGCGAGGAAGACGTCACAGTCATCACGCAGGACGCGTTGGTCGCCACGTTCGACACGATCTTCAACATGATCACCGCGGGGCTCGCGGCGATTGCCGCGATCAGCCTCGTCGTCGCGGGCGTGTTGATCATGAACGTCATGCTCGTTGCGGTGAGCCAGCGCACTGCCGAAATCGGCCTCTTGAAAGCGATCGGGGCTCGTCAGCGGCAGATCATCGGGCTGTTCCTGACCGAGGCCGCGTGCCTTTCCTTGCTCGGCGCGCTCGTCGGTCTCGCGATCGGCGGCCTCGGCACGTGGGGGCTCAAGCTCGCGTTCCCGGTGCTCGACTTCGCGGCACCGCCGTGGGCTTCTGCGGCCGCCGTCGGTGTCGCCGTCGTGAGCGGCCTGCTGTTCGGAATCCTTCCCGCTCGTCGAGCGGCCGCGCTCGACCCCGTCAACGCGCTGTCGCAACGCTGACGACCATGCGCAGCCAGGACTTCGTTCGCCTGATCGCCCAATCCGTGGCTGCGCACCGCATGCGAAGCACGCTGACGGCACTCGGGATCGGCATTGGCGTCACCGCGGTCGTGCTCCTCACGTCGATCGGCGAGGGCGTCAATCGCTACATCATCGAGGAGTTCACTCAGTTCGGTACGACGACACTCGCCGTGCAACCGGGCAAAGCCAGCACGCTCGGCATTTCACCGGGCTCGCTGAACTCGGTGCGGCCGTTGAGCCTCGCGGACGCCGAGGCGCTGACACGCGCGCCGTACGTCCTGCACGCCGTACCGGTCGTCACGGGGAGCGGATCGGTCGAAGGGAACGGTCGTGAACGGCGCGTGGCCGTGTATGGCGTCGGGCCGGATTTCGACAAGACGTTCAAGTTCACGGTCGCGGCCGGCACGTTCCTGCCGCCCGATGAGCTCGAGCGCGCGCGCAACGTCGCCGTGCTCGGTGCAAAGGCGTTCAAGGAGCTGTATGGCGACGGCAACGCGATCGGCGAACGGATTCGCGTCGGCGGGCAGCGTTACCGCGTCGTCGGCGTCATGGCGCCGAAGGGCCAGGTGGTCGGAATCGATCTCGACGACACGGTCTACATTCCCGCGGCGCTTGGCCTCGAGCTGTTCAACCGTCAGGGCGTGCAGGAAATCGACCTGCTCTACGCCGAGAACTCACCTGTGCAAGAGGTCGTCGACGGCGTAAAACGCATCCTGTTCGCACGGCACGGCGGCGAGGATTTCACCGTGGTCACGCAGCAGCAGATGCTGGACGTACTGGGGTCGATCGTCGACGTGCTGACGCTCGGCGTCGCCGCGCTCGGCGGCATCTCACTGCTCGTCGGGGGCGTGGGCATCTTCACGATCATGACGATCGCAGTACGCGAACGTACTCAAGAGATCGGCTTGCTGCGCGCGGTGGGCGCGCGGCGCTCACGCATCGCGCAACTGTTCGTCGGCGAGGCGATGTTGCTTTCTGCGCTTGGTGGGATCGGTGGCCTCACGCTGGGTTTCGTAATCATCGGCATCACGCATCTGCTTCTACCCGCGGTGCCGGCGCGCGTTGCGCCGCTATATGTCGTGCTCGCGTTCGTGATCGCCGTGCTAATCGGCCTCGTGGCCGGCGTGTTGCCGGCGCGGGCCGCGGCCCGGCTGGAGCCCCTGGACGCGCTGCGCACCGAATAGCGCACCTCCTCGGCGCCGCGGTGTTTCGCGCGCCCCGCCCGGCGAACTATGATGGGTCCCACAGGGCGCCCTCAGGCGTCGCACGGGGGACTCGATGAGGTACGGGCTGCTGTTGACCCTGGCCGCGGGCACGCTCGGCTGGGCATGCCTCAGCGGCGCCGCGGAGCTGGCCGACGCCGTCATGCATGGCGACGCCGTCGCGATCGATCGGTTGCTTACCGCCCATTCCGACGTCAACGAACCGCGGCCCGACGGTGGCACGGCGCTGCACTGGGCCGTGTACCGCAACGACCTCGTCACCGCGCGCAAGCTACTGACGGCCGGGGCGAACGTCGCAACGGTCAATGAAGCCGGCGTCGCACCGCTGCTGCTCGCGGCGGAACGTGGCAACCCGGACATGATCGCGTTGCTGCTCGATGCGGGCGCCGCGCCGAACGCCACGCTGAAGAATGGCGAGACCGCTCTCATGATGGCCGCGCGAACCGGCAACGTGGCCGCCATCGAAGTGCTGACGAAGCATGGCGTAGACGTGAACGCACGCGAGCAACTGCGCGGCACCACGGCGCTCATGTGGGCCGCCGCGTACAAGAACCCGGGAGCAGTCGGCGCGCTGCTCGAGCACGGAGCAGACGCGTCGCTGCGCTCGAGCGCCATTCCGCGCGGCCGCCGCCCGTATCTCGCACCGTCCGGCAGGGAGCGCATCGAACAGGTCAAGCGCGGCCTCAACGTTTCCGGCGTGGTGAAGCTGCCGACACCCGGCAAAACCGCACCGCCTCCGCCGCCCACGGATGACGACGGCGCGCCGGTGCAGCGTCAAGCGACTCCCGACTGGGGCGGTCTCACAGCGCTCGTGTTCGCCGCACGCGAAGGCGACCTCGCGTCGGCCAAGATCCTGCTCGACCACGGCGTCGACGTGAACCAGACGAGCGAATACGGCTGGACGCCGCTGCTGACCGCGTCGCAGAACCGCTACTACCAACTTGGAAAGTTCTTCCTAGAGCGCGGCGCCGATCCGAATATCGCCAACAAGGGTGGTTGGAATCCGCTGTACATCGCGACCGATAACCGCAACATCGAAGGCGGCGACTATCCGACGCGTAAGCCGGACATGGATCACCTCGAATTCATCAAGCTGCTGATCGAACGGGGCGCGAACGTCGACGCACGCATGGCGTCGAGCACGGAGACGCGCACCGTCTTCACGCATCAGTGGTTGTACGAGGAAGGAGCCACTCCGTTTCTACGCGCGTCGCAGTCGGGCGACATGAGCCTGCTGAAACTCCTGCTGGAGCACGGGGCCGATCCGACTATCAACACCGACACCGGCGTTACGCCGCTGATGGTGGCGTCGGGTATTGGCTGGGTCGAAGGCGTGACGTACGAGTGGTCGAAGGCGCAAACACTCGACACCGTGAAGCTGCTGCTCGACCTCGGCAACGACGTGAATGCACGCGACACGTCCGAGGGCCGTACAGCGCTCATGGGCGCCGCCCACAAGGGCCGAACCGACGTGATCGCCGCGCTCGTGGAGCACGGCGCAAAGCTCGACACGCGCGACGTCGGCAGCCGGGACACGATCTACAGGCTCGCGGGTGTGACGTGGCAAGCCATCGACTATGCCGACGGGCTCGTGCGCGTGGGCGTGCAATCGGCGATTCCCCACCCCGAAGCGGCTGCGTTGCTCCGCGACTACATGACCAAAGCCGGCCTCAAGGTGCCGCCCGCTGGGCGCACCTTGGACTCGATTTGCGTCACCGATCTCTGTCGCTAAGACGCATCAGCCGCGCCGGTTCTCCCTACGGAACGAGGGCGCTGACACCGACCGGCACGCTTTGTAGTCCGCGTTAGGCCGATCGACGCGTCTCGATTCAAAGACAGCGTTGCCTCAACAGAACACCTGATGCTGTTCGGCGCATCAGGCCAAGCTCTGTCGCAATTTTCCCGTAACAGTCTGTTGCACGAGAGACACGGACGCCTCGATCAGCATCGCGGCCCGCATTCGCCGTCTGTGCCCGCAGACACTCTTTCGCGCGTCGCGCCCGCGCCGCGGCGCTAACCAGTTGATTTCACAAACACGCAACGCTTCGGCACGAAGCGTGCTTGGCGGGTTCGAGTCGACGCGGCGCCCCGGCGCTGGTCGATACAGGGAAATGACTACAAGCAGACCAGGAGGAAATCATGCGAACTGCCAACGTGCTATTGGGCGCGGGTGCGCTACTGAGCGCAACGCTCGTCGCCGGTTCGGTCGACGCCCAGACCCGCGGCGAGCGCTTCCGCGTCCGCGGCACTACTGATAACGAAGAGCCGACCGCCGCCGAGGCGACCCGTTTGCCGGCACGACGATTCACAGAGGCTCCGACGGGCTTCGACAGTCTGACCAATGGCTATCTGCCGCAGGGACCGGCGTTTGACACGCTCAACGAAGACAACGTCAAGGCATTGCGCTCGTTCAACGACAACCGCTTCGTGTTCGAGGAGGTCGAGAAGAACGCTGACGGCTTGGGACCTGTCTACAACGCGCAGAGCTGCCGAGAATGTCACCAGAATGTCGCCACCGGTCGTGCGAGCCAGATCGCCGAGCACCGCACGGGCCATCTCGAGAATGACGTGTTCTTCGAGTCGCTCGGCGGGTCGCTCGTGCATTCGCGTGCAACGAATCCGGAAATCGTAGAGCGCGTGTCCTACTCGGATAGCGTCCGCACCTTCCGGATTTCAACGAACACGCTCGGCGACGGCTACGTGGAGGCGGTCTCGAATCTCGCGATTCTCGGAGTCCGGGCGGCACAACCCGCCGCATTGCGGGGTTCGGCGGTGCCCACACCGGTGCTCGAGGCCAGCGGCCAGGTGCGCATCGGCCGCTTCGGCTGGAAGGCGCAGCACGCGAGCCTCGTGTCATTCTCGGCAGACGCGTACGCAAACGAGATGGGAATCACGAGCCCGCTGTTTCCGGAGGAGAACACCTCGAGCGGCACGTTCGTCGGGTTCGGAACACCTTACGACAGCGTGCCCGAGCCGGAGGACGACGGCACCGATCTCCAAGCGTTCGCTGACTTTATGCGGTCGACAAAGGCGCCGTCTCGCGGCCCGATCACACCGCAAGCGACCGCCGGCAGACGATCTTCAAGAACCTGGGTTGCGACACGTGTCACACGCAAACGTATCGCACGGTCCCGCCGGGCACGAAGATCAACGGCGGCAAGTTCACGGTACCGGATGCGCTCGGCAACAAGATCTTTCATCCGTACAGCGACCTTCTTGTGCAGGACATCGGCACCAGCGACGGCATTCCCGTGCAGGCCACGCCAGAATTCGCCTGGACGGCGAACATGATGCGCACGGCGCCGCTCTGGGGAATGAGAACGCGTAGTCGCTTGATGCACGACGGCCTCACGTTCACAGAGCGCGAAGCGATCGAGCGCCACGCCGGCCAGGCGGCGCCAGTCACTGCCGCGTACAAGGCGCTCGGCGACTCCGACAAGGAGCTGCTGCGAGCATTTCTCGATTCCCTGTAAGAAGAAAAAGACGGGCGCGCTTCGCGTTTACCCCTCGCGAAGCGCGCCGCTCGGTGCATTTGCACCGGACGCGGCGGCGCTTAGGCCGTCGCGCGTTGGGCTAGACCGGCAAGCGATTCGCTATCGAGATCGTTTGCGATGAATCCGCCCGATTGGTGTGCCCACAGCTTCTGGTAGTGACCGCCGTGGCGCAGCAACTCCGCATGGGTACCCTGCTCCACGATGTGACCATGCTCGAGCACCACGAGCCGGTCCATGCGTGCGATCGTGGATAGCCGGTGCGCGATAGCGATGACGGTCTTGCCTTCCATCAGTGTCTTCAGCTGCTCCTGAATCGCGAGCTCAACCTCGCTGTCGAGCGCGGATGTGGCCTCATCGAGCACGAGGATCGGCGCGTCCTTCAAGATTACGCGCGCGAGCGCAACGCGCTGGCGCTGGCCCCCGGAGAGCTTCACACCGCGCTCGCCGACGTGCGCTTCGTAGCCTGCGCGTCCGGCCCAATCGCGTAGCCCCAGAATGAATTCATGCGCCTGCGCCTTGTGTGCCGCAGCGATGACCTCTTCGTCCGTGCCCCACGGACGGCCGTACCGGATGTTCGAAGCGATCGAGCGATGCAGCAGCGACGTGTCCTGGGTGACCATGCCAATGGCCCCGCGCAGCGTTTCCTGCGTGACGCCGGCAATGTCCTGGCCGTCGATCAGAATTCGCCCGCCTTCCGGATCGTGGAAGCGCAGCAGCAGATTCACGAGCGTGGACTTCCCTGCGCCGGAGCGACCCACGATGCCAACACGCTCGCCGGGCCGAATCGTCAGATCGAGTTTGTCGACGACGGGCACCGCATCCTTGCGCCCGTAGCCGAACGTGAGCCGATCGAAGTGGATCTCACCGTGGGTAACAACGAGTGGCCGTGCATCGGGGCGATCGACGCCCGTGTGCGGCACCGCAATCGACTGCATGCCTTCCTGCACGACGCCGACGTTCTCGAAAATCGAGGTGACCTCCCAGCTGACCCAGCCAGCTGCATTCGCCGTCTGCCACGCGAGCGGCAGCGCCGTGGCGACGATCGCCGCGCTTACGACGCCGTTCGCCCATAGCGTTAGGCCAATTGTCGCGGTGCCGACGATCAGTCCCGCGTTCAGCACGGTGAGCCAGATCAAGAAGAACGTAATCATGCGCGTGTGCGCGGACATCGCGGTCTGATGCCCGTCGATCGACTCGCGCACGTACGCGTCTTCCTCCGCGAGCCGTGCGAACAGCTTGACCGTGAGGATGTTGGTATAGCTATCGACCACGCGGCCCATTACCAGCGAGCGCCCTTCCGAATTCACGCGCGAGAGCTCGCGTAAGCGCGGCACGAAGTAGCGCAGGCCGAGCACATAGCCGACGACCCACACGAAGATCGGTATGCCCAAGCGCCAGTCGTCGCTGGTCATCAACGCAAAGGCGGTCACGCCGTACACACTGATGTACCAGATCGCGCGAATGCTCGACATCGCGCTCTCTCGCAACGCGCCGCCCGTCTGCATCACGCGATTCGCGATTCGACCCGCGAAGTCGTTCTGAAAGAACGTGAGGCTCTGGCGCACGACATGCCAATGGCTTTGCCAGCGGATCAGGCTCGTCGCACCGGGCACGAGCACGTTCTGGCGGATCATGATGTCGGTGAGGATCGCAACCGGACGTACGACGAGCACCAACCCCGCCATGACGAGCAGCGTGGGCCACTGCGCTGCGACGGCGGCCAGCCGGTCTTCTGCCTCCATCAACGCGACGAGCCGGCCGAAGATCAGCGGGATCACGGTGTCGAGCAGAGCCACGCCGAGGCTCGCGACGAACATCGCCGCGTACCAACCCTTTGTCTGGCGAATGAAGTGCCAATAAAAGGCCAGGAGCCCTTCGGGCGGCGGAGCCGAACCCGTGGTCGCAGTAGCGCGGATGCCGAATCTGACCTTCTTCACTGAATGTCACCGCGCGGCGAATGCCGCGATCGAGTCGAACAGGGAACGCCGGTGGTCAACCGGGGCGCGCCACGATAACAGATTCGTACGCGCTCCGCGTTCCGTGGCGCGTCAGCGACTGCGGGCCGACGCAGTGGCCGCGCCGACCTTGGCCGGCGGCACGGATTCCTTCCAGCCGGCCGCGCGTAACGTGGCGTCGACTAGCTCAAGCGTGCGCTCGAGCGCGCCCCGATTCTCGGTCACGAGCGTGTGAGCGGCGAGCCCCGCCGCGTGTCGCGCGTCGGCCTGCTCGAAGTACAGCGCAACCGCGGAGACGAGCCCGTCCACGTCGAGCACTTGGCGCGCGGCGCCGCGCTCGAGCGCCATTGCGCTGATCTCCTCGAAGTGGAACATGTGCGGCCCGAACACTACGGGAACGCGCACCGCGCACGCTTCGAGCAAGTTCTGGCCGCCATGCGGCACGAGGCTGCCGCCGATGAACGCGACGTCCGATGCTGCGTAGAGACGCTGCAGCTCGCCCATCGTGTCGCCCAGCAGAACTTCCGTGCCCGGCGGAAGCTCACCCGGCGTGCTGCTGCGCAACGCGACGGCGTAGCCGCGGCCACTGCACAGCCTAGCGACCGAGCCAAACCGCTCGGGATGTCGGGGAACGAGCACGAGCAACAGCTCAGGCATTCGCGCTTTGAGGCGAGCGAACGCATCCAGCACCTTGCGCTCTTCGCCGCGGTGCGTGCTCGCGGCGATAAAAACCGGTCGCGCGCGGCCCCAGAGTCCGCGTAGCTCGTGCGCTCCTTCGAGAAGCCGCGTTGGCAGCTCTATGTCGAACTTCAGGTTGCCGGTCACCTGAATCAGCGACTCGGGTACGCCAAGATTACGCAGCCGCTGCGCGTCGACACGGGTCTGTGCACACAGCAAATCGGCGTTCGCGAGCATCGCGCGCGTGATGTTCGGCACACGCAGATAACCGCGCAGGGAGGCCTGCGATACGCGGCCGTTCACGAGCAGCAGCGGAATTTTCCGCCTGCCGCACTCGGCGAAAATGTTGGGCCAGAACTCCGTCTCCGCAATCACGGCCACTTCCGGATGCACGCGGTCGAAAAACCGCCGTACTGCCCCCGGAAGATCGTACGGCACGTAGCAGTGTGTCACGCGATCGCCGCAGAGCTCCCGCACTTGAGCCGCACCCGTCGGGGTCATGGTGGTCACGACAAGCCGGTGTCGCGGGTACCGAGAGGCGAGCGCCAGAATCAGCGGCGTGGCCGAGCGCACCTCGCCAACAGAAACCGCGTGCACCCAGATCGTCTGCCCGCGGATCCGCGACACGAAGCCGAAGCGCTCCGGCCAGCCGTGCCAATAGGCGGGATAGCGCAGTCCGCGCCACACGAGGTTGCCGAGCGCGTACGGCATCAAAAGGTAGACGATGAAGGACCAGAGTGTCACGTCACTCCGCTCCTCATACCGGCAGGCTAGAGATGCTCTTGGCCGAGCAGTCCGAGCTTGATCAGATCCTGAACGTCGAGCACGCCAACCGGTTTCTTCGCCGCATCGACCACGACGATACTGTCGATCTCCGCCTTCTTGAACACCCTGACGGCGTCGTTCAGCAACGTGTCGCGGTCGAGCGTGTGCGGCGTCTTCGAGAAGCCGATAGAGGCAAGCGATTTGTCTAGAATGCCGCGACCATCGGACTGGAGCTTGCGGCGCAGGTCGCCGTCGGTGAACACGCCCGCGACGGCGCCAGACGCATCGACGAGGGTCACGACGCCAAGCCGCGACTCCGTCATTTTGACCATGGCATTCGTCAGCGTCTCGGTGGTCTGGCACACGGGATTCGCGCCGCGGATCACATCCTTCACTCGCACCGTCATGAGTTGCGTGTGCTCGCGGAACTGAGCGGTGCCGAGTGCCGTGAGCGTATTCTCACAGAGGTTCTTCATGACGCTGTACGGCATCGTGCATACATGCGCGCCGGTCAACATGGCCTGGCGCACGTGCTCTGCGTGACGCACCGAGGAGAACATGACCTTACTGTTGTAGCCGTATTGGTCGATGACATTTACGCATTGTTCGAACAGCTGGATCGCGTCGTGTCCCTGATCCTGCATGCGCCCGGCCAGCGGACAAATGAACGAAGCTCCCGCTTCCATGGCCATGTAGGCCTGGTTCAGCGTGTAAATGAGGTGCACGTTGACCTTGTGCCCTTTGTCGGTGAGCCGCTTGCAGGCCTTCACGCCTTCGTTGCTGATCGGTACCTTGAACACGGGCGGCTTAGCCAACCCAAGGGCCAGCAGCCGCTCGGCTTCCGCCAGGATCTCGTCCGCGTTATCGCCGAGCGCTTCCACTTGCAGCTCCGGCACCATCTTCGACAGCTTCACGATCGCCGCGTCGATGTCGGTGATGCCGTGGCGGTGCATGAACGTCGGTGTAGTCGTGAGACCTTTGATGAAGCCGAAGTCGAGCGCGGCTTCGATCTCCTTGAAGTCGACGGAGTCGAGGTAGAGTTCCATGAGATCCTTTAGTGCACGGACTGTGAGCGAACGAGATCGTGAATTTCGATCAGCGGACGCATGAATGCCTCGAGACTGTCGAGTGCGTATTGACTGGCGGCATCACACAGCGCGTCGGCAGGGCTGGGATGTGCCTCGATGAAGAAGCCGTCGACACCGGCGGCCACCGCCGCTCGCGCGAGCGTCGTCAGGAACTGGCGCGCACCACCGCTCGGATCCTTGCTCGGGATGCCGTACTTGCGGATCGAATGGCCCGCATCGAACACCACCGGGTAACCGATCTGGTTCAGCAGGTAGAAGCTGCGCGGATCGACGATGAGATCGTTATAGCCGAACGTATACCCACGCTCGGTGAGGATAATGCGGTCGTTGCCCGAGTCTTCGATCTTCTTGCACGGCTTCGCCATGTTCTCGGGGGCGAGGAACTGCCCGTGCTTGATGTTCACGACGGCGCCCGTCTTAGCCGCAGCGACGACTAGCTCGCTCTGCATGCACAGATACGCGGGGATCTGAATGACATCGCAGACTTCAGCAGCAGGCGCCGCCTGATACGGATAGTGGATGTCGGTCAGGATCGGCAGGTCGAATTGCTTTTTTATCTTTTCCAGCAGCTTCAGCCCCGCTTCGAGGCCCGGCCCCTGGTAGTAGTCGAGCGAGCTGCGATTGTCCTTCGAAAACGACGACTTGAAGATCAACGGAACATCGAGCGAAGCGCTGATCTTCTTCAAGCGCTCGGCGGTACGCATCATCAGCGACTCGTCCTCGATCACGCATGGCCCAGCGATCAGGAACAAGCGATCGGAGCCGCAATCGATGTCGCCGATGAAAACGTGCTTCTTGCTCATCAAACGCCCAAGTGCCTAATAGATCGTGGCATTTTGCGGCCAAGGGTTACGGCGTGGCAAGCGTTCACGCCCGCGCCCTGAGCAACTCGACGAGCAGTGCGTAGTTACGCGCGGTCGCGCCCTGACCGTCGTGCACGACACGCTGCGCGCGTGCACCGAGCTCGCGTCGCGCTCGGCTGTCGGTGGCGAGCGACACGATGGCGTCCTTGAGCTCCGCCGGGTCGCGCACGAGCTTGCCTGCATCCGCAGCTAGAAGGTCCTCGACCGTTTCCTTGAAGCTGAAATTGTAGGGGCCGAACAACACGGGAATCGCCAAGATCGCGGGCTCCATCAGATTGTGGCCGCCTTTGTTGGCGCCGCGGAAGAACAGGCTGCCGCCGACAAACGCAATGTCGGCCACCGAGTACAGTTTGCCGAGCTCGCCCACCGTGTCGACCACGAGCACGCCGTCACGCCCTGGGGCGCGCTCGCGGCCCGAATCGACAGCCGTCTTCAGCGTCGGGGAATAGCCGCGCGTTCGCACACGCTGCTCGACGGCAGCTGCCTCCGCCGGGTACCTCGGCACGAGTATCAACGCGACCGGCGCACCCGTATCTCGACCCGAGGCGTACGCCTCGAGCAACGCCTCGTCCTCCTTCTCGTGCAGGCTGCCGCCGATGATCACGACGTCGTTCGCGTCGTAACCGAGCGAGCGACGCAGCGCTTGTGCCTGATCTCGATCTGTCGCGGCTCGCGTGAGGTCGTATTTCATGTTGCCGGTGACGCGCACGCGTTCCACAGCGACGCCCAGCGCTCGCAGCCGGCCCGCGTGCTCCTCGGTCTGTACTGCAACGAGGTCGAGCATACGCAGCACGCGCCCGATCAACCCCATGCGTGCATGCACGCGGTACGACTTCGCCGACATCTTGCCGTTGATCAGCACGACGGGCGTGCCGCGCCGTCGCGCCCCAGCAATGAAGTTCGGCCAGAATTCGGACTCGGCCACGATCACTAGCTCAGGATCGAAGTGCTTGAAGCAGCGGCGCACCACGAACGAGAGATCCACGGGCAATGGCACGACCCGGTGCTGCGGGTAGAGCTTCGCTGCCGCCGCGAGGCCGGTGACGGTGAACGCCGAGATCACGAGCGGTGTAGTGGGAAAGTCGCGCTCGAGCAAGGCGACCAGCGGGCGCAGCAGCGCGACCTCACCAGCCGAGGAGCCGTGCAGCCAGATGCTTCGCGTCAGCGGTGCGCCGAGATTTCGTCCGAAACGGCGCTTCAGATCGCCGGAGCCTGACGTCGCGAGGCGGTAGACAAGCCATGGCGAGACAAGGATGCAAACGAGCAGGTACGCGAAGTCGAGCGTGAGACTCATCGACAGACCCGTCGCGACAGTGGCGGGGAGTTTACTCCAGTCGCGGTCGGACTAGCGCAGCGCGGGCTCCGCCCGTGAGCTCATGACTTTGAGGCTCACGCTGGTGGCCGAAGCGAGGTAACGATCGATCCAAGCCGGCACGAGATCGCCACGCATTGGCCGCCCGATGAAGAAACCCTGCGCCATCTCGCAACCGAGCTCGGTCACGATAGCGAGCGCTTCGGCGTTGTCGATACCCTCGGCCACGACGCGCATTCCGAGCGCACGCGCTAGCGCGACGACGGTCTTGACGATCTCGCGGTCCGTCACATCCGTGGCGATCGTGCCGATGAACCGTTTGTCGATCTTGATCTCCGTCGCCGGCAGCTCCTTCAGGTAGCCCAGCGAGGAATAACCCTTTCCGAAATCGTCGAGCGCAAAATCTACGCCCAGCTTCCGCAGCCGCTCGATGGCTGCGAGCGCAGACCCGTCGCCTTGGACGAGGCTATCCTCGGTAATTTCGATCGTGAGCCCGAAGCCGCGCTCGTCGAGCGCCGCTTTCAGTGCTTTGATGCGCGTGCTGAATTCCGTGTGTATGAGGATGGGCGGCGACACATTCACGGCGAGCGAGAACGGCCGCTGAATCGCGTCCCACTCGGCCACTCTTGCCGCGACCTGATCGAACACGAGCCACGTAATCGGCACGATCGTGCCGGTGCGCTCGGCCATCGGAATGAACTCACTGGCCGGGACGAATGCGCCTGACGACGAGCGCCACCGGACCAGCGCTTCGACCCCACACACACGGCTCGTCGCAATCTCCACCTTAGGCTGAAAATAGACCTCGAGCTCGCGGCGCTGAACCGCGCCTTGCAGATCCGACTCGAACTTCCAAAGAGCCGCTTGCTGCTGCGTGGCGTCCGGTCGGTATATGTCGAAGGGCAGCTCCTTTTCACGGGCTTCCTTCTGCGCGAGCTCCGCACGACGAAACAGCGTCTCGGCATCGTCAGCATGCGACGGATACACGGCGATGCCGAGCGTCAAGTCCACGAACAGCTTGTCACTGCCGATCGAGATCTCTGGCTGGTGATCCTCGGTCAGCGAGACGGCCTGGTCGAGCACCTTCGACATCGAATCGCAGTCGAGCAGCACGGCGAATCGCCGGTCGGAAAGCCGGATGATCGGCGTGCGCGGCGGCAGAATGTTACGCAGCCGCTCGGTGTAGTCGGAGCAGAACTCTTCGCAGCGATCGTGGCCAAACGTCGTGGCAATGCGATTGAACGCATCCAGCTTACCGACCAGTAGCGCCGCGAGGCGACCTTGTTGCCCCTGGCGCAAGAACTGCTCGATGAAGCTGATGCTTATGCTCCGGCGTTTGCCGGAGCCGGACTCGTCCTGCGTCCCACTCACCCGCTGCTGTCCCCGGCAAAACCGATCTTCGGTAGGCTGTGCATTGCAGCAGGCGCGGGTGTATTTGGCTGTGATGACAGTCACGAGGGCTGCGCCGTCTGTCGGGTTTGCGACGTGAGCCACGGTTAGTCGTGCAGGGCTCAGTGTTGACCGTCTGCGTCACTCGTCTTTGACATAAACGCGGCGCGTTAGCCCGCGGGCGGCATCCGCACGTCACTGGCATAAGCCTTGCAGAATCACGGCGTAGGGCCCGGCGATCTCGGGCCGCGGGGAATCGACGGACCCAAGGATGGCCAGACTCGCACCCAGTATCCGGCCGACCGAGACCTACACGGAGCCCAACTTCGTGCGTGTATATACGGGCGGGCCAGACGCATCGCGCAGCGCGCGGCTCGCAACCATCGAGCACCTGTCCTATAGCGCCGCGAACGGCGTCGGGCGGGCCGGTTGGAGCTGCACGACGATCGTCGATGGCGAGGCCATGTCGAGGGAAGACGCGATCTTCATCGCGCGCAGCTACGCGGTGGAGAACAACGTTCCCGTGATCTACGAGTGCCACGGGGAGTAGTCCTTCCCCGGTCCCCGCGGGCGCGGCTATTTCGTAATCTTGGCGCGCAATTCAGCGGCGCTGAGATTCCCCACGGCCAGCGGCTGACCCAAGTCGAACTCGCGACTCTTCGCGAGCGAACCCACCAACACGGGATCAAAACCCGAGTCACGCACGAGGCGCTCGGCGATGGCAATCGCCGCGGCATCGTCGCCACCGATTGGAATTGCGATACGCGCCGGTTGCCGGTTCGCCTGACTCGCAAGCGACGCGGCCGGGATGCAGTTGTACGCGCGCACGACCCGGGTGTTCTTCAGCAGCTCAGCCGTCGACACGCCGGCGCCTTTGCGCTGCCACTCCGCGGCCTGCTGGCCGTCGCGCGGTTGCACCGGATTGCTGGTATCGAGGACGACCTTGCCGGCGAGCTCCTTGGCGAAGTCGGTACCGATCTGCGGCATCGCGCCGTAGGGAACGGAGACCAGCACGACGCTGCCGAACGCCGCGGCCTCCCGCGAGGTGCCCACGTGCGCTTTCGGCCCGAGCTCCTTCACGAGATCCGCAAGCTCTTCGGGATGGCGCGACGACACGAGCACTTCATGCCCCGCCTTGACCCAGTGGCGCGCAAGCGCGCCGCCGATCTTACCGGTGCCGATGATGCCGATCTTCAGTGGCTCTTGAGCGCGTGCCACGCCACTGCCGAGCGTGACGGCGCCAACGGCAACGCTCGCCGCGACGAGAAGGACGCGACGAGAAAAACCCGAACGCGAAAGCTGCATTGGCATGGTATCCCCCAAAGAATGCCCAGAGTTCTCGGATTGGGCCGGATCATAGCGAGCGGCGAGCAAAGCTCACCACGGCTCCCAATCAATCTTGACTTCTGTTGCGCCGCGCTACGGATCGATCTCGACCACGGCTTCGATCTCGACCGGCAAGTCGAACGGCAGCTCTGCCATGCCCACGGCGCTGCGCGCATGCGCACCGCGATCGGGCCCGAAGAGCTCGAGAATCAGATCGGAGAAGCCGTTGATCACCAGCGGTTGCTGGTTGAACCCTGGCGCCGAATTGACCATGCCAAACACGCGCGTCCAGGCGCGAATCCGATCGAGATCACCGAGCTCGCGCTCGAGGTTACCCAAGATCGCGAGCGCCGTGAGCCGCGCGGCTTTATAGCCCTGCTCCACTGTAAGCTCGCGGCCGAGCTTGCCGAACGGACGCGCGAGTGTGCCGTCGCCGTGCACAGGCCCATGTCCCGAGATGAACGCATGCTCGCCGCGGATGTTCACGAAACGAAACGGCAACACTATGCCCGCCGGCACCTTGATGGGCCCCGGTAGCGTGAGACCCAAACTCGCGAGCTTCGAAGAGATGACGCCCATGCTGCCCCCTCAGGGTGTTGCGCCGCGGGCGCGGCGCACGAACCAGACGGCCCCGCCAATGCCTAGCACCACAAGGGCGCCCATGAGGGCAATGCGCCAACCCGGCGTGCCATCCGTGTTTTCGGTTGCAAACCAGTAGAGCGCATAAATGAGCGCGAGCAGGCACACCACGGCGTTGACGCGGTAGCGCGAAGCCTTCGACATGCGACCTCCCCCCGGAGTCGAACCGATTGCCGCAGCCTAACGAACGCCCCGCCCGCGGGGCAAGTGCGTTAGCGCGGTGCGCCGAGGTTGCGTTCGAGGCGCGCTTTCTCGATCAGCGCATCGACCATCGCAAGCTGCGGCGCGAAATCGCCGTTGTCGGCGATCTGGACGAGATACTTGCCGTCGACGACGAGCGACGGCACACCGCGCAGTTTGACACGCCCGGTCAACTGCTCCGCGGTCGTGGCAAACGCGCGGATCGTGACGGAGCCGAACGTGCTCAAAAACGCCGTGCGGTCGATGCCGTGTGCCGCCGCCCAGTCCGCAATGCGTTCCGCCGAAGTCAGCGGCGCATTTTCGCGATGCAGAGCCTCGAAGACAGCACCGTCGAGCTGATGGTCTTTGCCGAACGAGCGCAACGTGTAATACAGCTGGGCAAGGAGCCCCCATGCCTGGCGACCGAACGTCACGGCAACGCGGTCGAGCACGACGTCTTTTGGCAGCTTGCCCTCCCAGGTACGCAGATCCGGTGAGAGCGCGAAGCAATGTGGGCAGGCGTAGGAAAAGAAATCAGTGACCACTACCTTGGCGGGATCGACCACGGGCAGCGGCGGCTGCACCAAAAGGTAGTCCTTACCTTCGACCGGCTCGGCCGCAAATGCGTCTGCTCCACTAACCGCGAGCAGCGCCAACAAGACCGGGAGCACGAGACGTCGTCGCATTGAAAAACCCTCCGCTCGCATGCCAAAAGCCGCGCGCCGATGCTAACACTTCACTACAAACGGTTGGCGGACCGTGTCACTTTTTCCGCGCCAGCTGCTCGACGATGTCGTAGTGGAAGCGCAGGAAACGATAGAGCTCGGATTCGAGTATGCGTTCCTGATCGCTATGCGCGCCG
>JBDTOT010000051.1:0-28894 GCA_039933105.1 Gammaproteobacteria bacterium | reverse complement strand
GTAGTAGCAGCGTCCGGAGTACAGCAACAAAAAAGTCGCCCACTTAGGAGCCTTCACGGACAAGGGGTGCGTGCCTACACGAGCTCCATCTTCAAATCGGTCCGACTTATTCATAGCGGGTCAGATGTGGCGGCTGCCGCTCACCGCGGAGCGGGTCAACACAGCGTTTGCGTAGCCCGAGGCCACGCTTCCGGCTACCGCTGTGGGAGTAGCGAGACCAGATCCTCGGCATGCTCTTCCTCGGCAGCCAGGATTTCTTCGAGAAGACGCCGAGTGGTTGGATCGTGTGCACCGAGGTAAGCGATCATTTCGCGATAGCTGTCGATCGCGATCCGTTCCGCCACGAGATCTTCGGTGATCATCGACTCGAGCGTGTCGCCTTCGACATATTCGGCGTGGCTGCGCTCGCTCAAGCCGTCGGGAGAGAAATTCGGCTCGCCGCCGAGCTCGCAGATGCGCTTGGCCAGCAGGTCTACATGAGCCATCTCTTCCACTGAATGCGCCTGGAACTCAGCTTTGACCGCTTCGGAGTTGATGCCCTTGGCCATGAAGTAGTGACGTTTGTAACGCAGCACGCACACGAGCTCCGTGGCGAGCGCGTCGTTGAGCAGTCCGAGCACGGCGCCACGGTCCGCGGCGTACCCGGTAGTGATCGCGCCGGCCTCGATGTGCTGCCGCGCGCGCCTGCGCAGTGTCTGGATGTCGGAAAAGATCGCTGGCTCCGACGGGATCAGCTGCGGCTTCGGGGATGTCATTGGATGTTCTTTGTTGCTGGCGGAATGTGTTGGCGCGGCTCGTGTGCGTGCCGCGCCGTCTGTCACGGCTGTAGCGGTTGGCCGCGGCCCTCGAAGCGACGGCCCGCCTCGTCCCAATCGACGACCGCCCACCACGCTTGCAGGTAGGCCCCACGCCGATTCTCGTAGTGCAAGTAGTAGGCGTGCTCCCAGAGATCGTTCACGAGCACGGGCGCGAGATCCTTCATCATTGGATTGTCGTGACCGGCGGTAGTCATGATCTCGAGGTCGCCGTCTGGCGCTCGCGGCGCCACGAGCCACGCCCAGCCGGAGCCGAAGTGCTTGCTGCCCGCCGATTCGAAATCGGTCTCGAACGCCTCGACGCTGCCGAAGCTCCGACACAGTGCGGCGCGAAGTGCGCCTGTCGGTTGGCTCGCGGGACCGGGCTTCATCGTCGGCCAAAACAGGCTGTGATTGACGTGCCCACCGGCGCTGTGATGCACGGCTACGCGGCTCTCGTCTGGAATCTTGCTGAGGTTGCACAACAGCCACAGAGCAGACGCGTCCTGGAACTGCGGCAGCTCGGCGAGAGCCGCGTTCAGTTTATCGACATAGCCGGCATGATGCATGTCGTGGTGGAGTGTCATCGTGCGCGCGTCGATGTAAGGTTCGAGCGCACCGACGGCATATGGCAACGCGGGAAGACGGTGGTGCGTGGCGGCGTTCACCGCCGGACGCGGATTGTGCATGGCAGGGTTGCTCACGATTGCGCTCCAATGACGAAGGGATGACGCCGACAGAGAATGGCGAAGGCACTGCAATGCGTTCGCCGATGACAGAATGCGTTACCTCGACGCGCGGTTCCGTGCGCTGTCGAACAATGCGCGCGCGTTCGGCGCGGCGGCGGGTTTCAGTGTGCTGACGCACAGACCTATTTCCTTGCCAAGAACAGAGTCGATGCTCGACCTCTCAAGAAGACGCACATGGCAACCAATGAGACCGAAACGATTCGCGAAGCGGTTGGAATCTTCTTCGACGCGGAGCACCTGAGAGACGCCATCAATCACCTGCTGGCCGCGGGCTTCAAGAATGAAGAGCTGGGGCTGCTGGCAAGCGAACAAATCGTGCGGGAGTCGCTCGGCGACCTATATACCCGGACCAACGAGGACCTCGATTTGGCGGGCGCGCCGTCGATTGCCTTCGTCGGCAAAGAGTCGACCGGGGGCGCAGCGCAACCCCTCGGGGGTAGCCTGTTCTTCGTCGGCACGTCCGGCGTCATAGGCGCCGTGGTGGCTTCGTCGGCGATCCTCGGCGGTGCGTTGCTTGCCGCCGTCAGCGGTGCCGTCGGCGTTGGGCTCGTCGGCCTGCTGGTGAGCACCATCATTCATCAGACCGATGCCGCGTATCTGCAAGAGCAAGTCGAGAAGGGCCATATTCTCCTGTTCGTGCGCATGGCCGACTCCAACCGAGAGCAACAGGTGCTGGACATACTGTCCGGGCATTGCGGCGTCGAAGTCAAAATGCACGAGATGCCCGTGAAGCACGAACCAAAGGTGGCGCTGATTCCGGAGAGCGATCTGCCCGAGACTCCGACCACGGTCTTTTCCGCCGGCAATCGGGGCGGCCGCGTAGCTACGATAGTAGGGTAAACGACGCTTTGTTCAGCGACCCTGAGCCGGTCACACTGCCACCGCGGATGGTCGTGAGCGAACGCCTCGTGCCTAGCGTCAGCGCAAGCCGTTGACCGTAAGGTCTTTACCGGCCAGAACGTCGGCGTCAAACAAGTCAGCGACCAGATCTGGCTGGTCAGCTTCATGGAGTACGACTTAGGGTTCTTCGATGACGAGACATGTCGACTCGAGAGCGCCGAGAACCCCTTCGGCGCTAAAGTGTTACCCATGTCTCCGGTATAAACCGTTACCTATGTAACCGGAATAGACCCTGGCGGGATTGGTGGGCCGTGCTGGGCTCGAACCAGCGACCAATGGATTAAAAGTAGCAGACTCCGAGGAACCGGTAGAACCGGATACAAGCGAATCAAACTGTTAGTGCGCACCGCCCCGATCAAAACTCACGCTCGCTGACGCTCGATCGGCTGTTTTGGTAGCAGCGTAGTAGCAGTGGATGGCACCTGCACGACAATCGGACGAAGGGCGTTGACAGATTATCGAACGGCTAGGGAAGCGTCAGCGTAAATTTACCATTCACGACCGGGTTGCGGTCATTTCCTCTGCAGTCCTCGTGAACCATGCGGTTTACGCCGGCCACCCTCTGGTACCGATGGGTCAGCTGCCAAGGCCCTGACAGCGCGCGAGGATCTTCAATCGTCATCTGATCTTCGAGCAAATCCTTGCTTACCATTCGGATCCTTTCGGTAAAGCGCACCTGTTCGCTCAATACGGCAACGGGCTCGTACAAGTCGATCCCCCATACCGCAATAATCACCCAGTTGTTGGGCACGGACTCCTGATTCAGGGCGATGGTATCCACCACGAGGGTCTGCCCTTCCCAGTGACCGATGGAGTCGCCCCAGTAGGTGGACCAGAGCTCGTCCGCGGGGGTGTGTGACCGACCGTCGGTATAGATATGCCGGCTCTCGCGACCGGAGAAAATCATCGCCGTTTCATTCGGCGTAACCAGCGCCTCGAACATCAGCGGAGATTCAAGCATCACCGATGGGAAGCCGAAGGAGCACAGCACGATACCGTCCGCTGCACTGATGTAGGCATTGAATTCCGGATCCATCGAGAGCGTTGTTTGCCATTCCGCCTGGTATGGAGGAGGCGTTTCTCCAAACGATTTTCTCAGCTCTGCAGACGTCTCTTCGAAATTCCCGGAAGCCCCAACGGTCAACCCCACCACCTCCCACAGGCCGGACCAATCCGGAAGTGGGGCCTGCGCCTGGCGCTGCGTATCAGGATCGGAAGGCCCGCAGCCAAGCAACATACTCATTGCAAGGCACAGCGTGCAGGCCACCGTAATTTGGTTTGACTTCATTGAAAGCTCGTGCCGATTGCCTTGCCGTCAGGCCCGATGACAGACATGTAGCTTCCACCCCTGCTTCCATCGAGCATCGGGTGCAACGTCACCGCAATCCTGTCCCCAGCTTTGAGAGAGCCAGGCTTCCATCCATTGCGTACCAGGTGCAACGGACTGCCCATCTCGATGCTCCACTCCTCGGTATCCGCTCCATGAGGAACAAGGACCTGGATGAAGCAATGCGGATTGTTCCACTGAACCGCTTTGACTGTCCCCTCGAGGGTCATCTGTTTCCGAGCGTCGAACATGGCATAACTGTGATGCGCGACTGCCGGCACGGCGGACAGCAGAATGGCCGCGAAGATCAGAACTTGCCTGGTGGGTCTGTTCATTGCCGCCTCTGTTGATAGCGTGGGGCGATCCTGCGCGCTTTCACTAAGCGTAGCTACATTCCAGAAGCGGACTATCGGCATTTCCCTCGCGCCTGCGTCGGTCACGTGTTTCGGTAGCAACGTAGTAGCAAATACACAGCGCGCGGGTTACACCTCCGCATTCGTTCACGAGGGCTCAAGCCGAGAGCCGCAGCTCAGGCTTCAGGCCAGCGCGAGTTGCGAGCGTCAGCAGCATGTCCATGCTGAAATCCTTCCACGTGCCTTTCAACAGCGCCGAAATGCGGGGCTGGGTCACGCCCAGGCGTTTGGCCGCCTCGACCTGCGTGTAGCCCTCTTTTTGTAGCCGCTCGCGCAACTGCATCATCAGCTCTACGCGCAGGGCCATCACGCGCGCCTCAGCCGCATCGAAACCCAGATCGACAAAGACGTTACCGCTACCGGGGATCACTCGCTTGTCTGCGAAGCGCGCATCGGCTTTTCGACGGGGCTTTCGGGATGTGTTCTTCATGGATTCGCTCCTGGTATCAATTTGTAGCGCTGCCTCGCCAGCTCCAGATCGGCCTTGGCGGTCTTCTGAGTCTTCTTCTGAAACGCATGCAACACATAAATCAAATCAGCAGACTTCGTCACGTACACCGCACGGAATGCTCCTACCGCATCGCGGACACGAAGCTCGTAGGCACCGGCGCCCACTGACTGAATGGGTTTGAAGTCGCCGGGGGTACCACCCAACTGCACGATCATCAGCTCCACGCCGATCGCGTGTGCCGGACCGACTCGGGCATGTCTCGCAAGTCATCGAGGCTAGACCCCAAGGATGTCAGCGGTTTCAGGGGCGCCCTCGCCTTCGGCATGACCTGATTATCTCAGAAGTCGTATATTTATACTAGTTCTCGTATATCGCCCAGAAGCGCTGCACGCCCGCTAAGGCGTCCAGCTTCCTGACCTCCACGCAATCGGTCCATTTGCACCCGAATTCCGCGCAAAGCGCGAAGCGCTCAACGACGCACTTACCGGACTCTTTGGTAGCAAACACTGAACGACACTTCACCGTGCACCGAAGGTGCCGACCGTAAGTTACTGAGCGGATTGGTGGGCCGTGCTGGGCTCGAACCAGCGACCAATGGATTAAAAGTTCCTACTCCGATTGAAGCTAAGTATCTGAACAGAATCCACCTTCGCTTCTCAGATCGTGGGAAACAACTTCGCACAATTGCGTCCGAAAGCGCATCACTCCGTAGGAATGTTCGGAATTTCCCACACATCCAGACGGCTCTGCTCGGTCGGGTGCGAGTCTCTATCAGCGCATCGCAATGACGGCTGTAGTAATGAGTGAGTGCCTTCGGCCGAGCGGAACGTGAAAACTGAGGGCACGACTGCGTGGAGAACCTCTGCTAGCCAGCAACGGCCGAATACCTGCTGCGCGCGTGGCAACTCCCGCGAAAGTCCCGCAAGGAATCCCCCGACATCTGCTTCGAACGAAGAAACCACCGACTCACTGTGACGTCCTAGTCACTGGCGAGAGCGCCTGCCGTGATCACTATTCAGTTTGCAGACCTGCGCCGTTGCTCGTTTGAGGATCGTCGCGCTTCGAGTCTATGGCTGCGCTGCCGCAACCTTGTCTGATTGCAGCACCGAAAGAAGCGCTGCCGCCAGGAGCGCCCCGACGATCTGGGACCCGACAAACGCTGGAACACTCTGCGGGCTAATCCCCGCGAACGTATCGCTCAGCGAGCGAGCGATGGTCACAGCGGGATTGGCGAATGAGGTGGACGCAGTGAACCAATAGGCACCGGCGATATAGAGGCCAACGGCGTATGGCACCGCCGTCGGTTTATCGCGCAGAACTCCAAAGACGGTGAGGATGAGACCAAACGTGGCGACGGACTCGGACAGCCATTGTCCGCCACTCGCGCGTACATGAGTCGATGTCTGAAGTATCGGGAGATCGAACATCGCATGAGCGAGGAAAACGCCCGCGACGGCACCAGAGGCCTGTGCGATCACGTAGCCAACGAACACCAATGGACTAAGCTGTCCGCGCAGAACGAAGATCAAGCTCACTGCGGGATTGAGGTGTGCGCCTGAGATTGGTCCGAATACGAGAATCAGAACGATGAGTGCCGCGACAGTACCGAGCGTATTGCCGAGGAGCGCAATTGCCTCGTTCCCGCCCGACAGAGTTTGCGCCATGATCCCAGATCCGACCACGGCCGACAGCAGGAGCGCCGTGGCAACACCCTCCGCCAAGAAGGGCCTTAAATCACGCACTGGCCGGCGCGTCTCGACCGATCTCGCGCAAACGCTTCTGCAAACTCAACTTGTCGAGTGACTTGAGCGGAAGATTCACGAATGCGCTTATGCGATTGTTCAGCATCCATAGCGTCTCGGCGAAGGCCAGTCTCCGTTCAGCATCGTTCCCTTCCATCGCGGCAGGGTCCGGCAATCCCCAATGCGCCGTTATAGGTTGGCCCGGCCAGATGGGGCACACCGCTGCGGCAGCGTTATCGCAGACGGTGATCACGAAATCCAATCGCGGCGCGTTGGCCTTTGCAAATTCATCCCAGCTCTTCGACCTCAGGCCATCGGTCGGATAGTCCTGCCGCCGCAGGAGATCCAACGCAAACGGGTGAACTTGGCTCTTTGGAAAGCTACCAGCGCTGTAAGCGCCGAAGCGGCCTCGACCCAAGCGGTTCAGGGCACACTCGGCGAGGATGCTGCGCGCAGAGTTGCCCGTGCAGAGGAACAGGACATTGTAAATACGGTCGTTCACGCTCGTTTGCTCGCACGCTTCGATCGGCCGCCGAGACCGCATAGCTCGGGTTGGCCACCACAGCAATCGTTGACCAGAAAGCCAACCAGCGCTTGGGTACCGTCAGCGTCTATCGAATAAAGAATGCGTTGACGATCGCGCGATGACTTGAGCAGCCTCGCGCGTTCGAGCTGCGCCAAGTGCGTGCTCAGCGTGGAGGCTGGCACATTGAGCCGCCTCGCGATTTGCCCTGCCGGCAGCCCGTCGGGAGCCACACCAACGAGCAGGCGGAACACGTTGAGTCTGAGCTCATGAGCCAACGCCGCAAAGGAATCGGGATTCATATTTCGGAGTTTCCCGAAATACGGAAGGCAGGTCAAGGGACGTCGTTCACCTGCTAACGAGCGACCCACCAGAATTGAGTGCCCTTCGCGCCCCGCCCAGCACCCGAATGGCGGACCGGAGAAACATCACGAGCAGCACGATCGCGACGAGGATGTCCGGCCAGGCAGATCGGAACGCAACGACGGCTACGGTGGTGACCATAGATTCGTGGATTTTCCGGGACGGGCGCGGACGATGCGGCAGGCTTTCACTGCGTCGTACAGCGCGCGGCCTCGCCGCCACGCTCCGGCGTCTTCTCGCGGTACACGTCGTGGCAATCCGAGCACGCGGTGGTCAAAGTGCCCGCCGCATCGAGCACCTTGTCCATGTCCTTCGACTGTCCGGCTTTGTAGGCGGCCATGCCCGCGTCGCGCAGGCCTTGCACGAATCGCTGCCAATCGGCGTTCTGCACGGGGACGGGTTTTCCGTTCGAGCACGTGCGCCCCGGGATCATGAGCAGATTCGCCGCCTCCGCCATCGCGATGCCGCTGTCCTCGATCGCTTCCCAGCCGCCATAGAGGCTCGCGAGCGGGTTCACGGAACTGGACGGATCGGTGTCCTGCGGGACCGTCGCCGGATCGGCGCCCTGCGCGAAGAACACGACGTTCGAGTTCGAAAAAAGGATCCCGCGCATCAACTGACGCAGATTGCCGTGAACAAGCGACTGCGGACGGGCCGCCGCGTCCTCGGACGGCGCCCGCACCCTCGAGCACGCAACGGCAAACACTGCGGCCGCCGCGACGAGCATGGCTCCGGCAAACGTGGCTCTTTGGATCCTCATGTGCGACCTCACTGTGTTCCGCGCATTTCAGTGCGACGACTCATTCTATGTAACCCCGGGCATATCGAAGGGCGGACCAGCGCGGGGGGAAGCCATCATGCCTCACCTCGATCGTGTCCCACTTCAACGCCCAAATCGCCGATCACTCAAGGACGGCCTCTCACAGCTTCACTCCTGTGCTGCAGGCTCGAGGTCTACCTGCGGGCTCGTCGCTGTCGACTCGGCGCGCCGATGGGCCGCGCGGTACAGCGCCGGCAGCACCAGCAAGCTCAGAAGCGTCGCGCTGATGATTCCTCCGATGACGACCGTGGCCAACGGTCGCTGCACTTCCGCACCGGTGCCGGTGTTGAGCGCCATGGGTAAGAAGCCAAGCGATGCCACCAGACCGATCATGAGCACCGGCCGTAACCGTAGCAGCGCACCCTCCACAATGGCCTGCTCGATCGGCGCGCCGTCACGCAGCAGATCGCGGATCGCAGAGACCATGAGCACGCCGGTGAGAACGGCAACCCCGCACAGCGTGATGAATCCCACGCCCGCGGTGATCGATAGAGGGATGCCGCGGATCAGCAATGCCAGCACGCCGCCGGTGAGGGCCAGCGGGACGCCAGAGAACACGAGCGCCGCATCCTTGACCGACCCGAAGGTCATGAACAGCAAACCGAAGATTAGGAGCAACGCGACGGGCACCAGTAACTGCAAGCGTTGGGATGCGCTCGCCAACTGCTCGAATGTGCCGCCGTACTCGATATAGTAGCCAGCGGGTAGTTTCAATTCGCGCTCGAGCCTGGCGCGCACGTCGCCGACGAAGCTCGTGAGATCACGGCCGCGCACGTTCGCGGTCACGACGATGCGCCGCTTGCCATTGTCCCGCGAAATCTGATTGGGACCGTCAGCGACCGTGAGCGTTGCGACCTCCGAGAGCGGCAGATATCCGCCACCCGGCACCATTAGCGGCAGCCGGGTCAACGCCTCGGTGTTCCCGCGCAGGCGCTCGGGCAAGCGCACGACGACATCGAAGCGCGCATCGCCCTCGTAGATCTGCCCCACTCCAGCACCGCCGATCGCAGTGGCGACAGCGGCCTGCACGGAGGCCAGCGTCAGTCCGTAACGCGCGAGCTGCATTCGATTCGGCGTCACCGTAAGGGTCGGCAGCCCGCTGAGAGCCTCCACTTTGACATCGACCGCATTGGGCACGGCGGACACGAGCGCACCCGCACGTTCGCCGAGGCGCGCCAGCTCGTCGAAATCATCGCCGAAGACTTTCACGGCGAGATCCGCACGCACACCCGCGATCAGCTCGTTAAACCGCATTTCGATCGGCTGGCTGAACGCGTACACGCCCCCGGGGACCTCGCTGAGCGCCTTTTCGATCTCGGCAAGAAGCTGCTGTTTGGATTTCTGCGGATCGGGCCACTGCTGGCGCGGCTTCAGCATCAGGAAGGTGTCCGTCTCGCCGGGAGACATCGGGTCGGTCGCGGCATCGTTCGTTCCCGTGCGCGCGAACACGCGCTGGATTTCCGGGCGCGCCATCATCACCATGTTCAGTTGCCGCTGAATGCGCACGGCTTCCTCGATGCCGATGCCCGGAATGCGGTTCACCAGCACCACGATGTCGCCCTCGTCGAGCTGCGGGATGAATTCAGCTCCCATGCGTGAGGCAAGCGCTGCACATACACCCACGAGCACGAGTGCGGCGCCGACGACCACCCAGCGTGCCGCCAGCACGCGCGCCAGCAAGGGTTTGTAGATCCGCTTGGCGGCGGCAACGATGGCATTGTCGCCCTCCTTCACTTTGCCCGATAGCAGCAGCGCGCACGCAGCCGGCACAAACGTGATGGAGAAAATCAGCGCGCCGATCAGCGCAACAACCACGGCAAACGCCATGGGGTGGAACATCTTCCCCTCGACGCTGGTCAGCGCAAAGATCGGCAGATTCACGAGCACGATCACTGCAACGCTCACGAGGCTCGGGCGGAACACTTCGCGTGTCGCGTTGAAGACGGTCTCGAAGCGTTCGCCTCGTTCGAGGAGGCGCCCCTGTTCGTGCTGAGCCTGTGACAGGCGCAGGATGCAGTTCTCGACGATGATCAACGCGCCATCGATGATGAGCCCGAAGTCGAGCGCGCCGAGGCTCATCAGATTGCCGCTGACTTTGCTTTCGACCATGCCGGTAAAAGTGGCGAAGAGCGCGAGCGGGATCACCAGTGCCGTGAGCAGCGCTGCACGGAGATTCCCCAGAAAGACGAACAGCACGATCACTACGAGAATCGCACCTTCCAGAAGATTCTTCTGCACGGTAGCGATCGTCTTGTCGACCAGATCCGTGCGGTTGTAGACCGGCAGCGCGACCACACCCTGGGGCAGTCGCTTCTGAATCTCCTTCAGCTTGGCGGCCACACGTATGCTCACGTCGCGACTGTTCTCGCCGATCAGCATGAACGTCGTGCACAGCACGGTCTGTTCCGCGCCGAGTTGCGCGGCGCCGGTTCGCAGCGGCTTGCCCACGCCGACCTCCGCAACGTCACCGACCCGTATCGGCGCCCCATCACGAGTGGCCACCACGACATCACGAAGGGCCGCTTCATTGGCGAGCTGACCCGGCACGCGGACGAGCTGCTGCTCGCCATTCGCCTCGACGTAGCCCGCACCGACATTCAGGTTGTTGACCCGAAGCGCCTGCTCGAGATCGTCCAGGCTCAATCCAAAAGCGAGCAGCTTGGTGGGATCTGGCTGAACGTGAAACTGTTTGGTGTACCCGCCGATCGCATCAACCTCGGTAACTCCTCGCACCTGCCGCAGCTGAGGACGGATGATCCAGTCCTGAATCGTGCGCAGATCCGTTGCATCGTAGCGGGTGCCGTCCTCCTTGACCGCACCCGGTTCGGCTTCGACGACGTACATGAAGATCTCACCGAGGCCCGTGGCCACGGGCCCCATCGCGACCTCCACACCCAACGGCAGCTGTTCGCGCACCGTCTGCAGGCGCTCGTTGACGAGCTGACGGGCAAAGTAGATGTCGGTGCCGTCGTCGAACACCACTACGACCTGTGAGAGTCCGTACTTCGACACCGAGCGAAAGCGCTGCAGCTTCGGCAGGCCGCCCATCGCAGTCTCCACCGGAAAGGTCACGCGGCTTTCCACTTCGAGCGGGGAATAGCCCGACGCTCGCGCATTGACCTGCACCTGGACGTTCGTGATGTCCGGGACGGCGTCGATCGGCAGACGCTGATACTCGTACGCACCGAAGGCCAGGAAGCCGAGCACGGCCACCATCACCAGCCAACGGCGCTCGATCGAAAAATTGATGATGCTGTCGATCATGGCGCGTGCCCGCCTTCTCGCACGCGCACGATGCTTCCGACTTCGCTCACGACCACGATGCCATCGCCGCGGTTTCCCGTGTGGGCGGCGCTGGTGATTGCACGGGCAATTTCATCCACTTCGTTGTCCTCGCAGAAGATCACCAGGGCGCAGCGCTCGTGGTACAGCAGCCCCGGATCCTCGCCGGCGACATAGTGGCCACCGCTGCCATGCCCCTGCCCTTGGCCATGAGCATCAAACACCGTGAAGCCCGGAAAGTGCGGCAGCGCATGTAGTGCACTCACGATCTTGCTCAGCCGGTGCCGCTGAATGACAGCCTCGATGCGCTTCATGGCTAGTCCTCCTCCGCTTCACTCTTGAGAACTTCGGCTTTGACGACGAAGCTGTTCTTCGCGACGACGCGCTCGCCGGCCTCGATGCCGCTCGTGATCTCGACAGCCGCTTCATCGTGGCGGCCGATCTCGACAGCACGCGCCTCGAACCCCTCGGACGTCTGCACGAACACGACAGGGCGCCCTTTGATCTTCTGGACCGCGCCGGGCGCCACGACCAGCGAGACTTGCACGTCAGTCGTCACGACATCGCCACTGATGAACTGACCAGGCACCCAGCGCCCGTCGCCATTCTCAACGACCGCGCGTGCCACTACGCTCTGACTGTCAGCGTGGCCGGCGGGCGCGACGTAGCCAATATCCGACTCGCCGATTTCATCCGCGTCCGCGCCACGGTAGGTCACGCGCATACCGCGACGCACATGGGCGAGATCTCGCGCGAAAACCGCGAATTCCGCCCACACCGACGACAGATCCGCGACTTTCATCAACACCATGCTGCCGTCCACTGCGTCGCCCGGATTGGCGCTGCGCTCCAGCACCTGCCCGCTCAGCGGTGAGACCACCGAATAGACTTGAAGACTTTCGTTGGCTTCTACAGTCAGCAGCACATCGCCCTTCTTGACCGAGTCGCCTGCGCTCTTTCTGACACTGCTGATGACACCGGGATAGCGCGCGCGGATGTCTCGCTCCTGCTCGGCGTTCGGCTTGATGGACCCGTAGAGCGTCAGCGTCTCTCGTATCCTTCCCGGAGCGACCGTGGACAATTCGATACCCGCCCGCTCTGCGGCCTGCGCGGAAATTTTCGCGCCCCCTCCTTCGGCGGGCGGCGGGGCGGCGACCGCCGCGTCGCTGCCATCGGAATTCTTCGACGAACAGCCAGCGATGGCGCCGAGCACCAGCACCGCAAGGACCATCCAACTCTGGAGTTTGCATTTCATGGAGACAATCCTTCGGCGGGTTGAAATCGCCCGAGCAGGCGCCCGAGAGCGAGCAGCGTCTGGTGATAGCCCAGCGTCAGCTCGACGAGCGCGCGTGACGCATCGATCGACTGGCGCTGTGCATCCGCAACTTCGAGGTAGGAAAAACGCCCGAGCTCGTAGCCACGCGTAAGAAGTGTCTCGGCGCGCTGCGATTCGGGGACGACGGTGGTGCGCAGAATTTCGAGCTCGCGCTGAGCGAGATCGAGCGCATCGGCGAGGCTTTGCGCCTGCGTGACCAGCGTCTGACTGCTCGATTCTGCTAGCGCGTCCGCCCGTTCGAGCTCGGCACGCGACTCGGCGATACCACTGCCGGCGCGCCGCGCCGCCCCAAGCGGGACGGCGCCGCGAAACACCAATGCGACGTCATTGGTCGCAGCAAGATTGCGCACGCCGCCTGCGAGGCTCACATCAGGACGCCGCTGCGCGTCGGCCAATGCCAGACGTGCCCGCGCAACCTCGCGACCGAGCGCGGCCCTCTGCGAATCGGGCGCTGAAGCGAGCAGCGCAACCAGCACACTGGGGGGGGGCACGCCGGGCAAAGGGTCGAGCGAGCCCGCAAGACGAAACCCCCCCGCGGGCGACTCGCGACCCATGAATCGGGCGAGATCACGCTGTAGTGCGGCACGCTGCGTCGCGAGCGTGAGCGATTCGATTCGCGTTTGCGCGACCGCGACGCGAGCACGGCTCAGTTCCGCCTCCGATGACGCTCCAGCGGTAACGCGCCGGCCGGCGGCGGCCACGATGGAATCCGCCAGGCCACGGGCGCGCTCCACGATCGCGATGCGCTGCTCGAGCGCGAGCGCTTGGACGAACGTGTCCGTGACGTCCGCCTGAATGTCCAGTCGCAGCCATTCGCGCTCACTTTCCAGCACGCGACGCTCGACCTGCGCGACGCCGATCCGCTCCGCGCGTTTGCGGCCGAGCTCGAACACTTGCGCTACGCCTACCGTGATCTCCGAGCCCGAGAAACCTGACAGGTCACCGGTGCCGAGAACGTTCTCTGCGTCCGCGGTAAGCTCGAGTGGCGGCCGCAGAGCCGCCGTATCCACTCGCGCTCCACCCGCGACAACCGCGGCCTGCGCAGCACGCAGTTGCGGATTTCTGGTCCAGGCCACTTCAATGGCCCGACTCAGCGTCAGCTCCTCGGTACCTCGCGTTGCGCCGGATACGGCCGCTGGCAGCTCGTCTGCGTAGGCAATCGTAGAGACGGTCGATGCAGCGACGAGCGCATAGACCGCAATGCACGCTGCATAGCAGCGTGCCGAAAAGAACCGCATGTATACCTCCCGAAACCGATCAGTGCAGACAGCACTGACCGAACAAAATCAAAGCCAGCGAGGGAGGCTTAGAAGGGAGGTCCGCGCAGAGGCGGCTGGAAGCGAAAGATGGGGCTTGGGATCAGGAGTTGTACGCGGCCCCGCGGCAGCGGCGCACTGCCGACGAAAGGCACGCTGAACAGAACAAGTGTCGCGGCGATGAGCGCCGGCAATTCGATGCTGCTGCCCGGCTTCTGGCCCACGGCAACGCTGAGCAGGCTGACATCGACATCCTCATGAACGCCGCTCACGCCCGCGCGCTCTTGGTACGCGTCCTCAGTCAGATGCACGCTTGCAGGTAGTTCGCTGCCGTCAAAGCACAGATGCAGATGAACGCCGGCCACGCGCGTGACGAGAACCGCGACGCAGAGGAGCCCCACCAAGGTACGGAAACGGAACATAGGCGCCAGTATCACTTCATCCCGCGCGAAGGTTCAAGGGCCAAGTCGCCGTATTTGTGACGGTATCGACAGGCGACTAACTATTCATGATGGCCACGGCGCGGCTGCGCCCGGCCGAACAGGCAGTCGCCGAACGAATGCGCTGAATGTCCCGGCGTTCCTTGAAGATTCCTCAATCGTGCTCGTGCTGGTGGTGCGCGTCTGGAAAATGCGGGTGAGCGTGCGTCAGGGGTTCGTGACGGTGCCAATGCGTGTGACGCGCACCTGCAGGGCCTGCCAGCGTCTCAGCTGCATGCACATGCCCGTGGTGCTCGTCGTGCTCGTGCTCGTGCGAGTGTTCCAACGCCGGGTGACGATGCGTGTGTTCGTGACGCTCCGTCAGGTGGAGCCACACGCCAAAGCCCATGAGCGCCGCGGCCAACGCCATCTGAATCGTGATGGGTTCATGCAACCAGCCGAGTGAGACGAGCGCTCCCACGAAGGGTGCTGTCGAAAAGTACGCAGTCGTACGCGCCGCACCAAGATTACGCAGGCCAACCACAAACAGCACCAGACTCAGTCCGTACGCAAACGCACCGATGATGAGTGCCGAGACCGTCCCGCTTAGACTCGGCCACTCAGCGCCCGATCCGGTAGCGATCACCAGGTTGACGGCTCCCGCTGCCAGACCTTTGATAGCCGCGAGCCACGTGGCATTGTGCAGGGAAAGCTTGCGCGTGAGGTTGTTGTCGATCGCCCATACAAGGCACGCCGCGAGGACGAGGATCGTGGGCCACGCCTGGCGCACGCTCGCTTGGGAATTCCACGACAACAGCGCGGCGCCAGCGACGATTGCCAGCATGCCGAGCGCAACGCGTCGATTGACGTTCTCTCGAAATACAAACCACGCGAGCAGTGCGGTGAAGACGCCTTCGGCGTTCAGCAAAAGTGATGCGCCTGCTGCTGGCATCTGGGCTAGGGCCGTCATCAGCAGAACGGGTGCAGCGATTCCACCCGCTGCGATCACACCGACGAGGTACCACCGATCCGCTTGCATCAGATGCACTCGCGGTGGAGGTCGGATCAGGCACGCTGTCGTCAGGCCGATGCCTGAGCCAGCGTAGAGCAATCCCGCCAGGAGCCAGGGATCGACCACGCTGAGCAATTGCTTGGCGAGCGGCGTGCCCAACCCAAACAGCGCCGCCGCGGCGAGCGCGGCCAAAACGCCGGGACTAAACATCCTTCAAGCGACCGCGTTCAAGCATCCCGTAGCGAGTCATAGCAACCAAAGCGCGACCACCAAGAGGGCCTTCGCCGTACTCGCGCTGCCCGCGACCCGGCAAGCACGAAGGGCAGCCAATGGGTCGGAATGGCGGCATGGGCGAAGGCGACGACGAACCCGGTCGCAACGATCGAGAGAAAGAACGTCTCGGTCATAAACGCGTACTCCGTCAGAGGCGTTAGCAGCGCACGCGCGGATCATGAAACCGTTGAGCGCGCCGAGTGGCGAGTGGCGAGTGACACAGATGACGCGTGACAATCCCGCACGTTGAAATACCGCACCAAGCGCAGGCCGTTTGCGACGACAATCAGGCTCGCACCCATGTCGGCGAATACGGCCATCCATAGCGTCGCTTGACCCGTCAGCGTCAGAACAAGAAATACGGCCTTGATGGCGAGCGCGATCGCAATGTTTTGCCACAACGCGAATGACGTGGCACGACTCAGCGCAATGAAGTCGACGATTTTCGAAAGATCATCGTCCATGATCGCGACATCGGCCGTTTCGAGGGCGGTATCCGTGCCCGCGGCCCCCATCGCAAAGCCGATGTCAGCCCGCGCGAGCGCAGGGGCGTCATTGATGCCGTCGCCCACCATTCCAATCCTGTCATTGGACGCGGCGAGTGACTCAATCACCTTAAGTTTGTCCTCGGGCAACAAGTTACCGCGCGCCTCGTCGATGCCAACCTGGCGCGCAATAGCGGCAGCGGTATGCGAATTGTCTCCCGTGAGCATGATTGTTTTTATGCTCAATGCGTGGAGCTCCGCAATCGCAGCTCGGCTCGAGTCCTTGACCGTATCGGCCACGGCAAACACGGCGATAGGTTGTGTTTCGTTCATCAACAGCACAACGGTCTTCCCCTGGACTTCGAGCGCTTCCAGTTTGGCTTCCAAAGCGGGCGAGCACAGACCCATTTCTTCGACCAGACGATGATTACCGAGTTGATAAAGCTGGCCATCGACGCGACCGCGTACTCCGCGTCCGTTCAGCGCCGTAAAGTCGCTAACCTCACGGGCAGCCAAATCTCCCCGCTGTGCTGCGCGCGAGATTGCTTTCGAGACAGGATGATCCGAGCGTGACGCCAAGCTCGCGGCGATGATTCGAAGCTTGGACTCATCCTCTCCCGTCAATCCTTCAAAGTCCGTTTGCGCCGGTTTTCCATGGGTCAGCGTGCCAGTCTTATCGAGGGCAATCACCGTAAGCCGCCGACCTTCTTCGAGATAGACGCCGCCCTTAATCAAAATACCGTGACGCGCAGCTGCGGCAAGTCCGCTCACCAGCGTCACCGGCGTTGAGATGACCAGTGCACAGGGACACGCGATCACTAGCAACACGAGGGCTTTGTAAATCCACGCGAGCCACACCGCTCCGAAGAGCAAAGGCGGCACTAACGCCACCGCGAGCGCCAACACGAAAACGGCAGGTGTGTAGATACGAGAGAAACGATCGACGAAACGCTGTGTCGGTGCCTTTGCGCCTTGCGCTTCCTCCACTACTCGCGTGATGCGCGCCAATGTTGAATTGGCAGATGATGCCGTCACGCGAAACTCAAACGAACCGGACTCGTTAATGGTGCCGGCGAACACTGGGTCGCCTTGATCCTTTTCGACTGGAAGGCTCTCTCCCGTGATGGGCGATTGATCGACTGACGAACGACCCACCACCACCTCGCCGTCGAGCGCAATGCGTTCACCGGGTTTGACGCGGACACGCGCGCCGACGGGCACGGTCTTCGCTTCGACATCCATCCAGGAACCGTTAGTTTGTCGGACGGTAGCGGTATCTGGCGCTAACGACATGAGCTCATCGATGGCATTGCGGGCGCGATCAAGGGACTTCGATTCAATGAGCTCTGCGAGCGCGAACAGCACGATGACCATCGCCGCTTCAGGCCACTCGCCAATGAGCGCGGCCCCGGTCACCGCGATCGACATCAGCGCATTGATGTTCAAGTTGAAATTCTTGAGTGCGATCCAACCCTTCTTGTAGGTCGGCCAGCCACCGCTGAAGATTGCAATCACCGATAAAACGATTTCCGGACCATGGTTGCCGTTATCAAACCAATGGATGGCTTCGGCGGCAACGGCGGCGACTACAGCTGCGACCAGTAACCACGTTCTTGATTTCACCGCGGGGGCTTTGGCGTCCTTCGGTGCGCCTTCTTGACTAGCCAATGTGGCTTCCATGCCGATGTCGCCAATGGCCACCATGGCGGGAGCAAGTGATTCCGGCGTGTGATTTAGCACCAGCGTTCGCTGCACTAGATTGAATTGTAGCGAGTGGATGCCAGGCATCCCGGCAAGCTTGCCGCGGATCAGCGCTTCTTCCGTGGGGCAGTCCATCTTGTCGATTCGCAATATCGTCCGCTCGCCTGGGTCGACGATCTCTGCGGACTCATCCGAGGAGGGTGGCGGTGGGGAAGATGCGCAACAGTCTGCGTTGTTCATTGAAGTGCTCACAGATATGGCTTGTGATTGAACACCCTGTAGTTACTATAGAGTCAAGCGATTTTCGTGGAGAATTACGAGATGACCATTGACCTCAAAATTGGCGAACTTGCGCGACGCACGGACTGTCCGGTGGAGACCATTCGTTATTACGAGCGCGTGGGCCTATTGCCCGCCCCGACTCGCTCCGGAGGGAATTTTCGTCTCTACGGCAAAGCGCACGTCGAGCGGCTGTCGTTCATCCGACGCTGCCGTTCGCTCGACATGGCATTGGAAGAAATTCGGATTCTACTGGGATTTCGAGATGCGCCTGAAAAGGATTGTGGCGACGTAAACCTGTTGCTCGATGAACACGTCGGTCATGTGGCCGCGCGCATCGCGGAGCTCACGATATTAGAGGAGCAGCTGAAAGCGTTGCGTCGCCAATGCGACCGGTCGCAGTCTGCGGGAGACTGCGGCATTCTAAATGAGCTCGCACACACCGAGCGGACGCGTTCCGGCAAGCGCCCGATCTCGATCAAGGTGAGATCCGCTCACGTAGCGGGCGTCCACGGGAAGGCGAATCGACGGGCGCCTAACCATGGCTGATGGGGCCGTCGTCGGACGCAAGCGCCGAGGGCTCGACGGCGGCAATGCCGGATGTGCGAACCCGAAACAGAGTCGAAAGCTAGCGCTGCCGGCCAGCGCCTGCATTCGTAGTAGTAGTACGTACCGGGTACGCGACTGTATCGTCGCTTGGGCCGGTTGATCGGCGAGCCGACCCGAACGCCGTTCCTTTTTCGACAAGGTTACGCCGCGTGACCTTTCGACACTTCGGATCTAATGGAGTCACTAATCAAACCACAGATCAGATGCGATACCCGTGAGCGATTGTTGTTGCCAAATGCGTTCGACACCCGTGCTGATCCTGTTCCGCGCCCACCGGTCCGCGCCCTTCGCGCGGCTTGGCAGCAGAGACGGATGGTGCATATCCTCAAGGTCGGCCGCACAGAACCTGGATCGAAAGCGGCTCGGATCGAGAGGCGACCAGATCAGGCTTGCTGTGTGCGGCAGTCGATTTGGCAATAGGTCGGACACGCGCTAAGCTCGGCTCTGTCATGCGTCATCTCGGCCGCACATTCGTTCTCCTCCTCGCGCTGGCGACTCTCTACGCTGGACCAGTCGCAGCCTGCGTTTGTGTGGGCGACCACGCGATGTCCGAGATGCCGTGCTGCCCGGACCAACCGCACGACTTCGGTCATTCAAACTTCGGCCTTCCGCATTCGCTAGACGCTGCCTGCAATCCGGCGCCGGCGAGCCTATTGCCCGCCGGCGCGCAAGACATTCCGGCGCCCGTCGCGATTCTTTCAGCAGCACTGCCGCCGCGGCAGACGCACGGCCCGCCTTTACCAGCGCAGTTGCTCGTTTCGCCGATACCGCTCGGCGCCCGACCGACTTATCTCGTCACACTGCGACTGCGAATTTAGCCGCGCTCCTCGAGCTGAGCTTTCGCTCAGGCACAACTGTGTCCGTTCGGAACAGCCGTGGAGAGGACCGTGCGCTACATTCTTTTTCGATCCCGTGTCTTCCTGTCGTTAATCACGGCGGCGCTTCTGCTTGCCAGCGGAAATCCGCCGTACGCGCAAACCGACGCATTGACGTTCGACGCGGCGCTGCGCCTCGCGGCTGACCGTTCGCAGCAGCTCGTGGCGGAGGATGCCGCGGCAAACGCCGCCCGCGAGATGGCGGTCGCCGCGCATCAGGCCCCCGATCCGACCCTGACCACCGGGGTCAACAACCTGCCAATCAATGGCGCAGACGCGTTCAGTCTCGGCCGCGACTTCATGACGATGCGCTCGATCGGCGTAGGCCGCGAGCTTACGCGTGACGACAAGCGGGAAGCCCGAGCCGCGCGCTTCGTCAGCGAAGCCGACGAGGCCCAGGCCGCGCGCACGGTCGCACTGACGGAGCTTCAGCGTGGTGCCGCGTCGGCTTGGCTCGATCGCTACTACCGCGAGCGTGCCCGCGACATTCTGCTGCGCCAGCGCGACGAAGCTGCGCTGCAGATCGAAGCGGCCGATGTCGCGTTCCGATCCGGGCATGGCCCTCAAAGCGATGTGTTCGCCGCGCGCCTGGCGCTGGCGAAGATCGAAGACCGGATTGCCGTCAATGCACGCGACATTGAAGTTGCCACGACGCGGCTGGCTCGATGGGTCGGAGACAGCGCACGCCACCCGCTCGGTCCACCACCTGCAACAGGCAACGTCGCCCTGCGCGCCGGCGATCTCGAAACCACACTGGCTCACCATCCCGAGGTTGCGCTCATGACGAAGCAGGAAGCGGTCGCCCGCGCCGACGTGGAGGTCGCGCGCACGAACAAACGCTCCGACTGGACCGTCGAGGTCATGTACAGCCAGCGCGGCCCGGGGTTCTCGAACATGATGTCGGTCAACTTCTCGAAACCTTTGCAGTGGCGACAGCGTAATCGGCAGGACCGCGAGATCGCGGCGAAGCTCTCGCTGGTAGAGCGCGCGCGCGCCGAGCGCGAGGAAGCGACGCGCGAGCATGTCGCTGACGCGAGCGCATCGCTCGCCTCCTGGCGCGTTGATCGCGAGCGGCTCGGCCGCTACGCGAGCACGCTGATTCCGCTTGCTGGCGAGCGTACCGCTGCCGCCGCTGCTGCGTATCGCGGCGGCAAGGGAACACTGGGCGCCGTTCTCGAGGCCCGAGTGGCCGAGGTCGACATTCACCTCGATGAGCTGATGCTCGAGATGGAGACGGCCACGCTATGGGCCGAGCTGACGTTCCTAGTCCCCTCGGGAGCCGCTCATGAGTAACCTACGGGTCGCAGGTCTCGGGAGACACTACGCGATCATGATTGTCGGCGCGGCGCTCGCCGTCGCGGCGCTGGCCTGGGCCGCGTACGGCTTTTATCGCATGGGTGTGGATCGTGGGATGAGCCTGGCGACGACGTCTTCCGGAAGTGGCCCAACCGCAGCTGCGAAACCGGGCGACGTCGATCCAACGACCGGCAGGAAAATCCTGTACTGGCACGATCCGATGGTTCCCGCTCAACGCTTCGACGCGCCAGGCAAATCGCCGTTCATGAACATGGCGCTGGTACCCGTGTACGAAGGCGCCGCCGGCGCGGAAAGCTCCATCACGGTGAACCCGCGCATCCAGCAGAACTTGGGAATTCGCACCGCCGAAGTGCTGCACAGCACGATGACACCGCGACTCGAGGCCGTCGGCAACATCGCGTTCAACGAGCGCGACCAGGTCATCGTACAAGCACGCGCGACGGGGTACGTCGAGAAGCTACTCGTTCGCGCCGCGCTCGATCACGTCGCCGCAGGACAGCCGCTCGCAGAGATCTATGTCCCCGACTGGATCGCCGCCCAGGAGGAGTTTCTGTCCCTGCTGCGCATGCGCGGCGAGAATCTCGCGGGCCTCATCGACGCAGCGCGCCAGCGAATGCGGCAGGTCGGTATGACGGACGAACAGATCGGCGCCGTTGAAAAGCTCGGCGCCGCGCAGCCGCGAATCACATTGCGGGCGCCGATCGCCGGCGTGGTAGCCGACCTCGCCGTGCGCGAGGGCATGACCGTAATGCCCGGCGAAACGCTGTTTGGGATCAACGGGCTCTCGACCGTGTGGGCGAACGCGGAGGTGCCCGAGAGCCAGGCGGGATTCCTTCGGCCCGGGGCCCGCGTCGCCGCGCACTCGCCCGCGATTCCGAACACCGTTTTCGACGGCACCGTGCAAGCGATCCTACCCTCCGTCGATACGAGCACGCGGACGATCAAGGCGCGCGTCGAGCTCGCGAACCCGAGTGGCGAGCTCGTGCCCGGCATGTTCGTGAGCATTTCGATAGCCGGCCCCGCGAATGAGGCGTTGATGGTGCCGACGGAGGCCGTGATCGAGACCGGCCGTCGAACCGTAGTGATGGTCGTCGAAGCGAACGGCACGTTCGCACCCGTCGACGTCGAGATCGGAATCGAGGCGAACGGTCAGACCGAAATCAAACGCGGCCTCACCGCCGGGCAGCGCGTCGTCGTCTCCGGTCAGTTCCTGATCGATTCGGAGGCGAGCCTTCGGGCCACGAGCACGCGGATGCAGAGCGCCGGCCCGCCACAAAACTCGGCGGTCGAGCACTCCGGCGAGGGGAAGATCGAAGCGCTCGACGATCGCAGCGTGACCCTGTCACACGGCCCGATTCCGTCCATCCAATGGAACGCGATGACCATGCAGTTCGGACTGCCCGCCGGAACCGCAACCGGCACGCTGAACGTGGGACAAAGGGCGCGCTTCACGTTCGTGATGGGCGCGGACGGCAAACCGCGGATCACGCGCATCGAGCCGCTCACAGAGGGTCCGCAATGATCGCTGCGCTAATCCGCTGGTCTATCGCCAATCGCTTCCTCGTCCTGCTCGGGACTGCGATCGTGGGCGCATGGGGTGTGTGGTCGCTCGCGCGAACTCCGCTCGACGCGTTGCCAGACCTGTCGGACGTGCAGGTGATCATCCGGACCACGTATCCCGGGCAAGCGCCGCAGATCGTCGAGAATCAGGTCACCTATCCGCTCACGACGACGATGCTCTCCGTGCCCGGCGCCAAGACCGTCCGCGGCTACTCGTTCTTCGGCGACTCGTTCGTCTATGTGCTCTTCGAGGACGGCACGGATCTGTACTGGGCGCGCTCGCGCGTGCTCGAGTACCTGAACCAGGTTCAGGCACGTTTGCCGAAAGGCGCGGTCGCGGCTCTCGGCCCGGACGCCACGGGCGTCGGCTGGATCTACGAGTACGCGCTCGTCGACCGCTCTGGTCAGCACGATCTCGCGCAGCTGCGCGCGCTCCAAGACTGGTTCCTGAAGTACGAGCTGAAGTCGGTCGAGAACGTCGCCGAAGTCGCTACGGTCGGCGGCATGGTCAAGCAGTACCAGATCGTGCTCGATCCGGAGCGGCTCCGCGCCTACAACCTTACGCAGAGCGCCGTCGTCGCGGCCGTTGGGCGCGCGAACCAGGAGAGCGGCGGCTCCGTACTCGAGCTCGGGGAGGCCGAATACATGGTGCGCGCCTCGGGCTACCTTCGGTCGCTCGACGACTTCCGCAAGATTCCGCTCGTAACGACGAGCGCCGGCGTATCCGTGCGGCTGGCCGACATCGCGCGCATCCAGCTCGGCCCCGAGATGCGCCGCGGCATCAGCGAGCTCGACGGCGAAGGCGAAGCCACCGGCGGCGTCATCGTGATGCGCAGCGGCAAGAACGCGCTCGAGACGATCAGGGCGGTCAAAGCCAAGATCGCCCTGCTGCAAACGAGTTTGCCGCAAGGCGTAGCCATCGTGCCCGTCTACGATCGCTCGAGCCTGATCGAACGCGCGATTGACAATCTGACGCACAAGCTGCTCGAGGAATTCATCGTGGTGGCGGTCGTCTGCTTCGTGTTCCTGTTCCACGTGCGCTCTGCGTTCGTTGCGATCGTGTCGCTGCCGCTCGGCATCCTCGCGAGCTTCATCGTGATGCGTTACCAGGGTGTGAACGCCAATATCATGTCGCTCGGCGGAATCGCGATCGCGATCGGCGCGATGGTGGATGCCGCCGTCGTGATGATCGAGAACGCTCACAAGCACATCGAGCGGTGGAGGCACGAGCATCCGGGTCTCACACTCGAGGGCGACACGCATTGGCGGGTCATCGGCGGCGCCGCGGCGGAAGTCGGGCCCGCTCTCTTCTTCTCTCTGTTGATCATCACGCTGTCGTTCGTACCTGTGTTCACGCTCGAAGCGCAGGAAGGTCGCTTGTTCTCGCCGCTCGCGTACACCAAGAGCTACGCGATGGCGGCGGCCGCGGGTCTCGCCGTGACGTTGATCCCCGTGCTGATGGGCTACTTGATTCGCGGGCGGATCCCCGACGAGCACGGTAATCCACTGAGCCGCGCGCTGATTGCGATCTACCGACCGCTCTTGAACGGCGTCCTGCGCGCGCCGGGCTGGACGCTCGCGGCCGCCGCCGTGCTGCTCGTTTCGACCTGGTGGCCGTTGCAACGAATCGGCGGGGAGTTCATGCCTGCGCTCGACGAAGGCGATCTTCTCTACATGCCGACCGCGCTGCCCGGACTGTCGGCCGGCAAGGCCTCGGAGCTCCTGCAGCAAACCGACCGCTTGATCAAGACCGTGCCCGAGGTGGCCACGGTGTTCGGCAAAGCCGGCCGTGCGGAGACCGCGACCGATCCCGCGCCGCTCGAAATGTTCGAGACGACGATTCAGTTCAAGCCGCCGGAACAGTGGCGGCCCGGAATGACACGCGAAACGCTGATCGAGGAGCTCGACCGGATCGTGCAAGTGCCCGGGCTCTCCAACATCTGGGTCCCGCCGATACGCAACCGCATCGACATGCTGGCCACCGGCATCAAGAGCCCGGTCGGCATCAAAGTGGCAGGCGCGAGCCTCGAGGAGATCGATCGTATAGCCGGGGCGATCGAGCGCGCGGTGCGCGTCGTGCCCGGTGTGACGTCCGCGTTCGCCGAACGCTTGACGGGCGGGCGGTACATCGATGTGGACGTCGATCGCGACGCCGCGGCCCGGTTCGGGCTCAACGTCGCGGATGTGCAGTCCGTCGTCGCGTCGGCGATCGGCGGCGAGAACATCGGCGAGACGGTAGAAGGTCTCGCCCGCTTTCCGATCAACGTGCGTTACCCGCGAGAGACGCGGGATTCGATCGAGAACCTTCGGCGGCTGCCAATTGTCACGGAGCGCGGCGCGCAGATCCTGCTGTCGGACGTCGCGCGCATACGGATCGTGGACGGCCCACCGATGCTGAAAAGCGAAAACGCTCGTCCCTCGGGCTGGGTGTACGTCGACGTGCGCGGACGCGATCTGCAGTCTGCCGTGCTGGACATGCAGCGAGCCGTCGCGATGAGTGTGCCCGCCGTGCCCGGCTACTCAGTGTCGTGGTCGGGCCAGTTCGAGTATCTCGAGCGGGCCACTGCGCGGCTCACGGTCGTCGTGCCATTCACACTGCTGATCATCTTCGTGTTGCTGTACATGACTTTCAAGCGCTTCGACGAAGCGTTGCTGATCATGGCGACGTTACCGTTCGCGCTCGTGGGGGGCATCTGGTTGCTGTACGTGCTCGGCTACAACCTGTCGGTCGCCGGCGCAGTCGGCTTCATTGCACTCGCCGGTGTTGCGGCCGAGTTCGGCGTCATCATGCTGCTGTATTTGCGGCAGGCCTGGGACGCACGCCTGCCCCTCGCGGCTCGCACGAGCGACGACTTACTCGACGCCATCCGCGACGGCGCCGTTCTACGCGTGCGACCGAAGGCGATGACGGTCGCCGTGATTCTGGCGGGCCTGTTTCCGATCATGTGGGGCACGGGCACGGGATCCGAGGTCATGCAACGAATCGCCGCGCCGATGGTCGGCGGAATGATCACGGCGCCGCTCCTATCGATGTTCGTCATCCCCGCGGCGTATCTGCTGATGCGTCGCCGGAGCACTCGTGCCGCATCCGTGCCGAATGCCGACACGCTCGATCCCGAGCCCATTTCCCACGACAGGAGGACTACGCCACCATGAAACCACGCACGCCTAATGACCAGAGCGATTGCAATGCAACGCGCCGGCGACTCTCCGCGGCGATGCTCGTCGGAGCTATCGTCGCGACGTTGCGCGTCGAATCCGCCGAAGCGATCCCGATCGAAGTCTGGACGGGACCGGCCTGCAGTTGCTGCGGCGACTGGATCAAGCATCTTCAAGCCAACGGCTTCGCTGTGACCAGGCACCAAGACGGCAACAACGACATCCGTAAGCAGCTCGGAATACCGGTTCAGTACGGCTCATGCCACACAGGCCGCGTCGCGGGCTTCGCGATCGAGGGTCACGTGCCGGCGCGCGAGATCCATCGCTTGCTCGCGGAACACCCGGACGCTGTCGGGCTGTCCGTGCCGGCAATGCCGCGCGGCTCGCCCGGGATGGACGGCGCCGTGTACGGCAACGTTCACGATCCCTACGACGTGCTGCTGGTTCGACGCGACGGCAGTGTCGCGGTTTATCAGTCCTATCGTTGACGCAACCTTTGATCAGGAGAACTACGCATGAGAAGCGCAAGTGTTTCGCTCGTCGCCGTATCTGTCGCCGCGCTCTTCATCGCCGCGTGCGGCGGCCCGGCACCGGGCAGCAAGACGGCGGCGGAAGGTACTGTTGCTCCCGCCAAGCCCGCAATGCCGATGCCCGCAACGCAGCCAGTCGCCGAGCACATGGCGGAAGGCACACTGAAGGCGATCGATCGCGACGCCGGCACTGTCACCATCGCACACGGCCCCGTCGCGAGCGCGAACTGGCCCGCGATGACGATGACGTTCAAGCTCGCGAACCCCGAGGCTGCGGCGAACCTCGAGCCGGACCAGCGCGTCGAGTTTCACTTCACGATCGAGAGCGGAATGTCTGCCACCGTGACAGCCATATCCGCCGCGAAGTGATCGTTGATGGAGGTGGATGTGCTCGTGCTGGAATCTACGATTACGTGCCCATCGTGTGGGCATCGACAAACGGAAGTGATGCCGACTAACGCGTGCCAGTACTTCTATGATTGCAAGGGCTGCGGAGCGGTGCTCAAACCGAAAGCCGAGCACTGCTGCGTGTTCTGCTCGTTCGGCGACGTCGCTTGTCCGTCAATACAAGAAAAGGGACCGTCATGCTGCGACAATTCAAACGGGTAAATTTGATTGCTCTCCCGAAACATGCCGACGGGCATCAACTCAGCGGCGGCGAAGGGTTGGCGGTAATCGTTGATAGACCCGTCGCGGGGCACGTTACACGCTGTCAATACCACGGGATGATGCCCTCGGTCGCTAGGCGCCGAAACATTGCATCTATCTGCTGGGGCGGCAGTCTCGCTCCGCGATCAAGCCACCAAGTCAAAACAGCCATATACGCGCCAATGACAAATTGGACGACAATTTCTCTGCGTACTGCGGCCGCGGAATCCGTGTCGCTAGGTTCGCTCAATTCGCTGCGCATTAGATCGGACAGTATCTTGCGAATCGTGCCGAGAGCGACGGCGCCACCACGGCCGCCGACTAGCCCTCGATAGGCGCCCAAATGGTCGCGGGCGTGTTCGAACATGCTAAGGCTAAAGTTCCTACTCCGATTGAAGCTAAGTATCTGAACAGAATCCACCTTCGCTTCTCAGATCGTGGGAAACAACTTCGCACAATTGCGTCCGAAAGCGCATCACTCCGTAGGAATGTTCGGAATTTCCCACACATCCAGACGGCTCTGCTCGGTCGGGTGCGAGTCTCTATCAGCGCATCGCAATGACGGCTGTAGTAATGAGTGAGTGCCTTCGGCCGAGCGGAACGTGAAAACTGAGGGCACGACTGCGTGGAGAACCTCTGCTAGCCAGCAACGGCCGAATACCTGCTGCGCGCGTGGCAATTCCCGCAAAAGTCCCGCAAGAGTCCCGCAAAATGCGAAGGTCTTCAGAGATTTTCGAACGGCTTGATGCAATTGGCGAATTGGTGGAGCCGAAGGGGATCGAACCCCGACCTCCGCATTGCGAAAGCGATTCGTGATTCGTAACTGATTGATCTAACTACCACGCTTGGACGACGCCCGCTGCAACCCATCAGGACGAATCACAACGGCACTGAACTGAGCCCCGCAAAACTCCCGCATGGGAACTACGCGCAAAACGGGCACTCCCCCGCGACCGATTCACGAACTCGACAACGCGCCGTGTTGCGATCGTCACGCTGCCGCTAAGTCCGCGAGCCTGCTCGCAGGGAGTGGTTTCACAGCAGCGAGCTTTGCGGGCTGCTGCGCCACCTCCCACAGGTCGACCGCTGCCTGCATACGCAGCCAACTCTCGGGCGTCGTCTTAAAAAGCGTTCCGATCCGCACCGCCATCTCCGCCGAGAGGGAGCGCTTCTCATGCAGCAGCTCAGAGACCGTGACCCGGCTGACGCCGAGCAGATCGGCAAACTCGGTCTGAGTCATCTTGAGCGCCGGCAGCACATCCTCGCGCAAGATCGCACCCGGGTGAGTCGGACGCCGATTAGGGTTCCGCTTCGTGCTCGCATTCATCAGTGATAATCCTCCAAGTCAACTTCAATGGCGTCTTTGCCATCGAAAGCAAAAGTCAGGCGCTCGTTACCAGACACATCGCAGGCGTATCGGCCTTTCTGTGCTCCCCTGAGCGGATGCCATCGATAACCCGGCAGGTTCATATCCGCTGGATGTTCCGATACGTCCAAGCGATCCAACATGCGCTCGATACGGGCCGAGCGAGCTGCAGGAATTTTGCGGTGATCACCCTTGGTGAAAAACAGCTCCAATCCTTTGTGCTTGAACGAGCGGATCACGACTGGAACGTTAGCCTGTAATGTGTTGGATTACAGTGTAATGATGCACATTACATTGTCAACGGACCTATGCGTACATCAAATGAACAAACTGCCTTATGTAGGCGCGTTCGGGTGAAAACAGGCACCTTCTCTACAACGACGCGCGTTAAGACCTCAAAGACGTCTCGTAGGCCCGCAAACGAATCCGGTCGGCCAACGTCTCAAACTCGGCGAATATGGGCAACGTTCGTTCATCGGCGGCTGACACCTTTTGAGCACTGAGCTGCGTCATAGGATTCCTCCTGGGTGATCGTAGGCTCACTCTGGGCCGCATCGACGACCCTGCGCTACGTAGTTCCCGCAGCCGCCGTTTCGGCTGCACGCGAAGCATCAGTACATGCCGTCTTCGAAGGGCCGCCACGCATCGTGATTAGGATCGCTGCCCGGCGAGCGCCTCAAAACCCGAGATCACGTCAAAAAGCTC
>JBDTOT010000050.1:0-29133 GCA_039933105.1 Gammaproteobacteria bacterium | reverse complement strand
TTCTATTGTGGCAAGGGCTGCGAAGAATGTTCGGGAACCGGTTATCGCGGCCGCATCGCGGTGTACGAGCTTCTCGAATTGTCGCCGGCCATTCGCCTGCTGGTGCGCAACAGCGAGCCGTACGAACGGATCGAGGCACAGGCAGTGGCAGAAGGGATGGTCAGATTGACGGCGCAGGCACTCGAGCTCGCGCGCACCGGCGCCATCTCACTCACTGAAGTTTTTCGTGCAAGACTCGAATGAACACCACCGCCGAGGTGCTCCCTGACGCTCGCGCGACTCGGAGCGCGCGCGGGATTCGTCCGTCTCGACGCCGTCGAGGCGGATCCACCCACGCCGCGGCCGGGTGAAGTCCACGCGCGGGCGCTGTGCTCATTGAAGACGATAGACGGTCGACGCGAACCACGTCATCCTGAGCGTCTTGGTACTAGACCCCTACAGCTTTGGCCCAGGCATGAGCACAAAACCCGAGACCACACCTACTCGATCCCTCGACCGGCTCGATCTTCACGACGTGCAGCAACTCGAAGACGTCGGCTTCATGACCTGCATGACGCTGGTGCTGCTCGGCAACTACGCGCAGACGGGTCATTTCGGAGGGCCGCTGGCCTACACGCCCTTCAACGTCGTCACGCACCTCATCGGGCGGGATCGGGGCGGGCTGCACTTCGATTATCGGCGCCCGAAGCACCCGTATAGCGACAAGTTCATGTTGGCCGCGGGCCACTGCGCTCCGACCTGCTACGCGCTGTGGATGATCATGGGCGAAGCGCTTGCCCGGAAACATGCTGCGACGGGCGACCGCCGCTATCAGGTCGCCCCCGACGTCGCGATGCTGTCGGTCGACGCACTCGGCTTCCGGCGCGGCGCCGGCGCCCTCGCGACGCTGCTGAGGGACCACGACCTCACCGATCACCCGCGGTTCGCGCAGGCGAAGGGTCGCGGGATTCGGGCGCTCTCAGGTCACATCGAATCCACCGACGTCACCAACGACGTGAACGGCGGCCCCTCGGGCGTCGGTCTCGCCACGGCCGCCGGCAAGGCGGCATTCTGGGACATGCTCGGCGCTGGCATCGACTCACCCAAGATCGTCGCCTTCGAAGGCGAGTTCGCGCTGTGCGCCGGGCACGCTCAGGAGCTCAAGACGACGGCCATGGCCGTGCAGGCTGGGAAGCGACTCCGCCTCTTCTTCTCCGACAACAATGCCGGTATCGACGACGCGCTCATCGGCGGCGTCGTGCCGGCCAAGCTCGCGGAAGGCTACGTGCTGCCCGATCAGTGGAAGTCGTACGGATGGAACGTCTTCACGCTTCCAAACGGCAACGACTACACGCAAATCGCGGAAGTACTGAAGACGATGGAGGACTGGGACGGCGCCGATCGCCGCCCGATGATCGTCATCGGCAAGACGACGAAGGGCTTCTGGCCGGCGCCCGTGCCGAAGCAAATCGTCGGCTACGCGAGCCACCCGTTCGGTTTCAAGATGAACTCCGATTACATCGTGGGCCTCGCCAAGACTTACGAGGCGCGCTTCGGTGTTAAATTCGAGGGCATGGGCGATGGCCCGGTCGCCGACACGCGCGAGCGGTTGCTCCAGTTCAAGACGAACATCGATGTCGCGATGTCGGTGCTCGACAAGAACGGGCTCGGCGACTGGCTTGCGGATCGCCTCGTCGACATCGGCGACCGGGTGGTCGACAAGATTCCGCTTCGAGTCGACGTCACGCGCGATCCGTTCCTCGACGACCGGCTCAAGGTGCCGAACCTGCCCGCCGAACCGCAAGAGCTCACCATCAAGAACCCCGTGTCTGGGGCGAGCAAGACCGTCAAGGTCGCACTGTTCCGCAAGGCAGGCGAAGCTGCGGGCGCCCGGCGAGGCATCTCCGAGATCATCAAGTGGCTGAACTACGTCACCGAGAATCGCGTGCTGACCGTGGCTGCCGACCTTTCGGAATCGGTCAATCTCGAGCACGGCAGTCTCTGGGGTCACTACGATCCCGAGGCCAACCCGGCCGGCACGCGTCTCAAGGCCGCGATTCAGGAGGCAGGTAACGCCTCGACGGCGATTGGGCTGGTGAGCCAGAACGCCTCTGTGGATCCCGACAAGTTCGCCGGCGTGTGGGCGTTCAGCGGCACGTACGGCGCGTTCACACCGCTCATGTATCTACCGGCGCGGGTCTGGAGCCAGCAGAACCAGGACAGCAAGTTCAAGACGGGAGTGCTGCACATCCTGTCGGCGCATTCAGGCCCCGAGACCGCTGCCGATGCGCGCACCCACTTCGGCATCTTCTCGCCGCAGGTGTGGAAGCTGTTCCCGCGCGGTCACATCATCAATCTGAGCTTCTGGGACTACAACGACGTCGCACCGGGCTATTTCGCCGCGGCCGAAATCGCCGCGCGCGAAAAGAAAGTCGGCATCATCACCATCGAAGTGGCGAGGCCCGACTTAGCCGTAGCCGATCGGAACACGTTCGCCGACACGGATCCGCGTGCGGCGGCGAAGGGGCTCTACGTGATTCGCGACTTCGCGCCCGGCCCGCGGCATGGGTACGTCGTCGCACAGGGCGCGTTCGCCACTTTCAACCTCGTCAAGGTTTTGCCTAAGCTCGTGCAGGCCGGCGTCAACGTGAAAGTGATCTCGGCTGTCAGCGAGGAGCTGTTCGACCGGCAGCCCGAAGCGTACCGCGAGTCGGTTCTGCCAGCCGGCGCGAAGCAGGACCTTATGTTCGTCATGGGCGGCACGCGGCGCGTTTGGCCACTGCGCAACATCGGCGCGCAAGCCGACGACTACTCGCTCACGTCCGACTGGGACAATCAGTGGCTCACCGGCGGGCTCGAGACCGACGTCATCGCGGAAGCGCATCTCGATCCGGATTCGGTCTTTGCGGGCGTCAAACGCTTCGCCGATGAGCGCGCGGCGCGTCTCGAGGCGCAGCGAGAGGCGCTCGACTCGCTGAAGTAGACGCTAGTCTTTGATTTGCGCGCGCAGCGCGCCGCGGTCGATCTCGACGCCGTTGATGAACATGCGCGAGATGCGGCGGGCGTTGACGATGTCGTCGAGCGGGTTCGCGTCGAGCACGAGAAAATCGGCACGCTTACCGGCGGCGAGGCTGCCACGATCGTCGAGATGCAGATATTCGGCGGCCCTACCCGTCGCCGCTAACAATGCTTGTGCGGGCGTCATGCCACCATCGACCATGGCCTGCAGCTCCAGGTGCTCCGCCAGCCCAAAGAAGTGGTCCTCGAGCCCCGTATCGGCGCCGAGCACCACCTTCGCGCCCGCGGCGGCGAGCTTGGCGAGACTGCGCTCGAGAATTGCATATTGCACGCGTGCAGCCGCAGCGGTCGCCGGGTCGCGTTTGTCGAAGGCCGTTTCAATCCGCGCGATTACTGCGGGTGCGACAGACTCTTGCAACAACTGAAGCAACGGGTCGGCAGGCGTTAACCAGGGTGGCGTGCCCACTTGCGTGGCCCGGCGAGGGCTCGACATGTTCGCGTTGACGTAGACGTTGCGTCTCACGATCTCGGCGATGAGTGTGTCGCTCATCTCGATGTCGCGAACCAGATGCACGAGGCCGTCGATGCCGGCGGCGACAAGACCCACGGCATCTTCGTGATAGAACACGTGGGCGTTCGCGCGAAGGCCGTGGCGGTGGGCTTCGTCGATCACGGCGCCGTACAACGCGGCGCTCAGACGCGGTGCACGGCCGTTACGGTCGTCCACCCAGATCTTCACGACGTCCACCTCGTTCGCGGCGAGCTCCTGCACCGCCCGCCTCGCTTCGGTATCCGTCGTGATCTCGTATGCGATGCCCGCGTACGCGGCCGCACCGGGGCCCGCGTTCGGCGCGCCGATACCGCGGCCCGCCACCCGCAGCCTCGCACCACCGAGCGTGCCCGCGGCCTGATCGGCGCGGATGCGATACAGCACGTCGCCGCGCTCGATGCCCTGCGACTGCACGACGGAAACGCCGAAGTACAGAGCGCGATTGAGATCATTCGTCACGGTATCGCGCGTGAAGTTCACGGCGGCGTACGTAAGGCCCCGCTGGAAGCCCGGGTGCACGTGCGTGCTGATCAGTGTGGGCATCACGGATTTGCCCTGCAGATCTATGACACGAGCTTCAGTGCCGGCCTGCGCTTTTATCTCGGCCGTCGTACCGACGGCTACGATCTTTCCGCCAGCCACGGCCATGGCCTGCGCCACGGTGTTGCGGCCGTCAGCGGTGATGACCGTGCCGTTGACCAACGCCAGGTCGACACGCATCTGCGCCGCGGCTCCCACCGTGGCCAATGCGGCGCAAAGGCCGCAGGCTATTTGTTCACGCCGGCCCACGGCCCGACCTCGACCTTGCCGGTGGTGTTCCACAGCTCGCCGAGCTCGACGCGTACACCCGCCGCGATGGCGCCGCCCTGCTGCTGGCCCTGAAAGCACGTGAAGTCCGGCCGCTCGCGCCACGCGAATGGACCACACAGGCGCTTGCCCGCATTGATCGCGGCGTCGTGCACGGCGTTAATGAGCCGCTCGTAGTCGGGGGATCCCTGCGAATAGCCCGAGAAGTTGCCGAGGTCACCCGAGGCCGCGAAGATCGCCGTCACGCCGGGAATTTTGGCGATCTCAGCGGCGTTCTTCACGCCTTCCAGTGTTTCGATCATGAGGACCAAGACGAGATTGTCGTTGATCGTCTGCCGATACCCACCCGGCACGCTGCCATACATGTTAGCCGCGAAGGCGTAGCCGCCGCCGAGACTGCGGCGCCCAAGTGGCGGGAAGAATGCCCAATCGCGCGCGGCAGTCGCCTCTTCCACCGTGTCGACGGTCGGCACGACGAGGACCAGAGCACCATTGTCGAGCGCGTGCTGAATTTCTTTCTCGTTCGTGTACGCGACACGCACGCCGGGAACAGCGCGCGCATAGGGACACTCGCCCCACATCTTGGCCGCCTGATCCCAGGTGACCGAGGAGTGCTGCATCTCCGTCCAAACGAAGTCGTAGCCGGCGTTCGCGAACGAGCAATAGACGCTCGCGTCGGTGACGTTGAACAGCGTGCCGCCGGTGACTTTCTGGCCCGCCATGAGCTTGGCCTTGACTGGATTCCAGATCTTGGCGCCCGCGGGTGCGTTGTAGGCCGGGCCGTACTTCCACTTGGCAGGATCGAAAGCGCCCTGATTCACGCCGTTCGGCAATGCGGTGCGAATGGCGCCGCTGTCCTTGCCTGCCGGCGCCGAGAGCGGCGAAGTGATCGGCGGCGACGCCACGGCGTACGCGGGCTGCGCCCCCGCTGCCGGCGGCTGCGCCGGTGCCTGCGCGCAGGCGATGCCTGCCGCAAACACGATGATCGTGCCGACAGCGTTCGCAATGGTGTTCGAGTGCATTGATGGCCTCCCCCAAGGACAGATCGGTGAATGGTACGTGCAAACGACCTCATCCTGCGACACGCCCCTCGCCGCGCCCGACGCTCTTCGCACCGTTCGGCACGCACTGCGGGAGCCAATGGACGACAGGCTCGTCGTGGCAGTGTCGGGCGGCTGGCCGAAGATCATTTCCAACTTGAAGTCCCTGCTCGACAACGGCGCCACCGTTCTGCAGGACCCCTACCCAAAGCCCTGACGCGGCGTCGATACGATGGCGCGACCCAGCCCAGGGCTCGCGCCGCATCTCGCGCCTGAAACGTATCCGTAACACTACGGGCGGAGGATGGCTGTTCACGAAAGTATTCTGAGAACGCGCATGCCCGAAGGTCCCGCCATCGATCACGAGGATCTTATCCGCCGGCTCACTGCGGACCTCGAGGACAGCTACGACGAAGAAATCGAGATGGAGATCGAAGATCGCCATCCGCTGCCCGCGCACGAGCCGCAGACGGACGGCGACATGAGCGGGCGGGAGCGACGGCTCTACTTCCGCGAGCTGTTCCGCCTGCAGGCGGAGCTCGTGAAGCTGCAGGACTGGGTCGTCGAATCGAAACAGAAAGTCGTGATCCTGTTCGAAGGGCGCGACGCGGCAGGCAAAGGCAGCGCCATCAAGCGCTTCACGCAGCGGCTGAATCCACGCGTGTGCCGGGTCGTCGCGCTGCCCGCGCCCAGCGATCGCGAGCGCAGCCAGTGGTACTTCCAGCGCTACGCGTCGCACCTCCCGGCGGCCGGCGAGATCGTGCTGTTCGACCGGAGCTGGTACAACCGCGCCGGCGTCGAGCGCGTGATGGGGTTCTGCACGGAAGAAGACGTCGAAGAGTTCTTTCGCTCGGTGCCCGAATTCGAGCGCATGCTCGTGCGGTCTGGCATCAAGCTCATGAAGTACTGGTTCTCGATCACGGACGAAGAACAGTACTTGCGATTCTTGGGCCGCATCCACGATCCTTTGAAGCAGTGGAAGTTGAGTCCCATGGACCTCGAGTCCCGACGTCGCTGGGAGGACTACACGCGCGCCAAGGAGATCATGCTGGAGCGCACGCACATCTCGGAAGCGCCGTGGTGGGTCGTGCAAGCGGTCGAGAAGAAACGCGCGCGACTGAACTTCATGCACCATTTGCTCACGCACTTCCCGTACAAGGAAACGCCGAAGGCGCAGATCGTGCTCCCTGAGCGCGAGCGCCACGAGCATTACTCGCGCCAGGCAGTGCCGGCGGAGATGGTCGTGCCAGAGCTGTACTGAGCGTCGTTATCCTTCATCGCGCGCGCCTTTCGTGTGCGGGCCGATCCGGTTATTCTCGCGGACATGACGACGCGCCGTAGCGGTTCGAAGCAGGTGCTCTCGCTCACGTTCGGCCTCGCACTCGCGTTGTGTGCAATCGGCCACGCGGTGCGCGCACGAGCCGACAGTGCAGTCGACCCTGCGCGGCTTTCCCTGCACGTCAAGACGCTCGCATCGGACGCGTTCGAGGGCCGCGCACCGGCGACTCCCGGCGAGCAAAAGACATTGGCCTATATCACGCAACAGATGCAGGCCGCGGGGTTACAACCCGGCGGCGATCTGAAAAACGGCCCGCGCGGGTGGACGCAGGACGTGCCCCTCGCGCGGTTCAGCTTCGAAGGCCCGATCGATATCAACGTCACCGCCGATGGGGAGCGGCAACCCCTCGCGCAAGGGAAAGACATCGCCGTGCGCGCCACGGCGACGAACATGAATCTCGTTCAGGTCAAGGATGCGCCCCTGGTGTTTCTTGGCTATGGCGTCACGGCACCCGAGCGCCAGTGGGACGACTACCAGGGCATCGACATGCACGGCAAGATCGCCGTGGTCCTCGTGAACGACCCAGACTTCGAGACCGGCTCCGGACTCTTCGGCGGACGCGCCATGACCTATTACGGACGTTGGACCTACAAATTCGAAGAAGCCGCGCGGCACGGCGCACTGGGTGTACTAGTCGTTCACGAGACCGAGCCGGCGTCGTACGGCTGGGCCACGGTCGAGAATTCCAACACGAATGCCATCTTCGACATCCTGCGCGCGGATCCACGAAAGACCCACGTGGATGTCGAAGCCTGGATCCAACACGAAGTGGCCGTGCGTCTGTTCAAACAAGCAGGCCTAGATTTCGAGCAACTGAAAAAGCAGGCACAGGCGAACACATTCCGCGCGGTGCCGCTCAAAGGCGTCACACTCTCCGCGCGCTATCGCGTGACACGCACGACAGTGGTCTCGAAAAACGTCGTCGGCGTACTCGCAGGCACCGTGCGTCCGGATCAGACGCTGATCTATTCGGCGCACTGGGACCACCTCGGCGTCGGCACACCAGATGCCACGGGCGACCGTATTTTCAACGGCGCCGCGGACAATGCGAGTGGCGTCGCCGCGCTGCTCGAACTCGCGCGCCTCTTCAGCTCGGCGCCGCGGCCCGCGCGCTCGGTGCTGTTCCTCGCACTCACCGCCGAGGAGCAAGGGCTGCTCGGCTCCGAGTATTACGCGACTCATCCGCTCTATCCCCTGGAGACCACGGTCGCAGCTTTGAACATGGACCACTTGGGGCTATTCGGCAGAGCGCACGACTTCACCACGGCGGGCGAGAACACGCTGCTCGACGAGCTTGCCGCGGCCGGCGCAAAACGGGGGCGCACGCTCTCTCCCGATCCGAAACCCGAAGCGGGCAGCTTCTTCCGATCCGATCACTTTCCGTTCTCCAAGGCAGGTCTACCGGCGGTATCGCTGGGACCGGGTGATGATCTTGTGAACGGCGGCAAGCCGCGAGGCGTGGCGCTGCGCGAAGACTTCAATGCGAAGAAATATCACCAGCCGAAGGACGAGTGGAGCGAGAGCCTCGATTTCACCGGCGAAGCCGAGGACGTGACGTTGTTGTACGACGTCGGACGCTCGCTCGCCGACTCCACGCGCTGGCCGGAATGGAAGGCGGGTAGCGAGTTCAAAGCGCTGCGCGATCAATCGGCGCAACAGCGTCGGTGACGCAGCCGGCGGACACGCGCTTCTTCGGTCACCCTGTGGGATTGGCCACGCTCTTCTTTACGGAGATGTGGGAGCGCTTCAGCTACTACGGCATGCGCGCGTTTCTCATTCTCTACATGACGGCGCCGGCAGCGACCGGCGGACTGGCGCTGGCCGACGAAGACGCGGCGTCGCTCTACGGCACCTATACCGGCGCCGCATGGGGCGCGGCTATCTTGGGGGGGTTCGTCGCCGATCGCTTCCTGGGCCAATACCGCAGCGTGTTGCTCGGAGGCACAGCGATCATGCTGGGGCATTTCACACTCGTGTTCACCCCGTTGCCTTTCTTCTATGCGGGATTGGCATTGATCGTCATCGGTACGGGCTTGCTGAAACCGAACGTCAGCACACTCGTCGGGTCGCTGTACGCGACTGAAGACCGGCGACGCGACGCCGGCTTTTCGATTTTCTACATGGGCATCAACCTGGGCGCGGTGCTGGGCCCGCTCGTGGCAGGGTATCTGGCACAGCGCGTCAGCTGGCACGTCGGTTTCGGCTGCGCCGGCGTTGGCATGCTGCTCGGGCTCATCCAATACGCGCTCGGCAAGAAACGCTTACAGCCCGCGCTCGAGCGAATTGCGGCGCGCCCGGCCGCGCCTGCTGCTCCGAGCACAGCCGTCCAACGCGCGGGCGCAACGCGCTTCAGCCGACGCGAATGGCGGCGGATCGGCATCATCGTGATTCTGATCGCCGGCGCCACGCTCTTCTGGGCCGGCTACGAGCAGGCCGGATCGACGCTGAACTTGTTCGCGGAGCGGTACACGCGCCTGACGATATTCGGCTTCGGGTTCCCGTCGTCGTGGTTCCAGTCGGTGCAGCCGTTCTTCGTCATCGTGCTCGCACCGGTTTTTGCCTGGGCGTGGATCAAGCTCGGGCCCCGCGAGCCTTCGGTGCTCGGTAAGTTCGCGTTCGGCCTGTTCTTCATGGCGCTGGCGTTTCTCGTGTTGGTGCCCGCGGGCGCGCTGGCGCAAAGCGGCGAGGCCATCCGCGTGAGCCCCCTATGGCTCGTCGCGGCGTATCTTTTGTCGGAGTTCGGCGAACTCGCATTGAGCCCCGTGGGACTCAGCGCCGTCACCAAATTGTCGCCGCCGCGAATCGTGGGGCTGATGATGGGATGTTGGTTCCTGGGCGCGGCTTTCGGAAACAAGCTCGCCGGCTGGGCAGCCGGTTTCATCGGCAGCCTGCCGCTCGACTCGCTGTTCGGAATCATGGCCGGCGCGCTGATGGCCGGCGCGATCGTAATGCTGATCTTGCTGCGGCTCTTCCGCCGCGTCGTCGCCGAAACACGTTAGCGCCGGGTCACCCCCCGCAGGTCTTGCCGGCGTTCTGTTGTTTATCACGTCACGCGACACGAGCCAACTTCCGTCGCGCGTAGGGGTAACGCTATTTTTTCCTAGCGAAGACGCCGTCGCCGCTCGGTTGTGTCGTAAACCCTTGACTACGCAAACGTGCGCTAACCTCGCCGGCCAGATCGCGCCCACTCGAAACCTTGTTCGGGGCGCCCGTGTAGTGAAACAACGGGGCGCCACGCTTAAGGACCCGTGCTAGCTCGCCGTAGAACGCTTGGGAATAGAGCTCGCCCGCGATTCCGAAACGCGGCGGGTCGTGCAAGGCGGCGTCGAATGAGGCGCTCGGCAGCGCAGCGATCTCGCTCACTATGTCGCCGTGCGCGAGCGTCAAGCGCGGCGCCGCACCCGGTGACCACGGGTTCAAGCTGCGGAGCCACAGCACGTCTGCGTTCTTTTCGTACGAGACGATCTGCGCGGCTTCGCCCTGCATGCACCACGCGGCGAAATAGCCGAGACCGCCGCAGGTGTCGAGAATCCTCTTTCCGCGCGGCTCGATCAGCGCAACCTTGCGCTCGGCGTCCACGTACGGCGAGACGCGCGCGGTCGGCAGCATCTTGATACCGTCGATCTCGAACGTCGGTGGCCCCCACTCCGTGGGCACGAGCTTGAACAACGATGTCGTGAAGCGCGACACGGGCTCGAACTCGCCACCAGTCCAGTGGTAGATCGTGTGATCTTTGCAGCGTTGCAAATATGCGAACCGCCGCGCGCCAATGCTCCAGCCGTCAGCGTCGACCTGCACGGTTACACTCGTGCGCCCGAGGTCGAGCGAGCACTCAACGGTGCCGGCGCCCGCCCGCGCCGCAGCGAGCAGCGCGTCGTGCACCGTCTTCGTGAGCAGGGGCCCCGTCTTATTCAGGCTTTCGCCGTCCTACGCCACGATCACGCATGCCGCGTCAGCGCGCTCCGAGATCGATACGCGCCGCTCCGTCGTCCATCACGAGCCGCGTGCCGAACGGTTTCGAATACTCGGCGACGCGCTCGAGAATGTACCGCGCCTGCGCGCCCTCGGCCGCCGATGGCAGGCCCCGCGTGTGCAAGAACTCGTTGGCAGTGTATTGGCTGTGAACGTCGGGCTGGCCCTTGCCGACGTAGTTCAGCGCTATGGGACGCAGCGTAATCGAGCCGAGCGTCTTACCTTTGAACTCGAGATTCGCGACGACGCTCTCCCAGGCCATCGGCTCGGAGATGTACGTGACAGCCGGCGGCACGTTGTAGATGAAGTTGCCGAGGCAATAGAAAATCGGCTTGCCGCGAAAGATCTCGATACCGTGCAATAGAGGGGCGCCGTGCATGACCACGATGTCGGCACCCGCCTCCACCTCCGCGTGCGTCCACTCTCTGAGCCAGGGGTTCGGCTCGAGCCGTTCGCCCATGCCTTCGGAAAAAATCGTGTTGAACGACTTGTTGCCGAACACATGGTTGTGCTGATACACGATGACGATGTCGGCGCGTGCCTTTGCTTCGCGGATCGTTTGGAGAATGCGCGCCGAGTCTTCGCGATTGACCGCGTTGGCCGCCGCGCCGGGCAGGTCCATGTTCGCCTCGTTGACGGTGTCGCCGGCCATCACGCGCAGCTCGTTTACGCGCGAGCCGCCGCCCGAGGCGATGAGCCCTGACGCGCTCGCGACCAGTGCCACGGTCATGTTCCCGATACGGACATACGCTGGAGCGGCCGCCTCCGCCTGCGTTGCCCCCGCGCCCGCATGAGCAATGCCGCGACGTTTGACCTCGCGCAACGTGTTGTCGACGCCCGCTTCCTTCAGATCAAACGCGTGGTTGTTCGAAAGCGATAGCAGGTTGAACCCGAACGCGTGCAGCGCATCGAGGGCCTCCGCTGGCACAAGGAACCCGCGCCCGCCACCCGTGACCGACTGACCGGCCTCAGCGACCGCCCCCTCGAAGTTCGTGAATACGACATCGCCGCGCAGGAGCGAGCGAATTTTCGGGACGGCGTCCGGCGCCGTGGCACGGATGTCCGACCGAATCATCGACTGACCCGTCAGCGTAATCGTCAAATCATTGGATTGTGCGTACGCGGACCCGCACGCGAACACGGCGAACGCGAAGCAGTGCTGTATCGACAGTCTCATTCCAAAACTCCCCCAGGTGACCTCGCCACTCTAGCAAGAAAAGGGGCTGGCCCAGAGAGCGGCACCTTATTGCAAACCCCGCTACTCCAATGCACGCTGACCGTCCTCGCTAGTCTCGGGACGCCCGCAGTGAAATGCTTAGCTTCTGTTCTGTGTGCAAAAGGCATTCAGTTCGATCGCGAGCCAGCGATGATCGAGGCGATCGGCGTGAAGATCGCATTCATCACAGACCCGGCCGGCACCTACATCGAACTGACGCAAGGCTTGCGGGGGAAATAGCTTTCCGGCTCGCGAATCTACTTCGCGCTGCGCCCGCCGAGCGCTTGCACGAGAATCTTCTCGGCGGCCGGAAACTCGCGGCCCGTGTTGGCGAGGAACACACCTCGCGAGATCATCAGCGGCGTCCAACCCAAATCCGTCTTCGCGTCCGCCTTCGCACCGTGATCGACGAGGTACTGCACGATCGACGGTTGATTCGCGAGAATGGCGCCATGCAGCGCGGTGCTACCGCTCCAGCGCGGATCGCCGGTACCCAGGTCCAGTAACTGAGCGATGTTGTGCGGGTAGTACAGCAACGTGTACTGAGCTTCGCCGTCCATCTTGTACGTGCCGAAGTGGGCAACCGCATTGATGTCGTTGCCGAACTCGAGTGCGGCCTTTACCGCTTCCAGCCGCTCCGCCTCCGACACGCCCGTGAACGGCCCCGGAGTTTCGCCCTCCCACGTGTCGAGCCCCGCCGCCACCATCAGCGGCGTGACGCCGAAGCGGTTGGTGATGTTCGGGTCCGCGCCGCCCGCGGCGAGCAGGCGCATGAACTCCGCATCGCCGTTTTTCGCCGCGACGTAAAATGCCGTGGCGCCGTTGTAGGTGAGCAGATGGCGGCCGAGCACCATGCCGGGTGGATTGCGCGTGGTGCCGCCGACGGTGTCGAAGCGCATCTCAGACCAGTCGACGCGCACGTTGGCGTTCGCGCCGTGTGCGAGCAACTTCTTCGCAAGGTCGATGCTCGTCACGCCGCCGATCGGCCGCGGCGCGGCCGGCGGCAGATCGCCGACACCGGCATCGCCCGTCGAGCCTGGTTTGCGCAGCCACGCGATCATGTGCAAGGGCGATGCGCGCGCGTCCAGCAGATTGGGATCCGCCTTGTAGTCGAGCAACACCGACGCGATTTCATAGAACGCGTTCACGATCGCGACGTTCAGCGCGCTCGTGCCGTCGGGCGCCAGGTCGTTGGCGTTCGCGCCATGGTCGAGCAGGTAGCGCAGCGTGTCAGCGTGTGCCCCGCGCACGGCAAACAAGAGCGGCGTGGAGCCAGCCTTCGACGTCGCGTTCACGTTCGCGCCGGCGTCGACGAGCGCTCTGACGACGTCGAGGTGGCCCTCACCCGCCGCCCACATGAGCGCGGTCTGCCCGCGAAACCCCTCGGTCGCGTCGACCTCGGCGCCGTGCGCGAGCAGTACCCGCACCGCGTCGAGCTTCCCGGTGCGCGCCGCTGTCATGAGCGAAGTCTGACCTTCGCGCGACGTCGCCTTCACGTCGGCGCCGGCTGCGACCAAACGCTCGATCGCGGCGCGATCCCCGTTGACGGCTGCGAGCTCGAGCGGCGTGACGTTGAAGCGCGTCTTCGCGTTCACATCGGCGCCCGCCAGCAGCAGCGCGTCGATGATGGGCAAGTCGTTGACCTCGGCCGCCACGTGCAGCGGCGTGGTGCCGTCGCCCTCGCCCGCCTTCAAGTCGGCGCGTTGATCGAGGAGCGCGCCGACGGCCGCGCGGTCGTGACGCTTGATGGCTTCTATCAGGGCGCTGGAGCCAGCCGCGAGGGCGGCCCCATGTGCGGCGAGCGTGAGCGCCACGGCCGCTGCGAGCAGTGAACGTAACACCGGATGTTCCCCCTGCGGCGTCTACCGGTGCAATATACAATGCGTCGAATTCGATCGGCCACAAAACTTGATGGCTCGAGGGGGAAAGCGGCTTCTGATCGTCCCGGTTCTGGCCGCGGCTGGAATTGGCGTGGCGTGGTGGGCGCTGCATACTCACACCGACGCCACGGCGACGCGCGACCTGCTCTCCCACTACTGCGTCGACTGCCACAACCCGACCGACCTCACGGCAAATCTCGTAATCGACCCCGCGAGCTTGGGCGGCGTTGGGACGCATGCCGAGCAGTGGGAAAAGGTGGTGCGCAAGCTGCGCGCGGAGTCGATGCCGCCGGACAATCCGCGACCACCGCACGGCGACTACGTGAACGCAGCGGCGTTCCTCGAGGCCCGGCTCGACGAAGCGGCCGCAGCGCAGCCGAACGCGGGCGACGTGCCGTTGTTTCGCCGACTCACACGCACCGAATACAAGAACGCGATCCGCGACGTGCTTGCGCTCGATCACCTGCCGAGCGAGCTCGACTTCGAGCTGCTGCTGCCGGCCGACAACGCGAGCAGCGGCTTCGACAACATCGCCGATCTCCTGTTCGTGTCTCCCGTCGTCATGGAACGCTACATCGCCACCGCGCAGAAGCTCGCGCGGCTCGCAGTCGGCGACATGCGCGCACCGGTCATGGTGAATATCCTGAAGCTGTCCGAGCAGCTGCCGCAGGACGAGCGGATCGATACGTTGTCCTTCGGCACACGCGGCGGACTCGCTGTCGAAAGCTACTTTCCGCTCGACGCCGAGTACACCGTCGAGATCGAGACCGCGAGCCGCGCGCGCGAACAGCAGGAGATCGAGATCAGCATCGACGGCGCGCGTGCCGGCGTGAAAACGATCGGCGCGCCGGGCGCCGTTCCGCGGCCGTTCCGCGCCCCCGATCGCATGTTGTTCCACGTGCCGGTTACGGCCGGCCCGCACCTCGTGGGCATCACATTCGTCGAGCGCTCGGAGGCGCTGGACGAGGGCCTCGTGCACGTTCGCCAGCGCAGCCGCGGCACGCTGCCCGCGATCGCGATCGCGACGATTCGCGGGCCCTACGCACCCACCGGGCCCGGCGATACACCGAGCCGCCAGCGCATCTTCAGCTGCCGGCCGAACGAGCCCGCCACCGAGATTCCCTGCGCGCGGCAGATTCTCACGACGCTCGTATGGCATGCCTATCGGCGCCAGGCAACCGACGAGGACGTCGCGGCGTTGATGCCGTTCTACGAGCAGGGCCGCGCCGAGGGCAGCTTCGACGCCGGCATTCAGCTCGCGATCGAACGGCTGCTCGTGAGCCCGCAGTTCTTGTATCGCGTCGAGCGCGAGCGGGGCGGCGCGTTGACCGCGCGCGCGACCTCCGTGCAGGCTTCGAGCGGTGGCGCCGCCTCGGACGCCGCGCGCCATCCTCCGGCCATCGGTGTTGCGCCTGTCACCGACGTCGAACTCGCATCGCGGCTGTCGTTCTTCTTGTGGAGCAGCATCCCGGACGACGAGCTATTGCTGCTCGCGACCGACGGCCGGCTGAACGACCCGGGCGTCCTGCGTACGCAAGTGCAGCGCATGCTCGCTGATCCGCGCGCCGAGTCGATGGTCACGAACTTCGCGGCGCAATGGCTGTTCCTGCGCGACGTGGAGTCCAAGGAACCCGACATCTTCCTGTTCCCGGATCACGACGTCGCACTGCGGCGTGCACTCGAACGCGAGACGGAGCTCTTCGTCGGCAGCGTGCTGCGGGGCGGCGGCAATGTGGTCGACCTGCTGACGGCGCGTTATACGTTCCTCAACGAGCGGCTGGCGAAGCACTACGGCATTCCGAACGTGTACGGCACGTTTTTCCGGCGCGTCGATTTCGGCGCCGACAGCCCGCGCGGCGGGCTCTTGTCGCAAGCCAGCCTGCTGAACGTCACTTCGTATTCCACCCGCACGTCGCCCGTGCTGCGCGGCAAGTACGTGCTCGACAACCTGCTCGCCTCGCCTCCGCCGCCACCGCCGCCGGATGTCCCGGCGCTGAAGACCGAGGACGATCAGGCCGGCGGCGCACCGCTCACCATGCGCGCCGCGATGGTCAAGCACCGCGCCAACCCTGTGTGCGCGGGCTGCCACGCGAAGATGGACCCAATCGGCTTCGCTCTCGAGCATTTCGACGCGGTCGGCCGCTGGCGCGACTTGGACGCGGGCCAGCCGATCGATGCGCGGAGCAAGCTCCTCGACGGCTCGACCATCGACGGGCTCGAAGGCGTGCAGTCGCTGCTGCTGCGCCACCCCGAGCTTTTCGTGACCGCGTTCACGGAGAAGCTCATGATGTATGCGCTTGGCCGCAACGTGCAGTACTACGACGCGGCGGCCGTACGAGCCATCGTGAGAAGCGCGGCCGAGCAGAACTACGCGTTCTCCGCTATCGTAGGCGGCATTGTCGATAGCGTGCCGTTCAAGATGCGGAATGTGCACGCGCCGGTGGAAACGCACACGGCCGCAACTGCGCAAGCGAGCGCGGGGCCTTCGGGGGGCACGCCATGACGTTCATTACGAAGCGCACGCTGCCGCGACGCACCTTCTTGCGGGCCGCCGGCGCGACGATCGCGCTGCCCCTGCTCGACTCGATGCTGCCCGCCTTCGGCGCCGACGCCGCTCCGTGGGTACCGCGGCTCGGGTTCATGTACGTGGGCAACGGCATCGTGCATCGGACATACAAGCCCGTAACCGAAGGCGCCGACTTTGCGCTATCGCCCGTGCTGTTGCCGCTCGCCCCGCTGCGCAAGCAGCTCACGGTCGTCAGCGGTCTCGATCACAAGCAGGCGGAGAACTTCGGCGACGGCACGGGCGATCATCCTCGCTCCTCCGCCGCCTGGCTCACGGGCGTGCACGCGTGGGACCGCACGCGGCCCGGCGTCGAAGTGAAGCTCGCGACCAGCGCCGATCAACTCGCGGCCGACGTGCTCGGCAAGACCACGCCCGTCCGCTCCCTCGAGCTCGCCGTCGACACCGCCACGCAAAGCGCGTGCGACGCCGGCGACTGCTTTTACGTGAACACGGTGTCGTGGCTGAACGAGACGACGCCGAACCTCACCGAAAATCATCCCCGGCTCGTGTTCGAGCGCTTGTTCGGCGACGGCGGCTCGGGAGCCGAGCGGCTTGCACGCGTCAAGAAGACGACGAGCATCTTGGATTCCGTGCGTGAGGAAGCGCGCCGGCTGGCCGCGAGTGTCGGCCCCGGCGATCGCGCGAAGCTCGACGAATACTTGGATTCCGTGCGCGAGATCGAGCAGCGGATTCAAGGCGCCGAGTCCGGCGGTCAGCACAACGTCGCGCTGCCGGAGCGCCCCACGGGTATTCCCACGTCGTTCGATGAGCACACGAAGCTCATGCTCGACCTGGCGCTGCTCGCGTTCCAGACGGATACGACGCGCGTGTTCAGCATGATTCTCGCGCGCGAAGTCAGCAATCGTTCATATCCACAGATCGGCGTGCCCGATCAGCATCATCCCGTCTCGCATCACCGCAACGACCCGGCGCTGATCGAGAAGAAGACAAAAATCGACGCGTATCACATCTCGTTCTTGAGCTATCTCGCAGCGAAGATGCAAGCCACGCCCGAAGGCGACGGTACATTGCTCGACCAAAGCCTCTTGGTGTACGGCGGCGGCATGGGCGACGGTAATCTACACCGGCATACGGACCTGCCGTGCGTGCTGTTGGGTGGTCTAGGCGGCCGTGTGAAAGCCGGCCGGCACATCGCCTATCCGGCGGGCACGCCAATGACGAACTTGCTGGTCACTCTGCTCGACAAAGTCGGGGTAGAGGTCGGCACGATCGGCGACAGCACCGGGCGACTTGCGCCCGACTATCTCTCGAACGTCTAAGCGCCTTTAGAGAAAGCCGATGGCGCGTCCGAAGACGGCGACCCCGAGATAGAGGCCTGTCGACACGATCGCGATGACTGCGGCTCTCGGCGTGCCACTCACGGCGCTTGCGCGCATCACGTAAGGCTGGCGAACGGCGAACGTAAAGACAATGGCCGCCGCCAGAAAATACATCTTCCACCAGAAACCGGGGTTGTAGTAATACTTGCCAGCCGCGAGCGACGAGAACATCAGAACGCCGGTCAGTAGAATTCCAATCAGGCTGCCGATTAGCCAAGGACGAGCCGCAGCGGCCACCTCGGACACCTTCTGGTTCCGAAAGCCAAGCCCGAGCAGCCGCGCGTCGACGACGAGCACGGCGCCGCCGATGATCGCGAGCGACAGCAAGTGGAAGGACTCGATCAGCGCGAAGGCGTACTTCGAGTTGTTGATCGTCATCGCGAGCGAAGTCGCCTCGATCCATTGAAAGAATGAGAGCATCGGGTCTTCTCCGCGGATCAGTAGAGCGGCGCGAACCAGTTATAGGCGATCAGCCGCCCGCAAAAGACGATCAATATCCACAGCGTGATCGACGCAATACCGACGACGTGCGCAGACTTCGGCAGCGGCTCCGTGTCCCACTGCACGAGCCGGCGGCCGATGCTGTAGTGAAACGCGATGGCGTTCAAACCCGCAAGCACGAGGGCGACGGCTTTGATGCGAAAGAAGATGCTGGCCCAATAGCGCACGGGCTCACCGCAGAACAGGATGACGCCGCTTGCGACCATGATGATGAAACCGACCATGATCCATGGCGACAGCCGCGCCCACGTCTCGGAGACCGACGCGCTGCGCACGCCGATGTTGAAGAGGCGCAACTCCCAGAACAACAGCATGCCGAGAAATACGCACAGCCCGATGACATGCACGCCATCCACGATGCCCCAGACGTAGGCGGACTCGCGAAACGCGGTACTGAGATCGGAGTCTTGAATAATCTGCAGGAACGGTACGATCGACAAGGACAAAACCTCCACGGCGCTCTCCCCGCGCGCGCGCCAGCCGGACAATGTTAATTTCGCGCGGCATATTTAGCGAGGATTGCCCAGACACGGACTCCACCGTTCGGCTGGCACGTCGGCGGAGTGTCGAGACGCCTTCGCCAGCGCAGGACTTCGTAGCCGGCGCTTGCACCTTCGCGCCCTAGTAGTGTCTGCTTGCGTTAAGGACAGATAGCGACAGGAACACTATGAGACGCAAAGCGACGACAAGCCCACGTGACCGCGCCGGGTGGCCCGAAGCCGAGCGCCGTGTCGCGGGCAAGCTCGGGGCAAGCCGATCCGCCTGCACTCTGGCCGCTTTCGCCATCGCCTTCGCCACGGGCGCGATCCTGAGCTCGGCGCCGGCCGCCGCCCAGAGCGACGAAGGCGTCACCGTTACGCACGGGCTTTTTCTCTTCGGCGGGCTGCAGTACGGCCCGGACTTCAAGAACTTCGACTATGCGAATCCGGACGCGCCGAAAGGCGGCGCAGTGGTTCTCTCCGCCAACGGCTCGACGTTCGACAGCCTGAACCCGTACATCGTCAAGGGTACGCCAGCGCTCGGCCTCGGATTCATGCAGCAAAGCCTCACGACCGACAGTCTGATGGTGCAGAACGACGGCGAGCCATCGTCGGAGTACGGCCTGATCGCCGAATCCGTCGCCGTGCCGAAAGATAAATCGTGGGCCGAGTTCACGCTGCGCGCGAATGCGCGCTGGGCGGACGGCACGCCGATCACGCCCGCGGACGCGATTTTCAGTTTCGACATCCTGAAAGCCAAAGGGCTGCCCCTCTATCGCAACTACTACAGGAACGTCACGAAAGCCGAGCAAACGGGGCCACGCAAGGTGCGCTTCGCGTTCAGCGAGAAAGGCAACAACGAGCTGCCGTTCATCATCGGCGAGCTGCCGGTACTGTCGAAGGCCTACTGGTCCGGGCACGCGTTCGACGAGACGACTACGACGCCGCCGCTTTCAAACGGCGCCTACAAGATCTCCAAAGTCGACATCGGCCGCTCTATCACCTACGAACGAGACCCCAACTATTGGGGCAAGGATCTGCCGGTCAACAAGGGCCGCTTCAACATCGCTACGGTTCGCTACGACTACTATCGCGATCAGTCGGTCGCGCTCGAAGCATTTAAAGCAGGCAAGGTCGACTTTCGGTCTGAGCTTTCGGCAAAAAACTGGGCCACCGAGTACGACCTTACCGCGGTGCGCGATGGCCGCATCATCAAGCAGCTGACGCACCCGGCCAACGGCGACAACTTCCAGGGGTTTCTGTACAACATCCGGAAACCAGTGTTCAAGGACGCGAAGGTGCGTGAGGCGCTGGGGTACGCATTCGACTTTGAGTGGGCAAACAAGAACATCTTCTACAATCAGTATGCGCGCACGCGCAGCTACTTCGAGGGCACGGAGCTCGAGTCGAAAGGATTGCCGACACCCGCCGAACTCAAGCTGCTCGAGCCGTTCAGGGCCGAGCTCGACCCCCGCGTGTTCACGAAGGAGTTCAATCCGCCGAAGACCGAGGCGACTGATGCGTCGCTCAGAGCGAACCTGCGCACAGCCGTTGCGCTGCTGAATGAAGCTGGCTGGACCATCAAAGACGGCAAGCTCGTGCCGAAACAAGGTGGCGCGCAATTCGCGTTTCAGATTCTGACTGCCGATGCCGCCAGCGAGCGCGTCGTAGCGCCTTTCGTCAATAACTTGAAGTTGCTCGGCATCGACGCGTCGTTTCGCATGGTTGACGATTCTCAATACATTGCGCGGGTACAGAATTTCGACTTCGACATGATCATCGCCGTGTTAGCTCAGTCCCTGTCGCCTGGCAACGAGCAACGCGACTTCTGGGGCGCAGACGCCGCCGACCGGCCCGGCAGCCAAAACTACATTGGCATCAAGAGCAAGGTTGTCGATGCGCTGGCCGAGGCTGTGATCTTCGCGCCAGATCGCGAAGCCCTCATCACGGCAACGCACGCGCTCGATCGGGTCCTTCAGTGGGGCTTTTACACAATCCCCGAGCTACATGGGCTCGGCGCGCGAATCGCCTACTGGGACAAGTTCGGGCGCCCGGCGACGCTGCCGAAGCATGCGGACCCGTCCAGCACCCCGTGGCCCTACCTCCAGAATTGGTGGATCGATCCCGCGAAAGCGCGCGCGCTCGGCGGTCAGGGAGCATCCGCCGCGCCATGACCAGGTTTACCGCGGGCCTTCCCGCCGTGCCACGCCGCGTTACTGCGTTACTTCCTCGCGCGAGCTGAACGTTACTCGTGGCCGCGTACATCGTCCGCCGACTCCTGCTCATGATTCCGACGCTGTTCGGAATCATGGTCATCAATTTCGTCATCGTGCAGTTCGCGCCCGGCGGGCCAGTGGAACGCGTGATCGCACGCATGCATGGCATGGACGAGTCAGGGACCTCACGGATCAGCGGCGCAGGCGCGGACCTCGCCTCCACCTCTCAGTACCGCGGCGCCCGCGGGCTCGACCCGCAGTTCATCGCAGAGCTCGAGAAGCAGTTCGGCTTCGACAAACCGCCCGCGGAACGCTTCTGGCTCATGCTCAAGAGCTACGGCACATTCGACTTCGGCAAGAGCTTCTATCGCGATACGAGCGTCGTCGATCTGATCCGCGAGAAGCTGCCGGTGTCGATCTCCCTCGGTCTGTGGACCGTGCTGCTGACGTATCTGATCTCTATACCGCTCGGCATCCGCAAAGCCGTGCGCGACGGCTCGAAGTTCGACGTGTGGACCAGCACCGTCATCGTCATCGGCTACTCGGTGCCAAGCTTCCTGTTCGCGATCCTCCTGATCGTGCTGTTCGCCGGCGGCTCGTATTGGCAGATCCTGCCCCTGCGCGGTCTCGTGTCGGACAACTGGGACGAGCTGACGCTCGGCGCGCGCGTCCTGGATTACGCGTGGCACCTCGCATTGCCCATCACCGCGATGGTCATCGGCGCATTCGCGACGTTAACGATGCTCGTCAAGAATTCCTTCCTCGATGAGATCTACAAGCTCTACGTCACGACGGCGCGCGCGAAAGGTCTCACGGAACGCCGCATCCTGTACGGGCACGTGTTCCGCAACGCCATCCTGATCGTCGTCGCCGGCTTCCCCGGCGCGTTCGTTTCTATCCTATTTACGCAAAACCTGCTGATCGAGATGATCTTCTCTCTCGATGGCCTCGGGCTTCTCAGCTTCGAGTCGATCGTGAATCGCGACTACCCTGTCGTGTTCGGCTCGCTGTTCATTTTCACGTTGATCGGGCTCGTGCTGAATCTCGTCGGTGACCTGTCGTACACGCTCGTCGATCCGCGCATCGACTTCGAACGTCGCGAGGCCTGACGTACGTGCTCGCCTGGAGATCCGACAATCTTTCCCCAATCACGCGCCGGCGCTTGCGGAACTTTCGAGCCAACCGGCGCGGCTACTGGAGCATGTGGATCTTCGTGGCGCTGCTCGTCGTGACGCTGCCCGCCGAGTTCCTTGCGAACGACAAACCGCTACTGGCGAGCTACAAGGGCGCACTCTATTTCCCCGTGCTCGTCGATTATCCGGAGGCGACGTTCGGCGGCTTCCTGGCCGAGACGGATTATCGCGACGAGTTCATCCAGAAAGAGATCCTGGACAACGGCTGGATGGTGTGGCCGCCGCTTCGCTACAGCTACAACACGGTCAACAAGCTTCCGCCCACGCCGGCGCCCTCGCCGCCCTCGGCGGAAAATCCGTTCGGCACGGATGACCAGTCGCGCGACGTGCTGGCCCGCGTGATCTATGGCTTCCGGATATCGGTATTGTTCGGTCTCACGCTGACGTTCTTCTCCACGATCGTCGGCGTGCTGGCGGGCGCGGTACAGGGCTACTTCGGCGGGCTCACCGATCTCTTGTTCCAGCGCTTCATCGAGATCTGGTCGAACCTGCCGATCCTGTACATCCTGATCATTCTCGCGAGCATCGTCGAGCCGAACTTCTGGTGGCTGCTCGCGATACTACTGGCGTTCGAATGGATGTCACTCACGGGCGTGGTGCGCGCCGAATTCCTGCGCGCGCGCAATTTCGACTACGTGCGCGCCGCGCGCGCACTCGGCGTCGGCAACGTATCAATCATGCTGCGCCACGTGCTGCCGAACGCGCTCGTCGCGACACTGACGTTCGTGCCGTTCCTGCTGAACGGCTCGATCACGATCCTGACGGCTCTCGATTTCCTCGGGTTCGGGCTTCCGCCCGGTTCGCCGTCGCTCGGCGAGCTGCTGGCGCAGGGGAAGACGAACGTGCAGGCGCCCTGGCTCGGCATGACGGGATTCGCGGTGCTCGCGACCATGCTGAGCCTGCTGATCTTCATCGGCGAAGCCGTGCGCGATGCCTTCGATCCCAAGAAGACGGGCGCGTGACTGATACCCTCGTCGACATTCGAGACCTTTCGGTTTCGTTCAAAACGCAGGATGGAGTCGTCGAGGCCGTTAAGCGGGTATCGCTACGCATCGACCGCGGCGAGATCGTGGCACTCGTTGGCGAGAGCGGCTCCGGCAAAAGCGTGACGGCCCTGTCGATCCCACAGCTCCTGCCGACGAGCGCTTTTCACCCCCAGGGCTCGATCCGATTCGACGGCACGGAGATCATCGGCGCGCGCGAGCCCGTGCTTCGCGCAGTGCGCGGCGCGCGAATCTCCATGGTGTTCCAGGAGCCGATGACGTCGCTGAACCCGTTGCACACGATCGAGAAACAGGTCGGCGAGGTCATCCGGATCCACCGGCGCCTGGATGCCAGCACAACGCGCGCTCGAGTGCTCGAGCTGCTGAACCTGGTCGGCCTGCGCGACGCCACACAGCGGCTCGCTGCGTATCCGCACGAGCTCTCTGGCGGCCAGCGCCAGCGCGTGATGATCGCTATCGCACTCGCGAACGAGCCTGATCTCCTTATCGCGGACGAACCGACTACGGCACTCGACGTGACGATCCAGGCGCAGATCCTGGCGCTCCTGAAATCACTGCAGGGCCGCATCGGCATGGCCGTGCTGCTGATCACGCACGATCTCACTATCGTTCGCAAAGTAGCGCAACGCGTCGCTGTAATGACCGGCGGGGAGATCGTCGAGACTGGCCCGGTCGACCAGATCCTGACGGCGCCACAGCACCCGTATACAAAGCATCTGATTGCGGCCGAGCCGCGCGGCGCGCCCGTCGAACCGCGTCCCGATGCGCCGGTGCTCATGCAGACGGAGGACCTCAAGGTTCACTTCCCGATCCGCAAGGGCGTGCTGAAGCGGACCGTCGGTTTCGTCAAGGCCGTGGACAGCGTGACCGCGTCAGTGCGGCGCGGCCAGACGATCGGCGTCGTCGGCGAATCAGGCTCCGGCAAGACCACGCTCGGCCTCGCGATTCTAAGGCTCATCGCAAGCCGCGGACGCATCGTGATGTTCGGACAGGACATCCAGGGGCTCGGCTTCAAGGCGACTCGCCCGCTGCGTCGGCGCATGCAGATAGTTTTTCAGGATCCGTACGGCTCGTTGAGCCCCCGCATGACGGTCGGAGAAATCATCGGCGAAGGGCTGCGCATTCACGAGCCCAAAATGTCAGACGACGCGCGACGAGAACTCATCGCGACAACGCTCGAGGAAGTCGGACTCACGCGGGCCATGCTGGATCGGCTGCCGCACGAGTTTTCAGGCGGTCAGCGTCAGCGCATCGCCATCGCGCGCGCGATCGTGCTTCGACCCGACTTCATCGTGCTCGACGAGCCCACATCGGCGCTCGACATGTCGGTGCAGGCGCAAATCGTGGACCTGCTCCGCGAGCTGCAGGCGCGGCACATGCTCGCGTACATGTTCATCAGCCACGACCTTCGCGTCGTAAAGGCGTTGAGCCACTACGTAATCGTGATGCGCGACGGCGTAATCGTCGAGCAAGGTTCGACGCAAGAGATATTCAACGCTCCGCGCGAGGATTACACGCGCGCGCTGCTCGCAGCGGCACTGAACCTCGAGGTCGTCATACCTGAGGCGCAGCGCGAGTGACGCCGCGGGGCTTACCCGCGAGCTGGTTTACTTCGTGTTGGCGGCCGGCGGCGAGGCGGCCGCGGGTGTCGGCCTGCGTCCCTCGTCGAGCAACGCGTGATGCTTGCGCTCCTTGAAGCGCCAACCCTGCGCGGTCTTCACGTACGTATCTTCGTAGTATCCGTCGCTCTCTATCTTGTTCGCGTCTCCGCCCAAGCCAATCATCAGCATGTCGACGGTGCCCTTCGCACCCTCCGGTGTCGGCACGATGATGTGATTCACGTAGAGGTGGTGCACACCTTGCTCGATCCAGGGCACGTTCTTGCACCCCTTCGATCCGCCGCCTGAAACCTCGGCAAGCTTCTCGCGGCCCTGAATGCCCGGTATCGGCTTTCCGGCGACGTCGGGCAGGAACACGCCGTCTGGCGTGTAGAGATCCGCATAGTCGTAGCCGTTGTTCGAGCACGTATCGATCGCGCGCGCGTACTTTGCAATGAGCTGCTGAATCTGAATGTAGTCGAGCGCGGTGAATTCGATCGGCTTCTGCGCGACGCTTACCGCCGGCAGCGCTAAGCACGCGACGACGGCGAAGGCTGCGGCCAACGTTCGTGTGGACATGAACACTTCCCCCAAGAACCGAATTGTTTGCGAAGGCTGCGGGGCATAGTAATTCCTACGCCTCGATCTCGCGAGGGGGCGAACGTGCGCCTGATTACACGACGACGTCGAGGAAGCGGCTCGGTGCCACTTGCGACTGCGCGCTCTGCGGAGTCGTTGCGGTTGCGGTGGTAGCTTCTTGCGAGCGCGCAGCCTCTACCTGCTGTAACTCCGCCCGAATCGCATCCGCCTTTGTCTGGAGGTCCGCGATCTTCTGTTTCCCTGCCTGAGTCTTGCTGCTCGAACAGGCACACGAATCCGCCAACTGGGTCTCGTAGCGGGTGAGCTGGCTTTGCAAAACACCGCTGCTGGCGGGGGTTACGCTGCTACCGACCACGAGTGCCGGATCGATCGAATGGACCATAGCCCACGCTAATCCCGCCGCCGCCACCGAACCGCGCCGCCCGTCACATCCCGATGACATCGCTGTCCGCGTGCCAGCCGCGGAGCACGCTATAGTGACGGCACGGAAATGGAAATCGCCGTCGAGCACACGTTACCGCTCGACGCGGAGTACGGGCGCACGATGACCAATTCAACGAAGGACCAGACGCCGCCGCGCACTCGCCGGGAAGTGCTGCGGACCGCTTCGCTGCTCGCGGGCGCAACACTCGCCCAAACCGTGGGCACAGCGGCGCGAGCACAGCCCGCGGCGGTCACTCCGCCCCCGCAGATTGCCGGATTCACGACCGAACGCGTGCAGACGAGTGGCGGCGTAACGATTCACACCGTGAAGGCCGGCAACGGCCCGCCCCTGCTGCTGATGCACGGCGCGCCGTTGACGCATTACACGTGGCGGGAGGTGGCTCCCAAGCTCGCCGAGCGCTTCACGGTAGTTGCGACGGATTTGCGCGGCTACGGCGATAGCGATCAGCCGAAAGGGCTGCCGGACCACTCGAACTACGCGAAGCGCGCGATGGCACAAGACCAGATCGATGTCATGAAGCACTTCGGCTTCGACAAGTTCGCAGTCGTAGGCCAGGATCGCGGCGCACGCGTCGCGCACCGCATGGCGCTCGATCACGCGGACGCCGTCACCAAGCTCGTGCTGATCGACATCGTGCCGACGCATTACCTGTATACGCACGTCACGATTGACTTCGTGCAAGCGTACTTTCACTGGTTCAATTATCTGCAGCCGTCACCGATACCGGAGAATCAACTGCTCGCGCAGCGCTCCGCGGCGCAGCCGTCGCCGGCACAACTCGAATACCAGCGGCGCAACAGCACGCCTGACGGTGTGCACTCGATGTGCGAGGACTACCGCGCGGGCGCATCGATCGACCTCGAACACGACGGCGAGGATTTCGGCAAGAAGCTGATCCGTTGCCCCGTCAATGCGCTGTGGGCGGAAAACGGCGCGATGGACAAGATCTACGACGTGCTGGCTATCTGGAAGAGCTACGCCAAGCGCGTCGAAGGCAAAGGCATGCCCGGCGGCCACAACATGCAGGAAGGCGCGCCGAAGGAAGTACTCGCGGAGCTACAGAGGTTCCTAGGCGCCTGATCGAGCACGGCGCGCCGGGGAGAAGAACTCTCTTACGCTTCTAGTCCGAGCGCCTCGAACACGGCTTCCGTCACCACGTCGGAAGGCGTGCGCGGCGGGCTGCCGCGATTCACGGCGCCGCCGCTCTGGTAGGCGAAATAGTTCTTCGCAAAGCCGATACCGAGCTTGCGTGCAGGATCGGCGTAACCGAACGAACCGCCGCCGCCTACGTGACCGAAAGCTTCGGGGGACGCCAGCGGGCCCGTGTCTCGCGCGCGTCGGTAGCCGAGCGCGCGCCGCGCGCGTATGTGATAGATCTCGTCCCACTCGTAGCTCTGCAGCTCGATGCCGGCGCGAATGCGCGCTTCCGGCAGCACGCGAACGCGATCGAGCTGGCCCCAGTTCGCCAACATCGCGTAGTGGCGCGCGAGGCCGCGAGCGCTGAACACGCCTCCTGAGGCGGGAATGGCGGCCTGCAACACTTCGCGCTTGTTGAAAACCTGCGCCACGTGCGAGCCGGCCGGCTCCCCGACCATGCGCGCGTCGTACTCGGCCGGCGCCGGCGGCGCATCCGTCAGCACCGCAACGCGGTGCATCTCGCTGTCCGGCACTCCGAGATACGCGCCATTGATGCCGAGCGGCTTGCTGATTTCTTCTGCAAGGAACTTGCCGATCGGCCGGCCGTCCACGCGGCGCAAGATTTCGCCGTTGATGAAGCCGAAGTTCAGCGAGTGATACGCCGTGCGCTCCCCGATCGGGAACATCGGCGTGAGGTCGGCGATGCCGCGGCACATGCGGTCCCAATCCGGGAGCCATTCCGGGGTGTAGCCAACCGGGGTTTGCGGCACGCCGGTCTGATGCGCCAACGCGTGGCGTAACGTCGCGTTCTCCTTCCCGTGCGCGCCGAACTCCGGCCACACCTTCACGATCGGCATGTCGTAACTCAAGCCGTGCTTTTCGACGCACAGATGCAGGCACGTGGACGTGACGCCCTTGCTCGTCGACGACAGCATGAACAACGTGTCGCCATCTACGAGCCTGCCGCTCGCCACGTCGGCCTTACCCGCCCAGGCATCGATCGTGAGCTTACCGTCGAGGTACGCAGCTACCTGTAGCCCGATCTCGGGGCCGTCCTTCACGAGCGACTCCAAGACCGCGCGCACCTTGTCGTTGGCGCTGCTCGAAACCGCGTGTGCCGGGCGCGCGATACCCGACAAGGTGGTGGCAGACGCCGCGAGGACCAAGCCACCGACGACCTGACGCCGTGTCAGTCCGCCACCCGCATTCGAAGAATCGTTCGCGTGCATGAGTGATCCCCGCTGAGATTACTTGTGGCTACGGAGCGCGACCTCGGTCGCGTCCAAGATTTGGTGCATGCCAAAAGACACGTCCTGAAGCTTACCGTTGACGAAAAATCCCGGCGTGCTCTTCACATGGCTGCGCTTGCCGCTGTCGATGTGCTCGCGCACTCGTTGGAGATAGACATCGTCGTCCATTTCGGACACGAACAGCGGCAGATCGAGCCCGATCTGTTTCGCATAGCCGTCCAAGTGCTGACGCTTGAGATGGGTCTGGTGCTCGAACAGAAGCTTGTGCATTTCCCAAAACTTGCCCTGCGCCCCGGCGCATTCGGCGGCTTGCGCGGCGGCGAGCGCGTGCGGATGCGCGGCTTCGAGCGGAAAGTGGCGGAACACGAAACACACCTTGTTCGGATAGCGCTGCAGGAGCATGTCGACGGCCGGCACGGCTTGTTTGCACGTCGGGCATTCGAAGTCGCCGTACTCGACGACGATGACCGGGGCGTGCGGGGAGCCCAAGACGTGGTCCGTCGAGCCAAGGGGCTCTGCGAGATCGATACGCGATGCGCTATTCACGGGGTGTTCTCCTCGAATGTCGTTTCGCCGCAGGGCTCGCGGCCTCCGCCGCTCCATTGAACGACGCTATTCGCCGGCGCGCAACTCTACGACGCGATTGGGCGGCCGCGCAGTGAAAGTTGTCGAGTGTTATCGTAGCCCACCATGAATTCCAACCGTTCCATTCGCTTCCGCGAGCTGCTGAAGAAACCCCCGTTCGTCTGCATGGGCGCGCATGACGCCGTGACCGCGAAGCTCGCGGAAGCTGCCGGCGTCCCCGCGATCTACGTCAGCGGGTTCGTCGCGAGCGCCATCGTTGCGGGTCAGCCCGATTTCGGCGTACTGACACAAACGGAGATGTTCGAGCACATCCGCCGCATCTGCCGTGTGACGACGGTGCCGGTATTCGCCGACGCGGACACGGGCTACGGCGGTCCGCTCGACGCGCAGCGAACGATCGAACTATGGGAGGAAGCCG
>JBDTOT010000049.1:0-30160 GCA_039933105.1 Gammaproteobacteria bacterium | reverse complement strand
TGAAGTGTGCAATCTTGGCCCGCCACGGGTGTGCAATTTACGGCCGCCGCTAACACATGGCACTCGACGCGCCGGTGATACGTGTTCCGTGTGTCGCTTAGCGAGACACGGCCGCTCGTTGTACTCGCGGAAGGTCAGCGTCTCGAGGATTTCGTCGCGTTCAATCGCGGTTTTTCGCCCCACCGTCAGTAGTAATGTTAGCTCTCTATAGCTATCGCCAACGATCGCTGGCAAGCGGATCAAAGTGTCGGTAGATCTGGCGTCACCCCTCGCAGTGCGTTCGACGGCCACGGCCGAAGATCTGCCCGGTGCGAGCTTTGCCGGACAACACGACAGTTTCCTGAACATTCGCGGTGAGCAGGCGTTGCTCGATGCCGTTAAACGCTGCTGGGCCAGTTTATGGACCGCGCGGGCGCTGGAATATCGCGCGCGGCAGGGGATCGAGCCTTCCGGCGTGTGGATGGCGGTGATCGTGCAACAGATGGTGGATGCAGAGTCCTCGGGCGTTCTGTTTACGGCGAATCCTCTCACTGGCGTCCGCGATGAAATCGTGCTGGACGCGTCATGGGGTTTGGGGGAGGCGATTGTTGGCGGATCCGTCACGCCCGATCATATTGTCCCGGACAAACTGACCGACGCGATCAGGGAAATTAGGATCGGCGACAAGGCGGTCATGACGACGTTATCGGACACTGGCACGGTCGAAAGCCGCGTGGATGAAAGCAAACGACGCGCGCAAGTGCTGAGCGTCGGGCAGGTGACAGAGCTGGTCACGCTCGGCCGGGCGATTGAAGCGCTCTACGGCTCGCCCCAGGACATCGAATGGTGCCAGGCGAACCAGAAAAGCTACATCGTCCAGGCGCGTCCGATCACCGCGCTGCCGCCCGCGCCCGTGCCGTGGCTCAACCCGATACCCGGCGCGAAATGGATGAAGGATGTGCAGACGGCGGAATGGACAAAAGAGCCGCCCTCGCCACTCGGCGCGACGACGACCTTCGCGGCGATGATCGACGCACGCGAAACGGCGCGCACGTCTCCACAGGTGCCCAGACATTACGCACCGTGGTCCACGCTCATCAACGGCTGGCTGTACCAGCGCGCCGATCCAAAGCAATGTCGCTCATCGGATTCATGCTTGGCATCTACGCGCGTTTCGTGTTCAAACCCATGAACGGACACTTGCGCGTCAAGCGCCGCTGGGACAGTCGCCTCGCCGCGCTGACCGACCTCGAGAAAATCGACCTCAATATGCAGTCAGATACGCAATTGCGCGCCTACTCCGATCGCGTGCTTGATGCCCTGTCATGGTGGTGGGTGGAAGTGACGTGGTTCGCCGCGGTCGGACGCTTGAGCTCGCAGATGCTCGACTCGCTGAAACTGCCGAGCCTCACTGCTTCAGGTGCACTGTTTCGTGGCAACGATAGTCTGTTACTCGACAGCGAACGCGCCCTGCGCACGGCGGCGCAGGATCCAGCCGTGGTGAACGACTACCTGGCGCAGTTCGGTCACACCGTGGAAAGCAGAAAGCGCCGACCCGATCCATCCGACGCTGCGGGAATCGCCCGAGCACTTGAGGGTGCAGCTAGCTGCCGCGAGCCGCACCGATGTGGGTCCCGACGAACGCCTCGCGAAAACGCAGAAGGAGCGCCAGGTCGCGGAACAGACCGTGCGCCAATTGAAGGGACTGCGCGCTCGTCTCGCAAGGGGGATGATCTTTACGGGCCAGACCCACGCCGCGCACACCGACAATGCGGTATTCCACTTTCAACGCGTGCTTGCAGCAGTGCGCGCGACGTTTCTCGAAGCGGGGCGGCGACTCGTGCGGGCGGGGCATCTGGAACAGGCGGACGATGTGTTCTATCTCGAACGTGCTGAGGTGTGGGCGGGCGCGGATTCGTTCAAGACCACGGTCATTGTGCGTCGCGTATTTCGCGATCAACACAAGCGTCTCGCGCCTCCGCCATTCGTTCCACCTGCTTCCGACCCCCTCTGGGTGAAGGACCCCTTAATCAAAATGATGTCGCCCGACCAGCGCTCAGCGATGTTCGGCCGCGGCGTGGGCGATCGCGACGGCAAGCGCGTGCTGGTCGGATCGCCGAGCAGCCCGGGGCGCGCGCAGGGAATCGCCCGTGTGATCTCGGGTCCGAAAGATTTTGCGCGACTCAATCAAGGCGATGTATTGGTGGCGCAGGCGACTTCGCCAATCTGGACACCGCTGCTGGGCATTGCCGCTGCGGCGGTGACCGAAGTTGGCGGACCCTTCGCCCATGCCGCGATTGTCGCGCGCGAGTTCGGCATTCCGCTGGTTGACGGGGCCACCGATGCGACACGCGTGATCACCGACGGGGCGACGATCGTGGTGGACGGTACGGCGGGAATTGTGGAGCTGTGAACTAGGGATTCTGTGAAAATGGGTAAGCCCAAGCCTAGTCGGACCGGGCGTGGAAGAACGCCAAATGTAGAGCCCACCTGAGATGCAAATGGCGTTAGGCGATTGAGCTGAAGGAGAAATGCATGGGACAGGTCGCAGTTGCCGAAAAGCGCGCCGGGGCCGCTCTGGCTTGGCCGTTTGCTCGTCGGCGTCTGCGCGTTGGTGCACGAAGCAGATGGCCCATGGTGCCGCCACGCATTTCAACGCGATGCGACTGCCCTAGCGTTAGACTCTAAACCGTCTCGCTACTCAAACGTGGGGGGACGTCGACCGAGCCGGGCGAACTGCGATGCGCAAACGGTGAGGACTTGCATTGCGCAGGGCTAACGAAGGACAGAAAGACACGGCGTCTACTGGACTGCGTCGCGGGACCTATTGGCGGCGGTTACCCAAAAGTTGCATCAGCATCAAAAACAAATTGAGGAAGTCGAGATAGAGTGCGAGCGCACCCAGGATGGCCTTCTTGCCGGCGATCGCGCCATCTTCACCCTCGACGTAAATGCGCTTGATTCGTTGTGTGTCGTAAGCGGTGAGGCCAACGAACACGATCACGCCGATCGCCGAAATGTGAGCTGCAAGACCGAAGATTTCAGGAACATGTTCACGAGCCCGGCAAGGATGATGCCGATGAGTCCCATGAACAGAAACGAACTCAGGCGTGAGAGATCGCGCTGTGTGGTGTATGCGTAGAGGCTCGTTGCTGCGAAGGTACCCGCGCAGCGCGGTATCCGATGCGTAGCGATGTCACGGTACGACAGGGATCGCCGGAGCTACGGCACCGTTAAACGCCCCGATCGTAGGGAACCGCGCGCATGCGCGCGCTGCGGCCCTCACTCGCGAGTGCGCGCCGCATTGCGTTATTAGCGCTCGGAGGATGGTGTATCACGTTCAATTCGCGTCTTGCGTTCCTCATACTCTTCCGTCGAGATTTCGCCAGCTGCATAACGTCGCTGTAGGAGATGTATTGGCATCACACGTGCCTTGTTCCGGGGCACAGGTGTGAGCAACCCGAAGAAGATCGAGATCAGGACAACCCAGAACACCCACCAAATAACATGCATTCCCCAAAATCCGCCGTCCGCAAAATGCATGGTTTTCTCCGTACAGCTGGCAAAGCGGTAAAACCTTATACGGCAACAAGCCCCGGGTCCGTACGTTACCTAACACAGACTCGCGTCGCGCCGTCACGGCGGAACCAACAACGTGCACCTAGATGACACGTTGACTTCAGAGCTGGTTGGTTGCGCGATCGGCCGGTGCCCCTGACGGCAGGCGTTCTGGCACGTCTAGGCGCGCCGCGCCGATCCGGTTGTCGGCCATCCCGTAGTAGACGTCGATGCGATCCGGCGAGCCGAGGTCGTCGCGCCGATCAATGCCGGTGGGGAAGACGACGTTGGCAACCGTTCCCCGCCGCTCTTGCGGCAGCAAGGGCGTCAACACCGGCTCCTCCGATCGGTAGAGCAGCACGCGCGGATGCTCCTTCGAGAGCACCATCACCCCCGCCGAGTAGCACAGAGGGCGCTCGGCACCTGGTGAGTCGGACAGCTCCTCTCTCACGCCGTGGTAAACGATCAGCCAGCCATGGCGAGTAAGGATGGGCGGAGTGCCACCGCCGATTTTCAGCATCTCCCAGGGTGACACGGGAGTCGCGAGCCGGTGATGGGAGTTGAACAGGCCTAGGTGATGCGGTTCGAGACCATCGAGGGCCATCGGGCAGTAGGAAATCCAGATGCTCTCGTGCTCGAGGTCCACGACCCGAGACGCATCCTGGCAGGCGGTTTCCTCGGGACGCGTGCCCGAGAAGAGAGGTCGATGGAGGATCGCGAGCTGCATCTTCTCGGCGTGATTGGGAATGGCGAGCGGGAAGAGGCTCGCGTCCTTATTGTCCACGTAGACGAAATCGATGCCGCGATACGGAGCAAAGGTCGCGAGGCCCAGGCGCTTCCAGTGAAACAAATCTTCCGATTCGGCGAGGGCGATCCGTGGACCGATGGGTGAGAGCGCCGTGTAGGTCATGACGTAACGCCCGAGCCGTTCCACGAAGGTGATGCGCGGATCCTCACAACCGCCGCGACCGTCAGCTCGCAGCTCGTAGTCAGCCTCCGGTTCAAGAGCAATGCCGAGCCGCTCGACGCCCGACGGATCACCGGCTTGATTGAACCGCACGCGCACGATGCCGATGCGCGAATAATTGCCCCGCGCAACAAGCCGGGGAAAGAGATACAGGTGACCGTCTGGGCCACGAACGGCCGCCGGATTCAGGACGCCCTCGATCTCGAGCGGATTGCCCAGTTCCGGCTCCATGATCTGCCCAAGACGCTGCAACTGAAAGCCGCTCATCGCCCTTCGTTCTCGCGTCATGGCGCCCAATTTCAAGAGTGTCTCGGAGCTCTCGCATGCCGTAGCCCTTGTCGATGCCGAGCTACGCATTCCGGCCAAGGCGACACTGTTTCCGGTGATGGCGGACACCTTCGGAGCGCAGCGACGCAAGCGGCCTAGCTACGTATCAGACTGTCCGTCTTGCGTCAAGGCGGCGCGCTCCTTTTGCATCCATACCTTCGAGGAGAGCTCGATGCGATACGCGTTGTGCACGCGGCGGTCAAGCACCGAGTCCTTCAGCTGCACGGTCTCGAAACGCCGGCGCAAGCGCACGACATGACGCGCATGCAGCTGACTCGCCCGCCGCGCTTGCGTCTGACGCGCCTCTACCAGCACGAAGCAGCCAAGACGTTCGCTCGAACCCCGGGCACACGCTCTGCCGGCTCCAGTTCGGTCACGCGATTGAATTCGTTGTCGCGAGACGGCGGATCGGCGACGACAGGTATCGCCGTGTCTCTGCCCGAAACCTCGCACAATTCCAACGCTGCGCAACGTTTGTGCCATCAAATCCATCAATCTCGCAGCTGTTCTATCGTGGCGGATGATCAAGCCTATCGCTCGGGAGTTTTCGAAACGGGCCTGACGAATGTCTTCGGAATCCGACGATAGCAATAGCGAACACAAGAACCGGAAGCTACTTCAGCTCGCCCGCCTCTACCGTTTACGAGACGCGCCCCACTATCTTGGAATGGACGTCTGACCTGCCGGCTTTCTTCGGACCATCGTTTACTTGGGGATGGCCGCCGTTTGAACCGCTGTTATTTCTCGGACCAGTTTGAAGGTTAGTTTCCGGCGGGTTGTATACCTTCGGACGTCTTCAAAACTCTGTGCTGATCGGCAAATTCAGCCGGTGTCATCTCGTTGAGAGCTTGGTGAGGCCGACTCTCGTTGTACTCGACTCGCCAAGCTTCGATCTTCGCTTTGGCTTCGTCAATCGACTCGAACCAATGCAGGTTGAGGCACTCGTCGCGGAACGACCCGTTGAAGCTTTCCACGAACGAATTGTCGGTCGGTTTCCCCGGCCGGCTGAAGTCGATCTGCACGCGGTGGTGATAAGCCCATAGATCCATGAGCCGGCCCGAGAACTCACTGCCGTTGTCGACGAAGATCCGCACTGGCGCACCTCGCGTCGCCACCAGGCGGTTGCAGGCATCGACGACATCTTCGCCGCGTTGTCGGTTGCGACGCCGCGGGCGCTTGCTGCGCAGCTGCAAGCTCTCCTCGGTGTAGAGCCGATACGCCTGCTCGCGGCCCAACGACCAGCCCTCTCGCCGCAGGAGTACGTGCAACCTGCGGTAACCGTAACGGACTCTGGTCTGCGCCAGTTCGTGCATACGCGCCCGAAGAGCCGTCTTGGGATCTTTACGCGACCGGTAGTACTGCACACTGCGATGCTGCGTCACGATCCGGCAGGCCCGCCGACGGGCGATGGCATAGTGGTCGATGACGTACTCCACTGCCTGTCGCTTCACCGCGGGCCGGGCCATTTTTTTGCATTGATGTCCTGCAGAATCGCTTTGTCGAGGCTGAGCTCCGCGACGAGCTTCTTGAGACGGCCGTTCTCGTCCTGCAGCTGCTTGAGTTCGCGCACCTGGTCGGACTGCATGCCGGCGTATTGCTTCTTCCACCGGTAGAACGTCTGCTCCGAAATTCCGATGTGGCGGATCAGATCCGCGACCGGCGTTCCCAACTCCGCCTGCTTCAGTACCGCAACAATCTGTTCAACCGAAAATCGCTTCCTCTTCACGACAAACTCCTCCCCCTTTGGGGTCAGTTTGCCGGAAAAAATAACGCTGCAATCGGTCCGATTTACTCATAGCGGGTCACTATCTACCGATGCCGTTCAAGTAAAACAAGGCGATCTCGTGCGCATCGATGGATGGGGAGGCCCTGCTGTCGATGGTCGTGTCAGGCGAGTCGAGCCGTCGGGCTTTCTCAAAGTGTCCGCGCTCGGGATCGAGGAACAACGTGTTCGCACGATTATCGATTTCACCGATCCAGCTGAGCGATGGCAGCAACTAGGACACGATTATCGTGTCATCGTGCACGTCGTGGTATGGAAAGGAGAGGGTGTCCTGACAGTGCCCGTCGGCGCGTTGTTTCGCGTGAACGATAGCTGGGCCGTCTTCACGGCCAGCGCGAACCGCGCGCGTACGACATTCGTTAAAATCGGACGCCGCAACAACCGCGTTGCGGAAGTGATGTCCGGTCTTTCAGAGAACGATCGCGTTGTACTGCACGCCAGCGATCGAGTGAGCGAGGGAACATGCATTGTGCAACGGGAGTAGGGAACACGGTAATGAAGGGACTGCCACCATCGTCCTGTCCACGAAGTTCGTGTGAATCAGTGCGCTGCACTCTCGATGATAGGGAAGCGCGCCGGCGACGTCGACACACTCACAGTTTCGCCGCTCGCAGCCGCAGCGCGTTGCTGATGACCGACACCGACGACAGGCTCATCGCGAGACTTGCGATGATCGGCGATAACAATAGTCCAAACACCGGATACAGGGCGCCGGCCGCGAGCGGAATGCCGAGCGCGTTGTAACCGAAAGCGAACACCAAATTCTGGCGGATGTTGCGCATCGTTCGCCGCGAAAGCCGAACTGCGCGCGCTATGCCGCGCAAGTCGCCCTTAACTAAAGTTATGCCGGCCGATTCCATCGCGACGTCGGTGCCCGTGCCCATTGCGATACCTACGTCGGCCTGCGCTAGCGCTGGCGCGTCGTTCACACCGTCGCCGGCCATCGCGACGATGTGCCCTTCGGTCTGCATGCGTTTCACGATCGCCGCTTTATCTTGCGGCAACACATCCGCGATTACTTCATCGACACCGAGGATATTCGCGACCGCCTGTGCGGTGCGGGCGTTGTCGCCAGTCAACATGATGACGCGCACGCCGGCGTTCCGCAGCGCCTCGATTGCCGCCGGCGTCGTCTGCTTGATCGCATCGGCGATGATCAAAAGACCTGCCGGTTTGCCGGCGACGGCTGCATAGATTGCCGTCGCGCCGTGGGACCGTTCGTCTTCGGCGGCCTTCGACAGCGCCGCGACGTCGACTTCGTGCTCTTGCATGAGCCGCAAATTGCCGACCAAGATCCGCTGACCGTCGATTCCGCCCCAGACGCCGAGGCCCGGATCCGAATCGAAATCTGTGGCCTTAGGCACCTCGATGTTCTTAGCGTTGGCGGCGTCGACGATCGCACGCGCGAGCGGGTGCTCGCTCGACGACTCGACGGCGGCGGCCAGACGCAACAACTCGTCGTCGTCGAAGCCGTCAACCCCGATCACTCGCTGCAGGCTCGGTTTGCCTTCCGTCAGCGTTCCCGTCTTGTCGACGACGATCGTCGTGATCTTCTCGAGACGCTCGAGCGCTGCGGCGTCCTTGATCAATACGCCTTCCTGGGCCCCCCGGCCGACACCGACCATGATAGACATCGGTGTTGCGAGCCCCAGTGCGCAGGGACAGGCAATGATCAGCACCGACACCGCGACCACGAGAGCGTGGGCCAATTGCGGTGCCGGTCCGACGAGCCCCCATATCAGGGCGGCGCTTACCGCTATGAGCACGACGGCCGGCACGAACCAGGCCGACACCTTATCGACGAGTCGTTGCACAGGCGCACGCGAGCGCTGCGCTTGCGCGACCATGTGCACGATTTGGGATAGCAAGGTATCGCCGCCCACGCGCTCCGCGCGCATCACGAAGCTGCCGCTGCCGTTTGTGGTGCCTGCCGACAACGCTGAATCCTTCGACTTGCGGACTGGGTCCGGTTCTCCGGTCAACATCGATTCATCGACGTGGCTCGTGCCCTCGGTGACGGCGCCATCGACCGGTATCTTCTCGCCCGGGCGCACGCGCAGCCGGTCGCCGACTTGGACGTCTTCTAGCGGAACCTCGACCTCTGCGCCGGCCTCGTTCAAGCGGTGCGCAACCTTCGGTGCGAGCCGCAGCAGCGCACGGATCGCGCCCGATGTCTGCGAGCGAGCGCGTAGCTCTAGCACCTGGCCGAGCAGCACGAGCGTGACGATTACCGCCGCCGCTTCGAAGTACAAAGGTGGCGCACCCGATGCTTCGCGGAAGGAAGGTGGCAACGCCGCGGGCAGCACCGTCGCGAACACCGAGAAAGCCCATGCGGCGCCCGTGCCCAGTGCAATCAGCGTGAACATGTTGAGGCTGCGATTGACGAGCGATTGCCAGCCGCGCGCGAAGAACGGCCAACCGCCCCACAGGACAACGGGAGTTGCGAGAACGAGCTGCCCCCATGAGACGGCCGTGTGCTCGAAGAGCCGCATCGGATTGATCGTGGGGAAGAGCTCGCCGAGCAGCGACCACAACAGCGGCGTCGTCAGGGCCACGCTGATCCAAAAGCGCCGCAGCATGTCTTTGAGCTCTTGGCTTTCCCCTTCGTCCGCCGTCGGCGCCAATGGCTCGAGCGCCATGCCGCAAATCGGACACGAGCTCGGCGCATCGCGGCGAATCTGCAGATGCATCGGGCAGGTCCAGATAGTGCCCGTCTGCGTATTCATCGAAATCTCTTCCGTACGCGGCTGCAGGTATTTCGCTGGATCGGCGACGAACTTCACTCGACAGCCCGCGCTGCAGAAATGGTAAGTCGCGCCGCCGTGACCATGCGCGAGCGCCGTCTGCGGATCGACGGTCATCCCGCACACTGGATCCTTCGCCGAAGAGGTCGCGCCTCCACGGGACTCCGGTTCGGTTGATCTATCGGAGGCTGTACCGTGTCCCGCATGGCTACCGGCGTTGTCCGGGTGTCCGTGAGCGTACTGCTCGGTCCTATCAGGTTTTCCTGTTTCGCCCATGTGTTCTACGACCGACTGAGTACAGCGATGATCGGGCCGTGCTCCAAAACGTGAAGCCGAGGTCTTTGGCGCGGCGAATGAAGCGTAACCGGTCGAGGTCGGCCGGCGCATACTCGCGGTATACGGAGGGCTGTCGAGCAGGTAGCGGCAAGAATGCCGTGGCGTTCGTCGTAGAGGATCGTGTCGATGTTGACTCCAGCGTGCTCCGACAGTCGGCCAATCGTCATCGTCTGCATAGCGGTCTCCACTCGGTCGGGACTAGCGTACACCCTGTATCCAAGTCCACGGTCGAGCGCGGCAAGGAGATTCGATCATGTCAACGGAACAAGCTCAGCGGCTGAACCGCAGCTGCTACTGCGTCGGCGCGGATATCCCTTCGCTGCGGACTTGGCTCGAGCAGGACCTCAACAGCCGTGGGCTTTCGCAGCCCATTGTAGCCACGCACCCGCATCTGTTCTCCGCTTTGCCGGTGTTCGTCGCCCAAGAGCACGCAACGCAGATTCGTAATGTCATCCGGGCCATCGAGAAGGTCATTGCGTTGCCCGCATATCGCCGCGCTGTGCTCGCAGAGGCTCCGTCGGTCGCCCAGCTGGCGCCTGCCGCGCGGGGCGTACTCACCAGCTACGACTTCCACATCACGCAGGCCGGGCCGAAACTGATCGAAATCAATACAAACGCGGGAGGCGTGATGCTCAACGCGGCGCTCAGCCGCGCCCAACGCGCATGTTGTGTCGAAGTGGAGGAGTTTTCGCGCGAACCGCATAGCGCCGGCAAGTTGGAGACGGCGCTCTATGAGATGTTTATACAAGAGTGGCGGCTCGCTCGCGGTGACGCGCCGCTTTCGTCCGTTGCAATCGTGGACGACGCACCCGAAGAGCAGTACCTGTATCCCGAATTCCTGTTGTTTCAACGCCTGTTTGAGTCGCGCGGCATCGCTGCAGTGATCGCCGCTCCGCACGAGCTGCGATTTGAAAGCGGTGCGTTGTGGCACGGCGAACGCCGTGTCGACATCGTGTACAACCGCCTCACCGACTTCTACTTCGCAGATCCGACGCACTCAGCCTTGTTGCAAGCCTACACCGCCGAAGCTGCGGTCGTCACGCCGCATCCGCATGCTCACGCGCTGTACGCAAACAAGCGCAACCTTGCGGTGCTAACCGATCGCGAAGCGCTACGGACCATAGGTGCCACGGACGAGACGGCCGCGTTGTTGCTGCAAAGCATTCCTCGCACCGTCACGCTTGTCGCAGGCAGTGAAGACCGCTGGTGGAATGACCGCAAACATTGGTTCTTCAAGCCTGCGCTAGGCTATGGGAGTCGCGGGTCCTATCGGGGAGACAAGCTGACCCGCAAGACATTTGCGGAGATCATGAAAGCGGACTACATCGCCCAAGCTGTTGTGCCACCGAGCGAGCGGTGGTTGAGCAACGAGCCGGGCCAACGTCCGCTCAAGCTCGATCTGCGCAATTACGTCTACGCAGGTGAGACGCTGCTGATTGCAGCCCGCCTGTATCAAGGCCAAACCACGAATTTTCGTACGCCTGGTGGTGGGTTCGCGCCCGTGTATTTGACGCCGGCAAGTCTGGGTTCTTATGGCGATTGATGCGCGGGTGTCTCTGCATTGTGACGGGACTGCGGCGCGCGAGATTTGGGAATGGTTGGTTATGATCGCGCCGCCTCGGCTGCGCTATCAACACGTAGAATGCATTCGATGAATCAGCACTACGTGTGGCTCTTCTGGTCGAGTGCTTTTCTGGTCCCCTGGGTCGCGCTCTATTTGGCCAGCCCCACACTCCGCAAAGTCATGTGGCAGACCAGCGTCGTCACCGCGCTCTTCGGGCTCACAGAGCCGCTCTTCGTGCCGGCGTACTGGAACCCGCCTAGCCTTTTCGAACTCGCCCAGCGCACCGGCTTCGACATTGAGAGCCTGATCTTCGCGTTCGCGATCGGCGGGATCGGGACGGTGTTGTACGAAACCCTTACGCGGCGGCACCTCGTTCCGGTCAGTCTTGCGCAACGCACGGCGTCGACGCACCGGCTCCATCGTTGGGCGCTGCTTGTCCCGTTCGTGGCGTTCGGGCCGTTGTTCTTCCTCCCGTGGAATCCCATCTACGTCGTTCTCGCCAGTTTGGTGCTGGGGGCGATTGCGTCCCTACTATGCCGTCCGCAGCTGGGACCGAAGACTCTGATCGGCGGGCTTCTCTTTCTCGGCCTGTACGTCGCTTTCATGCTCGGACTCAAGTGGTTCGCGCCAGGGTATATCACCGCGGTCTGGAATCTTCGTGCGTTGGGTGGTGGGCTTGTGTACGGCATTCCAGTCGAGGAGTTACTGTTCGGTTTCGCGTTTGGTTTGTACTGGTCCGGCGCGTACGACCACTTTACCTGGAGCGAGGAAGCCCCCGTTGGGCGGACGACCCGTTCTTAACCGTTGGTACGCCAGTGTACGGAGATCTCGCGTAAAGCTGCGTATTCGTCGACAAGGGAGCCCAGATGAAGCGCTCTGACAACATTTTAAGGAACCTCATCAACGCGGGGTTTGGTCGTGTTCATTGCGGTGATTCGTGATCACGATGTACGAGCCAACGCGGCAGACTGAGACTCAGCACGAAGCCCAGTGCGGTGAGCGTCGCGGCCAGAGTGAAGGAAGCGCCGTGGAACGCATCGATATTGAAGAGGAGTCCACCGGCCGCCGAACCTGTCGTGACACCCAGGCTCGCCGCCGAAGTCTGTTTGCCCAGCTCCCAACCTTGTGCGTTTCCCGCTTTGCTCGAAATCCAATAAGTCAGGATAGGAGACAAGATGCCCGCGCTCGCCGCCACCGCACCAACGACCGTTAGCATCAGCGTGAAATCGGATGCGTAGGGTACGAGCAACAGGCCGATGGCGAGTACAGCCAACGCCGGTGCGACGAGCCACCGCGTGATATTCGGCTTCACGCCAGGCGAGAAGACAATCGCTTGCACAACAAACATGACGAGACTGCATTCGCTGAACATCAGTGCGATTTGGTACGGCGTCAAGCCGAGTTCCTGCTTCCCACGCAGCGCCAGCCCGACTTCGAAGACTCCGATTCCAGCCGATACGATAAAGGTTAGAACTAGCAACTTCGGCACGATCCCCACATTCCTGTCGACCGAAGCAATCGAGGCACTATCTAACTGATCACGGCCCCTCCCGCGTGGAACGGCGAACGCGACAGCAATGCCGACTAGAATGGCCAGCAGTGAAGTCACCGTCAGCGGGATCTTCAGTGACCCAGTTGGCGGCGCAATCGAAAAGAACGCGGCGGCAAAGCGACTGATGAACACGCTCAACATGGGCCCGAGCAGGAACCCGGCAATCCCCGCCATGCTCATAAACGCGAGCCGACGTGCACGCGCTTGCTCTGTAGCAACAAAGTCACCGATCGTAGCGGCCGCCACCGGAGTCACTGCGGCGGCGAACACACCACTCGCGATTCGTTCGGCATAGACCGCAATGAGACTCTCGACGAACGAGAAGATCATCATGGTCAAGCCGAAACCGAAGAGGCCGACAAGCAGAATATTTCCGCGCCCGATTCGATCCGATGCTCGACCCCAGATGGGCGCAAACAGAAAGAGCGCGAGCGCGTAAACGCCCGTGAGTAACCCGGTGTGCCGCGACACTGGTGCGGCCCCAACGCCTTCGCCGAGAAGTCTCTCGATTAAATAGGGCAACAACGGAAGCACGACCCCGTAACCGACCGATACCGCGAAGACGGCCAGCATGAGCGCGAACATGGTGCGGCCCGGGATCATCGCGCCGACCTCTCTGCCGCAGGTCTGTGTCTCAAGCGACGCGACGTAGCCGGGCATGGTGCTTCCTACTGTTTGTCGCTACAAGAAGAATCAATCGTGGTTGACTGTTCTGGGCTTCGGTTCCGCCCAATTCGATCACTCACTGAAAGGACTTGATCACGGCATCGAGCTTCTCTTTGAGCGACTTGTCATGCCGCAGGACAGGCGGGACTTCACGATCGATTCCGATCCTTTTCGATGTGATCGTCACGGTTTGCGTGGCGGATGGCGCACGAGCTGACAGCGGCTTGTGCAATCAGGCGCAGTAGCCGGTGTGCGGAACTCGCTCGACGGTTTCGAGCGGCAGCGTGTGAAGACGGTGTCGTGAGCGGCGAGATGCTGATGCTCATTGATCTGCGTTCTCGGCCTGCTGAACCTCTGTCCTCCAGTCACGATGCTCTGATCCGAGCACCGATACAACCTGCGTGCCACATTCAAGTTGAATGCGCATGACGTACGTAGAAGTCCGACTGCGGCCGACACAGTTCGTGCAGTAGCGTTCCGCTATGACTATTGGACACACTCGCGCCCATATCCTCTTTCGGGGCTCAACGCAGTGAAACGTATTCTCCTATTCGCGGCGACGAACATCGCAGTGCTCGTCGTGATCTCGGTTGTCGTGAAGCTGCTCGGGCTCGATGCTTACCTCGACGCGCGCGGGGGAAGTCTCGCCGGTCTGCTGTTGTTTAGCGCCATCTTCGGCTTCGGCGGCGCATTCATCTCGCTTGCCCTCTCGAAGAGCATGGCGAAGCTGGGCATGGGTGTCCGCGTGATCGCGCAGCCGCGCACCGAAGATGAGAGCTGGCTCGTCGCGACCGTGAGTGCCCACGCAGAGCGCTTGGGGCTCGGCATGCCGGAAGTCGGCGTGTTCGACTCACCGACGATGAACGCGTTTGCGACGGGCGCGAGTCGCAATCGCGCGCTCGTAGCCGTGAGCACGGGATTGTTGCTGGGCATGGGGCGGCAAGAAATGGAAGCTGTCTTGGGGCACGAAATGAGCCACGTCGCGAACGGCGATATGGTGACCATGACTTTGCTGCAAGGCGTGCTCAATACCTTCGTGATATTCCTCGCGCGCGTTGTGGGCACGGTGGTCGACAATGCGCTGCGCGGCGAACGTGATCAGCGCGCCGGTTCCGGGCCCTTCTACTTCGTGATCGTGATCCTGCTGCAAGTCGTTTTCGGCGTGCTCGCGAGCGTGATCGCCATGTGGTTCTCGCGCTATCGTGAGTTTCGCGCGGATGCCGGCGGCGCCAGGCTCGCCGGCCGGGACAGTATGATCGGCGCGTTGCTCGCTCTGCAGCGTGCACACGGCCAGCCCTTGCCCGGGCAGTTGTCGGCATTCGGGATCCAAGGAGGGAGCGTCGGAAGATTTTTCGGCCGCCTTTTCATGACACATCCGCCGCTGGACGAGCGCATCGCAGCTCTTCGCGCGATTTGATGGGTTAATGTTTCAGGTGCGATTCCCTTTTGAGCGTCCCAATCCATGCAGGAGAACGTCGTATGAGCACCCACCGCAGTCGCCCAAAGACTCGTCGGCCGCCAACGGTCGACCCCGTTTCCTCCGAACCGGCCCGCTCGATACCGGCCGAGACCATACGACCCCCGTCATCGACGCCCCCTGCGAAAGAATGCATCCGTGTGGCCGCGTATTTTCTGGCTGAGCGGAGAGGGTTTGGCCGAGGTCACGAGCTTGACGACTGGTTGGCGGCCGAGGCTCTGAGCCGCGGCGGGCGGAGGGACTGATCGCAATCTGCCATCTCATCGCCTGGACTGGCCGCTTTAGAGGACAAGTTGCGATGATGCCGCAAACGCGTAGTTGGTTTGCGGCGCAATGAGTCTGACATGAAAGAAACCGTTTTCAGCGCGCATGGGCTCACTAAGGTCTACACCACGGGCGAGGTGGAAGTGCGCGCATTGGCCGGTCTCGATTTGGATATCTGGGCCGGAGAGGTGGTCGTTCTGCTGGGGCCGTCTGGAAGCGGCAAGTCGACTCTTCTCAACATCATGGGCGGCCTTGATCAGGCGACCAGCGGCACGCTCTTCTTCAAAGATCAAGAACTCACCAAGCTCGATGATCGCGGACTCACCGCTTATCGACGTCGGCATGTCGGTTTCGTATTTCAATTCTATAACCTGCTCCCAAGTCTGACGGCTCTTGAAAACGTCGCGCTGGTGACAGAGATCGCCGTCAATCCGATGACGCCGAGCGAGTCTCTGGCGCTCGTGGGCCTTCAAGATCGAATGCATCACTTTCCGGCGCAGCTCTCCGGCGGCGAACAGCAGCGTGTCGCCATTGCCCGAGCGATCGCCAAGCGGCCCGAAGTTCTTTTATGCGATGAGCCGACTGGTGCGTTGGACTCGAAGACGGGCATCAAGGTCATCGAAGCACTCCTGTCGGTCAACGAACAGCTTGGCACGACCACGGTGATCATTACGCACAACGCCAACATCCAAGGCGTGGCCGACCGCGTGCTGTTCTTTGCTGATGGTCAAATCTCGAAGGTGCAAAAGAACGAGACCCGCCGCCCATCGGCCGAAGTGACGTGGTAATGCCGTGAGCGTGCTGGATCTCAAGCTTCTTCGCGATCTAAAGCGGCTCTGGGCGCAGGTACTTGCGATTGCACTCGTGATCGCTGGCGGGGTCGCAACGATTATACTTGCCGTCGGCTCGCATCATTCCCTCGATGAAACACGCATCGCTTACTATGAGCGCTTCGGCTTCGCCGACGTGTTCGCGCAAGTGCGCCGTGCGCCGAACGCGGTCATCCCGCAAATCGAACAAATCCCAGGAGTCGCCGCCGTCGAGCCGCGCATTGCGCAGCTTGCATTGCTCGACATTCCGGATTTTCGTGAGCCGGCAACGGGTCAGTTCATCTCACTACCAGAGAAGCGCGAGCAGGTGCTCAACCGTTTGTTCATGCGAGAAGGTCGCATGCCGGAGCCGGGGAACGAACAAGAAGTCATTGTCACCGAGGATTTCGCAAGCGCTCACGGCTTCACTCTCGGCTCTCGCTTCGCCGCGATCCTGAATGGTCGTAAGCGCGAACTGGTGATCGTGGGAACGGCGCTCTCGCCTGAGTTCATCTTTGCCGTCGGGCCGGGCGACATCATGCCCGATAGTCGGCGATTCGGCGTGATCTGGATGCCGGAGAGGGCGCTCGCCGCCGCCTACAATCTCAAGGACGGTTTCTCATCGGTCAGTCTCAAGCTCATGCCGGGCGCGTCCGAGCGCGAAGTCATTCAGCGCCTCGACGATATTCTCGAACGCTACGGCGGGCGAGCCGCCTATGGCCGAAAGGATCAAACCTCGCACGCCTGGCTCAATCATGAGCTCGACATGCTCAACAACATGAGCCGGACCTTGCCGCCAATTTTTCTCATAGTGGCTGCGTTCCTGGTTAATCTCACGCTGGGCCGGCTGGTTGCGCTCCAACGCGAACAAGTGGGCCTCTTAAAGGCGTTGGGCTACGCCAATCGCGTGATCGCGGCCCACTACGTCAAATTCGTGCTGATCATCGCCGTGATCGGAATCGTTATCGGCAGTGCAGTGGGCACGTGGCTTGGGATATCTGTCACCAAGCTTTTCGGTAGTTTTTTTCGCTTTCCTTTCTTGCTGTTCAGTCGAGATGTTTCGACCTACCTCATCGGCGCGGCGCTCAGTGTTGCCGCTTCGGTCGTCGGGGCAGCTCGCGCGGTTCGCGATGTGGTGCGTTTATTGCCCGCCGTTGCTATGCAGGCTCCGGCGCCGCCACAGTTCCGGCATTTCCTGCCCGCAAGTCTCTCGTTCGATAGAGTGGTCTCGCAATCGACGGTGATGATGTTTCGCAATATTTCGCGGCATCCGTTTCGCACCGCGTTCACGACGCTCGGCATCGCATTCGCGACCGGCATCCTCGTGGTGTCACTCTTCACCAGAGACACGATGAACGTTCTGATTGACGTGACGTATTTTCTGGCGGACCGGCAGGATGCGACCGTGAGTTTCGGCGAGCGCCGCTCCGCCGATGTCGTCTATCAGATAGCGCATCTGCCGGGCGTTCTTGCGGTCGAGTCGTCGCGGGAAGTGCCCGTTCGCATTCGGTATGGCACGGTCGAGCGCAGGATTCTCCTGAACGGCAAGCCGAAAGACGCAGAGCTCAGCCGAATCATCGATGTCGAATTGCATCCCGTCACGTTGCCGCAAGACGGACTTGCGATCTCTGACATGCTCGCGCGGATCCTCGGCGTTCATGTCGGCGATGTTGTGGAGATCGACCTTCTCGAGGGCCAGAACCGGACCGTCACCGTGCCAATCGCAGCCACGGTCGAAGACTATTTCGGCATCCGAGCGATGATGGATGCGAAGGCGCTCTCTGTCCTAATGCGCGAGACCCCGGCGGTGAACAGCGTGCACGTCAGCGTGGACGCTAAGGAACTCGATTCTTTTTATGACCGTATCAAAGCGATGCCTTCCATCAGCGGGCTCGCGCTGCAACGCGTCTCGCTTGCGAACTTCCGCGAAGCCGTCGCATTGCTCGTGACCATGATGGCAGGAATCTATGCCGGGCTGGCCGCCGTCATCGCCTTCGGCGTGGTCTATAATAACGCCAGGATTTCGCTGTCGGAGCACGCGCGCGATCTTGCAAGCTTGAGAGTTCTCGGCTTCACGCGCGGCGAGGTGCTGCGCATTCTGCTGCTCGAACTCGCCCTCCTGACGCTGATTGCCCAACCGCCGGGCTGGGCTATCGGCTACGGATTGGCATGGATCATGAAGGCGCAGTTGGCAGGCGAATTGATGCGCGTGCGGCTCGTCGTCGAACATTTCACGTTCGCAATGTCGAGCGTGATCGTGATTGCAGCGGCTTTGCTGTCCGCAGTCATTGTACGTTCACGCGTGTATGCCCTGGACCTTGTGTCGGTCCTCAAAACCCGAGATTGAACCATGCCTACTACTGCGACAAATCGGATTCTGGGGACCGTCGCGACTGCCATTGCGGCAGCGGCCATCGTGTGGTTCGCATGGCCCGGCCCAGTACCGGTGGACCTCGCAACCGTCGTGAGCGCACCCATGGAAGTGACGGTCGATGAGGAAGCGCGGACTCGTGTTCGCCATGTCTACACCGTATCGGCCCCGCTGACCGGCACGGTCTTGAGAACCGATCGCGAAGCGGGTGATTCGGTGAGCGCGAACGAGACCGTTGTGGCGGTGATGCGGCCGAGCGCTCCCAGCTTTCATGATCCACGCCTACACCAAGAGTTACAGGCAGCGTTGGCAGCAGCAGATGCGGCAGTGGCGCTCGCAGATGCCGAACGTCGCAGGATCGAAGCGGTCCTGAATTATTCCCGCACTGAACTCGCCAGGATGCAGTCGCTCGCTGGCCAGGGCGTGGTGGCGCGCAGCACGCTCGACAAAGCAACTACCGATGTTCAGGTCAACGAGGCGGCCTTGGCAAGCACGATCGCGGCGCTCGATGTTCGCCGCAACGAGCGCGCAAGCGCCGCGGCTCGACTCAAGAATCCGGCCGACGCCGTTGGAACAGCGGCTGATTCGGGATGCTGCGTTCAGATACGCGCGCCGGTCACAGGCCAGATACTCAAGCTCATTCAGGAGAGCGAGGAGGTTGTGCCCGCCGGCACACCGCTTGTGGCTATCGGCAATCCAAGCGATCTGGAAATCGTCGCCGAGCTGCTATCTACCGATGCCGTTCAAGTAAAACAAGGCGATCTCGTGCGCATCGATGGATGGGGAGGCCCTGCTGTCGATGGTCGTGTCAGGCGAGTCGAGCCGTCGGGCTTTCTCAAAGTGTCCGCGCTCGGGATCGAGGAACAACGTGTTCGCACGATTATCGATTTCACCGATCCAGCTGAGCGATGGCAGCAACTAGGACACGATTATCGTGTCATCGTGCACGTCGTGGTATGGAAAGGAGAGGGTGTCCTGACAGTGCCCGTCGGCGCGTTGTTTCGCGTGAACGATAGCTGGGCCGTCTTCACGGCCAGCGCGAACCGCGCGCGTACGACATTCGTTAAAATCGGACGCCGCAACAACCGCGTTGCGGAAGTGATGTCCGGTCTTTCAGAGAACGATCGCGTTGTACTGCACGCCAGCGATCGAGTGAGCGACGGAACACGCATCGTGCAACGGGAGTAGGGAACACGGCAACGAAGTTCCGGCCCGCGCGAATGCCCGAATCACTCGCCGGACGCCGGCGGCGGCAGGGTTCCGAGCACGCCAACCGCCAGTAACACGAGCGCCGCCAGCGCCGTTTCCATCACAACGCTCGTCTTCAGTGCCTGCAGCGGTGCTGAGGTGTCGCGATTCTCGTTGTTGTCGAGCGCGTAACGCAATCGGGGTGCGAACCGGAGACGGTTTGTCGCTGCGACCGCCAACATCAGAGCGAACAAAACGAGCTTGATGAGTAGCGCAACGCCATAGGCGGTCGTGAAGAGGGCCCCCCAGTTCGACGGACCCACGAGAAACCAGCCATTGATCAGGCCGCTCGCTGTCAGTGTGACGACGACGACCGAGCCAATGGCGGAAAACCGGTCGAGGCCATGGCACGCCGCGCGTGCATCGTTGGACGTTCGAGATCGCAGGGCATTCAAGATCAGAATCCCCAGGGGTAGCAGCGCTCCGAGCCAGATCCCGGCAGCCCACAGATGCAGCAGGTCACCGGCGGTGTGTATCGCGCCCGGCCATCCCGAATGCACGGCGCCGTGACCGGTCCACGGGAAAGTGGCGATGACCAAGGTGCCAAGCGCCGCCTGCACCCCCCACAGGGTCTTCAGCCGTTTGATGAACCAAGGAGCGGCGAGCGAGAGCAGCGAGAGACCGACGCGCCACAAGGCGGCGCGACCGAAGCGTGTTTCGGAGAATACGAACCAGACGGCGGGGACATTGAACGCATCCTTCAGCTCGCCGCTGAATAGCACCGTCTCGCCCATCACCCAGAGGACGGTCCCCACTGCTGCCGCGAGTGCCGCGATCGTCAGGGTCCGTTGCGGCCATTGCCGGCGCTGTAACGCCGGCAATGGCAACGAACCCGCTTTGAGACCGTACAGGTAGAACAGCGACGCCCCGAGGAGAACCAACGCTCCGGCAAACTGCAGAAGCCGGGAACCGACGAGGATCGCGTCCGACATGAACGCGGACTACTTGACGGTGAACTTGAAGGTGCCGTTCTCCTTGTGGCCGTCGTCGGAAACGATGCTCCACACAGCGGTATAGACGCCCGGCGGCAGCTTCGCGTTCGGCATGATCGACAGCGTCGAGGCATCCTTGGCGTCGTTCATGCCCATAATTGGAACCGCTTTGCCGTCACTCGCCGTGAGCTTCAGGCTCGAGAGCTTCACTTCGATGGCCTCGTCGAAATGCACCTGAATCATCGTCGGCGAGCTCACCGTCGAATCGGCGACGGGCATCGTGCTTTTCAGCTCCGCGTGGGCGTTGGCCTGGGACATCGTCAACATCAAGGCCGCGGCGATACCGGCCAGTGCGGCGGCGCGCGGTAGGATTGTCGTGGTCATACATAACTCCATTTACGCCGGTCGTCGTGACTACCACGCGACCTGGTGTTATCAATACGCGCGGGTAGATTCTGCCCCTCTCGGAGGGGTGCCCTTCAGGCGTGCGTATACCACGAGTTACCAAAGTGAGACACCACATGATTGACGACGATATGCGCCGACTCGACGAAGGTGAGCGCAATCACTCGTTGAACCGGCTCGAATCCGATATTTGGACAGGGGTGGACGCTCGCGCCCGGCAGCGTGCGGCTGCGCGAAGGATCGTGTCGTTTCAAGGCGCGATCATGATCGTCGCATTGCTCGGCAGTGCTGCCGCCGGCCTTAGCACGGTGCGGCCGGCGGATGGGATGGCGGGGGCTGGGCTGATCGCTTCGGGCGTCGAGTTGATGCCTTCCAGCCTTCTGCTGGGCGAACACCTGTGAACTCACCCGCGCGAATGTCGGTCGTCATCATCGCCTTGACACTGGTGGGGGCGATGCTCGGTGGTTGGGCGGGTGTGCGATACGGCTTGCGCGAAGGGCGCGCACCGCAGCAGCTCGACGAGCTGCTACATCATCGATTGAGCCTGTCTGCCGCGCAGGTGCAGCATCTCACTGCGCTCGAAGCGGATTTTGCGGTGCGCCGCACGCAGTTCGAATCGCAGATGCGCGCCGCCAACCGGGATATCGCGGGTGCGATCACGGTGCGTCATGCCTATGACGCTGAAGCTCAGGCCGCCGTCGATCGGCTGCATCGGGCCATGACGGAACTGCAGGAAACGACTATTCAACACGTGATTGCGATGCGTGCGTTGCTCACGCCCGATCAGGTGCAGCAGTTCGACCAAACCGTCGAACAGGCATTGGCCGCCGGCCAGCCGTGACCGGGGACGCATCGGCGCCCTCGGATGAGGCGCTGGCCCTGCGCGCTCAACAGGGCGACCGCCGAGCGTTCGATGGTCTAGTCACTCGCCACAAGGGGGTGTTGTATCGCATGGTCCGGCGCTACGTTGGCGACGCCGACGAAGCTTACGACATCCTCCAGGATGCGCTGATCTCCGTTTGGGAGACGCTTCATCGGTACGATGCGAAGCGCCCATTCCTCGCCTGGGCACGGGTGATCGCGCTCAACAAGTGTCGCGACTTTTCGCGCCGCCGCCGGTTCCGTCGGTTGATTCTGCAAGCCTTTGCGGTCGAGCCGGCCGTGACCACGGCGCCCGGCTTACCCGAGCAGGACGACGCGGAGGTGCTGGCCGCGCAGGACGACGTTCGCCTGCAGCGGCTCGCGGAAGCCATTGCGGCGCTCCCGCCGTTGTACAAAGAGCCGCTCGTGCTGACGACGGCGGGCGGCCTCACTCAGGAGGCCGCGGCGGCGCTCCTGAAAACCACCACCAAAGCCATCGAAATGCGTCTGCGCCGCGCACGCAGCAAGCTGATCGAGGCACTGAACCCGCCGCGAGAGGGGCAAACGTAGGTCGCGCGTAACAGCTGCATGCATACGCGTCGCCGATTCGTCAGAGATGCCGCCTTGGTTGGTGCAACGGGTTGGTTGTGGCGCGCTCGTGCGTTCGCCCAATCGCCGATGCAGTTGGGTGGACTGCCCGTTCTGGACGGCGATCGATTCGATCTCACGATCGGGGCCACGCCGACCAATATGACCGGTCGCGCACGCCTCGCCACAACGGTGAACGGTTCCTTGCCCGCACCGATTCTTCGTTTCCGCGAGGGCAGCACGCTCACGATCAACGTAACCAACCGGCTGAGCGAGCCGACGTCAATCCATTGGCACGGGATATTGCTGCCGAACGCGATGGACGGCGTACCGGGCCTGACTTTTCGCGGCATCGATCCGGGGGAGACCTTCACCTATCGCTTTCCAGTCCAGCAGAGCGGCACGTTCTGGTATCACAGCCACAGCGGTATGCAGGAGCAGACGGGACTCTATGGTCCGCTGATCATCACTCCGCGTGCTCCCGAACCGTATGCCTACGATCGCGAGTACGTCGTGATGCTGTCGGACTGGACTGATGAGGATCCGATGACGGTGGTCTCCAACCTGAAGCAGCAAGGCGACTATTACAACTTTCAGCAACGCACGCTTTCGACATTGAGACAGGACGCTCGCGCGCAGGGCCGCAAGGCCGCGTTCGCCGATCGGTGGATGTGGGGCAAGATGCGCATGAGCCCCACCGACATCATGGACGTGACGGGCGCGACCTATGTCTTTCTCATCAACGGCCAGCCGCCTAAAGCGAACTGGACCGGGTTGTTCGCGCCCGGCGAGCGCATACGTCTGCGATTCATCAATGCCGCCTCGATGACGACCTTCGATGTGCGCATTCCGGGGCTTCCTCTCTCGGTCGTACAGGCAGACGGCAACGACGTTGAGCCGGTCATGGTCGACGAATTTCGCATTGGAGTCGCCGAGACTTACGACGTGATCGTCACACCGCCGGATGAATCGGCTTACACGATTTTCGCACAAGCGCAGGATCGAAGCGGCTACGCCCGCGGGACGCTGGCGCCGCATGCCGGCATGACGGCGTTCGTTCCGCCGCTGGATCCTCGGCCCCTGCGCACGATGGCCGACATGGGCATGGGCGGCATGGACATGAGCAAGATGGACATGTCGAACATGAGCGCCGAGGACATGGCGAAGATGGCGGCGGCTATGTCGCCGACGAGCAACCCCGGCATCAACGCGGACGGAGTCGATCCGAAGACGCTCGCGGGCAAACCAAACGTCGACAACATCGCCATGTCCACCAAGAGCCGCGTCGCGGAAGCCGGCACCGGATTGGAGGGAAGCGGGCGCCGCGTCCTGACTTACGCTGATCTGAAGTCGCTGGAGCCCACGACGACAGAGGAGGAGTCGCCGCCCCGAGAGATCGAGTTTCACCTCACCGGCAACATGGAGCGGTGGGTGTGGGGGTTCGACGGCAAGAAATTCTCTGAAGCCCCGCCTGTGGAGGTCAAGCTCGGCGAGCGCGTGCGCTTCATCCTCGTCAACAACACGATGATGGAGCACCCGATCCATCTGCATGGGTTCTTTACGGCGCTGGAAAACGGTCAGGGTGATCGTTTGCCGCGCAAGCACACGGTCAACGTCAAGCCGGGAGAGAGGCTGACGTATCTTTTTACTGCCGATTTCGCGGGCCGATGGGCATTCCACTGCCATCTGCTGTATCACATGGAAACCGGGATGTTTCGTACGGTTCTGGTGTCATGAGACGCCTGACGAGCTCGCTCGTCGTCGTACTCGCTATAGGCGGGCCAGTGAGCGCCGGGGCCCAGAGCGACGGCGCTTCGGGGAGTATCGCAGCGCCATACGGCGCGCCGGTCGACGATCAGCGCGTCTACGTGCACGGAGTGCTGGAGCAGTTCGAGTATCGCGCGGCGGGTAGCGACAGCGTCTTGCGTTGGGACGGCGAGGTGTGGGTCGGCACGGACACCAACCGCCTGTGGGTCAAGAGCGAGGGCGATGTCGATCGCCACGGTGACATCCGAGACGGGCGACAAGAGCTCCTCTACGACCGCCCGATCACGAGTTTTTTCGATCTGCAAGCGGGGGTTCGATATGACGTGGACTCGCTGCAGGACCGTGCTTGGGTCGCGTTCGGCGTGGAAGGATTGGCGCCTCACTTTGTGCGTTTGTCGGCCACAGTCTACGGCGCCGACGGCGGCCGCTTCGCCGCGAGGGTGGAGGCCTCGCACGATGCGCGCATAACGCAGCGGTTGATTTTGCAAACGCAATTCGAGATCAACGCCTACTCCAGGGACGATCTCGCGCGCCGGATCGGGTCGGGAATATCGGACATCGATGCAGGCGTTCGCCTGCGCTATGAAATCCGTCGTAAGTTCGCGCCCTATCTGGGACTGAGCTATCAGCGGACTTTTTCGCAAACGGCGCAGTACGCGCGTGCAGCCGGCGAGTCCGTGAGAACCCTCAGTTTGCTGATCGGTATTCGTTCTTGGTTCTGATGTTGAGGGCGGCGCTGGCCTCGCGTGCGGCGTAAGGGCAGTCCATGACGGTCAATGATCTAGCGAGACGTGTGGGTATACCGGCGCACGTTGTGCGCTACTACACACAGCGAGGGTTGCTACGTCCGGCGCGAAACTCCCGCAACGCCTATCGCGAATACGCAGACGCGGATCTGCATAGGCTGAAGTTCGTCTGCTGTGCTAAGACGATAGGTTTCACCCTGAAGGAAGTCAGTGACATCCTGCATGCAGTGGACAGCGGCGTGGCGCTCGGCCCGGAACTGAAACAGCTAGTGCAAGTCCGCGCTCAGCAGATCGAGCTGAAACTCGCTGCGGCTCAGGGGTTGCTGCAACGGATTCGCGATGCTGTCGACACCTGGAACTCGGCACCTGGCGAGGCGCTCGGGTCGGGTCATTTGCAGCGGCTGATCGATGCCGTGGCGAACGAGCAGTAGTCCAGGGCTACCGTAGGCCGTCTCGTGTTGCGCTGTGGCGTGCGCTGATCGAGACAACCTGTATGCGACTTGTGGGTTCTACGTAGAACTCCTTATCAAGCGCGCAAAGGGACTCGTCTAGAGTGGCTCCAATAGAGGGCCGACATGCGCGATGTGATCCCGGACAGTCTTTGGCGTGACGTGAGCAAGCCGGCCGCGGTCTCGCCGTTCGTTAAGCGACTCCTGTGGATCTGCCCGATCGCGGCGATGGCTCCGACGTCGCGAAAGAGACGGGGTTATAGCATCATTTTGCTGCGCAACGACGTTCGCGACGTCGTCCTCGCGATTCGGCTGGCGCGGGCGACGATGCGCAAGATCAAGCAGAATCTGTTCTGGGCGTTCATTTACAACAGCATCGGCGTGCCGATCGCGGTTCTCGGGTTGTTGAATCCGATCATCGCGGCGGCGGCGATGGCGCTGTCTTCGTTGTCGGTTGTCCCCAACTCCGCGCTGCTCAAGAGTATGAGGCTCGCGCGCTCGTGAAGGATCACGTGGAGGGCGCATCATGATTAGACGTAGCGTGACGACAATCGTGGCCATCTGTGCGTTCGTAGCGTTGTCGGCCGTAGCGGCCGGGGGCGACGGCTACAAGACAACCGGAGGTCTCGCGATCTACCTCGGCGTCTTGCCGGCAGCGATGGTGCAGCCATGAAACGCACCCCGAGGAAACGATGCACGGTGGAGTACCGCGAGGCCCACATGCCTACCACGTGGTCGCCGCGATCTTCGATGCCGCGACCGGCGCGCGGATCGAAGACGCGAAGGTCGAGTCACGGGTGGTGCCGCGGCTCCTTGCGGCAGAGTCGAGAACACTCGAGCCCATGAGGATCGCGAACACCGTCACGTACGGCAACTATTTCACGATGGGCGGCGACGATCCCTATCGGATCGCGCTTTCCATCACGCGGCCCGGCGCCCGCGGTCCCATCGAAGTCGAATTCGATTATCGACATGGGACACGATGAAGGTACGAGTCGATCATTGCAACTAGAAGCATCAAAACCAATCGAGGAGAAATGAAGTGAAGAAGACCTACGTAGTCACAGCGTTGTTGTCGTCATTTGCCTTCGCGGCCGCGTGCTCTGCGCAACCGGCCAACGAGGGGCAAAGCCGTGGAGCGGCTCCACCGCAAAACCAGCAGATGCAGATGCAAATGCAGCAGATGCAGCAGATGGAGGGCCGAATGCAAGCGATGCGGGCGCTCATGGACCGCATTCAGAAGAGCCACGATCCTCAGGAACGTGAGCACCTGATGCAAGAGCATGCGGGAATGATGCAACAGGGGATGGCGATGATGGGTGACATGATGCGCGGCCAGGGTGGCGCTCAAACCCAGAGCGGCGAGTGCGCGCAGAACGACACGGAATGCCGCATGCAGCGCATGCAGAGCCAGCAGCAAATGATGAATCAGCGCATGGGCATGATGCAGATGATGATGGAGCAGATGATGCAGCGCGGCGCCGCGGGGGAATCGGGCGACAAGGCGCAAAGCGAGAATCACAAGGAACACCATTAGCAGTTTGATGCAAAACGGCAGAAAGCAAAGACTATCGGTAATTGGAACGGCGAGTTTGAACGAGCCGATGGCATGATCGGACTTCGGAGGAAGTCTTTATCAGCCGACGCGACCGCGCGGTCGGTGTTCGAAGAGTCGGCGATCTTTCGCATCGATCACTACCTCGGCAAGGAGGCGATCATGAACATCCTGTATTTCAGGTTCGCCAATTCCTTCCTCGAGCTGATGTGGAACCGCAACCACATCGCCAGCGTCCAGGTGACGCTTGCCGAAGACTTCGGCGTCGGCCAGGCGGCGCTGCCGGGAGGTCGACGAGCCGAGCTTTCGCGTCTGGCGGCTGAACAGGGTCGCCTGCACGCTGGAGTTCGAGTCCTCCGGTACGGGCATCTACTTCCTTGCGTCCAATCGCAGCCAACGCGAGTGGCCTGTCCCGCCGTCGCGGGGCGACCTCTACGGCGGCTTTCGGTTTCCTGAGCGTTGTCCAATGGAGATTTCAATGAATATTGAATCCAGCGCTCCTCTTGTTTTGGCACTGCATGATATTTCCGCAACCCTCCCTCAGGTAGGCGGCAAAGGTGCTTCGCTCGCCGGCTTGGCGCGGGCCGGCTTTCCGGTGCCACCCGGTATCCTTATCACCACCGCGGCTTACCGCGCATTTGTCGATACCAATGCTTTGCAGGAGTCGATCGTCGCGCTCGCCAAGGATGCGACGCGAACCGCCGAAGATACCTCCACGGATATTCGCGCACTCTTTGACAGCGCCAGTATTCCGCCGGAGTTGCTGGGCGAGATTCAACGGGTCTACGCGGATGTGACGCGAGCGACTGGCGACGCGTCACCCCTCGCAGTGCGTTCGACGGCCACGGCCGAAGATCTGCCCGGTGCGAGCTTTGCCGGACAACACGACAGTTTCCTGAACATTCGCGGTGAGCAGGCGTTGCTCGATGCCGTTAAACGCTGCTGGGCCAGTTTATGGACCGCGCGGGCGCTGGAATATCGCGCGCGGCAGGGGATCGAGCCTTCCGGCGTGTGGATGGCGGTGATCGTGCAACAGATGGTGGATGCAGAGTCCTCGGGCGTTCTGTTTACGGCGAATCCTCTCACTGGCGTCCGCGATGAAATCGTGCTGGACGCGTCATGGGGTTTGGGGGAGGCGATTGTTGGACTTCCCCCAGTATTCAGGACACGCCCGAGCCTCGTTGTGAGGCCCTTTCGAAGGCCTCGGGACTGGACCCCTCCAAGGTGCCTGTGCCGTTGTCCCAGCAGTTGCCGCGGCGACTCATGCTTTGCTCGAGGTTGTTCGCGTGACAGAAGCGCCGCCAGTCGTCGCTGCCGTACTGAGAACCCTGATCCGAATGCACGAGCACACGCTGCTTCGGCTTACGACACCACACGGCCATCACCAGCGCATCGAGCACGAGCTCGCGCGCGAGCGTCCGACCAGCCGACGATGTTGCGAGCGTACAGATCCTCACCACGGCAAGATACGGCCAGCCTTGCCAGGTTCGGATGTACGTGATGTCGGTCACCCAGGCTCGATCCGGGTGATCAACCGTGAACTCTCGCTGCAGCTTGTTCGGTGCGATGATCGAGAGCCGTCCAACGATCCGCCGCGGCGCCTGATAGCCGCGCAGCGCCTTGATCTTCTGCTCGCGCATGATGCGGCCACGCGATGCTTGCCGCATTGCTCACCGGCCTCACGAAGATCAAGGAACACGTGCGGCGCGCCGTAGACGCCACCGCTCGCCACATAAGAATCGCGAATCACCCCCAGCAAGCGTTGATCCTCCAGCGCGCGATCTGACAGCGGCTTGTGCAACCAGACGTAGAAGCCGCTGCGCGGAACCCGCAACACACGGCACATGGTCCGCACACAGAATACCGAAGGCCCGCTATCCGGGTCCCCTGACGTCACTGTCACTTGAACGTTGCGCGAAAAGACACGCGATCTCGCGAGAATGGCAAGCCTATGTGCGGCACCGTACGGGACTGGGCGCTCATGCGGCGTAGAAGAAGTTGTAGTAGACCATTGTTTTTTTTTGCAATCTTTTCCGATTCGCGGCATCGGGACGACGACCTCCATATGCGCAGTTACCAAGCGATCGTGGACGCCGCGGCCAAACGGATTTCGGGCGACACATCCTGCCGCGCGCGACCGCGACGCACCGCGTGTTCGCGTACGACTTCGCCGGCAAACCGGGTGCCGGGAACCCTGCTGCACGAGGAGCCCATTTGCTGGCGCGACGTGGGAACGATCGAGGCGTACAGGGCAGCGCAACGCAATGCATCGGGCTCCAGGCCGAAGTTCAGCATGACGAATGAGCGCTGGCCGATCGGCGGCGAATTGCGCGACGCAGCAGCCGACCGGGCTGCCGCGGCGCGTTGAATCTGTCTTTCTAACTAAGGAGTCTCACCATGCAAACTGAACTTTTGAAAGTAACGGGAATGACCTGCGGCGGTTGCACCAGCAACGTAATGAAGGCGCTGAAGGGGGTCAACGGAGTTAGTGATGTAAATGTGTCGCTCGCCGCCGGCGAAGCCACAGTGAAATTTGACGAACGGTTGACTTCGCCTGAGCAATTGAACTCGGCTGTACAGCGCGCGGGCTATGGCGTGGGTGGCGCGAACGCAGAGGTGGCCCCGTTAATCGAGACAACGGGCTAAGTGGAGTCTCCGCCTGACGAGAGCGATGATATCGCTCCGAAGGAAGGAGAGACATGACGAGACGATCCCGCCGCAATCACTCTGCGGTGTTCAAGGCGAAGGTGGCGCTGGCCGCGGTGAAGGGCGAAGCGACGCTGGCGGAGCTGGCTGAACGGTTCGACGTTCATCCGAATCAGATCACGCAGTGGAAATCACAACTTCTCGAGCGGGCCGCAGACGTGTTCGCCGCGGGGGCTGAGCGCAGCGCGGACGCCGAGGCGGTGCCGCTGAAGGAACTGCACGCGAAGATCGGCCAGCAGGCACTGGAGATCGATTTTTTAGCCGGCGCGCTCGGACGGCTTCCCGGCTCGAGCGCAAAGCGATGATCAACGTCGAGCACGAGCTCAGCCTCACCCGACAGGCGCAGCTGCTGTCGTTGTCGCGCGCCTCGCTGTACTACACGCCGGTGGAGGTCTCGGACGCGGACCTGCGGCTGATGCGGCGCATCGACGAGCTGCATCTGGAGCTCCCCTTCGCCGGCAGCCGGATGCTGCGCGATCTCCTCAACGCCGAGGGGATCGACGGCG
>JBDTOT010000048.1:0-30724 GCA_039933105.1 Gammaproteobacteria bacterium | reverse complement strand
GTTGGTAGCGGGGGTAGGATTCGAACCTACGACCTTCGGGTTATGAGCCCGACGAGCTACCAGGCTGCTCCACCCCGCACCGGATGAGAGCCCGGCATCATACAGAGCCGATGCCTCGCGCCGCAAGGCAAATTGTTAGGCACCGAGTACGCGTGAGCAGAGGTCGAGCAAGCCGCCGGGAAACACGCCGAGAACAAGCAACCCGAGCGCGTTCGCGCTCATCACGATCCGCACGTCGGCCGCCGCGTTAATCGGCGTGGTGTCAGAAGGCTCGGCGAAGTACATGTACCACACGACGCGCAGGTAGTAGTACGCGCCAATCACTGCGAACAGCATCGCCACGCCCGCAAGCCACACGAGGCCCGCATTCAACGTGGCGAGTAGCACCACGAGCTTGGCGTAGAAGCCGATGAACGGCGGCACGCCCGCCATGCTGAACATGATCATCAGCATCACGAGGGCGAACCACGGGCTGCGCGCGTTCAGACCCTTGAAGTCCTCGAGCCTCTCGGCCTCGAAACCACGGCGGCTGAGCAGAATGATCATGCCGAAACCCGCAGCGGCCATCAGCACGTACGCGAACGTGTAGAACATCGCAGCGGCAACGCCCTCTTCCGTGCCCGAGACGAACCCGAGCAGAATGAAGCCGACGTGGGAGATCGTCGAATACGCAAGCATGCGCTTCAAGTTCGTCTGCGCGATTGCAACGAGATTGCCGACGCCAAGCGACAGCACGCACAGCACGATCAGCATGTCGCGCCAGCCCACGTCGTGCACTGGGCCCAACCCTTCGACCAACACGCGCCACGCGAGAGCGAACGACGCAATCTTCGGCGCCGAGCCGATGAACAGCGTCACCGGCGTCGGCGCACCGTGGTACACGTCCGGCAGCCACATATGGAACGGCACGGCGCCGAACTTGAATGCCACGCCAACCACCACGAAAGCGAGCGCGAGAATCACGGGGATGGAGCCATGTGTAGCCGCGACGCGTTGCGCGAGTACGTCGAGCTGGAGCGTGCCGGTGATGCCGTACAGCAGCGAAATGCCGTACAGCAAGACGCCCGACGCGATCGCGCCGAGCACGAAGTACTTCATGGCCGCTTCCGCAGACGTGGCCGAGTCGCGATTGAACGCCACCAGCGTGTACTGCGACAGCGCGAGCACTTCGAGGCCGAGATACAGCGTGAGCAGGCTGTGCGCGGAGATCATGATCATGATGCCGAGCAAGCCAAACAGAGCGAGCACGAAGAACTCGCCCTTCAGCAGGCCGTTGTTCTCCAGGTACTGGCGCGAGTACAGGAACGTCACGCCCGTCGTGATGTAAGCAAAAAGCTTCAGCACGTTGCTGGCAGGGTCGGTCACGAACGAGCCACTGAACGTGACGATGGTGCTCGTGGCGGGAAACAACGCCGTCACGGCCGCTGTGCCGATCAACGCCAGCATAGCCAGCACGTACGTGATGTTGCGCTGGTCGTCGCGCAGAAACACGTCGACCATCAACACGACGCAGATCGCGATGCCTAAAAATATCTCGGGAGCGGCGGCGGCGTAGTTCATGTCCATTGCGTGCGTCCCTTACAGCTTCGACTGCACGACGTGGCTCAGCAACTGGCCCACGGAGGCATCCATTACATTCACGAGCGGCGCCGGCCACACGCCGACGATCAGCACGGCGATGGCGAGAACCATCAGCATCCAGAACTCGCGCGGGCTGACGTCCTTGAGCCCGGCGACGCCAGCGTTGGCCACCTCGCCGAACACCACTCGCTTGATCATCCACAAGGTGTAGGCGGCACCCAAGATCAGCGTCGTGGCCGCGAAGAACGCGAGCCATGCGCTCGCATGGAACGTGCCCAGTATCACGAAGAACTCGCCCACGAATCCGGAGGTGCCCGGCAATCCCGCGTTCGCGAGGCCGAAGAACACCATGAGGGCAGCGAACTTGGGCATGGAGTTCACCACGCCGCCGTACGCCGAGATTTCACGGCTGTGCAGCCGGTCGTACAGCACGCCGACGCAAAGGAACATGGCGCCCGAGATGAGCCCATGCGACAGCATCTGCATGAGGCCGCCCTGCAACGCGAGCCGCGCACCGGCGCTCTCCGGCGCCGCGGCCATCGCGCCAAAAATCACGAAGAAGCCGAGCGTCACGAAGCCCATATGCGCGATCGACGAATACGCGATTAGCTTTTTCATGTCGCGCTGCACGAGCGCGACCAGGCCGATGTACACCACGGCGATGAGCGACAGCGAGATCATGAGCCACGCGAGCTTGTGGCTCGCATCCGGCGTAATGGGCAAGCTGAAGCGAATGAATCCGTAGCCGCCCATCTTCAGCAAGATCGCCGCCAGGATCACGGAGCCTCCGGTCGGCGCCTCGACGTGTGCGTCCGGCAGCCACGTATGCACGGGGAACATCGGCACTTTAACGGCGAACGCGAGCAGGAACGCCAGGAAGATGAGCACCTGCTCGTTCATGGTGAGCGGCAGTTTCTGGAACGACGCGATCGAGTAGTCGCCGGTCTTCGTGTACATGTAGATCAGCGCGACCAGCATGAACACGGAGCCCAGGAACGTGTACAGGAAAAACTTGAGCGTGGCGTACACGCGCCGCTGGCCACCCCAGATACCGATGATGATGAACATCGGCACGAGCATGGCTTCCCAGAACACGTAGAACAGCAGCGCGTCGGTGGCCGCAAACGTGCCGACCATGAGGCCTTCCAGAATCAGGAACGCCGCGAAGTACTGCGCGGGCCGCGTCTCGATGACTTCCCAACCCGCGATCACGACGATCGGCGTCAGGAACGTGGTGAGCAGCACCAGCGGCATCGAGATTCCGTCCACGCCAAGCCCGTAGTTCGCGCTGAACCGCGTGATCCACGGCACGCTTTCGACGAACTGCAGCGCAGCGCTCTCCGCCACGAAGCCGGTGAAGAGCGGGATGCTGACGACGAACGTCACGATCGAAATGCCGAGCGCCACCTGCTTTGCGAGCGCCCCGCGGTTGGAGCCAATCAGCATGACGGCGATGCCGCCGACGATCGGCAGCCAGATAACCAAGCTCAGCAAAGGCAACGTCATCCCGAATTCTCGTTAACGCAACACCAGCCAACTCACGAACGCAGCGAGACCCACGATCATCGCGAACGCATAGTGGTACAGATAGCCCGACTGCAACCCGCGCATGACGACCGCCACAACGCCGACCAGCCGCGCACTGCCGTTGACCATGCCGCCGTCGATCACCGTCTCGTCGCCGACCTTCCACAGCACGGCACCGAGGCCGCGGCTCCCACGTGCGATCACATTCTCGTTGAACCAATCGAAGTAGTATTTGTTCTGCAGGATGCGATTCAGCGGCGCCAATGTGGTCAGCAGCCGCTCCGGAATGTCGGGGCGCAGCACATAAAAGTAGTACGCGAGCCCAGCTCCGGCCGCCGCAAGGTAAACAGCAGCGCCCGTGAAGCCGTGCAGAACGAACTCGAGCGGCCCGTGGAATTCCTCTTCCATGGCGTGCAATGGGTTCTGCGCAGCGAGCGTGAAGATCGCGTGCTCGAAGTAGTCGCCGAACAGCACGGGGCCGATCGTGAGCCAGCCAATCACGACGGAGGGAATCGCGAGCGCGATCAGCGGACCTGTAACGACCCAGGGCGGCTCGTGCAGGTGCTCCTTCGTGTGGTGGTCCATGCGCTCTTTGCCATGGAACACGACGAACAAGAGACGGAAGCTGTACAGCGACGTGACGAACACGCCAAGCAGCACGGACCAGTACGCAAGCGCGTGACCGGGCGTCGTCGATGCGTGCACGGCCTCGATCAGCGCGTCCTTCGAGAAGAAGCCCGCGAAGCCGGGGAAGCCGATCAGTGCCAGCGTGCCGATGACCGAGGTCCAATAGGTGACCGGCAGATGCTTGCGCAGACCGCCCATCTTGCGGATGTCCTGCTCGTGGTGCATCGCGATGATCACGGAGCCGGCCGCGAGGAACAGCAGCGCCTTGAAGAACGCGTGCGTCATCAAGTGGAAGATGCCGGCGGCGTAGGCCGACGCGCCGAGCGCCACGGTCATATAGCCAAGCTGCGACAGCGTGGAATACGCGATCACGCGCTTGATGTCCTGCTGCACGATGCCGAGCAGGCCCGTGAGGAACGCGGTGATTGCGCCGATCGTGATGACGACGCCGAGCGCCGTCTGCGAGAGTTCGAACAGTGGCGACATGCGCGCCACCATGAAGATACCGGCCGTGACCATCGTAGCCGCATGGATCAACGCCGAGATCGGCGTGGGGCCTTCCATGGAGTCCGGCAGCCACACGTGCAACGGCATCTGCGCCGACTTACCCATGGCGCCGACGAACAGGCAGATGCAGGCAAACGTCAGCAGCGACCACGGGTGGCCGCCGATGATCTCGATCGTCTGGTGGCTCAGGCGGTCCGCATCCGAGAACGTGGCCGCGTAGTCCAACGTGCCCGTGGCCATCGCCAGCGCCGCAATGCCGAGCAGGAAGCCGAAGTCGCCCACGCGGTTCACGAGGAACGCCTTCAGGTTCGCGAAGATCGCCGTCGGCCGCTTGTACCAGAAGCCGATCAAGAGGTACGAGACGACACCCACGGCTTCCCAGCCGAAGAAGAGCTGCAAGAAGTTGTTGCTCATGACGAGCATCAACATCGCGAACGTGAACAGCGAGATGTAGCTGAAGAAGCGTTGATAGCCATCGTCGTCGTGCATGTAGCCGATCGTGTACACGTGTACGCAGAGCGACACGAACGTAACGACGCACATCATCAATACGGTGAGCCGGTCGATCAGGAAGCCCACCTCGAAGGAGATGCGGCCCATCGTTGCCCAGCTGTACACGGTGCCGTTGAACGGCTCGCCGCCGTCGTACACGAGATTCCAGAACACGAACAGCGAGAGAACGAACGACACCCCCACGCCGAGGATCGTGACCCAATGCGCCCCTGCCCGGCCGATCTTGTGGCCGAACAGACCCGCAAGAGCAGCGGCGATCAGTGGCGCGAGGACGATCGCGATGTAGATGCTTTCCACGCTCAGCCCTTCAGTCTGTCTAGCTCGTCGACGTTGATGCTGCGCGTGTTACGGAACAGCACTACGAGAATGGCGAGGCCGATCGCAGCTTCCGCGGCGGCCACAGTGAGGATGAAGAACACGAATACCTGGCCGAGCGTGTCGTTCCACATGCGCGAGAACGCGATGAAGTTGAAGTTCACTGCGAGCAACATGAGCTCGATGCACATCAACAGCAGGATCACGTTCTTGCGGTTGATGAAGATACCGGCCACCGCCAGGCTGAACAGCACGGCCGCGAGCACGAGGTAATGCGCTGTGGTGATGATCATGACTCTTTGCTCGACTCGACCTTCACGATGCGCACGCGGTCCTCGCGGCGCACGGCCACCTGCTTCGCGATGTCTTGCGACTTCACCCCAGGCCGGTGGCGCATCGTGAGCGTGATGGCGGCAACGATGGCTAGCAACAGGATCACCGACGCGATCTCGAACGCGTACACGTGCTGCGTGTACAGCACCGCGCCGAGCGCCTTCGTGTTGCTGTAACCCGCGGGGCTCGGCTCCGGCGTCGTCAGGAATTTGAGCCCCTGGCTGCGGAACCAGATCACGTGCGCAATCTCGACGGCGACGACGACAGCCACCACCACTCCGAGCGGCAGGTACTTCGTGAAACCGCGGCGCAGCTCCTCGACGTTGATGTCGAGCATCATGACGACGAACAGGAACAGCACCATGACCGCGCCCACGTACACGAGCACCAGTGCAAGCGCGAGGAATTCGGCGTCGATCAACAGCCACAGCCCGGCGCTCTGCACGAACGCCAACACCAGGAACAGCGCCGAGTGCACCGGGTTGCGCGTCGTGATAACGCCGAGCGCCGCCACGATCAGGACGGCGGCAAACGCGTAAAACAGCACCCCGGTGATCAAGACTGCGCTTCCCTTATCTATCGAGCTTTCTAACTACCGATACGAGGCGTCGGCAGCTTTGTCCGCCGCGATCATGGCTTCGTACTTGTCGCCGATCGCGAGCAGCTTGTCTTTCGTCATGATGTTCTCGCCGCGCGCTTCCATGTGGTACTCGTGGATCCGCGTCTCTACAATCGCGTCGACCGGGCACGCTTCCTCACAAAAACCGCAGTAGATGCACTTGAAGAGATCGATGTCGTACCGTGACGTTCGGCGCGTGCCGTCCGGGCCCACGGTGCTCTCGATCGTGATCGCGAGCGCCGGGCACACGGCTTCGCACAGCTTGCACGCGATGCAGCGCTCTTGGCCGTTCGGGTACCGGCGAAGCGCGTGCAGGCCGCGGAAGCGCGGCGACTGCGGCGTCTTCTCTTCCGGATACTGAATGGTGATCTTCTTCGTGAAGAGCCGCTTGAACGTGATGCTCAAGCCGCCGAACAGCTCAGTCATCAGGAAGGTCTTAACTAGATTTCGCATGGCTAATCCCTTATGCCTGTGACCACGGGCCGACCTTCAGTGCCACCATCACGCCTTCCACGGCGAGCCACACGATCGTCACCGGAATCAGCACCTTCCACCCGAGGCGCATGATCTGGTCGTAGCGATAGCGCGGGAACGTGGCGCGGAGCCACAAGAAACAAAAACAAAAGAACGCCATCTTCAGCGCGAGCCAACCGACGCTCGGCGCCGCGATGAAGGTGCCTTCGAGTCCGGGCACGCCGGCGAACGGCGAGAGCCAGCCGCCGAAGAAGAACACGGCCGTCAACGCCGTGATCAAGAGCATGTTCGCGTACTCGGCTAGGAAGAACAGGCCGAACGCGATACCGGAATATTCGACGTGGAAGCCGGCCACGATCTCCGACTCGCCTTCCGCGACATCGAACGGCGCGCGATTGGTTTCCGCAATGCCTGCGATGAAGTACACCGCGAACAGCGGGAACAATGGCCATGCGAACCAGCGGAAGACACTGGTGCCCGCTTGCGCGAGGACGATTTCGCCGAGATTCAGGCTGCCGCCCGCCATGAGCACGCCCACGAGCGCGAAGCCCATCGCGATCTCATAGGCCACGATCTGCGCCGCCGAGCGCATGGCGCCCAAAAATGCGTACTTCGAATTCGACGCCCAGCCCGCCAGGATCACGCCGTACACACCGGCCGAAGTCAGCGCGAGCACGTAAAGCAAGCCCGCGTCGATGTTCGCGATGACGAACGTGTCGTTCATCGGCACCACGGCCCACACCGCGAGCGCCGGCACGAGCGCCAGGCACGGCGCGAGCAGGAATAGCACTTTGTTGGACTTCGTCGGGAGAATAACTTCCTTCAGAAGCATCTTGATGACGTCGGCGAACGGCTGCAGCAGGCCGTGCCAGCCCACTCGGTTCGGGCCGATGCGGACGTGCATCCACGCGAGGATCTTGCGTTCCCAGTACGTGAAATACGCGACGCTCAAAATCAGCGGCACGAGCACGACTACGATCTTGAGCACGCTGATGATCGTGAGCTGAGCTTCGGGCCACAGCCCATTCCACGTTTCGATCGCCCAGTTCATATCCCGCCTCGCGGGCCGCCCCGCGCGAGCACGGTTGCCTGCAACGCGGCAGACCTGCGTACGACGGCGTCGATCGCGTAGATCGGCACGTCGAGCTCGGCCAGCGCAGCTCCCACGGCGCCGCCGCCTGCGGCGAACGAGCCGCGATATGCCGTAGCGCCGGGCTCGACATTCTTCGCGGTACCGAGCTCGGCCTCCAGCGCCGCGGCCACATCGCTCGGCGTGCGATAGTCACACGCACTGAGCTCGAGCTCATTGCCGAGCACGCGCAACACGCGCCAGCCGGCCCGAGCCTCGCCAGGCAGTTCGGCGACCGCGTCGAAGCTCTGCCACAGACCTTCGGCGTTGACGAACGTACCCGCGGTCTCCGCGAACGTCGCCGTGGGCAGCAGAATGTCGGCCACGTCGAGCAACTCGTCCGTGACGTACGGAGTGAAGCACACCACGCTCGCGGCGCGCAGCGCGCTCAATGCAGAGTTGCCGTTCGCGAGATCGTGACTCGGCTCGATGCCGAACAGAATGTAGGCCTTGCGCGGATTCGAAAGCATGGCTTGCGCATCCAGACCTGCGTGCTGCACGCCTTTGCCACCGACACCGCGATGCGGCAGCGCACCCGCGAGCGCTGCGCCCGCCGAGTTCGCGCCTTCGCTGAGGTAACCGAGTGCCGCGCCCGTGAGCTCGGCGAGGCCGGCGGCCAACGCACGTAGATCCGCGTACTGCGGATGCCGCTGCGCGATCTGCCCGAGCAGCACGAGCCCAGGCTTGCGCGCGATTGCTGCCGCAGCCGCGCGATGTGCGTCCGTGACGTTCACGCCCGACGTGGCCCGCGCGAGATGCTGAGGCAGCTCCGCACTCGCCGCCGTAGCTGCGGCGGCAAGCACCGCGCCGAGATTCGCGACGAGCGCATCGCCGGCGGAGACGTACGCGGCCGTTTTGAAGTGGTATTCGAATTCGGCAGGGTTCACGAACGCGACGCTCGCGCCTTTGCGCGCGGCCTTGCGCACGCGGTGCGCGACGATCGGCACCTCCATGCGCAGATTCGAGCCGACGACGAGAATGCCTTGCTGCGAATCGATGTCGGCGATGCTGCAGCCGAGCAGCGGCGCGACGGAATCGGCCGCCTGGTCGCGAAAATCGCGCTGCCGCAGCCGATGGTCGATGTTGTTGCTGCCCAAGTGGCGCGTGATGCGAGCGAGCAGGTATTGCTCCTCGACCGTCGCACTCGGTGAAATCAGCGTGCCGAGCTGATCGCCGCCATTCTTGGTGGCGGTCTTCAGCGCCGCGACCGTAGCCACCAGCGCATCCTGCCACGACACCTCGATCCACTGACCGTCGCGTTTGATGCGCGGCTTCTGCAAGCGGTCGTTGCTGTAGACGCCGTAGCAACCGAAGCGGTCGCGGTCGGCGATCCAGGCTTCGTTGATGGCTTCGTTGTCGCGCGGCACGATGCGGCGCAGCTTGCCGCGCAACACGTGCGCATACAGGTTGCTGCCGGCACAATCGTGCGGGCTCACGATGGGCTTGGCGACCATTTCCCACGCGCGCGCGTCGTAGCGGAACGGCTTGTTGTTCAGCGCACCGACGGGGCAGAGATCGATGATATTGCCCGACATCTCATGGTCGACACTTTTCTCGATGAATGTGCCGATCTCAGAGCTGTCGCTGCGGAAGTTCGTGCCGAGCTCCTGGATGCCGGCGATTTCCTGGCCAAACCGCACGCAACGCGTGCAGTAGATGCAGCGCGTCATGTCGGTGCTGACGAGTGGCCCCAGGTTCTTGTCTTTGACGATGCGCTTGCGCTCGGTGTAACGCGACACTCCGCGACCGAACCCCATCGCGAGATCCTGCAGCTCGCACTCCCCGCCCTGATCGCAGATCGGGCAATCGAGCGGATGGTTGATCAGCAGGAATTCCATCGTGGCTTTCTGGGCCGAGATCGCACGCTTGGACTTCGTGAAGATCTTCATGCCTTCGGCGATGGGCGTGGCGCAGGCCGGCAGCGGCTTCGGCGCCTTCTCGACCTCGACCAGGCACATGCGGCAATTGGCGGCGATGGTGAGCTTCGGGTGATAGCAGAAGCGCGGCACGTAGACGTCGTGCTGGTCCGTGACCTCGATAATCATCTGGCCCTTGCGCGCCTTGATGGCTACGCCATTGACCTCGACGTTGACCACGTTCGGGTCCGCCGGCGGTGCGGCGGCGACGGGAGCGCCGGCGGCGGGTGGGAGGCTGGAGGACGGCGTGCTCATGCGGCTACCGACGGCAGGTCGTCTACTACGCTGCGGCCGTTGTTTTCGACCATGTACTCGAACTCGTGCCGGAAGTGCTTGATGAAGCTCTGCACGGGCCACGCGGCCGCGTCGCCCAGCGCGCAGATGGTGTGACCTTCGATCTTGTTGGCCACGTCGACGAGCATGTCGATGTCGGCCTTCGTGCCCTTGCCGTCGACGATGCGGGTCAACACGCGGTGCAGCCAGCCCGTGCCCTCACGGCACGGCGTGCACTGCCCGCACGATTCGGCGTGATAGAAACGCGCGAGCCGGCGCAGCGTCTTGACCATGCAGGTGGTCTCGTCCATGACGATGGTGGCGCAGGTGCCCAAGCCCGAACCCGCCGCACGGACGGTGTCGAAGTCCATCGTCAACGTCATCATCTTCTCGGCCGGCACTACCGGGCAGGAGGAGCCGCCGGGAATAACGGCCTTCAGCTTGCGCCCACCGCGCATGCCACCCGCGATCTCGAGCAACTCGGGGAACGGGATGCCGAGCTGCAGCTCGTAGTTGCCGGGCTTCTCGACGTGACCCGACATCGAGAAGACGGCCATGCCGCCGGAGCCCTTCACGCCGAGGTCGGCAAACCACTGCGCGCCCTTGCGCAGGATGGTTGGAATCGACGCGACGCTCTGTGTGTTATTGATCGTCGTCGGCGCGCCGTACAGACCGAAGGCCGCAGGAAACGGCGGCTTGAAACGCGGCTTGCCCTGCTTACCCTCGAGCGATTCGAGGAGCGCGGTTTCTTCACCGCAGATGTACGCACCGGCGCCGACGAAGGTGTAGATGTCCTGATCGATGCCGGAGCCTTGGATGTTCTTGCCGAGCAAGCCGGTCGCGTAGGCTTCCTTCAGCGCGTTCTCGAAGCGCGGAATCGGCTCGTGCATGAACTCGCCGCGGATGTAGTTATACGCAACGGTCGCGCCGATCGCGTAACTCTCGAGGGCCAGGCCCTCGACCAACGCGTGCGGGTTGTAACGCAGGATGTCGCGGTCGTGACACGTACCGGGCTCGCTCTCGTCGGAGTTGCAGACCAGATACTTCTGCATCGGCGCGGTGCGCGGCATGAAGCTCATCTTCACGCCCGTGGGGAAGCCCGCACCGCCGCGGCCGCGGATACCCGCTTTCTTGACCTCGTCGATGATCGCGTCGCGCGTGAGCTCGCCGCGTAGCACCTTCTCCCAGACTTCGTAGCCGCCGATCTTGCGATAGTTCTCGAGCGAATACGGCTCTTTGTCGAATTGCAGCGTTTCGAAGCAGACAAGATTGCTAGGTCGCGGCGCCACGGCTCTAGTCCTTTACAGCTTCGAGAATGTCGTCGACTTTCTTCGGCGTCAGATTCTCGTGGTAAACGTGGTCGATCATCAGCATCGGCGCGCCGCAGCACGCCGCTAAACATTCTTCTTCTACCTTCAGGTAGAACTTGCCGTCCGCCGAGCTCTGCCCTGCCCTGCAGCCGAGCCGTTTCTCGACATGGGCGAGGATGTCATCGCCGCCGCGCAGCATGCAGGAAATGTTCGTGCACACCGAGACGCTGTGACGGCCGACCGGTTTGGTCTCGAACATCGAGTAGAACGACGCAACCTCGAACACCTGTATCGGCGGCAGGTCCAGATACGCGGCGACAGCGGTCATGAGATCGGTCGTCAGAAACCCGCCGTTCTCGTGTTGCGCGGCATGCAGAGCACCGATCACGGCCGAGCGCTGCCGCCCGGCCGGGAACTTCGCGACCCAGTGATCGATCTCCTCGCGCAAATGCGAAGAGAGACCCTCGGTAGTGCTGGCGCCGTCCTCGCTCATCGGTCGATCTCGCCGAATACGATGTCCTGCGTGCCGATCACCGCGACGACGTCCGCCAGCATGTGCCCGACGACCATTTCGTTCAGCGCCGCCAAATGAGAGAAGCCCGGCGCCCGGACCTTAAGCCGATACGGCTTGTTCGAGCCGTCCGACACGAGGTACACGGCGAACTCGCCCTTCGGGTGCTCGATAGCCGCGTAGGCCTCGCCCTCGGGCACGGTGTAGCCCTCGGTGAATAGTTTGAAGTGGTGGATCAAGGACTCCATGTCGTCCTTCATCTCGATGCGGCGCGGCGGCGCGACTTTGCGGTCCTCCACCATGACCGGCCCGGGGTTCACCTTGAGCCAGTCGACGCACTGCTTGATCAGGTGATTGGACTGCCGCATCTCTTCGATGCGTACGAGATAACGGTCGTAACAGTCGCCGTTCACGCCGACGGGAATATCGAAGTCGAGATTCGCGTAGACCTCGTAGGGCTGTTTCTTGCGCAGGTCCCACGCGATGCCGGAGCCGCGCAGCATCGGACCCGAGAAACCGAGCTGCATCGCGCGCTCGGGCGTTACCACGCCGATATTGACCGTGCGCTGTTTCCAGATTCGGTTGTCCGTTAGCAGCGTCTCGAATTCGTCGATGTTCTTCGGAAAACGCCGCGTGAAGTCGTCGATGAAATCGAGCAACGAGCCGCTGCGCGCCGCGTTCATTTCCTGGAGCTCTTTCGCGCTGCGGCTCGGCACCGGCTGGTATTTCGGCATGCGCTCCGGGAGATCGCGGAACACGCCGCCGGGGCGGTAGTACGTGGCATGCATGCGCGTGCCGGAGACCGCTTCGTAGCAGTCCATTAAGTCTTCACGGTCGCGGAAGCAATACAAGAACATGGCCATGGCACCGATGTCGAGGCCATGCGCACCAAGCCACATCAGGTGGTTCAGAACTCGCGTGATCTCGTCGAACATCACGCGGATGTACTGCGCGCGCAGCGGCGGCGTCATGCCGAGCAGCCGTTCGATGGCGAGCACATAGCCGTGCTCATTACACATCATCGAAACGTAGTCGAGGCGATCCATGTAGCCGATCGACTGATTGAACGGCTTGCTCTCGGCCAGCTTCTCAGTGCCTCGATGCAACAGACCCACGTGCGGGTCCGCTTTCTGGATGACTTCGCCGTCCATCTCGAGCACGAGTCGCAGCACGCCATGGGCCGCAGGGTGCTGCGGACCGAAGTTCAGCGTGAAATTCTGAATCTCAGGCATTGCCCTGATCCTTCAGGTCCGGCTGGTAGCGGTTGTCGTCGCGGATAACCTTGGGCACGAGCGTTCGCGGCTCGATGCTGACGGGCTCGTATACGACTCGCCCCTTCTCCGGGTCGTAACGCATCTCGACGTTACCGATCAGGGGGAAATCCTTGCGGAACGGATAGCCGATGAAGCCATAGTCCGTCAGCAGCCGGCGCAGATCGGGGTGACCGCGGAACAGGATGCCGTAGAGATCGAACGCCTCGCGCTCGAACCAGTCGGAAGAATTCCACACCGGATGCACGGAATCGACGATCGGCCGTTCGTCGTTGGTACAGAACGCCTTCAACCGCACGCGATGATTGTGCGTGATCGAAAGAAGGTGATACGCCACTGCGAAACGGCCGGGTGGCTGGTAGGTGATGCCGTCGACGTCCACGGCCGGCGGCGCCGCGTCGCGGAATGTGCCGCGGCTGAAGCCCGTGCCGCTCGCGCTCTCCGTCTGCCATTCGTCTTTGCCGTAGGCCTGGTAGTCGAGGCCGCAAACGTCCATGAGCATTTCGAACTTGAGCTCTGGCTCATCACGTAATGCGCGACAAACTTCGAGCAGAACGTCGGGGGCGACGCGATACCCGAGTTCCCCCGTGCTCGTGGGCAGGCGCTCGACGCGCGCGCCGAGCTTGCCTTCTATCGCGGCGGCTAGGGCCGCGTACTTCGCGGTGAGTTCCTTCTGCTGCATCAGCGCGCGATCGTTTGGGTGCGCCGGATCTTTTGCTGCAGCTGGAGAATACCGAACAGCAGCGCTTCCGCGGTCGGTGGACACCCGGGCACATACACGTCCACGGGCACGATTCGATCGCAGCCGCGGACCACTGCGTAGGAATAGTGGTAATAGCCGCCGCCGTTGGCGCACGACCCCATCGAGATGACCCAGCGCGGCTCCGGCATCTGGTCATAGACCCTGCGCAAAGCGGGGGCCATTTTATTTACGAGCGTACCCGCCACGATCATGACGTCGGACTGGCGCGGGCTCGGCCGGAAAATCACGCCAAAGCGGTCGAGGTCGTAGCGCGATGCGCCGGCATGCATCATCTCCACGGCGCAGCACGCGAGGCCAAACGTGACGGGCCACAGGGAGCCCGTGCGGGCCCAATTCATCAATGAGTCGACCTGCGTGACGAAGAAGCCCTTCTCCATCACCTCCGTCACGTCGATCGGCGAATTCTCGAGGGTTAGTCCCACTCCAACGCTCCCTTGCGCCACTCGTAGACGAAGCCGACCACGAGCACTGTCAGAAAGATCCCCATCGCGACGAGGCCGAACGTCCCAATCGTCCGCAGGGACACGGCCCATGGAAACAGGAAGGCAATTTCGAGATCGAAGATGATGAACAGGATCGCCACGAGGTAGTAGCGAACGTCGAAACGGATGCGGGAGTCCTCGAACGCCTCGAAGCCGCACTCGTACGGTGCAAGCTTGTCGGGGTTCTTCGTGCCGCGACCGAAAGTGAAGCCGAGGAACAGGAGAACTACGCTCACTACGCCGGCGATGCCGAGGAAAATCAGGATCGGTGCGTAATTTGCGAGCATAGTCCCTAACGCGCGAAATCGGCGCGGATTGTAGCAGCCGCGCGCCCGAGTATCACCGATTTTTCCTGCCGAAAGTTGATGGTGCCCACGGTCGGACTCGAACCGACACAGCTTTCGCCACTACCCCCTCAAGATAGCGTGTCTACCAATTCCACCACGTGGGCGTGACCGTCTACTTATTGTCGCCGTTTTGTTCCGGCGTCGGCGCGTTCGGCAGCGCCGGTAAGTCGTTCGCCGGCTGCGGCGGAGCGGCCGGTGCGGGCTGCGACGTTGGCGCTGCCGACCCGGACTGCAACAAACTTGTCGGCGCCGCCCGCTGCGTTGCGAGGTACGCGAGCGCCAGACTCGTCACGAAAAACATCGTTGCGAGCACCGCCGTGGCGCGCGAAAAGAACGTGGCCGAGCCCCGCGCACCGAACACCGTGCCGGAAGCACCCGCGCCGAAGCCCGTGCCGGCGTCAGCGCCCTTACCGCGCTGCAGAAGGACGAGTGCGACAATCAATGCCGCAATCAGCACATGGGTAACCAAAACAATCGTGTGCAACATATCCGCTAAGTTCCTGCTAGGCGGCTGCGCGGAAGATCTCGAGAAAGTCCGCGGCTACCAGTGAGGCGCCGCCGACCAACCCGCCATCGATGTCATCCATGGCGAACAGGTTGCGGGCATTGGCGCCTTTGACGCTGCCACCGTACAGGATGACCAGCGCGGCGGCGATTGTAGCATCCCGAGCCGCGATCATCGTGCGGATTAGAGCGTGGACTTCCTGTGCTTGTTCAGGAGTCGCCGTCCGGCCGGTGCCGATCGCCCAAACGGGCTCGTAGGCGACCACGGCCTTGCTGAAAGCGGCGACGCCCGCTGCTTCCAACACGGCATTGACCTGCCGCTCGATTGTCGACCGGGTCTGCCCTGCTTCCCGGTGCTCGAGTGTTTCCCCGACGCACAGGATCGGCAAGAGATTGGCCTGTTGCGCCAGCTTGAACTTCGCAGCGACGACTGCGTCGCTCTCGCCGTACAGAGCGCGTCGTTCGGAGTGTCCCACGATCACGTGGCTGCAGCCGACGTCGCTCAACATCGAGCCAGACACTTCGCCCGTGAACGCCCCGACGCCGGCGCGATTCGACAGATCCTGGGCCCCGAGTCCGATGCTGCTGCCCTGCAGCCACTCCCGAACCGATGGAAGGTAGACGTTCGGCGGACACAGGAGCATGGAGGCCTTGTCGCTTGCACCGACGCCGGCACTAAGAGAGGTCACGAGCCGGCGGCTCTCGGCCAGGGCGCCATTCATCTTCCAATTGCCTGCGATCAGCAACTTACGGGTCACTCGAATCTCGCTGTGACGGATTGGGGAAAATCGGGCCGAGAGCTTAAGGGCGCTGGCCCCGCAACGCAACGGCGATGGCGGTCGCTAGCCCGCGACGCCGAAGGACTCGCGAACGGAGTCGGCGAGCCGTTCCGCCAAGGCGCTGACCTGCTCGTGATTCTCGCCTTCCACCATCACGCGAATCAGGGGTTCAGTGCCGGATGCCCGGAGCACGACGCGACCGCGCGTCCCGAGCTCGGATTCGACTTCGTCGAGCGCCTCACGAATCGCCGGATCCTGCATAGGATCTGCCCGTTGTTCGACGCGGACATTCAAAAGCACCTGAGGGAACAGCACCATGCCGGATGCGAGCTCGCTGAGCGACCGGCCCGTGCGCTGCATGATCGCCAGAACTTGCAAGGCCGTTATCACGCCGTCACCCGTTGTGGTCCTATCGAGGCAGATCAGGTGACCGGATGTTTCGCCGCCAATCAATCCGCCGCATTCCTTCAACATGGCAAGCACATGTCGATCGCCTACCTTCGCACGCCGGAACTCGACTCCGAGATCCCGGAGCGCAACCTCGAGACCAAGGTTGCTCATGACTGTGCCCACGACGGGACCGCGCAACGCACCTTCGCTGTAGCGATCTCGCGCGAGGACGTACAGCAGCTGATCGCCATCGACCAAGTTACCGCGCTCGTCCACCATGACGAGGCGATCGCCATCGCCGTCGAGCGCCATGCCCACGTGCGCTCGTACACCCGTAACCGTGAGCTTCAACAAGTCGGGCCGTTGAGAGCCGCAACCGTCGTTGATGTTGCGGCCATTCGGTGAGCAGCCGACGGGGATGACGTCGGCGCCGAGATCAGACATTAACCGCGGCGCGACTTTGTATCCTGCGCCATGCGATGCGTCGACGACGATCTTGAAGTCCTCGAAGCCCATACCGGCGGGAATCGTGCCTTTGCAGAACTCCATGTAGTCGCTGCGTGCTGACGCTGCCGTCTTGGCTTGACCAAGCGCTCGCGAGTCGCGCGTGGTGGGCGCATCTTCCAGGCCAGCCTCGATGGCTTCCTCGAACGCGTCCGACAGCTTTTCGCCTTCCGCATCGAAGAACTTGATGCCATTGTCGTAGTAAGGGTTGTGCGAAGCGCTGATCACGATGCCGAAGTCGGCGCCGAATTTTTTCGTCAGGTACGCAATGGCCGGTGTCGGCAGCGGGCCGGTGAGCAGCACATCGACCCCCGCTGCTACGAAACCCGCCTCGAGAGCGGACTCGAACATGTAGCCCGACACGCGCGTGTCTTTTCCGATCAGCACAGTGCCGCCGCGCGGTGCCAGTACGAGAGCTGCGGCACTCGCAAGGCGCAGCGCGAAGTCCACCGTCATGGGCGGCGTTCCGACCAGGCCGCGAATGCCGTCGGTGCCGAAGTAACGCTTAGCCATGAATCCCTCCCAACGAGCCAGCGGCTAGCCGGCCGCTATTGTAGTAGGGAGCGAGGGCGTGGAGTGTGTCGGCCGTCGACGCGGCGGTCTCAGTGTTGACCGGCCGGCCCACCGAGGGGCGCTGTGCCCTTGTCCTCCGGGACGCCACGCGGAGGCATCTTGCCGGGCTCCGACGGTTCATCCCAGTCGGGCGGCGGCCGGGGTTCGCGCCCTTCCATGATGTCCTTCACCTGCTGCTCGTCGATGGTCTCGAACTTCAGCAAGGCGCTTGCCATTTTGTCGAGCTTGTCGCGATTCGTCTCGAGAATTCGCTTGGCGTCGGTGTAGCAGGTATCGATCAACAAGCGAACTTCTTCGTCGATGGCGTGCGCAGTAACATCCGACACCTGCTTGTGTCGTGTCACGCTGCGGCCGAGGAAAATCTCGCCGTCATCTTCCGTGTAGGTCAGCGGTCCGAGGCGATCCGACAGACCCCACTTGGTGACCATGTTCCGAGCTATTTCCGTCGCCCGTTCGATGTCGTTCGACGCGCCTGTCGTCACGTACGCCGGGCCAAACACGAGTTCCTCCGCAAGCCGACCGCCATAGAGGGTCTTCATGCGACTCATCAGCCGCTGCTTCGAATTGCTGTAGCGGTCGGTCTCGGGAAGGTACATGGTGACGCCGAGCGCACGCCCACGCGGAATGATCGTGACTTTGTAGACGGGGTCGTGGTCGGGAACGCACACGCCCACGATCGCGTGACCGGACTCGTGGTACGCCGTGAGTCGCTTCTCTTCCTCGCTCATGGCCATCGACCGGCGCTCGGCGCCCATCATGATTTTATCTTTGGCCTTGTCGAACTCGTCCATGCCCACGGTGCGGCGATTGGCACGCGCGGCAAGCAGCGCAGCCTCGTTCACGAGGTTAGCCAAGTCGGCACCCGAGAAACCCGGCGTACCGCGCGCGATGACGCCCGGCTTCACGTTGCCGTCGACCGGCACCTTGCGCATGTGAACCTTCAAGATCTGCTCGCGCCCACGTACGTCGGGCAACGGCACGACCACCTGACGATCGAATCGGCCCGGCCGCAACAACGCAGGATCGAGCACGTCCGGCCGATTTGTCGCGGCGATTACGATCACGCCCTCGTTACCTTCGAAGCCGTCCATTTCGACGAGTAGCTGGTTCAGCGTCTGCTCACGCTCATCGTGGCCGCCGCCGAGACCGGCGCCTCGATGCCGACCGACCGCGTCGATCTCATCGATGAAGATGATGCACGGCGCATGCTTTTTGGCCTGGTCGAACATGTCGCGTACGCGGGAAGCTCCGACGCCGACGAACATCTCGACGAAGTCGGAGCCAGAGATCGTGAAGAACGGCACCTTGGCCTCGCCCGCGATCGCACGCGCGAGCAACGTCTTGCCAGTACCCGGCGAGCCGACCATCAGGACGCCTTTCGGAATCTTGCCGCCCAGCCGCTGGAATTTCGCCGGGTCTTTCAAGAAGTCGACAATCTCTACGACTTCTTCCTTCGCTTCCTCGACGCCCGCTACGTCGGCGAAGGTGATGCTGACCTGGTCCTCGCCGAGCAGACGCGCGCGGCTTTTACCGAACGACATGGCACCTCGACCACCGCCGGCACCCTGCATCTGCCGCATGAAGTAAACCCACACGGCGATGAGCAACAGAATCGGAAACGAGGAGATGAATAACTGGAGCAGGAACGACTGTTGCTTCGGCGCATTGGCCGAAATCTGCACGTTGTGCTGCTGGAGCTCGCCGATCAGGGCGGTGTTTTGCGTTTCTGGGTTGTAGGTGACGAACGGATCGCCATTGCTGCGACCGCCACGAATGGCTTCGCCCTCAAACACGACTTCCTTAACGGAGCCGTCCTTTACCCAGGTAAGAAACGTCGAATAAGGAACCGGAGCGAGGCGCTGACTATTGGGGCCAAAACTGTTGAAAACGGACAGCAGGACGACTGCGATGATGATCCACAGAATGACGTTCTTTGCCAGATCGTTCAATGCGTTACCTCGCGAACTGCCCCACAAACTCCCTTTGCTTGCAGACCCTACTACATCCCATAGGTTCTGGCCAGCAAATAAATCTCGCGGCTCTCAGGTCGTGAGGCCTTGGGCTTGATGGTTTTCACCGTCGCAAAGTGCCGACGCAGATCGCGTGTGAAGGCGTCAATGCCTTCCCCTTGGAACGCTTTGACCAACAAGTCCCCACCCGGCTTCAGGACCTCGGTTGCAAACAGCAGCGCTTCTTCGAGTAACGCCACGCTACGCGGTTGGTCCATCGCACGGTTGCCACTGATGTTGGGCGCCATGTCCGACATTACAAGATCGACCCCGATCCCACCGAGCATCTCTTTCAACCTCGCCACGGTTTCGGGAGTCGTGAAATCGGCCTGCAAAAAGTCGACGCCCGCGATCGGCTCCATCGCCAACAAGTCGACGGCGACTACCCGACCACGCCCCGCCGTGACATGCGCCGCGAGTTGGCTCCAGCTACCCGGAGCAGAACCGATGTCGACGCACACGGTGCCCGGCGCCAACAGTCGTTCTTTCGCCTGGATCTGCTCGAGCTTGAAGACAGCACGCGAGCGCCAACCACCGCGAGTGGCCTGCTCGACGTACACGTCGCGCTCTTGCCGCGCTCGCCAACGTTGACTGGATCCGGTTCGGCGCGGCATGCGCGACGCCTTTCAGATGTACTCGACGGCGCTGATCTCGTAGGCGCGTTTGCCGCTCGGCGTGACGACCTCGACTTCGTCGCCCTCAGTCTTGCCGATCAGCGCTCGTGCGATCGGCGAGCCGATCGAGAGCAGGCCGCTTTTAATGTCGGCCTCGTCCTCGCCAACGATCCGGTATCGCGCCTCGCTGCGGTCCTTGACGTCGACAAGATGCACGGTCGCGCCGAACACTACCCTGCCGCCCGCGTTGACGGTCGTGACGTCGATGATCTGCGCATTGCCAAGCTTGGATTCGATGTCCCGAATCCGCGCTTCCATCATCCCTTGTTGTTCTTTCGCAGCGTGGTACTCGGCGTTCTCCTTGAGATCGCCGTGCGCGCGCGCAGTCGCGATGGCGGCCGTGACCTTCGGACGCTCCTCGAACTTCAGCCGCTGCAACTCTTCTTTCAGCTGCGCGGCACCGCGTGCTGTCAGTGGCACCTTGCTCAAATCGCAGCCTCCGCGTGCAGATCGTGCAATCGGTTTACAACGACGTTGTCCACGTAGTCGAGAGCGTCGCACGTCGCCTTAGCAGCCGCCAGCGTGGTGTAGTAGGTAACACGGTAGTGCACGGCTTCGCCGCGGATGGAGCGCGACTCGCGGATCGCCTGCTTACCTTCGGTGGTATTGACGATCAGGCTGATCTCGCGATTCTTAATCATGTCGACCACGTGGGGCCGCCCTTCGCGAACCTTGTTCACGCGCCGACACTCGACGCCGCCCGCCGCGAGCGCTGCAGCCGTACCTCCCGTGGCCACGATATCGAAGCCGCGCCCCATCAACATCTTGCCGAGTTCGATTGCGGCCGGCTTGTCACGGTCGCGTACGCTGACGAAGGCGACACCGCGGCGCGGCAAAATTACTCCAGACGCGAGTTGGGCTTTGGCGTACGCCTCACCAAACGTCCGGCCAGTGCCCATAACCTCGCCCGTCGACTTCATCTCGGGCCCAAGAATCGGATCCGCGTCGGGGAACTTGATGAACGGGAACACGGACTCCTTCACGGAGAAGTAGGGACGTCTGCCCGGCGCCGTAAAGCCCTGCTCCTTGAACGTGATGCCGGCCATCGCCTTGGCCGCGATCTTGGCGAGCGGCTGACCGATCGCCTTAGACACGAACGGGATCGTTCGCGAGGCCCGCGGATTGACCTCGAGCACATAGATCACGCCGTTCTGAATCGCGAACTGCGTGTTCATGATGCCGTTGACCTGCAGCGCCTGCGCCATGAGTTTTACCTGATCGGCAAGCGCCTGCTGCGTTTCGGCCGTGAGGCTGAACGGCGGCAACGAACAACCGGAGTCGCCCGAGTGAACACCGGCCTGCTCCACGTGCTCCATGATGCCGCCGATAATGACTTCCTTGCCGTCAGAGATCGCGTCGACATCGACCTCGACCGCGAGATCCAGGAATCGGTCAAGCAGGATCGGGCTATCGTTCGACACGCTGACGGCGCGGTCGACGTAGTCACGCAGCTCATCTTCCCCGTACACGATCTCCATTGCACGACCGCCGAGTACGTAGGACGGCCGCACGACGAGCGGATAGCCGACCTCCTTGGCCATCGCGACGGCCTCCTCCTCGTTACGCGCCGTGCGATTCGGCGGCTGCTTGAGCTTAAGCCGCGTCACGAGCTGCTGGAAACGCTCGCGATCTTCGGCGAGATCGATCGAGTCCGGCGACGTGCCGATGATCGGCACTCCATTTTCCTCGAGCGCGCGCGCGAGCTTCAGCGGCGTCTGGCCGCCGTACTGCACGATCACGCCTTTCGGCTTCTCCTTGTGCACGATCTCGAGCACGTCCTCGAGCGTAACCGGCTCGAAATACAAACGGTCGGAGCTGTCGTAGTCCGTTGAGACAGTCTCCGGGTTGCAGTTCACCATGATCGTTTCGAAACCGGCGTCCTTCAGCGCGAACGACGCATGCACGCAGCAATAGTCGAACTCGATGCCCTGACCGATGCGGTTCGGCCCGCCGCCCAAAATCATGATCTTCTGCCGATCCGTCGGGTCCGCTTCGCAGAACTCCTCGTAGGTCGAATACATATAGGCCGTGTTGCTGGCGAACTCAGCCGCGCAGCTATCGACCCTCTTGAACACGGGCCTGATGTTCTCTTTGTAACGTGCTGAGCGAACGACCTTTTCCTTGACGCCAATCAGATCAGCAATTCGCCGATCGCTGAAGCCGCGGCGCTTCAATGGGCGCAGCTCTTCCTCGATCAGGATGCCCGGGCCGGACTTGGCAATGTGTTTCTCCATGTCCACGAGCTCTTTGATCTGAGCCAGGAACCACGGATCGATCTGCGTCAGCTCACCCACCTCTTCGAGGCCGAGCCCATGTCGAAAGGCATCGCCGACGTACCAGAGGCGGCGACTGCCGGCCATCCGAAGTTCCTGCCGGAGCTTCGCCCAATCATCCTCGGTCTCGACCGACTTCATGATTGGGTTTAGGCCGTCGACGCCGATCTCGAGCCCTCGCAGCGCCTTCTGCAACGATTCCTGAAACGTGCGGCCGATCGCCATGACTTCGCCGACGGACTTCATCTGCGTCGTGAGGCGATCCGCGGCCTGCGGGAATTTCTCGAACGTGAAACGCGGCACTTTCGTGACGACGTAGTCGATCGTCGGCTCGAAGGACGCGGGCGTGGCGCCGCCCGTGATCTCGTTCTTCAGCTCGTCGAGCGTGTATCCAATAGCAAGCTTGGCGGCGACTTTCGCAATCGGAAAGCCCGTGGCTTTCGACGCGAGCGCCGAAGAGCGCGACACGCGCGGGTTCATCTCAATCACGAGCAGACGCCCGTCCTTCGGCGAGATGGCGAACTGCACGTTGGAGCCGCCGGTATCGACACCGATCTTGCGCAGTACCGCGATCGACGCGTCGCGCATGCGCTGGTATTCCTTGTCCGTCAAAGTCTGCGCGGGCGCCACAGTGATCGAGTCACCCGTGTGGATACCCATGGGATCCAGGTTCTCGATCGCGCAGATGATGATGCAGTTGTCGTTCTTGTCGCGAACGACCTCCATCTCGAACTCTTTCCAGCCGATCACGGACTCTTCGAGCAGCACCTCACCCGTGGGGGACTGCTCGATGCCGTTACTCACGATTTCTTCGAACTCTTCGCGGTTATAGGCAATGCCGCCACCGCTACCACCGAGCGTGAACGACGGCCGCACGATCGTCGGGAACCCGACCTCTTCCTGTACTGCCCACGCCTCTTCGAGATTATGCGCAATGCCGGCTCGCGCAGTCGCGAGGCCGATATCCTTCATCGCGTTGCGGAACAGTTCGCGGTCTTCGGCCATATCGATGGCTTCGCGCGAGGCCGCAATCAGTTCGACGCCATATTTCTCGAGAACGCCTTCGCGAACGAGGTCGAGCGCGCAGTTCAGAGCCGTTTGACCGCCCATGGTCGGAAGGAGCGCGCTAGGACGCTCCTTTGCAATGATCTCGGCAATCGTCTGCCACCGGATCGGTTCGATGTAGATTGCGTCGGCACTGGCGGGATCGGTCATGATCGTGGCCGGGTTCGAATTCACCAGGATGACGCGGTAGCCCTCTTCCTTCAGCGCTTTACAGGCCTGGGTGCCGGAGTAATCGAACTCGCACGCCTGCCCAATGATGATTGGGCCGGCGCCGATGATCAGGATGCTTTCGAGATCGTCACGGCGCGGCATTACTTGATCCGATTCCTAAGTTGATTCTTCAACTCTCTGATTTAAATTGACTACGAAGCTTGAGCGCGTAGACGGTACATCTTCATTGAAGCGGTAAAGCGCTGGAACAACGGCAGCAGGTCATGCGGTCCCGGGCTTGCCTCGGGGTGCCCCTGGAACGAGAACGCCGGTCGATCGATACGCTCGATCCCTTGCAGACTGCCATCGAACAGGGACCGGTGCGTTGCCCGCACATTGGCCGGCAGCGTCGTTTCCTGCACGGCGAACCCGTGATTTTGGCTCGTGATCATGACGCGGCCGGAGTCGATCTCCACGACGGGGTGGTTCGCGCCGTGGTGGCCGAACTTCATCTTCTCCGTTTTCGCGCCGCTGGCGAGCCCGAGCAACTGGTGCCCGAGACAGATGCCGAACACCGGCAGCCCACGCTCGACCAGTGTCCGAATTGCTTCGATCGCGTAATCGCACGGCTCCGGATCACCAGGGCCGTTCGAGAGAAATACACCGTCGGGTTGCAGCGCGAGCACTTCCTCAGCGCTGGTCGTGGCGGGAACGACCGTGAGGCGGCAATCTTCCTCGGCGAGCAACCGCAATATGTTGCGTTTGATGCCGTAGTCGAATGCGACGACGTGAAACGTTGCGACCCGCTTCGTGTAGATGGTTTGTCGGTCGGGCCAGATCGCGCCCTGGTTCCACTGGTAGGTCTGCTTGGTGCTCACGAGCTTCGCCAAGTCCATGCCCTTCAGGCCCGGAAACTTGCGTGCTGCTCGAACCGCTTCTTCAGGATTCGCTTTCGCACCCGTCACGATGCAACCCGCCTGTGCACCTTTTTCGCGGATGACGCGCGTCAACTGGCGCGTGTCGATCTCGGCAATCGCCACCGTCTTACCGCGACGCAAGAATTCTTGCAGGCTCGTCTCCGCTCGCCAACTGCTCACGACCAGCGACAGATCGCGAATGATCAACCCAGCCGCATAGGTCTTCGTGGATTCAAAGTCGTCGGAGTTCGTGCCCGTGTTGCCGATATGCGGGTACGTGAGGGTCACGATCTGGCGATAGTAGGAAGGGTCGGTCAGGATTTCCTGATAGCCGGTCATGGCGGTATTAAAGACCACCTCGCCGAGCGTCCGACCTTCGGCACCCACGGAGACGCCTTTGAACACGGTGCCATCTTCGAGCGCTAGTATCGCCGGCTCTGCCACGCTGAGCTCCTACGAAATATCGGCTTGCATGAATCCGCGGGATGGGCTGCACAAGCCCGGCAGCCGATCCCGTGTTGATCAACGGGGAAACTCAGGCGCGCATTCTAGCTCGCCCTTCGGTGCACGATCCAGAAAAAATTCGAAACGCGCACGCGCCGCGCAAACTCGATCAGTCGCGCGTGAGCCCGAGCACATCGGCCATCGAGTACAAGCCTGGGGCCTGTCCTGCAGCCCACCGCGCCGCGCGCAGTGCGCCGCGCGCGAAGGTCTTGCGATCCGCGGCTTCATGGCGGAACTCGACCTGCTCTTCGGAGCCGATGAACCGTACGGTGTGCTCGCCGACGACGTTGCCGCCCCGGATCACGGCGAATCCAATCGTCCCCGGTACGCGTGGCCCGGTCCGCCCCTGGCGCGCATACACGCCGAGATCGCCAAGCTTGCGGCCCTGCGCGCCAGCGATGCGCTCGCCGAGCGCCAACGCAGTGCCCGACGGCGCGTCGACCTTGTGACGATGGTGCGCTTCGATGATCTCCACGTCATAACCGTCGCCGAGAGCCTTTGCGGCGCGGCCAACGAGGTCCAGGAAAACGTTGACGCCGACGCTCAAGTTCCGCGCGTAGACGACCGGAATCTCATGGGCTGCCTTCTCGATGGCCTTTTGGTGGCGATCCTCGAGTCCCGTGGTGCCGATCACGATGGCGGTACCGCTCTCGATGCAGGCGCGAAGGTTGGCTTCGATCGCCGCTGGCAACGTGAAGTCGATGGCGACCTGCGCAGCGTGCAGTCCCTGCTTACGCTCGTCCGTCAGCGGAACCCCAACAGGATCCACGCCTGCAACTTCGCCTGCATCACGCCCGAGAAAACGATCGCCTGGCTCGGTGATGGCACCGATCAGTTGCAAATCGTCCGCCTCAAACACGCAACTTAAGACGGCCCGGCCCATGCGGCCGGCGGCACCGAGGACCGCAACCTTCAACAACTCGCTAGGCTCCCATGCGTTCGAAGAACTTCTTCACGCCGTCGAACCACGAGCGTGCTCGCGGATTATGCCGCGATCCGTCGTGTTGAAGCGACTCGTCGAAGCCTCGCAGCCGTTCCTTTTGATCCCCTGACAGGTTGACCGGTGTTTCGACCTGAACCCGACAGAACAAGTCACCGACGCCGCTATCGCGTACGGATCGAACACCCTTGCCGCGCAAACGGAACAAGCTGCCCGACTGAGTTTCCGCCGGCACCTTCAATACGACGTTGCCATCGAGGGTCGGCACGTCGACCGCGCCGCCCAGCACGGCAGTCGCAAAGCTGACCGGCACTTCACAGCTCAGGTTCTGGCCCTCGCGCGTGAAAATCGGATGGGCGGTCACGGAGATGTCGACGTAAAGATCTCCCGGTGGCCCGCCGTTACGCCCGGCTTCGCCTTCACGCGCCAAGCGAATTCGGTCGCCGTTGTCGACTCCAGCTGGCACTTTCACGGATAGGGTCTTCGTGCGACGCACGCGCCCGCGCCCCGAGCACTCGCGGCACGGCTTGTCGATCAAGGCCCCGGTGCCGCCGCAGTTTGGGCAGCTCTGTTGAATGGAGAAGAATCCTTGCGCCACACGCACTTGTCCCGCACCGCCGCAGGTCTTGCAGGTGATCGGCTGCGAGCCGGGCTCCGCGCCCTTGCCACCACAGCGACCACATTCTGCCTGCCCAGGTATCTCTAGAGACACGCTGTCGCCGGCGACTGCCTGCTCGAGCGTCAGATCGAGCTCGTATCGCAGGTCCGCGCCACGGAATACTTGATTGCGCCCGCCCCGCCGCCCGGCGCCAAAGATGTCGCCGAAGACGTCGCCAAAGATGTCACTGAACGCGTCGGCGCCCCCACCGCCCTGGCCGCCCTGCAGTCCGGCGTGGCCGAAGCGGTCGTAAGCAGCTCGCTTCTCTTGATCCGAAAGGATCTCGTAGGCTTCCTTCGCCTCTTTGAAGTGCCCTTCCGCTTCGGGAGTGTCCGGATTGCGGTCTGGGTGATACTTCATGGCGAGGCGTCGGTACGCCTTCTTCACGTCAGCCTCGGCCGCATCGCGGCTTACGCCGAGTACTTCGTAGTAGTCCCGTTTCGCCATCCCAATCCCCAAACCGACGAGGAGAGCACGCTGTGCGTGCCCTCCTCAGTAACGCGTCTCACTGTGGACAGGCGCTCGTCAGCTGCCCTTGCGCTTGTCGTCCTTGACCTCTTCGAACTCGGCGTCAACGACGTTTTCGTCGCCACCGGCCGGCGTTTCACCGCTAGGCTGCTGCTCGGCACCATACATGCGTTGCGCCATTCCGCTCGACGCGTCGCCCAAGGCTTTCAACTTGGTTTCGATTGCCGTTTTGTTGTCGCCTTTGATCGCGTCCTTCAGGTCCGCCAATGCAGACTCGATCTTCGCGCGCTCCTCACCGGTCACTTTCTCACCAAGCTCACGCAGCGACTTCTCGGTCGCATGCGCGACGCCGTCCGCCTGATTGCGTATGTCTGCAAGCTCGCGAAACTTCGCGTCCTCGCTAGCATGCTGCTCGGCGTCGCCGACCATTCGCTTGATCTCGTCGTCGCTCAGACCCGACGAGGCCTTGATTACGATCTTCTGTTCCTTACCCGTGGCCTTGTCCTTGGCCGACACATTCAAGATGCCGTTCGCATCAATGTCGAACGTGACCTCGACTTGCGGCATCCCGCGCGGCGCCGGCGGCAGGTCCGAGAGATCGAAACGGCCGAGCGACTTGTTGTCGTTCGCGCGCCCGCGCTCGCCCTGCAACACGTGGATCGTAACCGCCGTCTGACTGTCCTCGGCCGTCGAAAATGTCTGATTAGCCTTGGTCGGAATAGTCGTGTTTTTATCGATCAACTTCGTCATCACGCCGCCGAGCGTCTCGATACCGAGAGACAGCGGAGTGACGTCGAGCAGCAGCACGTCCTTGACCTCGCCCGCGAGCACGCCGGCTTGGATCGCAGCGCCAACGGCCACGGCTTCGTCCGGATTCACGTCCCTGCGCGGTTCCTGGCCGAACAGCGCCTGTACGGCTTCCTGCACCTTCGGCATACGCGTCTGGCCGCCGACGAGAATCACGTCGTTAACCTCCGCTACTTTTAAGCCGGCATCGGTAAGCGCGGTCTTGCACGGCGCCATCGTCCTCTCGATCAGGTCTTCGACTAGCGATTCGAGCTTCGCACGCGTCAGATTGATGTTGAGGTGCTTCGGACCGCTGGCATCCGCCGTGATGTATGGCAGATTGATGTCGGTCTGTTGCTTCGACGACAACTCGATCTTGGCCTTTTCGGACGCTTCTTTCAGCCGCTGCATCGCGAGCGGATCACGTCGGATGTCGACGCCGCTCTCCTTCTGAAACTCTTTCGCAAGGTAGTCGATGATCCGTTTGTCGAAATCCTCACCACCGAGGAACGTGTCGCCGTTTGTCGCGAGCACTTCGAATTGATGCTCGCCGTCCACTTCGGCGATTTCGATGATCGAGACGTCGAACGTGCCACCGCCCAGGTCATACACCGCAATCTTGCGATCGCCGCGCTTCTTGTCGAGACCGTACGCGAGCGCTGCCGCCGTCGGCTCGTTGATGATGCGCTTGACCTCGAGGCCCGCGATGCGGCCGGCGTCTTTCGTCGCCTGGCGCTGCGAATCGTTGAAATAGGCGGGCACTGTGATGACGGCCTCGGTGACTTTCTCCCCCAAGTAGTCCTCGGCGGTCTGCTTCATCTTCTGCAGCACGCGCGCCGAAATCTCGGGCGGCGCCATCTTCTTGCCGTTGACCTCGACCCAAGCATCGCCGTTGTCGGCCTTCACGACCTTGTATGGCACCATGCCCACGTCTTTCTGGACGACATCGTCTTCGAACTTGCGGCCGATCAGCCGCTTCACGGCAAACAGGGTGTTGGTCGGATTCGTAACCGCCTGGCGTTTCGCGGTTTGGCCGATGAGCACCTCGTCGTCCTTCGTGAACGCGACGATCGACGGAGTGGTGCGATCGCCTTCGCTGTTGTCGATGACCTTCGGCTTGCCGCCTTCCATGACGGCGACGCAAGAGTTCGTGGTCCCCAGGTCGATGCCAATCACTCTACCCATGATGGTTCTGCTCCAAAATCGTTGAACAAGTCAGAAAAGCTGCGATTAATGCGAGATGGGGCGGCGACGCCACAATTCAAGCGTCGGGGCTCCGCGCCACAATGACCTTGGCCGCGCGCAGCAGACGGTCATTGATCTCGTAACCTTTCTGGAAGACTTCCAGCACCGTGTTCGGCGCTACGCCCGCAGCCGGCAAGAGGCTCAGGGCTTCGTGTTTGTTCGGATCGAACAGCTGCCCTTTGGGATCGATCTCGCGGATCCCGGCGGCTTCGAACGCGTCGTCGAGTAGCCGAACCGTGGCGCGGATTCCCTCCAGGAAGGCACCCTGCCCGGCCTTCTCGGCCGCCGCGAGACCCGCCTCGAGGCTATCGCGCACCGGCAGAATCCCCTGTGCCAATCGTTCTGCGCCGAACTTGCGTGCGAGCTCGACCTCGCGAGCGCTTCGTTTACGAAGGTTCTCGAGCTCCGCGGCAGCCCTTAGAGAACGATCGCGATTCTCATTGACCTCGCGGCGCAACGCTTCCAGCGCGGGATCGGAGCCTTCGGGGGCCGAGGTATCGGCGTCCGTTCGTTCATCATTCATGGCAAATTCCGGCTCCGCCCCAGGCAGAGCGCCTCAAAACAAGGATCGTTGGGCAGATGGGGCCTAGTTGCTCGACTTCAAGGCGCGACCCAGCAACTTCGCGGTCACATCGACAATCGGGATCACTCGCTCGTACGCCATGCGCGTCGGACCGATGACGCCCAGAACCCCCATCGTATTGTCCTCCGTCGCATACGGCGCCGCGACGATACTATAGGAATCGAATAGCTCATACCCCGATTCCTGGCCGATGAAGATCTGGACGCCTTCGGCGTTCAAGCTCTGGTCGAGCAGGTGCAGGATGTCCTGTTGCCGGCCGAACGCTTCGAAGAGGCCTTTGAGCCTCTCGACATCGGCGACGCGGTCGGTGCCCATGAGATTGGTCTCGCCTGCCACGACGAACTCCGGCCCCGGATCGACTTCCGGAACTACTTTCTGCGCCATTTCTATGGCTTCGATCATCAACGCATTCATCGAGGCTCGTGTCTTCTTTAACTCGGAGACGAGCAGCTCGCGAACCTCGGGTAACGTGTGGCCGCTGAAGCGATCGTTCAGGTAATTGCTGACGCGTCGCAGTTCGTCACCACCATAATCTCGGTGAACGTTCAAGATCTTGTTCTGGACCTCGCGATCGTTGATCACGAGTATCGCCAACACGCGCTGGTTGGAGAGAGGGAGGAAATCGATTTGGCGTAGCGCCGTCTGCGCACGCCGCGGCACGGTTACGATACCGGCCAGGCTCGTCACCGTAGAAAGCAAGCTCGACACGGATAGCGCGAGCGCCTGCGGGTCGCCACCGGCATCGTTGACGCCCTGACTGAAACGCAGCATGTCTTCGCCCTTGGGGGGCGTCAGCTTTATCAATGTGTCGACGAAGAAACGGTACCCCTTGATGGTGGGTACTCTTCCCGCCGATGTGTGCGGCGAGCTCACGAAGCCAAGGTCCTCGAGGTCGGCGACGATATTGCGTATGGTCGCCGGACTCCATTCGAGCCCGGCTTCTCGCGACAACGTGCGCGATCCCACAGGTTGCCCTTCGCGAATGTATCGGTCGACGAGAATACGCAGCAGGAGCTGCGCGCGCTCGTCCAAAACGTCTCGTGGTTTGTCGCTCGCCATCGGCGCTAGCTGTGATAACTTAGGGGCCGCTTCGAAGCGTGGACCCACGCTAACAACGGGCTCCGGCCACTGTCAAGAAACCGATCATGCCACGTGAATTCAAGACAGTGGGCTTATGGGGGCGCCTCGGCGAAAAAGCTGTCGC
>JBDTOT010000047.1:0-31280 GCA_039933105.1 Gammaproteobacteria bacterium | reverse complement strand
CCGGTGCGCAACCGCAGATGTCGACCACGAAGCGGCGCAGGATGTCGAGACCGCGTTCGGTGTGCGTCACCTCGGGGTGAAACTGCAGGCCGAAGATCTTGCGGTCCACGTCCGCCATTGCGGCGTACGGTGAGTTGCCGGATTCGCCGATGGACGCGAAACCTTTCGGTAGTCGTTCCACGCGGTCGCCGTGACTCATCCAGACCTTGAGCCCGGCGCCCAAACCGGAGAGCAGCGGATCGTTGCCGGTGACGTTCACCTCGGCGTAGCCGTATTCGCGATGTGTGGACGGCGCGACCTTGCCGCCGAACTTCGCGGCGAGCGCCTGCATGCCGTAGCAAATGCCGAGCAGGGGAACGCCCTGCTCGATCAGCGCATCGGAAATCTGCGGCGAGCCGGCTTCGCTTACGGACTCGGGGCCCCCGCCCAAGATAATGCCGGTGGGGGCAAACTTCTCGATCTCTTCCGCGGTGGCGTCGAACGGCAAGATCTCGCTGTACACACCCACTTCGCGCACGCGGCGCGCGATGAGTTGCGTGTATTGGCCGCCGAAGTCGACGACGAGAATGCGTGCGGCGTCAGGTGCTGCTTCCATGCGTGCGCTGTGCGTGGCGGCGGCGCTCACAGATCGGAGCGGTAGTTTGGCGGCTCTTTGGTGATGGTCACGTCGTGCACGTGGCTCTCGCGGCGCCCGGCGCCCGTGATCCGCACAAAGTTCGGCTTGGTGCGCATCTCCGTGATGTTGCGGCACCCGGTGTAGCCCATCGCGGCGCGCAGGCCACCCATGAGCTGGTGCACGATCGCAACGATGCTGCCCTTGTACGGCACGCGTCCCTCGATGCCTTCCGGCACGAGCTTCTCGAGCTCGGCGGATGCGTCCTGAAAATAGCGGTCGGACGATCCATGGCGCTGCGCCATCGCGCCGAGCGAGCCCATGCCGCGGTACGACTTGTAGGAGCGCCCTTGGTAGAGCTCCACCTCGCCCGGCGACTCTTCGGTGCCCGCGAACAGGCCACCGAGCATGGTCGAGTGCGCGCCGGCGGCGATCGCTTTCGCGATGTCGCCGGAGTAGCGCACACCGCCGTCCGCGATCGACGGCACGCCGGTACCCTCGAGCGCATCCGCAACCTCGGCCACGGCGGTGATCTGCGGAATGCCAACACCCGCGACGATCCGCGTCGTACAGATCGAGCCGGGGCCTACGCCGACCTTCACGCCGTCGACGCCCGCTTCGACGAGCGCCTTCGCTGCCGCGGCAGTAACAATGTTGCCGCCGATCAGCTGCAGGTCGGGGTACTTGCGCTTGATCGCGCGTATCTTTTCGAGCACGTTCTTCGAATGGCCGTGCGCCGTGTCGACGATTACGACGTCGACGCCCGCGTCGACAAGCAGCGACACGCGCTCGTCGGTGTCGGCACTCGTGCCGACGGCAGCTCCCACGCGCAGCGCGCCGCGGCTGTCCTTGCACGCGAGCGGATAGTCGTGCGCCTTCTGAATGTCCTTCACGGTGATCATGCCGCGCAGCCGGAATGCGTTGTCGACGACCAGCACCTTCTCGATGCGGTGGCGGTGGAATAACCCGAGCACCTCGTCCTTACCGGCACCCTCGTGCACGGTGATCAGGCGATCTTTCGGCGTCATGACGGACGATACGGCCGCATCGTGCTGAGTCTCGAACCGCAGGTCGCGGTGCGTGACGATGCCGACGAGATCCTCGCCCTCCACCACCGGCACACCAGAGATGTTTTTCGAGCGCGTGAGGTTGATGACTTCGCGAATCGTGGCGTCGGGCGACACCGTGATCGGGTCGTGGATGATGCCGCTCTCGAACTTCTTAACTTGTTGAACCTGCCGCGCCTGATCGTTCGGCGACATATTCTTGTGGATGATGCCGATGCCGCCTTCCTGCGCGAGCGCGATCGCGAGCCGCGCCTCGGTGACGGTGTCCATGGCGGACGAGACGATCGGGATATTCAGCGTGAGGGTGCGCGTGAGTTGGGTCTTGAGTTGAACTTCGCGCGGCAAGAAATCGGAGTAAGCGGGCTCGAGGAGGACGTCGTCGAAAGTGAGCGCCTCGTGAATGATCCGCATGCGGTGCTCCGGTGAGAGGGAGCGCGGCATTCTAGCCGCGCAAGGCGGCTCAGGTAAATGGCCAGCCCTGCCGCTATACTGCCGGGCATGCCGTCGCCCGGAGATTCCCTGCAGCTGCCGTTCGAAGAGCGGCGGATTCTCTCCGTCACGGGCCTGAACCGAGAAGCCCGCCAACTGGTGGAAGGCAACCTCGGCTCCGTGTGGGTCGAGGGCGAAATCTCGAACCTCGCGCGGCCCTCCTCCGGGCATCTCTATTGGTCGTTGAAGGACGCGCAGGCGCAGGTTCGCTGCGCCATGTTCCGTATGTCCACCCGTGGGTTGGGCTTCGAACTTGCGAACGGGCGGCAGGTGTTGGTCCGGGCCAGGGCCAGCATTTATGAGGCTCGCGGCGAGTACCAGCTGATCGTCGACTATGTCGAGGAAGCCGGCGAAGGCGCCCTGCGCCGCCGGTTCGAGGAGCTGAAGAAGAAGCTCGCGGCCGAAGGCTTGTTCGACGCTGCCCGCAAGGTGCCACTACCCAAGCTGCCGCGGCGCATTGGCGTCATCACCTCACCCACCGGCGCCGCGCTGCGCGACGTGCTGATCGCGCTGCGTCGCCGCTTCCCCGCCACGGCCGTGCTGATCTATCCCACACAGGTGCAAGGGGCCGGCTCGGCCGAGGAGATCGCGCGCACGCTGGCCCTGGCGGACAAGCGGGCCGACTGCGATGTGCTGATTCTCACGCGCGGCGGCGGCTCTCTCGAGGACCTGTGGAGCTTCAACGAGGAGATCGTGGCACGGGCCATCGCGGCCGTGCGGCTGCCGATCATTGTGGGCGTGGGCCACGAGATCGATTTCACGATCGCCGATTTCGTCGCCGACCTGCGCGCACCCACGCCGTCGCAGGCCGCCGAGCTTGCGGTTCCTGATCAGGCCGAATGGCGCATGCGGTTCGCATCCTTCGCGCAGCGTCTCGCCCAGGCAGCGCGGCGCCAGCTGACGACCGAGCGGCGCCAGCTGGCGATGCTTGAGCACCGCCTCGCTCGCTGCCATCCCGGCGTGCAGCTGCGCGAGCGCGCGCAAAAACTCGACGAGCTCGAGGCGCGTCTCACGCGCAGCGTCGAGCGCCGTATCGGACAGCTGAAGATCCGGCTTGCGCGGCTCGCGACGAACGTCGCACACACGAACCCCGCGCGCCGAGTTGCAGCGGCTCGCGAGCGCTGGCGCACCGCCAAGAGCGATCTGCGCCGCGCGCTGCTGCGCCGCGTCGAGCTCACCCAGCAGCGCCTGAAACTCGCGGACCGCGGTCTGCAATCGCTGAGCCCCCTTGCGACTCTGCAGCGCGGCTACGCAATCGTGATGACGGCCGGCGGCAAGGTGGTCACTGATAGCGCCGCGACGACGCGAGGCGCCGAACTCGACGTGCGACTGGCGCGCGGCGGAGTTGCGGTGACCGTGGCCAAGATCAAGCCCGACGCGGGCTAACTATGTGGCCCACAGCGCCGCGAGCGGAAGCTCGATGGCGTCGAACGGCTCCACGCGCACGAGTGTGCCGCCTTCATGAACCACGACCAATGACCAACGCTGCGACTCGAGGCGCGATACTTCGAGTGTCTGCAGCAGCGGATTGACGAACCACAGGTGGCGCACACCTTCGCGCGCGTAGATCGCGAGCTTCTTGCCGCGATCGATAGATTCTGTCGACGGCGACAACACCTCGCACACCCAGTCGGGCGCAAGTGTGAAATACGCAGCATTCGGAATAGCTGGCATGCGCTCGCGACGCCAGCCCGCGATATCCGGGACGAGCACATCGGCAGCAAAGTGAAGCTCCGGCTCATCGAGCAGCCACCAGCCGCCGGGGCCATTCTCGCCGAAGTGGAAGGGACTCATGAGCTTGGCGCCCAATGCGGACGCTGCAAGGGAGTGGCGCGACGCCGGCCGCGGAGAAGCGTACAGCTCACCGCCGAGAATCTCCGCGACGAAGTTCTCTGGCACCGCGCACAGATCCGCGTACGTCGCATCCTTCTTCAACGGCCGGCTCATGATCGAAAGGCTAGCACGCACTCTCAAGTCGAGCGCAAGCCCGAAACCAGGCGATTTGCGCTGTTACGCGAAGAAGCTCGCGACCAGCGGCCGATAGCGGTCCATGTCGACGAGGAACGAATCGTGCCCCTGCAGCGAGGGCAGCTCGTGGAAATCGACGTCGCGCCCGGGCGCTTCGAGCCCCTCCGCCAGCTCACGCTGCTGGTAGATCGGGAACAGGAAGTCGGTTTGCACGCCGATGATCATCGCGCGCTTCACGCGCACTTGTGCGAGGCCCGCTTCAACCGACGAGCCGTGCTCGGCGATGTCGAACAGATCGCTCGCGCGTGAGAGGTACAGGTAGCAGTTCGGATCGAACTGGCCGGTGAACTTCAGCGCGTGGTGCTCGAGGTACGCCTCGACCTCGAACACCATGCCGAACTGATCCCCGTTCGTGTCCGTGTTCGCCGCGCGCTCGCGGCCGAAGCGTAAGCGCCACTCCTCGGCCGAACGGTACGTGATCATGCCGAGCTTGCGCGCCAACCGCATGCCGGTGAGCGGCACGGAGTCGCGCGGATAGTTGCCGTTCTTCCACTCCGGGTCCTTGCGAATCATCTCGCGCTGCAGCGACCGCAGCGCGATCGAAAACGGCAACGAACGCGGCCCGGACGACATGCTGACGAAGCCTTCGGACAGGCCCGGGAACAGGATCTCGAACGCCAGCGCCGTCATGCCGCCCATGGACGGACCGACCGTGGCTTTGAGCCGCTTCACGCCGAGATGCTTGATGACCTCGTAGCCGCCGCGCGCCACGTCCTCGAGCGACAGCACCGGAAACGAGAGCCGATACAGCTCGCCCGTGCGCGGATCGATCGACGCCGGGCCGGTGGAGCCGAAGCAGCTGCCGAGCGAGTTCACGCAGATCACGAAGTAGCGATGGGTGTCGATCGACCGACCGGGCCCGATGATGTCCTCCCACCAGCCGGGCGTCGCGTCCAAGGTGCTGGACGCCGCGTGGGCGGATGGCGACATGCCGGTGAAGATCAGCACGGCGTTGTCACGCTCGTGGTTAAGCGTACCCCAGGTCTCGTAGGCAATCGTCGGGCTCACCAACGAGCCGCCGCGATGCATAGGAAACTCACCCGCGACGACGACCGTCTTGCGCGCTTTTGCCACGCGTCACCCCGAGATCAAAAGAGACGGGCAGTCTAAGAGACTGGCACCGCGGCCTGCTTCTAACTTCTGGCTATGTGCTAATGGCACGCCGCCCCCGCCCCACCCTGGCGCCTACTGTTTAGCCTTCAGAGCCTTGTAGTAAGCCTCGATCGGCGCGAACGGCCCGAAGCGGTGCTGCTCGAGCGGGAATTCATCGGCGAACGGCCCATATGTGTTGTCCACCGGCTTCGCTTTGAGGTCGGCATAGTCGCGGTCGAGGTTCGCCATCTCAGGCCGCGGCTGTGCGTTGATGTAGGCCGCCACGTCGAAGGCCTGGTCGCTCGTGAGGTCGGCATTGCCAAGCGGCATTCGAGCTTTGACGAATCGCGCCGCCGTCAGCAGGCGGTGCAGCCCGGCGCCATCGTTGAAGCTGTCAGGGCCCCAGAGCGGCGGGAATACGTAGCCGTCGGCGAGATCGACCGATGCGCGCAAACCAAGACCGTCCCCTCCGTGACAGATCGCGCAGCGCGCGTCGAAGACTGTTTTGCCGGCCGCGAGGTCCGCGGCACGGTCCGGTACTTTGAACGGTGGCGGTTCTACGGCGGCGCGCTGGCCCGCGCCCATCGCCGCGTAACGTTTGCCGAGTGACCGAATGTAGGTCGCCATCGCCTGCATCTCGACGCTGTCGAAAGGCAGCGCGCGGCCGTTCATGCTGCGCTGCATGCACTCGTTGATGCGATCCTCGACGTCGGTCATCGCACCCGCGCGCGGGGAGAACCGGGGATAGTGCTCGGCGGCCGGCAAGAGTGAGAGCGTGCCGGGCTCGAGACCGGCGCCAAGATGGCACGAACCGCACGCAAGGCGGCTGCCGGAGTAGCGCATGGCGGGGTCCGCGTGGTCCGGCCCGAGCAGCGCGGCGGTTTCGGCGATCAAACGGCGGCCGTAGTCCTCGGTTGCGGCGAGCGGCACACCCACTGCCGTCGCGCTCGCGCCGCTACGATCGTAGACCAGCGCAGCCACCGCCGTGGCGACGCCCGCGACTGCGCAGACGAGGACCGCCGGGATTAGGCCCGAACGCGCTCGCGCGGCTCGCGTCATGAGGAACGTCCCCTTCGTAACTCAGCCTCGCGGCTGCGCGCTCGATCATACCGTTGCACGCCCTGCTGGAAACGATGTTTGGGCCGCTCGAGCCACGCTCGCAACCCAGGGAGTGCCAGCCACGCGGCGACGAACACCACGCCGAGCAGCACGGACAGCACGACGATCACGTTCGCGATCATCGGTCACCGCCGCGGCCGCCGCCGTCGCCCTGAAACAGGCTGCGCACGTAGTGCGCAACCGCCACGCGCTGCTCGTCGCTGAGCCGATCCGTCCACGGCGCCATCTGCGTACCCGCAACGCCCGTCGCGAGCGCGCGCACGGCCGTCGCAACGCTCGCCCGCTGCGCCCTGAAATCGGTCGGCGCTATCCGCAACTCGGCGACAGCCGGGCCGCGTCCATCGCCAGCGGCACCGTGGCACTGCACGCAGTTGGCCGCGTACACGTCGGCGCCGAGCGCAAGCTGCTGCGCAGCAACCGGGTCGCCGTTCGCAGTCGCGTCGAGACTGCGAACGTAGTCCGCCAGCGCCGCGAGATCCGCGAGCGCGTAGTCGCGCCAGGCCTGCATCGACGTGCCAGCCACACCGTTCCACAACGCATCGACGACGCGCGTGCGCGTGTAGGTGTGCTCGGTCAGGTTGGGCGGGAACGGCCGCAGCGTTGCCGCCCCGGCGCCGTCGCCGGCACCGGTAACGCCGTGACAGCCGACGCAGTTGGCCGCGAACAGCGCGCGGCCGCGCCCGAGATCGCTGACGACGGGCACCTCCGGAGCGTCGCCGCGCGGGCGCGGCCGCGCCGGCGCTGCGTTCAGTGGCGTCGTGCCCGCCAACGCCATCGTCCGCATCTCGTCGCCGGCGCAGTCGCACGCCTCGCGCGCGTGGGCCTCACCCTCCGGCCCCGCGAGCTCGCGTGCCCGGCCAAGCGTCTCGAGATACGCAAGCAGGTCGCGCGCCGACTGCCGCGGCCGGTCGGCCGCGCCATCGAACAGCGATGCGTAACGCGGCATGACCGAGTCGGGCACGATCGCCCGCGGCGAGAACAGATGCGCGAAGTGCCAGTCCGCGGTATGCGTGCCGCCCTCCCGCGCGAGGTCCGGACCGATGCGTCGCGTGCCCCACAGGTGCGGGTAGTCGAGGCGCGTTTCCCACGCGAGTGTTGGCGCGCCGAACCGCAGCATGTCGGCGTGCAGGTAGCGGATCTGCTGCGTGTGGCAGTACGCACAGCCTTCGCGACTGTAGATTTCCCGGCCGCGCTGCTCGCTCGCGGTCAGCGTCAGCACGTGCTCCGGGGCCATCGCCCGACTCTGTGCTTCGAGTACGCGGCCGGGCCAGATGCCGAGCAGCGCCACCGACATCGCGAAGAACGCGACACCCGCCACGCTCGCGACGAGATACGCCATCCGGACGACGCGGGCGTGCCGCGCGTTCACGCGACACCCTCTGCGCGAGTAGGCGCCAGCCGGGGTGCGACGCCGCTCTCGGGCGACAGCTCGAGGCCCGCAGCGGGCAGCGCGTGCAATCCGGCACCGCGTGCGCCAGTCATGAGCCCCACGATCAGCATGATGAACCCGGCCGCAATCGGCACGGCCGCCAGCGTGCGGACGATCCAGTACGGCTTCGCCGCACGAACCGAGTCGAGCCACGGCGCGCTCGACTGCCACACGCGCGCTTCGGCGAGGCCCGCGAGCGTCAGGTCCACGAACATCAGCAGCACGCCAGCGACGAGCAGCCAGTAACCCCACTCGAGAGCACGTGCGTTGTAGCGCGCCCCGGGCAGCCGTTGCCACGCGTGCACGATGCCGCCGAGACCCGCGAACGTCGCGAAGCCGAGCATCGCGAGATGCGAGTGGCCGATCACCCAGTCGGAGAAGTGCACGGCCTGGTTCACGGCCATCTGCGCCTGAAGTGAGCCCTGGATGCTCACGACGAGATAAAACACTGTCGACGTGGCGACGAAGCGCAGGCCGATGTCGCGCGGCACGAGACCCGAGCCACGTAGCGACAGCAGCAGATTCGCCACCACCAGGATCACATCGAAGCCGAGCAACGTCGACGCGGCGATCGCCCCGAGCTGCGCTGCCATCGGGATGGCCGAGTACACGTAGTGATGCGTACCGTTCAACGGATAGAGAAAGAACAGCAACCAGAACCCGAGCATCGACAGAAAATGACTGTAGATCGGCCGACCCGACGCGGCCGGAATAACGAAATAGATGATCGCCAGCGCGAGCGGCGTGACGAACAGCCCCACCGCATCGTGAATCCAGAGGCCGCTGAACGCGGCGCCCTGTGCACCCGGCACGAGCTCCGGCACAACGTTGCCCATCGGGTACGCGAGCAGCGTGAATATCAGGCCGCCGATGATGTACCAGCTCGAGACGTAGAGCTGCTCGAGGCCGCGACCGAAGAACGGCGGCAGGAACTGCACCGCCGCGAGCACGAGCCCGAGCACGACGAATGCGTCAACCGGCAGCGGGAACTCCGCCCACTCGAGCGGCTGACTGATGCCCGCCAATACCAGCACCCAACCCGGCGCGAGCACCGCGAAGTTCCAGACGCCGAATAGCCACCAGCCGAGCCGCGTGCTCCTGACACGGCTGCCGGTGAGCAGTGGCACGCCGTGATACAGGAACGCGAGGAACGCGTTGCCGAGCCAGCCCAGCATGATGCCCTGCGTATGGGCGTAACGGACGCGGCCCCAGCTCAGCCAGGGCAGATCTGCGGCGAGGTCGGGATGAACGAGCTGCTCCGCAACGATGATGCCGAACGCGACGGACAGCAGCAGCGCGACGAACGCCGCGACTACGTGCGCGCGAACGAGCGCGTGGTCGACGACGGGGCCGTGACCGGTATCGCCGGAACGGGCCATGGTCAACCGGCGATCAACACCGTGTAGCCGTACTCCTGCGCCCGCGTCACCGCGATCACGCCGGCGACCACCATGTGGCCGTTCGGAACGGTGTTCGCGACGAGCTCTTCGTAGATCGCATCGGGCATTCCGCCTACCGCCTTCGCGATCTGACCCGCGAGCCGGCGCGTGGCCATCTGGCAAATCGCGAAGTGCACGCCGAGCTTGGCGACGGAGTCGATCGTCAATCCGAAGTTCGGTAACTCGATGCCGTAGCCCGCGGTATTGAACAAGTTCACCGTGGGCATCTGCTTGGTCTTCGGGTCGATCAGGTTCAACCCTTCGCTCAAGCCCTTTGCGTACTTCGCCCACATTGCACTGTTGAAGGCAAATGCAGTCGAGCGATGGCGGAACGTCACCACTACGGCGACCTCCGCGTCAGTCAGGCCATAGCCCGCCGCGTTGGCCACGTGCAGGTTGTTCGCGAACAGCAATGCCTCGCCGGCACCGTTGTAGCTGAACGAGTCGATGATGGTGCGGTGCTTGCCGGGCAGCGCGTCGAACCAGGCGTCCTGGGCGTGCCGCGGCGGCTGAAAACTTCCGGTCGGCGCTTGCGCTTGCGTCTGCGCCTGCGCCGTTCCGGCTCGAAGCGCGAGGGCGGTTGCCGCCACGCCGACCGCGGTAATTAATGTGCGACGTCCCACCGTGTCGCCAGTCATAGGGGGCTCCCCCACCAGCGGGTCAGTCATGACCCTGCGCGAGCTTCTTCTCGACGACCGGCTTGAGCCCCGTCAGCCCGCTTGCGACACCGAGCGCGAGCGCCGACTCGTTGTCCGCGCCGTTGAGCTTGTCGCGCAGGGCCAGCAGTGCGCCGGCGCGATTGCCCGTGGCGCAATGGACCAGAACCGGCCCCTTGGCGGTGGCGAGTAGCTTGTCGAGCGCCGTCGCATTGGCATAGGTCACGCCGTTGCCGCCTTCGACCGGGAGGGTCACATAACTCATGCCGAGCTTCTCGACAGTGGCTCGTTCGTCCAACCCGCGATCCTCGACGAGACCCCGCAGATCGATGACCGTCTTGATGCCGGATTTCGCGGCCGCGGCCAGCTGGTCGGCGCTGGGCTGCCCGGCCGTCGTGATGCCTGGGACCGCGTCTTTACGGCTCGGGAGATCGGTCGACTGCGCGAAGGCGTGGCCGACGCTGAACGCTGCTAGCGCCCACACGGCGGCGAACAACCCGGCGCGTCGAATCGAAAGCTGACGTGTATTCATGGCAGATTCCCCTCGTTCGTCGTGCACGGGCCGTCCCTCGCACTGTGCGCGAAAGACTACCACAGCGGCCGCGCCGCGCCGTCTAGTGTGCCGCACCGAGACCGCTCACGAAGAGCACCGTAACGACACCCTAAGCCGCGGCCTTCCCGAATCGATTGGCTTCGAGCTGGCCGTGGCCGATGAGGCCCCAGACGATGAAGCCGGCGGAGACGATGACGGCGGCCACGGTAACGAGGCCCTTGGCCTGGGCCCCGGGATTGAACAGGTGGAGCCATGCGGTTGCGAGTATCAGGGCGGCCGGGACGAGCAGCGGCCACGCAGCTCGACCCATGTCGTGGAGACGTCGCGCGTGCAGCACGATGGCGGGGAACAGCAACACCAGCTGAACCCACTGGCTGTTCCGCCCCGGCACCAGGAAGTGGTAGAACGCAAATACCGCCAGCAGAGTGATCAGCGCGCCGATGAACGGGCCGCGGGCCGTGCGACCCGTGACGTTCACGAACAGGGTGTCGAAATTCATCGCGTCCTCCTCAGGCTTCGCCGAGTGCCAGGGCATGCCGCTGCAAGACACCTTTGTAGTAATCGATATAGGCCAGCATCAGCACGCCGTTGAGGGCGATGACGGCAAGCCCCAGGAAGGCTACGAGGGGTTGGTGGTCGAGGATCACCGCCCAGAAGGCCGCACACACGGAAATAGGCATCACCACGCAGAGCGCCGCGGGAATGAAGATACCCGCGAGGATCAGCGCGCCGGTGACCAGCTGGATCGCCACGGCCACGTCGAGGAGTTGGCTATGGACGAGGCCGGTCATCAGCTGCACGGCGAGCGGCTCGTGCCCGGCGGGCATGGGATACAGCGAGACGAAAAAGTAGTTGATGCCGGCGACCAGCATCCAGGCACCGAAGATCAGCCGCCCGGCGAGGACGAGGGGCTTTCCGGCGAGAGTGCGCGGCGTCGAACGCAAGGCGAACATCGGGCCGTAGCTCCTCATGTAGGCCAGGCATAGCAGCACATTGCATACCAGCACCGCGGTGCCGAAAATCGAAGCGCCCGAGCCCCACCCTTCGAGCGGCGTGTCCCAATACCACACGCAGAACGAAACGGGCATGCATATCGCCAGGGACAACGGCACGTAGAAGCCGAGCAGCACACCGATTCCGGCCACCAGCTCGACCGCTTTGACAAGGTCGAACAGGTGGCTGTCGAACAAAGCCAAGAACAATTCCTGGCTCACAGGCTGCGTGCCGAGCGGCTGCGGGAACAGTGTTATAAAGTGGTTCAGCCCGGCTGGAATCATCCATGCCGCGAATACGAGACGCACAAACCACACGGCGTACTTCATGGCGCACCCCCCGGTTCGCTATGTTCGGCCGTCGTCCGCGGCCCGCGATATGAGTGAAGATTAGGCGCCGCGTGCACACATTGTAAATGGCACATCTAAAGCCCTAAGTCCGTCTCAGTAAAAAGCTGGGGCGTTTGGTCCGGGATTGAGGGCAGCCCTCGTTGTCCTTACTATCTGCCCCGACCGGAATCGATCTTGTTGGGGGTATTGATGGCGACGGTTTCGGCTGAAATTCCTGGCCCGAAATCTGAGCGCCGTGCTGGCGATCCCGCCATACGCCGCGCGGCTGTTCTTCGGAGGCATGTCGCTCGCGCTCGCGATCACCGTGTTTGCGGGCTTCGCCCAGACGTTCTATTTGCATCGGGCCCTCGCGTCGCCGAACGTGCTGACCTCGACGCTGCTGATGCACGGCTCCATCTTTACGACTTGGGTCTTGCTACTCGTGGTTCAGGCCTCTTTGGTCTCCGCGCACCGTACGGATCTGCACCGCAAGCTCGGAGCGGCCGGCGGAGTGCTCGGCGCTTTGATACCGCTCGTGGCGGCGTACGTGTCGATCGAGCGGATGCGCGACGGGCTCATGGTGCTGCCGGACGGCACGCCCGCCGCCGGTCTGTTCGCTGTCGGGTTCGCGACGGTGGTGGTATTTCCGACGTTGTTCGGGGCCGCATTGTATTTTCGACGCCGCACCGACATTCACAAGCGCCTGGTCTTGATCGCGACGCTCGATCTCGCGTACGCAGCCGTCGCGCGATTGCCCGGAGTCGTTACGCTGACTTTCACGAGCGCCGGACCGTTCTATTATTAAGGCCTGACCGACCTCTTCCTTTGCTACGTGAGATGGTCGGCGCGACGCAACCCTGGGTTGGGTTCACACACTGGATCATGACTTAGAATCCCCTGCGCTCGCGCGAAAAGAGCGCCCTCCGAGGACTGAACCATGTCGACCGTGCCTGCCGAGTACGCTGTCCGAAGAAGTCTCCGTCTCTCGTTTTACTTCTGGATCGCCTTCGTCATGGCGCTCTACGTCTTCGGCGGATTCAGCCTTGCGGCGCTGCAGCGCTATCTGCTGGCGGACCCGAGAGTTCGGCCGGCGACCGTGCACCTGCACGGCGTTACCTTCATCGCCTGGATGACGCTGCTGGTGCTCCAAGCCTGGCTCATCAACGTAAAGAACGTCGCGCTGCACCGCAGCCTTGGCACGTTCGGCATCGCGCTTGGCACCGGCGTGCTCTTCACAGGTTCGCTGATCACGGTGGTCGGCATGGGCCACGCCAACCCAAGAGGGCCCTTCTTCTACGATCTAATGTATCTGTCCCTGATGGCGATCGCCGGCTTCGGCTTTCTCTTCACGCTCGCGATTCGCAGCGTTCGGGATCCGGAAAACCATCGGCGCCTCATTTTGTTCGCCACGATTCCGCTCCTGCCGCCCGGCATCAATCGCACGTATCAGGTGCTCGGTCAGCTCGATTACCTGCCGGTGCTCGCCACTTACTTGACGATGGCAGCCATCGCCGCTGCGATCGTGATTCATGACTGGCGTACGCACGGCAAGCTCACGTTTGCTTCGAAGATCGGCGGCGCCCTCGTTTTCGGCCAGATGCTGCTGCACTTCCCGATTACGAGGTCACATGCCTTTGCCGAAGTGGCGAGCTTTGTGCAGAGTCTCGCGCGTTACCCCTGATCGCTAGCATCCACGGTAGGTGAACCCGCGCGGCTGTCATCCGATTCGCGGCTTGTTCGTTTAAGGTCATTGAACCGTGTGGCAGGGAAGCCAAGCATGCTGAGCAAACAAGTCGTGACAGAAAGGTCCACGCGGCCGCGCCGGACCTTAGGGGCCATGTCCGCAGGTCTCCGGCACGCGGCCGCTGTGCTCGCGGTGCTTGCACTCACTGCGTGCCACCACGGCGGCGGCGGCGATCAGCCGGCGGCCGGACCGGACGCCACCGTGAGCGGCACGGTTACCTTCGACCTCGTGCCCACGGCGAACATCGGCGGCGTCTGGCAACTCGACTACGCGAATACGCGCAGCGCACCCGGGCGCGGCCTCACGGTCCAGATCCTTCGCAGCGGAAGCGTCGTTGCCTCCACCACCACGGATGCCAACGGCGCCTATTCACTCACCACGGCTTCCAACCAGAACATCGTCGTGCGCGCGCGTGCCGAAATGATTCGCACCGGAGCGCCCAGCTGGACGGTCGGAGTTACGGACAACACGCAGGGCGACGGCCTCTGGGTGGAGGATTCCGCCACTTTCCTGCTCGCGGCCAGCGGAGCCACACAAGACCTGCATGCCGCATCCGGCTGGAACGGCGCGGGCTACGACGCAGCCACACGAGATGCGGCGCCCTTCGCGATTCTCGACACCCTCTACGACACCATGCAGTTCGTGCTTGCGAGCGAGCCCAGCCTCACGTTCCCCACGCTCACGGTTCACTGGAGTCCGAACAACCTTCCGACCGTGAGCACGACGGGGCCGCTCGCGTCGACCGGGCAGATCGGCTCTAGCCAGTATCGCTCGGGCGGCGACATCTACCTGCTGGGCGCGCAAGACACCGACACCGACGAGTACGACCGCAGCGTGATCGCGGCCCTGTGGGGCGAGTATCTCGTGGATGCGTTCGGCCGCGATGACAGCGTCACGGGCCCACACGTACCGGGCGACCAGCTCGATATGCGCCTCGCGTTTCGCGACGGCTTCGGCACCGCCTTCTCGGCGATGGTCGCTGGCGACCCCGCGTACATCAACACGCAGGGCACGCATCAGGCGCAAAGCGTGTCGTTCAACGTCGAGGACGACTCGGCCACCGCCCCGAACCCGGCACCGGGCTGGTTTAGCGAGCGCTCGATTCACGAGCTCATCTACAACCTCTACGACGCGAACGCTAACGCACTGCCCGCCGGCTCGGCGACGCAGGACAACGTGACCCTCGCCTTCGGGCCGCTGTTCAGTGCGCTGACGGCGCTGAAGACCACGGCCGCGCAAACGAGCCTCTTCCCGTTCATCCATGCGTTGCAAACGGCCGAACCGAGTGCACAGGCCGACATCGACGCGCTGGTTCGAACCGAAGGCATGGATAGCGTCGTGGACGACTACGGCAGCACGGAAACCCATTTCGGCACGCCCGCGACGCCGAAGCTGGTCTCGGTTTACGACAGCGTGGTCGTGAACGGCGGGGCCACGAACATCTGCAGCGTCGACGACTTCAAGAGCAGCGCGTCGGGATCCATCGACAAGCTCGGCTCGCGGCGTTACGCGCGGTTTTCCGTGGCGACCGCCGGCACTTACACGCTGCGGGCAACCGCCGTCACCCCGCCGGCTGCGGCAGACCCTGATCTCGTGCTGCATCAGGTCGGGGGAGTCGGCGCATCGACCACCGGTCCGAGCGCTGCGTGCACCCAGTCTTGGCAGACAACCGTCGGCGTTTGCGCCGAGACCTTGAACTCGACGCTTTCACCCGGCGACTACACGCTCGAAGTGTACGAGTGGACGAACACGACGGACGACCCGCGCTATCCGTCGATCGGCGAGGTGTGCTTCGACGTGACCGTAACCGGACCGTGACCAGGTAACCCCGCGGCAGTCAAAAAGTCAGTCGCGGTGCTTGAAGCGGAGCATGCGCTTGCGGTTCTTACCCTGCCGCGGAGTGAGCTTGTTGCGGTGGCCGCCGTAGGGGTTGTCGCCGGTCCGAAGCTCGATGCGAACCGGCGTGCCGCGCATGTGTAACGCCACGCGGAACGCATTCTCAAGATAGCGCTTGTAGTGATCCGGCAGGCGTTCCGCCTGATTGCCGTGCACGACGACGCGCGTCGGAAACTTCCCGCCCTGGTGGGCATAGCGCAGCCGCACCTGGCGACCGCGCACGATCGGCGGCGGATTCACCGCGAGCGCATCTGCCAGCACTTTGTTCAGACGCGGCGTAGGAAATTCGGCGCCCGCATTCTTGTGCGCGGCCAGTGCCGTGTCGATGAGCTCCGCGATACCGCTGCCGTGCAGGGCCGAGATGTAGTGAAGGCTCGCGTAGGGCACGAAGTCGAGCTTCCGCTCCACCTCGCGCTCGATCAGGCGCCGCTCGTGGCCTGAGAGCCCGTCCCACTTGTTGATCGCAACCGCGAGCGCGCGGCCTCGCTCTGCGGCCAGCCCCACGACGTGCGCGTCCTGATCGGTGACGTTCTCGCGTGCGTCGAGCACGGCAATGATCGCACCCGCGTCTTCGATGGCCTTCAGGCTCTGCACGACGCTGTACTTCTCTATGGCTTCGGTCAATCGCGCGCGGCGCCGAACGCCCGCGGTGTCGACCAGCACGAACCGCCGATCGTCGCGTTCGCACGGAACGTAGACGCTGTCGCGCGTGGTGCCGGGCTCTGGCGAAGTAATGAGTCGATTCTCGCCGAGCAAACGATTGATCAGCGTGGACTTGCCAACGTTCGGCCGGCCGATCACCGCGACCTTCGGGCCGAGCTGATCCTCGTCGATCTCGTCCTCGGCGTCGGGAAATGCCGCAAGCGCAGCCGTCATCAACTCTTCGATGCCCTGCCCGTGCAACGCCGCAATGCCCACCGGCGTGGCAAGACCCAGCGTGTGGAACTCGGCCTCCGCCATCTCGCTCGCGACGCCTTCTGACTTGTTGACGGCGATCACTACGGGTTTGGCTTCACGCCGCAGGCGTTCGGCAATCCGCGTGTCGTCGGGCGTGAGCCCGCTCTTGTGATCGACGACGAGCACGACGACGTCGGCTTCTTCGATCGCGATGTTGACCTGCGCCGCGACGAGCGCGGTGATCTCGCTGCTGCCGTCGGCCGTGAGCCCGCCCGTGTCGATCACGATGAATGGACGGTTGCCAAAACGGCCGACGCCGTACCGACGGTCGCGCGTGAGCCCGGGATAGTCCGCGACGAGTGCGTCGCGCGTGGCCGTAAGCCGGTTGAACAGCGTGGATTTGCCGACGTTAGGTCGGCCGACCAGCGCCACAGCGGGCAGCATGGCGGGCGCGCCTACGCGGCGCCATCGCGCACGGTGTACGCCGCAACCGTGCCGTCGTCACCTTGCACGTAGACATTCTGACCGACGACCAGCGGCGCCGCGCTGATGCGCGCTTTGGTCGCATGCTGGCGTGCGATGAATTTGCCGTCCGCCGGGTCGAGCCAGTGCAGATAGCCTTCGAAATCGCCGACGACGAGCGTGTTCGCGTAGCGGGTAGGCGCCGTGAGATCGCGGAGCCGCAGCGCTTCCTGCCGCCAGATCTGCGCGCCGCCGTTGCGATCGAGCGCAACGATGGCGTCGAAATCATTGGTCACGTACACGTTGCCGAAGTCGGCCGTGAGGCCGGCGTACGAGGACATGTCTTGCTGCCAAAGCACGACGCCGGTGGCGAGGTCGATGCCGACCGCACGGCCGTGGTAGCCGACCACGTAGACATCGTTGCCGACGACTTGAATGCCGGCGCTCACGTCGACCAGCCGCTCGAGCTCGCTGCGCCCGGTGGGATTCGCCACCGCTACTTCCCACTCGGCATCGCCCGTGCGCAAGTCGTACGCGCCCACGCGACCGTTGGCGAAGCCGCTGACGACGGTTGTGCCCGCGACGCGCGGCGAGGTATTGCCGCGCAAAGTCAGCGCGGGGTGATTCTGCTGGGCGCTCCACATCTCGGTGCCGGTCGCAGTCGCGAAGCCGCGCAGGCGGCCGTCGACGCTGCGTAGCACGACGACGCCGGACGCAATGACAGGCGCCGCGACGACTTCGCTACCGATCGTTTGGATCCAGCGCTGCTCGCCCGATGTCGCGTCGAGCGCTACGAGCTCGCCGTCGCTGGTGCCAAATACCAGCACACCGTCGCCGAACGCCGGCCCCGCAGCCAGCACGAGGTCGGTCTTGACGGACCAGATTTTGTGGCCGGTCTGCGCATCGAACGCAGCGACCTCGCCGTTGTGGCCGCCCGCAAACACGTGCGCACCATCGGACGCGGGTCGCAACCCGAGGCGCAAGCGCTCCGTGCCGCGGCCGACCTTGCTGCTCCAGAGCTTCTTGACTTCGAGCGTCGTCTCGATGGCCTTCAGCTGGGCCGGCGGCTCCGCCGTGTCTTTCTTGTTGTGAGAGCAAGCGACCAGAATCAACAGGCCGAGCAGGGCAAAGCCAACGCGACGCAACACGCTCACGCACCCTCTCCCGGTGGCGTCGCCTTGGCCGGTTCCGCCGGCGTCGGCGCCGTGCTCTGCTCCGCAGGCGGGGTCAGAGCCGGACTGCCCGGAAGATCGGCGAGCTTCATCTGCAGGAAACTGCGATCGAGCACTTCGGCGCCCGACGAGACCATGGCGGCGAGGTACGCCGCGCGCGCCTCTTCGGTCTTGCCCTGAGCGACGAGGATGTCGCCCTTGATCTCGTTGATTCGCCCTGCGAACCTGCCGGCGTTATCCACGACCAGCAGCGCGAGCGCATCCGGATACTGCTCGCGATAGGCGAGCACGCGCGCGAGACGCAGGCGCGCGATCATCGCAAGCTCCGCATCCTTGCTGTGCTCCATCGTGTAGCGCAGATCGTCGGCCGCCCGTTGCGGATCGGTGATGAGCTCCGCGCGCGCGACCGCGAGACCTGCCTGCTGCGTGTACGCCGCGCCCGGATAGTCGACTTGCATCTGCTTCAATAAAGTGTTGGCCTGCTCGAGGTTCGGGGTCGCAATCGCCTGTTGGATGGACTCATAGACCGCCCCGGCCTGCTCCGAGTTTCGCGCCTGGTAGGCCCAGTACTGATTCCAGCCGAGCAAGGCGAGGCCGCCGAGCGCCGCACCGCCGATGAGGAACCAGCCGTTGTCGCGCCACCAGCGGCGCAGCTGCTCGACTTGTTCTTTTTCTGACAGCAAATCGTCCACACGATCCTCCGGCGGGCAACGAGGCCCGGTATTCTATGCCGAGCGGCGCTCGGCGAGCAGCGCGGCGCACTCCTCGACACTCAAAAGCTGTTGCGGCTTGTCCTCCCGTAACGGCTTGACGCTGACTTTCCCGGCGTTGAGCTCGCTCTCGCCGACGATCAGCGCGAACCGCGCACCGCTGCGGTCTGCCCGCCGCAGTTGGGCTTTGAAGCCGCTCCCTGGCCCACCGATCCACAACTTAAGCCCCGGCACGCGGTCCCGCAGCTGCTCGGCCAACTTGAAGCCGTAGCGCCGCTCCGCCTCCCCGGCCGTGACAAGGTGAGCGTCGGCCTCGAGCGCGCTGCCGCCGCGGCCCTCGACTTCGAGCACCTCCACGATCCGCTCGATGCCAAGCGCCCAGCCGACGGCAGGCGTATCGCGGCCGCCGAGCTGCGCCACGAGCCCGTCGTAGCGCCCGCCCGAGCAAATCGCGCTCTGGGAACCGAGCCGGTCTGTGAGCCACTCGAACACCGTGCGGGAGTAGTAATCGAGACCGCGCACGAGCCGCGGATTGAGCGTGAACTCGACGCCCACATCCGTGAGCAACTGCTGTACGCGGTCGAAATGCGCCCGCGACTCGTCATCGAGATAGCCGGACAACAGGGGCGCGTCCGCGATCAGATCCTTCAGCGCCGGGTTCTTGCTGTCGAGGATACGCAGTGGGTTGCGGTCGAGCCGCCGCAAACTGTCCTCGTCGAGCAGCTCGCGATGGGCCGAGAAGTACTCGACCAGCTTCTGTTTGTAGCCTTGGCGTGACTCGAGCGTGCCGATGGAATTGAGCTCGAGCTTCGCGCTCGTGAGCTTTAAGTCACGCCAGAGTCGCGCCGACAGCGCGATCAGCTCGGCGTCGATCTCCGGCTCGGCGAACCCGAGCGCCTCGACGCTCAACTGATGAAACTGCCGGTACCGACCCTTCTGCGGCTTCTCGCGGCGGAACATGGGGCCCGAGCACCAGAGTTTCTGCTGCTGGTTGTGCAGGAGACCATTGCTCAAGCCCGCACGAACGACTCCGGCAGTGGCCTCTGGCCGCAGCGTGACGCTCTCGCCGTTTCTATCGTCGAAGGTATACATCTCCTTCTCGACGATGTCGGTCAGCTCGCCGATGGAACGGCTGAACAGCTCCGTGCGCTCGAGCACCGGCAGCCGCACGCGTTGGTAGCCGTAGCCGGCAAACAGGTTCGCGGCGGTCGTTTCGACGCGGTCCCACAATGGTGCCTTGTCGGGCAACACGTCGTTCATACCGCGCACCGGTTGAATCACCTCGGCCACGAAACCCTCACTCCTAGTCGCTGCCGATGGTGAAGTGCACGAGCTTGCCTTGCCGCCCCTGCGTCGGAATGGTGTAGCGCTCGCCATCGACGGCGAGACGCACGGCGTCGCCGTTGCCGAACGTGACCGAGACCGGCGGCTCCCCGCGCATGACCGCGTGCCGGCCCGTCGTGCCGAGTTCGAAGAAGAGCTTTTGACCGCGCACATCCGTAATCTCGGCCCAGCTCTCGGAGTCGAACGTGAGGTCCAGCGAGATCGGCGTCGCAGCGCGCGAGACTCCGCCGCCAGTGGCGGCGACTGTCGGCGCGGCGGTTACGGGTGCGGCTGCCGCCGAGGCGCGTGGCGGTTCGACGTCGACGACCGGTGTCTTCGCGTCGCCCCGCGTGTCTACGCTGGCCACTTCGGTGACCGCCGGCGCGGACTCCGCCGGCGCTGGCGCGCGCTCGACGCTGGCCGACGGATTGGGTACGCGGCTCGAGGTAAACTCGAATGCGCCGCCGTTCAAATACCAAACACCGAGACCCACAGCGACCAGCAATAGCAGGAGCAGCGCGACGATCCACACGGTGATCTGCCGTTCGTCACGCAACTTGATCGGCTTGGTCGGCCTGACCTGCACCTCTTGGACATTCGTTTGCCGGCCGTAGGCTTCCATGAGCGCGCGCGGATCGAGACCAAGACGCTGCCCGTACTGGCGGATGTAGCCTTTGACGAAGACGGGCGGGCCGATCTGCTCGAAACGATTGTCCTCGAGCGCGGCCAGCTGGCGCGCCTCAATTCGCAACTCGGTCGCGATCTGATCGACCGTCAGGTCTTTGGCGTCTCGCGCTTCGCGGAGTAACTGGCCAAGATTGTTGGAAACCGTCGCCGCGGCTGCGGCAGCAGGTTGGTCGCTATCGGCCATCGCGTTTTTGCTGCTCTTCGAGCTTCGCGAGCTCGGGTGAACCCTGAAATCCGGAACGCAACTGCGCCGCACACTTGTCCATGCCGTCGTGATTCTTCAGCTGCGTCTCGACGTTGACGCACATCAGCAATACGGGCGCTGTCGGTACGTGCGAGTCGAGAAAGCGTTGCACGAACGCACGCGTCTGCATGAAATTGCCGGCATCGTACGAGAGCTCCATCAGGTTCTGAAGAGCATCGGGGAACGTCGGGTTGCGGACCAGTGCCATGCGGAAATAGTCCGTCGCCTTGTCGGCGGAGCCCGTGCCGCGGGCACACACGCCAGCGTTCGTGTACGCGACTTCGGGTGTCGAATACGTAGGATTGTCCGCTGCGCGCTTGAAAAGGGGCTCTGCATCGGCCCAACGATTCTGGCGACACAGGAACACAGCATAAGTATTCGCGGCTCCGGAATTGTTCGGCTCGAGTTGCGTGGCGCGTTTGTAATGCATCTCCGCCTCGGCGAGCATGCCGAGCCGATCGTAGGCAATCGCGAGATACGAATGTGCGTCCGCAAGCCGCGGATTCAGTTTGAGCGCGCGCTGGAGTCGCTCGACCGCGAGATCCATCTTGCCCTGCTGCAGATAGCCGGCGCCGAGGTTCGCGTTGGCGAGCGCTGCCTCGCTGCCTCGCCGCTCGCGCGGCTCGCGCGCGGCGTGGGCGCCGACACTTGCCAACGATAAGGCCAACAACAGTGCAAGGCGTAGGTTGCTCATGGACTGCTCGCTCCTATTACCCGGTCTCCGAGACGAACCCGTTGACGATCGCGCACGCGCCCAGCCAGCTGCCCGCACGCAGCAGCGATGTCGTCACCCCGCGGGCGGCGAATCGTCGCAATCAGCCCCCCGTCGCGCAGCGTCTTCCAGAACGCGTCGATCGCGGGCTGCGCCGAGCACTTGAACTCGGACTCCGGAAACGCGTTGAACGGAATCAAGTTGACCTTGGCCGGGCGATTACGCAGCAGCTTCAGAAGTTGCCGCGCCTGCGGGACAGAATCGTTGACGCCGTCGAGCAGCACGTATTCGAACGTGATGTGGCGGCTAGCCTGGCCGGCCGCATACGTCCAGCACGCGTCGAGCAACTCGGCGATGGGGTGGACGCGATTGATCGGCACGAGCCGATCGCGGAGATCGTCCGTCGGCGCATGCAGCGACACGGCGAGCGCCACGTTGCAGTCGCTCGCAAGCTTCACGATCTGCGGCACCAGTCCGGCGGTGCTGATCGTGACGCGGCGGCGTGACAAGCCGTAGGCCTGATCGTCGATCAGGATCTGCACTACGGGGAGCACGTTACGATAATTCGCGAGCGGCTCGCCCATGCCCATGAACACGACGTTCGTGATCTTGGCCGGCGTAAGCTCACGGGCTGCCAGCACGACCTGGCTCAGGATCTCGGCCGAGGTCAAATTTCGATTGAAGCCCTGGTGGCCCGTGGCGCAGAACGCGCAATCGAGCGCGCAGCCTGCCTGTGAAGAAATGCACAGCGTGCCGCGGTTCGGCTCCGGGATGTAGACGGTCTCCACAGCCTGGCCTGCGCCGACGTCCACCAGCCACTTGCGCGTGCCGTCGTCGGAATCCTCACGCTTCAGCACCGGCGGCAACGCGAGCGTGGTCATGTCGGCAAGCTGCTTGCGCAGCACGGCGCTCAAGTCGGTCATCGCATCGAAATCGTTCTCATGCCGCTGGTACAGCCAACGCATGATCTGCCGCGCCCGGAACGGTTTTTCGTCGAGGTTCTCGAAAAACTCGATCAGGCGCGGCGCCGGCATGCCGAGCAGGCTCAGCTTGCCGCGGTCTTTCGCGGACAGTATTACGGCGTCCGCGGACAAAGCTCAGCCTCGCTGAAGAAGAACGCGATTTCGGCCGCGGCCGTCTCGACGGCATCCGACCCGTGCACGACGTTCTCTTCGATGGAGGAAGCGAAATCGGCGCGGATGGTGCCCGGCGCCGCTTGCTTGGGATTGGTTGCGCCCATGAGGTCACGGTTGACCTTGATGGCGTTCTCGCCCTCGAGCACCTGCACTACGACAGGACCCGACGACATGTACTTCACGAGATCGTTGTAGAACGGCCGCTGCTTGTGGACGGCGTAGAAACCTTCGGCCTGATCTTTTCGCAGCAGCAGCATCTTGGAGCCGATGATCTTGAGCCCCGCTTTCTCGAAGCGCCGATACACTTCGCCGATCAAATTTTTCGCCACGCCATCGGGTTTAACGATGGAGAAAGTACGCTCGACAGCCATTGTTCACCTTGAGAAGTTGAGAAAAACGCAAACCGTTCCGAAAACCTTCAGACGCTGAAGCTCTCGCCGCACCCACACTCACCTTTGATGTTCGGGTTGCGAAACTTGAAGGCCTCGTTCAAGCCATCCTTCACGAAGTCCACTTCGGTGCCGTCGATGAGGTCGAGACTTTCGGGATCCACGATCACCTTCACGCCCGCCTGGTCGAACACCACGTCGTTGGGCTGCACCGCATCGGCATAGTCGATGGTATAGGCCCAACCGTTGCAACCGCTCTTGCGCACGCCGAGCCGGAGGCCCACGCCGCTGCCGCGCTTCGCGAGATAAGTGCGCACACGTGTTTCCGCACTGGAAGTCAAAGAGATCGTCATGAGTTACCGTCCCTCGTCGTTGCCCGTCGCGGAGTGGCGCCAACACGCCGCGACTGCGTCCTCGATCCGTAGCAGCTTGCCGAGCTTCTCAACCGGCACTTCGAGCTCAGCGCACACAGCTCTTGCATCGAGCGAGCGCGCATCGCTCTCGGACCGGCCTTCGAGCCACTCGGCCACCTTGCTCGCAGCTGCCACGGCGTGTGGACAACCGAAAGCCTGAAAACGGGCCAAGCGAACTGTGCCGCCTTGCAGCTGCAACTGGAACCGAACCCAGACGTGCAGCGTGCGGTCCTCGGCCTCGCCCGACACCAGACCGGGCAAGCCCTTCGGCAGTTCCCCGGCTCTGTCTAGCGCCTCGAAATATCGCGCCGTTACTGAGCCGTATTCCATAGACAGCTCAACAGTTTAGCTCAAAAGGCTAAGCCCGAGCACCACACGGGCGCCGATTTCGCGACGGAACGCAGTCGGTCTACCGCTTCCGCAACCATGGCGGCCGCCCGCACGACCTCGGCCTCGGTCGTGAACCGGCCGACGCTGAACCGCAGCGAGCTGCCGGCCAACGTGTCGGACAGGCCCATGCCGGTGAGGACGTGCGAGGCTTCCGGGCTATTGGCGGCGCAGGCTGAGCCGGCCGACACGGCAACGCCACGCAGCGCGAACCGCAGGCTTTCGCCATCGACCCCTGGGAAGCTCACGTTCAGCACGTGCGCCGCGCGGCGTGCCGGCGCACCGTTTAGGCGCACGCCTGGAATCGCCCCGAGCTCGCGCCATAGCCGGTCGCGCAGCAGCCCGAGTCGCGGCCCCTCCACCTCTGGATCCGCAAGCTCGTATGCCCTGCCCATGCCCACGATCTGGTGCGTCGCCTGGGTGCCCGCGCGCAAACCGCGTTCCTGCTCGCCGCCGTGAAGCTGGGCCGCCAGAACCGTGTGCGGGGCCAAATAGAGCGCGCCCACGCCCTTCGGGCCGCAGATCTTGTGGGCCGTCAGCGAACACAGATCGATCGGTGCGGCGGCGAGATCGAGCGGCAGCTTGCCCGCGCTTTGCGCCGCGTCGACGTGGAACGGCACGCCGCGCTCGCGGCATAGCGTGCCAATCGCGCTCACGTCCTGGATGACGCCGGTCTCGTTGTTGACGTGCATGATCGAGACGAGAGCCGTGTCGGCCCGGATCGCCGCGCCGATGCGCCGCGGATCGATGCTACCGTCGCGTTCGACATCCACGTACGTGACCTCGACGCCCTCTCCTTCGAGCGCACGCGCCGTATCCAGCACCGACTTGTGTTCGATGCGCGACGTCACGAGATGAGCGCGCGCTTTCCGCTGGCGCCGCAACACACCTTGCAACGCCAGATTGTTAGCCTCTGTAGCGCCGGACGTGAACAACAGGCGTTCCGGATTCGTGCCGACACGCGCCGCCACCGCCGCACGCGCCGCGTCGACCCGCTGCCGTGCGCGCCGGCCCGCGGCATGCTGCGACGACGCGTTGCCGAACTCCTGCTGCAAGCACTCGACCATCGCCGCCGTAACCGCGGGATCGACGGGCGACGTCGCGGCGTAGTCGAGGTAGATCTCTTGCTCGCTCATGACGAGCTCGGCGGGTAACGCTTCGCCGGAGCCAGCGACGTCAACATGCCGCGGAGGATGTTCAGCTCGTTCTGATCGAGGCCGGCTTTGTGGAAGATCCGTCGCAACTTCAGCTTCACCTGCTTCTGATGCTCGGGATGCAAGAAACCGGATTCCGTCAACAACCGCTCGAGGTGCGCGTGCAGCCCTTCGAGCTCCGCCGCGGTGGCCAGTGGTTCGTCGCTTTGCGGGCCCTGCGGTGATTCACGCGCGGGCGCGGCCATGCGCAGCTCGTAGCACAGTACTTGCACGGCCATCGCGAGATTCAGCGAGCTGTAGCCCGGCGCCGCCGGGATGTGTACGAGCTGCTGGCACCGCGCGAGGTCGTCGTTCGTGAGGCCGGATTGCTCCGGCCCCATGAGGATTGCGACGCGGGTACCGGGCAGCCGCTGCCAGATCGTCGTCGCGCACTCGCGCGGATCCACTATCGGTAGAGCCACCGTGCGCAACCGCGCACTCGCGCCCACCACCCAGCCACAATCGGCGATCGCGTCCGTAAGGTCATCGCACACGTGCGCGGCGGCTAGAACATCGTCGGCGCCGGCCGCACGCGCCGTCGCTTCCTCACTCGGGAACTGGTGAGGCCGCACGAGCGCGAGATCCGACAGGCCCATCGTCTTCATCGCGCGCGCAGTGGCGCCGATGTTACCCGGATGCGAGGTGTCGACGAGCACGATGCGGACGGGAATTTGCACGACGTGAGAACGCTCGAGCGTGGCGCCGGTGGTTGCCGGCGCCGGCACGGGTTTGCCTTGGGACCGGCGAGTATTCTACGCTGCGCGCCGAATGCACGGCATGGTGAACATAGCGATTCGCGCCGCACGGCGCGCGGGCGAGATCATGGTTCGACAACTGAACCAGCTCGAGTCTTTGCGCGTGGTCGAGAAAAGCCCCAATGAGTTCGTGACCCAGGTGGATCAAGCCGCCGAAGCCGTGATCATCGAGGTGATCCGCGAATACTATCCGGACCATGCGATTCTCGCGGAGGAAAGCGGGGCCACCGGCGACAACGACTACCAGTGGATCATCGATCCGTTGGACGGCACCACGAACTACGTGCACGGCTTTCCGGTGTTTTCGGTGTCGATTGCCGTGGCGAATCGCGGCGAGATCGAGCACGGCGTCGTCTACGATCCTCTGCGCCAGGAGATCTTCAGCGCGAGCCGCGGCCAGGGCGCGCAGCTCGACGGCCGAAAAATCCGCGTCAGCAAACGCACGACGCTTCCGGAGGCGCTGGTCGCGACCGGTTTCCCGTATCGCGCTAACCTGAAGTACCTCGACCGCTATCTCAGCATGCTCAAGGCCGTGATGCTCGAAACGGCTGGCGTGCGCCGCCCAGGCTCGGCCGCGCTCGACCTCTGCTATGTGGCCGCAGGGCGCGTCGACGCGTTTTTCGAGTTCGGACTCAGCAAATGGGACATTGCTGCCGGCGCGCTCATCATCCGCGAGGCCGGCGGCCGCATCAGCGACTTCCACGGCAACGACACCTACCTCGAGAGCGGCAATATCGTGGCGGGCAACCCGAAAACCTACGCCGCGCTGTCGAAGTTACTCTCGCCGTTCACGGCGGGCATCTAACTTAAGTAACGGCTGGAAGCTTCGAACCGTTCGCGGTGTACGGACCACCGCCGACCGAGATGGCCTTCAGGTTCGTCTTGCTGCCGTACGCGAGGTTCACCAGGGCGCGTGTCACGATGACAGCCGTGAACACCGACGTGACGACGCCGATGCTCAACGTCACAGCAAAGCCCTTGATCGGACCAGTCCCGAACATCAACAACACCACGGCCGCAATGAACGTGGTGAGGTTGGCGTCTACGATAGTCGAAAGCGCTTTGTCGAAGCCCGCGCGAATACTTGCCTGCGGCGAGTTGCCGTTACGCAGTTCCTCACGGATGCGCTCGTAGATCAGCACGTTTGCGTCGATGGCCATACCCATCGTCAGCACGATGCCCGCGATGCCGGGAAGCGTGAGCACAAACCCCACGACGGACATGATGGACACCAGCATCATGACGTTGGCGAGCAGCGCAACGTTGGCGAGCACGCCCAGCAGCCGGTAGTAAAAAGAAATGAATACGACGACGAGCAGATAGCCAATGATGGTCGCTCGTATGCCGCGGTCGATGTTGTCCTGGCCAAGCGAAGGACCGATCGTACGTTCTTCCACCGGCACAATGGGCGCAGCGAGCGAACCGGCGCGCAGTAGCAGCGCAAGATCGCGCGCCTCGAACATGCTCAAACCGGTGATCTCGAAGCGGTTCGAGAACACGCCGTTGATGCGCGCATCGTTGATGACGGTTTCCTTACGCTTCGGCGGCCCGGGCACGAGCTGGCCGTCTTTCTCGATGAGCTGCGCTTGATCTTCGATGAACAGCACGGCCATCAAGCGGCCCATGTTGTTGATCGTGGTGTCGAGCATCTTGCGCGCGCCGGCCGAGTCGAGGCGCACCTGCACCGCCGGCGTGCCGTTGCTCGGCTGCGAAAGCGCGTCAACGAGGTTGCCGCCCGACGCGATGATGTCGCGGCGCAACAGGATCGGCGAACCGTCCTTGCGCTTGTGCAGCTCAGAGCCGAGCGGGGCGCGTCCGCGCTTGTCGGCGTCGAACGCATTGTTCTCCATGTCGACGAGGTGAAATTCGAGCGTGGCCGTGGAGCCGAGCACGCGTTTTGCCTGGCCGGGATCCTGCACACCCGGCAGTTCGACGAGAATCCGATCGAGCCCCTGTCGCTGCACAACGGCTTCGGAGACGCCGATCGCGTTCACGCGGTTGCGCAGCGTGAGCGTGTTCTGCGAAATCGCGATGTCCTGCCGCTCCTTGATGGCGCTCGGCGTGAGACGTACCGAAAAGCCCTGCCGGCCGTCGATGTCCGCGCGGTCGATGATCAAACGGTTCGTGAGTTGGCCGAGCTGCATCAGCTGATCGCTAGACTCGAGCTTGCGGATCATCGCTTCGGCACGATCGAGATCGGCGGAGTCGACTAGGCCGACACGCAGCGCACCATCTCCGACGCGAATGTCGTTGCGAATGTTGGCGGTCCGAAACTGCTGCCGCAGATCGGACTCGTAGGTCTTCAGAAACTGATCAACCGCAGCGTTCAGGTCGACCTGATAGAGAAAGTGCACGCCGCCGCGCAGATCGAGACCGAGCGCCATGGGCTTCAAGCCAATCGCGAGCAGCCAAGAGGGCGCGCGCGACGACACCGTCAGCGCCACGATGTTGTTCGGCAACGCTTCGCGTAGCACATCGTTCGCGCGTAGCTGCTGCTCCACGTTCGGGAGCCGCACGAGCGCTGCAGTGCCATTGGGCTCGGCGGACAGGAACGGGATGCCCTTGTCCATCAACGTGCTGCGAATCTGCGCGATCGTCGCCTGATCGACCGCCACGCCATCCGAGCGCGACACGTGCACCGCTTCGTCGTTGCCGAAGAGGTTCGGCAAAGCGAGGATCATCGCCACGACGATGGTGCCGAACACGAGCAGGTTCTTCCAAAGCGGGTAACGATTCATGGCGGTGACTCGCGCGAAGGGCTAGGCGTGCTTCAGTGTGTCTTTCGGCAGCACGGAGGCAATCGACTGCCGCTGGATTTTGACGTTGACTCCGTCGGCAATCTCGACCGTGACGAATTGATCGCCCAGTTCCGTGACCTTACCGAGCACTCCGCCGCCGGTGACGACTTCTGTGCCAACGCCGAGCGCCTCGACCATTTGGCGGTGCTCCTTCTGCTTCTTCTGCTGCGGCCGGATCAGCAGGAAGTAGAACACCACAATCAGCAACACGGGCAGCAACAACGCGCTCGTGATCGAGCCGCCGGCCGCGGGTGCCGCCGTCTGGGCAGCCGCATCGCTGATGAACAGATTCAATAGAGATTCCATGGTCGTTCCAGTGCAGTAAACGCGTAGCGTAACGCGGGAATTCTAGGAGTGCGCGGCATTATGCCACAGGGTCGACGCCTGCGGCTTCGAGCTCCGCCGCCGCCACGGCAGCGAATTGGCCCGCTTCGATGCTCGAGCGCAAGCGGCCCATGAGGCGCTGGTAGTAATAGAGGTTGTGCAAGGTAGCGAGCCGCGCGCCAAGGATCTCGTTGCACTGCTGCAGGTGGCGCAGGTACGAACGCGAATAGTGAAGGCAGGCGTAGCAGTCGCAACGCGGATCGATGGGCCCCGTATCCGCCTGGAAGCGACTATTGCGAATGTTCAGCGCCCCCTCGCTCGTGAACAACTGGCCGTTGCGCGCGTGCCGCGTCGGAATCACGCAGTCGAACATGTCTATGCCGCGAGCGACCGCCTTCACGAGATCGGCCGGCGTCCCTACGCCCATCAGGTACCGTGGCCGGTCGGCCGGCAGCGCCGGCGCAAGCCCTTCGAGCACCGCAAGCCGCTCCTCTTCGTGTTCGCCGACCGCGAGTCCTCCGACCGCGAAACCGGGAAATCCGATGTCGACCAACCCCTCGAGCGACCGACGCCGCAGATCGTGATGCACACCGCCCTGCACGATGCCGAACAGCGCGGCATCGCTGCCCGTGTCGCGCTTCAGATCGTCGAATGCGGCACGGCTGCGTTTCGCCCACCGCAACGAAAGCTCCATCGATTCGCGAGCGGTGTCGTGATCCGCCGGGTAGGCCGTGCACTCGTCGAACACCATGACAATGTCGGCGCCGAGTGCGTCCTGCATTTCGATCGAGCGTTCCGGCGTCAAGGCGATCAGGTCGCCGTTCACCGGCGAACGAAACTCCACACCGGTCTCGGTGATCTTGCGCAAGCTCTTCAAGCTCCACACCTGAAAACCGCCCGAGTCGGTGAGAATTGGTCGCTGCCAGTGCGTGAACGTATGCAGGCCGCCGTGCGCGCGTATGACGTCGATGCCAGGCCGCAAGAGTAAATGGAACGTGTTGCCCAGGATGATCTGTGCACCCAACGCCTCGAGCTCCTCGGGCGTCATGGCCTTGACAGTGCCGTACGTGCCCACGGGCATGAACGCCGGTGTATCGATGACGCCGCGGCGAAACTCGATGCGGCCGCGACGGGCGGCGCCGTCACGACTGAGCAGGTCAAAGCGCATGGGTTATGCCGCGGCTCGGCGTCACGAACATCGCGTCGCCATAGCTGAAGAACCGATAACGCTCAGCCACCGCATGCGCGTATGCAGCGAGGGTTGCCTCCTTGCCGGCAAAAGCACTCACGAGCATCAGCAGCGACGATTCCGGCAAGTGGAAATTCGTCACGATCGCGTCCACGACCCGAAACTCGAATCCGGGATAGATGAACAAGCGGCTGTCACCCGAAAACGGAGCAAGCGCGCCACGGCGCGCGGCTGTTTCGAGCGCACGGACGCTGGTCGTGCCGACCGCCACGACGCGCCCGCCGGCGGCGCGACAACGTGCAACGGCGGCGCAGGTTTCTGCAGAAACTTCCAGCCATTCCGCATGCAGCGTGTGATCCTCGACGTGCTCCGTTCGAACGGGCGCGAAAGTACCCGCGCCGACGTGTAACGTCAAAAATGCACGCTCGACGCCCAGGCTCTCGAGAGCGTCGAGCCGCGCGCGATCGAAATGCAGGCCGGCGGTCGGCGCCGCCACGGCGCCCGGCGCGCGCGCAAACACGGTCTGGTAGCGCTCGCGGTCGGCTTCGCTCGCGGTACGCGCGATGTAGGGCGGCAGAGGCACCTGGCCGTGCGTTTCGAGAAACGGCACTAGGTCTCGATCGAGCTCAAGCTCGAAGAGCGCACCGTCACGCCCGATGACACGGGCACGCGCCTCGCCGGGCAATTCGAGCTCACTACCCGGCTTCGGCTTGTGACTCGCCTTGAGCTGGAACAGCGCGCGCCGCGCGCCGAGCAGCCGTTCGAGGAGCAACTCCACGCGGCCGCCGCTCGGCTTCTGCCCGTGCAGCCGAGCCGGCAACACACGCGCGTCGTTCAGCACGAGCAGATCGCCGCGGCGCAGCAGCGACGGCAGATCCGCGAACATTCGGTCACGCAGCGCGCCCGACTCGCCGTCGAGGACGAGCAAACGGCTGCCGCCTCGCTCGGGCAGTGGCGCTTGCGCTATGAGCTCATCCGGCAGCTCGAAATGAAAGTCGCTCCGACGCATCGGAGCGGGATTCTAACTTCAACGCGCGGGCTC
>JBDTOT010000046.1:0-31738 GCA_039933105.1 Gammaproteobacteria bacterium | reverse complement strand
CCACTGTGGCGGAGGCCGCAACGAACGTGGTTCGCTTTTATTCTGAACGAACGGCGGCGGCCTGCGGCTCATGCCGCCAACCTGGAGAAAAATTGCGGCGACGGGCTTTGATGGACCAAGCACAGATGTTAGGTTGGCGCCGGGCTATCGCGAGCGAGAAGGCTCTGGAATGGTATTTGGCGAGATCGTCATCGTTGCGCTGCAGTCGATTCGCGCGAACCTGTTTCGCGCGGCGCTGACGATGCTCGGCATCATCATCGGAGTTGGCGCCGTCATCACGATGCTGGCAGCTGGGGCGGGCGCTCAAAAGCGCATCGACGACCAGATCGCGGCGCTCGGCGCCAACATCCTCACCGTCAACTCCTCCACATTCTTCGCAGGTGGTGTGTCGCGCGACCGCCAGGCCCTCGTCGTCGACGACGCCGACGCGTTGCGTGAGCAGGGCCGCTACATCGATGCCGTCGTTCCGGAAGCCCAGAACCGGGGTCAACTGAAGCTCGACAACACCAATACGAATTGTCGTTTGTCGGGCACCACGCCCGACTACGCCGCGATATTCAACTACAAGATCGCGCAAGGCCGGTTCTTTACGGCGGAACAAAACGAGCAGCGCAAGCGTGTCGTCGTGGTTGGAGCAGAGATCCCGGGTCGGCTGAGTACCACTCCCGAGGCGCTCGTCGGCAAAAGCCTGTCGGTCAACGGCCAACAGTTCCAGGTCATCGGTGTGTTGGTGAGCGTCGGTGGCGGGTTCGGCAACCAAAGTCCGGACTCGTCGGCGTTTATACCGCTGCGTACCGCGCAGCAGCGTGTGTTCGGCAGCGACAAGGTAGATAACATCAGCGTGCGCGTGGTCGACAATGCGTCGATGGAACGCGCCATGGTCGACATCGAGCAAGTCGTGCGACGCAAGCACAAGATATTGCCCGGCGGCGCGAACGATTTCGCGATCGTGGATCGCCGCTCGTTTCTCGACACTCAACAGCAGGCGCAACAAACGTTCACGATGCTGCTCGCAAGCATCGCCGGCGTGAGCCTTCTCGTCGGCGGCATTGGGATCATGAACATCATGCTCGTCAGCGTGACGGAACGGACGCGAGAGATCGGCATCCGCATGGCGCTCGGCGCAACGCGCTTCAGCATCCTTCTGCAATTCCTCGTGGAATCCATAGCGCTGTGTTTGCTCGGCGGAATTCTCGGCATCGCACTCGGCACCAGCGCTGCTCAGATGCTGTCGCGTCTGGCCGGCTGGGAAGTGTTCGTCTCGCCTCAGTCGGTGGGCCTTGCGTCGTTCTTCAGCGTAGCCGTCGGCTTGTTCTTTGGCATCATGCCCGCCCGCCGGGCCGCCAAGCTCGACCCCATCGAAGCTCTGAGGTACGAATAAGTCTTGCGCGCGAGTAACTTCCTCAAACTAATCGCGATCCCGTTGTTGCTCGCCTTCTCGGGCTGCGTGCTGCACATTCACCGAGACGGGCCGCCACCACCGGAATACACGTACACGCCCCTGCCGACGGCCATGGAGCCGTTCCAGGTACTCGAACGCCATCCGGTCATGCTCGGTGAGCCGACTCGCCACACGCGCAATCACGACATCATTCCGTTGTCGTTCGTATCGAGCGGTCACAACGGGCACTCCGAAAATCTCGTGAACGCCCAGTACTTCCGTTCGCGCGCGCCTGGACGCAAAAAACTCGTCATCGTCATGCCGATCTGGGGGACGAGCACGTATCCATCGCGCAAGATCTCGACAGGCTATGCACGTCATTCCGACGGCACGGCCAACGTGATCTGGGTGCATGGCGACGCCCCGGTCTTCCCGTGGACGGCCCTCGCTCACACGCCGGACGAGGCGGCATTTGTCGCCATGGCGCGTGACAGCACCGAGCGCTTCCGAACTGCGATTGTCGACATTCAGCGCATGGTCGACTGGGCGGGTACGCGCGACGAGATCGATCCGTCGCGAATCGCCGTCATCGGTTTCAGCATGAGCGCTCTAGTGACTGCGACGGTGATGGCAAACGACAGTCGCATCCGCGCGGGAGTTCTCATGATGGGCGCCGCGAACTTCGCCGACGTATTCAGCTCGTGCGGTGACCGAGTCGCGGCAGTCCGTAAGCATGTCATGCACGACTTCGGCTGGTCGCTGGACCGGTATCGGGATTTCTTCCACGAGCTATTCGATGCCGCGGATCCACTGCGCTTCCGCGGGCACTACGATCGCGAGAAGATTCTCATGATCGACGCGATGTTCGACGACTGCATGCCGGAATTCGCGCGCGCGAACTTGTGGGACGTCACGGGCCATCCGGAGCGCATCACGATGATGTATCAACATCGAAGCTCGTTCTATTCGTTGACGCCGCTCGGCCTCAACATCTCGCGGCGTCAGATCTACCGCTTCCTCGATCGCAAGCTCGCGCCGGCGGACAATCCCGCGACGGCCGGCGGCGGTTGACATAACGGCGGCCGCATCGCGGCATGCCAACCCTTCGCTTGCCCCGCCGCCCCGACCTCTGAGATAGTCCAGCGGCTGAACAGGGGTAAACCCGGCGAAAGTCGGGGACACAAAGCTTCCGGTCTACAGGACTTCGGTCCCACGACAGCGGGGTTGCCGGCAACGCTCGAGCAAGGACTTGCTGCGCTCCCCTTTCGTTTGGCGGCCTGGGGGCAGATCGAAGGGAGTCCGATCGAGCATGAATACCGCCGTCGCGCGCAAGCGCAGCTTACCTTCCACCATCGCCAACGCCGGCCCTGCCGCGACCATCCAGGTATCCACGCCCAGTGAGATCTATCAAGTATTGATGGATCCGAAACGCTATCCCTCCCCCGTGCGCCCCACCGGCAGTGGTAGCTCGACGACGCGCTGCATCACGGCGAACGGCGGCACGCAGCTCGATCTGTCGGGCATGAACCGCGTGCTGAAGATCGACGGCGACACAGTCACGGTGCAGCCGGGCATATCGCTGCCCGACCTCGCCGAAGTCTTGAGCGACGAAGGTCTCGAACTGATCGGTGGCTTCGATCTCGCGAACCGTACCGTCGGCGGAGCCGTATGCGCCGCAGGACTGGAGGCTTCGATGGCGGGCGACGTGGGGCAATTCGCGTCCCACGTCACGCAGCTGAAGGCCGTGAGCCCGAACGGCAAGAAATTCGTCATCAACGAAAAAACCAAGAACCTGCTCGCACTGATGCGGCTGAGCTACGGGCTGCTCGGCGTCGTCTACGAGATTACGCTGCGGGTTCGCCCGGTGCAGGGCTTCGCGGTGCAGACAGCCAAGACTTCATTCCAGGACTTCGCCAAGCTCGGTCCGAAGTTATTCGGCGCGAAGGCCGGCGTAAAACTGTACTTGCTGCCGTTCCGGGATCGAATCTACTTCGAGCTGCGCCGTCCGGCGGCCGAGAGCGACACCGGCCGCAAGTTCGCCTGGCGATTCAAAGACTGGGCGGTATCCTCCGCGCTGCCGGAAGCAGTGCGATCGCTCGCCGTCGCCGTGCCGATTCGCCAGCTGCGCTACCCGCTGATCGACAGCTTGAGCGAGATCGCGCAGCGGCTCGTGAACAATGCGCTCGTCAAGAGTGGCAGCAACGCCGTCGATCAGAGCGGCCGCTATCGAATGCTCGGCAGCAAGAGCAGGTACACATACACGACATGGGCGTTTCCTGCGGCCGAGTTTGCGACCGTCGTGTTGGCCTACAAGCTGTTCTGCAAGGAACACTACTTGAGCACAGGGTTTCGCTGCGACATGCCGACGGTGGGCTTTCGCCTGAACCAGGATCGCAGCGCGCTGCTGTCGCCGTCGTTCGACGGCCCGCTGTTCACGCTGAGCCCGCTATCGACACAGGTAAAAGGCTGGGACGACTTCGTGCTCAGTTACGCCGACTTTGCAGCGCGCCATCGCGGCATACCGTTTTTCAACCAGACGCGCAATGCGACCCCAGAAACGGTGACCGCACGCTACGGCGCGCGCCTGCCGTTCTTCAACAAGGTTCGTCGCCAGCTCGACCCGCACGATCGTCTGCTGAATCAGTTCTTCCAGTCCTACTTCCCGGCCACCTGAAAGACCCGCGCGTCCCGCGCGACACTACACGCGCGTGCGTAGGGCACCGCGTAGTCCCGCTGTGCGCGCCGCGGGCGCGCGAAAAGAGTCGCGGCGCTGAAGGTCACCGTGACAACGCGGGCAGATCGCTGGTCGCCGACCGCCCCTCGCGGGACCGTCTGCGCACAGGGATTGGGCGTAGCCGAGCCGCAGGGATGCGATTTCGGCTTGGCGTCCATGCCGTATTTGTCCAGTGGGATATTTGACGCGTATCAACCCTCGTGCTCTAGTAAAAACGGGTGGTTATGCACACGTCCATCACGATATCCGACGGAATGTCGCAATCTATCTGCGACCACATGCCGTCTACTTACAGTTAGGCGGCAACCAGCAATGGCGGGTCGGCGCGTTACGAAATCACCCGGCGACAACTCGTTCGTCATCACGGTGCGCGCGAAACCTCGCTCGGCGATTAGCTCGCTCGAGGCCGAGGCCTCCGGCACCTGGATCGCTCGCCTCCGGTCCTCTCCAGTCGACGGCAAGGCTAATGCTGAACTCATTGGCCTGGTTGCAAAGCACTTCGGCTGCTCCAAGTCCTCGGTCGCCGTTGTCTCGGGCGCCTCTGCTCGCCTGAAACTCGTCAAAATCTCAGGTGCTACCGCGGTCCAACGCTATGGTCCTGCCTAACAGTTCGCTAGACGAAATCGCTACGGCGGTCGGGTTGCAGTACCTTGATGCGGTGGCTGCGTGCCAGACGCATGACCTGCAAATGCAGCGAGCGCGCGCCAGGCACAAAGTGGTTCTTGGTTTAGGGCGAGCGCATCGCTGATGCGGAGCGTTAGGCACAGGGGCGTGTGCTCGCGATGACGCACGTTTTGTACGACCGGATCCGTGTCGGTTACGCGGAGCGCCGTCGGCCGGACGAGCGTATCGCTGCCCAGATCAACACTGCGCTCGGCCAATGTCGTCGCGTTCTAACAACCGGTCGCGGCCGACGAGCGATCTTCTCTTCAAGCCCGCCGCCCCTCGCGCTCGAACGGACGCCGAGCGCGAAGTACGGTGACGGTTATTTGATGAAGCCGAGCGATTCGAGCTTCACGATGATGCGATGCGCCGACATGTCGGGCGTCACGTCGGCCGTGTCGAGCCGCATCTCGGGATTCTCAGGCACCTCGTACGGATCGTCGATGCCCGTGAAGCCCTTCAGAATGCCGGCCCGCGCCTTCGCGTAGAGCCCCTTGCGATCGCGCGCCTCGCACACCTCGATCGGCGTCGCGACGTGGATCTCCATGAAGCCGCCGAGCGGCTCGACCATGTCGCGGACACGCTTGCGCGTGGCCGTGTACGGCGCAATCGGCGCGCAGATCGCGATGCCGCCATTCTTCGTGATCTCGCTTGCCACGTAGCCGATACGCTGGATGTTCAGGTCGCGGTGCTCCTTCGAGAAGCCGAGCTCGCTCGACAGGTGCTTGCGCACGAGGTCGCCGTCGAGCAGCGTCACGGGCCGGCCGCCCATCTCCATGAGCTTGATCATCAGCGCGTTGGCCACGGTGGATTTGCCGGAGCCCGACAGGCCCGTAAAGAACACCGTGAAGCCTTGCTTGTGGCGCGGCGGGTGCGTGCGGCGCAGCTCGGCCACGACGTCCGGGAAGGAGAACCACGCGGGAATGTCGGCGCCTTCCTGCAGGCGACGGCGGAGCTCCGTGCCTGAGATATCGAGCGTGCGCCAGCCCTTCTCGACCTCGTTCTCCGGAAAATACTGAGCCTTCTCCTCGACATACACCATGTTCTTAAACGGCACCATCGTGATGTCGAGCTCTTTCTCATGCTTCTTCATGAGCTCCTGAGCATCGTACGGGCCGTAGAACGGCTTGCCGGTGCTGTCGTTGCCCGGGCCGGCATGGTCGCGGCCGACGATGAAGTGGGTGCAGCCATAGTTCTTGCGGATGATCGCATGCCACACCGCCTCGCGTGGGCCACCCATGCGCATCGCAAGCGGCAACAACGAAAGTGCGGTGGTCTGCTCCGGGTAAGCACCGAGCAGGTGCTCATAGCAGCGCACGCGTGTGAAATGGTCGACGTCGCCGGGCTTGGTCATGCCTACGACCGGCTGGATCAGCAGGTTTGCCTCCACGTCCTTCGCGGCGCGGAATGTAAGCTCCTGGTGCGCACGGTGCATCGGGTTACGCGTCTGGAACGCCACGACTTTGCGCCAGCCGAGCTTCTGGAACCGATCGCGTAATTCCTTAGGAGTATCTCGCAAGTGCTTGAAATCATAATGATGCGGAGCTTCGACGCCGCGCAGCTTGCCGCCAAGGTACACCTCGTTGGTGCGGTGGCGCAGGTGTGCCACCCCAGGGTGCTTCTCGTCGGTGGTCCCGAACACCGCTTTCGCCTCGGCGTCGCGATCCGGCCGGTAGATGCTCGTGACCTCCATCGTCGCGATCAGCACGCCCTCACCGTCGCGCAGCGCGATCGAGCCACCCACTTTGACCTTCTCGGAGAACTCAGGCTTCACGTCGAGCGTGATCGGCATGGGCCATAGCACGCCGCTGGTAAGGCGCATGTCCGCCAGGACGCCCTGGTAATCGGCCTCCGTCATGAACCCTTCGAGCGGCGAGAAAGCGCCGTTCAGGAGCATCTCGATGTCGCAGACCTGGCGCATAGTCATGTCCCACGACGGCAAATCACGGGCTTTTGCTTTCTCCTCGCGGACGGCGGCCTCGCCGAGATACAGGTCTTTCAATGCCCCGCCGTGGGGGGCCTTCAATGCGCCCATGTCTTTTCGCTCCTGTTAAAACCGAGGTGCGCGGCAGGTGCGGCGAGGGCTAAAAGCCCATTGGCGCCGATACCGCTGCTCAATGAAAACTAGCCGCCCAACAGCTGTTGCGCCGTAGCGCGGATCGAGGCCGCGTTAATCGCGGGCAGGTATTGTGCTTGATGCTCGCGCCATTTCAAGGTTTTCTTGACGATGGACTCTAGGTTCGGGCGCTTGTCCGCTGGGCCCTCGCCCTTGCCGATGCCCCCGCCGAACTCGATCGCCGTGTCGAAGCCGGCGTCCATCGCCGCCGTCATGCAGCCGACCCATTGCACCGGGTTGAACAGCTGGAAGAACAGTCGCGCGCGAATCGCCTCGGGCGAGTTTTCGTGCAGCCTACCGGTGTAGTTGGACAGTACCGGCGTCACCACGCCCGAGAACTCCGTCTGCTCGAGCACCTGCCGGAACTGCTGCGCCGCCGCCACCATGAGGAACGAATGGAACGCGCCCTCGGTGTTCAGGCGTACCGCACGCTTCTTCACGCTCTCGAGCTCCGCCGCAAGTTTGTCGAGGTCGGCGGACTCACCGGCCACGACGGTTTGATCGGGCATGTTGTGCGCCGCCACGCCGCAGAAGTGCTTGTCGGCGAGCGCTGCGGCGGTCGGCAGATCGAGTGTCGTCGCAACCATTCCGCCGCGACCGAGCTCGCTCATGAGATGGCCACGTTTGCTGACGAGCTTCACGGCGCTCTCGAACGATAGCGCGCCGGCCATCACGAGCGCCGAGTACTCGCCGAGACTGTGGCCCGCACCCAGTGCGGGTTGAACGCGATCGCCCACGAGACCACGAAACGCTTCGAGGCACGCGATCTCGTGCGTCAGCAACGCCGGCTGCGTATAGCGCGTGAGATTCAGCTCTTGGCGCGGATCGCTAAACGACAGTTCGCTCAGGTCGTAGCCAAGAGCGGCGCTGGCTCGCGTATACAGCTCGCGTGCGATCGGAAATTCTGCGACGAGATCCGAACCCATGCCGCGGTACTGCGAGCCCTGGCCCGGAAAGACAAATAGAACCTTGCGTTCGGCCACGTGTCGGCTGTGCCCCGATTCTGATTAAGCCGCGTACGATGCCCGAACGCGGGGCCCAAGCCAAGCCTGAGCCACCCAGCGCGGGGCCTGGGCCCGTGCACTCAGCCGCCGCGGACGTGGCTCCCTTCGCGCTCGTCGACGGTGAACAGCACCGCCATGCCGATGAGGAACAACACGATCACGACGCTGACCCCTACTCGTTGAGAGCCGGACCACACCGTCAGCACGCCGAGCAAGGACGGTCCGATGAACGCCGTCAACTTGCCGGAGAATGCGAAGAAACCAAAAAACTCGTTCTCCATGTTTTGCGGGATGAACCGCGCCATCAAAGAACGGCTCGCCGATTGGTTCGGGCCGGCGAAGATACCGATCAGGACACCCGCCACCCAGAACGCGGTCTGTGACGTCGCGAGCGTTGCGAGCAGCGTGGCGCCGATCAGCCCGATCAACGACACGATGATCGTGCGTTTCCCGCCGATCATGTCGTCGAGATACCCCATTGCGAACGCGCCGATGCCGGCCGTGAGATTGATCACGATGCCGAACGTGATGACCTGCTGCAGCGTGAAGCCAAATGTCTCCGCCGCATACAGGCCGCCAAACGCGAACACCGTGACGAGCCCGTCGTTATAGAGCAAGCGCGCCAGGAGGAAGCGCACGGTCTGGCGATGCTTGCGTAGCTCCCGGAACGTACCCGCCAACTGCGCGAATGAGGCCGCGACGACACCGCCGCCGCGCGTGATTCGCGACTTGTCCTCGTGCACCCAGAGCAACATCGGGATGGTGAACACCGCAAACCATACGGCCACGACGAGATTGGTCGCGCGGATGTTCTCGCCAAGCGTTTTCGTGAATCCGAACCAGGGTTGCTCCGGTTGCACGAGCGTGACGAGACAGAGCACCAGCGCCAGCAGGCCCCCGATGTACCCGAGCCCCCAGCCGAGACCCGACACGAACCCGATGCGCTCCCGCGGCGCAATATCGGGCAGGAACGCGTTGTAGAACACCTCGCAGGCTTCGAAGGCGACGTTCGCCACGACAAACACGACGAGCGCGAGCGTCACTTGCCCCGGTAGCACGCGGTACAACACAGTGGTTGCAACTATGCAGACGACGCTAGTGATGATGAAAAACAGTTTGCGATAACCGCCGCGATCCGCGATCGCGCCGAGCACAGGCGACGCGATGGCCACGATCAGCGCCGTGATCGATACGGCGCGCGACCAAAGCGCGGTGCCCGAGATCGGATCGGCCGCGATGGCCTGCGTGAAATACGTTGCGTAGACGAACGTCACGACGAGCGTCGTGAACGGCGAGTTCGCGAAATCGAATATTGCCCAAGACCAGATGGCGCGCGCCGAGCCGCGTTGGGGCCTGGCGTTCGTCAATTGCCGTAGCTCGGGTCGCAGTCGTAGGGGTACACGAACTCGCCCGGCCGGTGCGTCCACGCCATGTAACGCGCCGCGAGGCCGTCGAACACCTCCGGGTCGTCGTACTGCTGCGTGAGCCACAGCGTCTTGCCGTCCTTGCTCACGCGAAAACGCTCCACGAGATGCAGCGCATCGCTGTGATTGAACCCGTTGTTCATGAACGTGCCGGGGCTGATATGCGTAGTGTCGACCACGAGGGTGTCGCCTTCCCAGTGGCCAACCGAATGCCCCGCGCGCGTGTGCGGCGCCGACTTCGGCGGATGCGGCCGCCCGTCGAGGAAGATCACGCGCACGAGGTCAAAATACTCCATCTTGAACACGATCAGCTCCGTGCCCTGATAGATCTCCATTGGGAACGGCGCCTGCATGAAGAACGCCACGCTAGGCGCGTTGCACGTGTTCTCGCGCTTCAGCTCATCTTTGTAGTTGTAGTTGCGGACCTGTTCGATCGCAGCCGGCTTCAGTTTCAGACCTCCGAAGTCCCCCGCCGCGAGCTCACCGGCGCCGGTGTCGTTGATCAGCACGGCTGCTTTCGGCAGCTCGTCGATCAGCGGCTGCCCGGAGCGCTTCTGCTCGAACTTCACGGCCCAGAAACCTTCGAGACTCGGCGCGGCGAGCGCACCCCATGACACAGCGGCGAGCACCGCGCCAGCGAGCACCGCAACGCCAAACGATCGTGTCCGTATCCGCATGTGCGCTAGTCCGCTCCGCTCACGACGCCGGGATCGGGCCGCTGGCCCACGAGCTCGTGGCCGTCCGGGTAGATCACGCGATACACACGCATCGAGTTCGAACCATCGCGCGCCGGATAACCTTCGACCGTGACCTGATCGCCGTGCTTGATCGAAGTTTCGTCCCAGCCACGACGGCGCAGGATGTTCGGCGAGTTGGTTTCGATCCGCCACACCTGCTCCGCGCCGTCCTTCTTCGTCGTCAGCACCAAAAGACCATGGGGATTGTGGAACGAGAACTCATCGACGACGCCGGAAACCTTGATCAGCTTGTCGCCCACGAAGTGGACGGCGAACGAGTGATGCGCGGCAGCCGTGCCGACGGCGAGCAACGCCGCGAGCGATACCCATACGATCGCCGCACCACGCGCGAGCCGTCGAATACGTCGATTCCCCATAGCCCACCTCCACGAAATAGAGCTCACACCTGGATCCTCGAGAACGCCCACGCCCCGAGCAGTATGAACGCCGCGGCGCTAGCCGCGACTTCGAACGACACGTTATCGACCGCCTTCACCTCACCGAACGTCTTCGACAGGTTCTGCACGCTGATCATCAGGTCCGCTCTCCGCAAGTAGCGACGTGCCACCGAAACGGCCCTGCCACTTCACAATTGCCTCGGTGTTGTAGACGCAGTCGGGCAACGTGCCGCGGAGCGCCGCGAGCGCGGCGTCCGCGGCCCAGGGAATGGCCGCGCCCAGTGTACCGCCCTGGTTGCCGGCGATCATGTGCGGCGCAAGAAGGATGCGGTCCCCTAAACTCAGGACTCTCGAGCCCCGCGGGGGCGGCTCCTCCGGCAGCACATCGAGCGCCGCAGCCGCGAGCGTCCGCGCCTCGAGCGCATCGCACAGCGCATCGACATCGACAACGACGCCGCGAGCCGTATTCACGAGCACGGCTGTGGGCTTCATGAGCGCAAGCCGGCGGCGATCGATGAGCCCGCGGGTCTCGGCCGTCAGGTTGCAGTGCAGCGAGACGACATCCGCTTCGCGCAGCAACGTATCCAAGTCCCTTCTTTCCACGCCGGCGCGTGCGAACTTGCCAGATTCGACGTAGGGATCCGCGGCGATCACCCTCACGCGCCAAGGTTTCAGCAGCTCCGCCAACCGCGAGCCGGCGCGCCCGAGACCCACGATGCCGATCGTGATGCCGGGATAACCGTCCGCCCGCCGCCCCAGGTAAGTGCCGTAAATGGGCGGCTCGCGCCAACCGCCGCTTTTGACCTTGGCGTCACGTTCGCGCACCCGTTTCAGCAATGTCAGCAGCATCGCCATGGCGCCCTCTGCGACTCCGCCCCAGTTGGCCTCCGTCGGGCAGTGCGTGACGAGCACGCCGAGCTCGGTCGCGGTGTCGAGGTCGACGTCATCGACGCCGATCGTGTACTTCGCGACGATGCGCAGGTCAGGCGAAAGGGTTAGAAATGCGCGGTCGATGACTCCGCGAAACGTTGCGCCGAGCAACACGTCGGCGCCGCGAGCGATGCTCTTCAACGTCGCGAGATCAGCGTTCGCTGCCGCCACCACGACCTCGCAGCCCGCCGCTTCGAGACGGCGATGCGAGTCTCCGCTCTCGTCCACCGGCCGATAGATCAAGATCCTCGGTCGGCGCGAGACCCCTGGCGCTGGCGTTGTCCCCGCGCTCAGAGCTCGGTCTTCAGCGCGTTGTAGAACAATGTCAGGAACCGCTCCGGCGCGCCGAGCTTCGCGTCGAGATCGGCGGTCGGCTTCGCTGCTATGACCTGCTCGAGCGTCATGCCCTGCTTGATCATGTCGGAGACCTTCGTCTGCAGGCTCGCCACCATGTCGCGGAACGCCGCGATGTCATCGCGAGTCGACACCACACCGTGGCCCGGCAGAATCTTCGTGTTCGGGCCCGCCATGTCGATGATCTTCTGCAACGCGGCCAGCGTGCCCTTCACGGTGCCGCCGTTGGCCCCGTCGACGATCGGATAACCGACCGTGCGAAACACGTCGCCCACGTGGATCACGTCGGCCTTGGTCAACTTGATGTAGGTGTCGCCATCCGTATGCGCTGGCGGCAGCTTGGCAACCTCGAGGTCCTCGCCATCGAAGTGCAGTGCAATCGCGTCGCCGAAGGTGACGACTGGCAACGCAACGGCCGGCGCCGGCGGTGCACCATTCACGCCCTTGACCAACCGCGCACGCACGTTGTCTTGCGCGATGATCTCGATGCCCATCTTGCCGATGTTTTCGTTGCCACCGGTGTGGTCGCCGTGCACGTGCGTGTTCACTAGCATCTTGATCGGCTTCTTCGAGATCGTCTTCACGGCCGCGATGAGTTTCGCGGTCAGCGGTGCGAACTGATCGTCGATCATCAGTACGCCGTCGTCGCCGACAAGCACGCCTACGTTGCCGCCCTGGCCTTCGAGGTAATAGAAGTCGCCGGCGACCTGGTGCACTTTGATCTTCACGGCGGAGAAATCGGGCTGAGCGGGCGCGGCGGGCGCTTGAGCCTGCGCGAGCGCGGCGTGCGCGCCGAGCAGCGCGAGCGGTAACACGAGCGCAAACAGCTTGCGATTCGACATGCTTTCCCCCCTACAGACTCTTGTTTTCTACGCGCCGCTCCGGGCGCGCTGACTGCGGCCGATGATAGCACCGGTTAACCGGCGAGCCACCCTGCTGCGCACCGTGGTCTTGGGCCGAGCGAAGGCAGCGAGGGTGTTGAGTGGGTCTGCCGGGACCGCTGCAAGTACGTCCCTGTAGGCTCGCTCAGCGCCGTCCCTGGCGCCGAGCGTCCCGGCAGACCCACTCAACACCCTCGCTGCCTTCGCTCGAGTGCCTTCGTTTGAGAAAAGCACCTCCGCGCGTCGCGAGCGCATGCCGGGCTAGGTGCGGCGCGGGTCGTGGGTGCGGTCGACGGGCACGGGCTTCACGTGCCAGATGTCGCGACAGTACGAACGGATCGTGCGGTCCGACGAGAACTTGCCGGTATGGGCCGCGTTCGCGATCGACATGCGGGTCCAGTGATCGCGGTCGCCATACGCCGCCGCGACTTGGGTTTGGCAGTCGCGGTACGCGGCGAAGTCCGCGAATACGAAGTACGGGTCGTAGTCGAACATGCTGCGCAGCAGCGGCTCGAACAGCTCCGTGTCGCCGCGCGAGAAAAATCCGGCGCGGATCAGCTCGACAGCGCCCGCGAGCTCGCCGTCGGCACGACACCAGTCCGCTGGCCGGTAGCCATTCGCCCGCAACGCTTCGACCTCGGGCGCCGTGAGGCCGAACAGGAAGAAGTTCTCGGCGCCGACCTCGTCGCGCAACTCGATGTTCGCCCCGTCGAGCGTGCCGATCGTCAGCGCCCCGTTCATCGCGAACTTCATGTTGCCGGTACCGGACGCCTCCTTGCCTGCCGTCGAGATCTGCTCCGACAAATCGGCGGCGGGATAAATGGCGTGGCCATTGCGCACGTTGAAGTTCGGCAGGAATACGACGCGCAACAGATCACGTGTCTGCGGATCGCGGTTCAGCACGGCGCCAACCGAGTTGATGAGCTTGATGATCAGCTTCGCGATCCGATAGCCGGGCGCGGCCTTGCCGCCAAAGATGAACGTGCGCGGCACGAAGTCGGCTGCTGGCCCGCTCTTCAAGCGGTGGTACAGGGCGATCACGTGCAGGATGTTCATGTGCTGGCGCTTATACTCGTGGAAGCGTTTCACCTGCACGTCGAACAGCGAATCGAGCGCCAGCGGCTGATCCGAATGCATCTCGATGCGGGCGGCGAGCTCCTCTTTGTTAGCACGCTTGATCGCAGCCCAACGCTCGCGGAACGCAGAGTCGTCGACGAACTTGTCGAGCCCTTCGAGCTCATCGAGATTTCGTACCCAGCCGTCGCCCAGCGTTTCCGTCAACAACGCCGTCAGGCGCGGATTCGCGAGCACGAGCCAGCGCCGCGGCGTGACGCCGTTCGTCTGGTTCGAGAACCGCTCGGGCCACAGCTCGTGAAAGCCGCTCAGCACTTTGCTCTTCAAGAGCTCCGTGTGCAGCGCCGCCACCCCGTTCACCGCATGGCTTCCCACGCACGCGAGATGCGCCATCCGCACATAGCGATCGCCACGCTCGTCGATCAGCGAAAGCTCCGCAACGCGCGCTTCATCGCCGAGATTGCGGATGCGCACGTCGTCCAAGAAACGCGCGTTGATCTCGTAGACGATCTCGAGGTGGCGCGGCAATACACGGCCGAAAAGCTCGATGGGCCAGCACTCGAGCGCTTCCGGCAGAATCGTGTGATTCGTATACGCCATCGTGCGGCGCGTGATGTCCCACGCCTGATCCCAGTCCATCGCGTGGACGTCGACCAGCAGCCGCATCAGCTCAGGAATAGCGACCGACGGATGCGTGTCGTTCAATTGCACAGCGAACTTCTCGTGGAAGCGCTCTACCGGCACGCTCTGCACGGCCAGAATGCGGAACGTGTCCTGCAGCGAGCACGACACGAAGAAGTACTGCTGCTCGAGCCGCAGCTCCTTGCCGCGAGCCTGGTCGTCGTTCGGGTACAGCACCTTCGTGATGTTCTCCGACGTGACCTTCTGATTCACGGCGCCGTAGTAGTCGCCGCGATTGAACACCGCGAAGTCGAACGACTCGGGCGCTTCGGCGCGCCACAGCCGCAGCGTGTTCGCCGTGTAGTTGCGATAGCCCTGAACCGGTGTGTCGTAGGGCACGCCGTTCACGAGCTTGGCGGGCACCCAGCGAACACGCGTGCGGCTCTCGTCGTCGACGTAGCGCTCCGTGTGGCCGCCGAACTTCACGTCCACCGTCCACTCGGGGCGCGGCAACTCCCACGGGTTACCGTAGGTGAGCCACTTGTCGGTCTTCTCGGTCTGCCAGCCGTCGACGATTTCCTGCTGGAAGATGCCGAATTCGTAGCGGATGCCGTACGCGAGCGTGGGAATCTCGAGCGTCGCAAGCGAGTCGATGAAACACGCTGCGAGCCGGCCGAGGCCGCCGTTGCCGAGCCCGGGCTCAGGCTCCTGCGCGAGCAAGGTCTCGAGATCGAGCCCGAGACTGCGGACGGCCTCGCGTACCGGCTCGTGTATGCCGAGGCTCACGAGGTTGCTGCCGAGCTGTGGCCCGAGCAAATATTCGGCGGAAAGATAGCAGACGGTGCGTGCGCGCTGGCGCGTGTAGGTAGTGGCCGTGGCTACCCAGCGCCGCAACATCAAGTCGCGCACGGTGTACGCGAGCGCCAAATAGTAGTCGTGCTGCGTCGCGAGCTCGGGGAACTTGCCCTGGATCGAGAACAACTTGTCCAAGAACGCGCGTTTGATCGCGTCGGCGTCGAGCGCAGGTTCCGATTGAGCCTGCGTTGGCAGTACGGCCATGATCTCCGTCCTCGTCACGGCGCTTCGTAGATGATTCGTGGAACGGCGCGGCCGCTAGCGCGCCGGCGTGCGCTTGCGGGCGGGCGCAGTGTGCGCTGGCTGAACGCGGCGCGCACGAGCCGGCGCGAGCGTGGCCGCGACCTCGCGCTCGGCGATCAGCCAGTCATCGAGCTCGTGACCGGGCATGAACCCGCGGTGCAGCGCGCGAAAATACGCGCGCTCGGCAACCGCGGCAGTGAAATCCGCTTTCACAGCCGCGGCTGCCGCGCTCGTTTTTTTCGCCATCACATCTCCCGCTACGTCGACGCGTTGAGTAGAGCAAGAGCTATGCCATGCGGCGCGGCCCCGCGCGCAGTGCGCGCGCGGGCTCGAGCGACCGTCGCGTGCTCGGCGGTTGTGCATTGCGACGTGGGCCCTGCCCCACGATGTGGCAGAAGACCGTCATGCGATACTGGCGGCGTGACGACACCACCTCTCGAACTCACCGCCGAGCTCCAGGCCACCTGGCACCGCGACATTCCGCCGGCGGCCGCCATGGCCATCGGCGTAGCCGGGTACGACGGCCGCACTTTGACCGTTCGGGCGCCTTTCGAGGCCAATCGCAACGTGCACGGCACGGCGTTCGCCGGCAGCTTGTTTTCGGTGTGCGTGTTGACGGGCTGGGGCGCCACATGGCTCGCGCTGCGCGAGCGCAAGCTCGAGGGCTCGATCGTGGTGGCCGATAGCCGGATCCGGTACCGCAAGGCGGTTCCCGGCGACCTCGTGTGCCGCTGCACGACGGAGCCGCAGTCGCTCGACGCGGCCTTCGCCGGATTCGCTGCGTCCGGGCGCGCGAGCCTGGTGCTCAACTGCACGATCGACGCCGGCGAGAAGCTCGCGGTGGCCTTCGAAGCCACTTATGTAGTTCACGCAAAGTAGCTCTGACGCGGACGCGTACTAGTGCAGGAGCGGGAGCACTTCGACCGCGCCTTCCCAGATCATGCGTAGCGCGACGTAAACGATGACCGCGAGGCCCACGTATCCGATCCAGGCGAAACGGTTCAGCATGCGCGAGATCAACGTCGCCGCCACCCCCATGAACGCGATCGACAGCACGAGGCCGACGACGAGCACCCAGGTGCTCTCGCCGGCGGCACCCGCGACCGCCAGCACGTTGTCGAGCGACATCGACACGTCGGCGACGATGATCTGCCACACGGCCGCCCTCATCGTTTTGGGATGAGCGCTGGCCGCCGCTTCCTCGCTGAGTTCGCCCGAGCGCAGCTCGCACCAGAGTTTCCAGCAGATCCAAAGCAGCAGCAGCCCGCCGGCAAGTCGCAAGCCGACAACGTCGAGCAACTGCACCGTGAACACCGCGAACACGATGCGCAGCACGGTGGCGCCAGCGATGCCGATCGCCATCACACGCAGCCGTTGGTTCACGGGTAAACCCGCCGCCGCGATGCCGACGACGATCGCATTGTCCGCAGACAACACGAGGTTCACGAACACGACTTGCAGCAGCTTGACGAGATCGGCAGCGGGCAGCCAACTCACGATGCAAGGCCCTTAGAACTCAGGACGAGGCGCGCAGTGTGCCCGGAAGCGAACGGGGATTCACGCTCTTTCCTGCTCTCGCGGCGCGACGGTGAACTCCGCGTCATACGGAAAGTCGCAGCCGATGCGCGTGAGCTCGGCGCGCCAGTAGTCATCGATGCGTTGCTGGTCCGCGGGGGACAGCAACTCGCCCGCCGAGCCGCGCTGACCGCGGCGTACCATCGCGCCGCGCGAGGTCGACCACGGCGACTCTGGCGGATCGAATTTGTGGCCCGTCTTCTTCATGTAGTCGAACGTCGACCGCTCGATCACCGCCGCGCGCTCGTCGGCCGTGAGCGTCACGCCCATGACCGCCGCGATGCGGTCTATGGTGCCCGGCAAGTCGCCACGCATGCGTTCGTACGTGAGGAACAAGACGTTCGGGTCTTGACGCACACGCCAGTAACTCGCGACGTGCTCGGCCCACGAACCGATCGGCGTATCGGGCGAAAGGTAGGTGTCCAACCAGTTGCGGACCGAAGGCATCAGCGGTCCGAATAGGGTCGCACGCGAGAAGTGATAGCTCGACACGAAGACGTCTTTTGGATCGCGAACGACGCAGATGTAGCGCGCAACGGGCGAGAACGGAACGGGCCCAAGCGGCAGATGCGTCTTTATGATCTTGAGACCCGTGGGCGCCGCACGCCGTGGGCCATCGTCGGTGATCGGCACGGAGAATTGAGCGTTGGGAGGAAGGTCCGGCCACGGCACGACGTCGTGAATGTGCTCGAACTCGGCACGGCCTCGAAACGCGATCTGCACCGCGATCTGCATCGTCCAGTTCGTACCGCTCTTGAAGTACGAGCAGATCAACACGTCGGTGGGCGCGGGCACGTACCCGGCCGGGAACTGGCTCAGGAAACGCGTCATCATGCGGCCCATTCGGCGCGAAAAACCGCGGCCGAATACTTTCGAGATCGGCAGGAAGACGCCGTAGGCAATGCCTTTGAAGATCGGCCGCATCCACGGACGCGGCCCGCGGCGACGGCGCGCCATGAGCTCGGTGGTTGTGTTCACGCGCGGATCATAGCGCGAACGCGCTAGCTTGTTGGTGAGTGGTGCGTACCACTTCCGCTGGCGCTGGAGTTGATCTCCCAGGGGACCGCGAAGCGATCCGCGAGCACACCAAACCCCGGCGACCAGAACGTCGACTGGAACGGCATACGCACGTTGCCGCCGTCCGCGAGCGCCGCAAATATCTCGCGCGCGCGCTCCACGTCGCCGAAGGTCACAATCACGGAGAACCCCTGTGGCCGTTGGTAGTCTTGCGGCAGGACGTCCGCGCCATTTAGCTCGGCGCCGTTGAAGGCGAGTGTCGCGTGCACGATCCGCGCGTGCCACTTCGCATCGACGCTGGCCGCGAGCGGCGACTCGCCGTATGTCATGAGGGTGGTCAGTTGGCCGCCGAGGACTTTCTGGTATGACACAAAGGCCTCGCGGCACTGGCCGTCGAAGATCAGATGCGGACTTATGCGTAACTGTGTCAACGCCATCTCCGGCTCCGTCTCGATCACGTGGCGCCTATCGCCCCGCTCTATAAATGGAGTCCCTCGGTGATACCCGTGAGGATGAACTGGGTGGCGATCGCGGCCAGCAACAACCCCATGATTCTGGTCATGACGCGAATGCCGGTCTGGCCGAGTACGGCCAAGGCGCGCGCACCGAGCCGCAGCGTCACGTAGGAAATGATCGCGGTTACGAGGATCGACGCGTACACCGCTGCGGTGTCCGCAAACGTTTGCGCGTGGCTCGCGAGCACCATCGCGGTGGAAATCGCCCCAGGGCCGGCCAGGATCGGAATGGCGAGCGGCGTGAGCGCCACTTCGTCCTTAGCCTGACCTTCAACCAATTCCTCGCGGCCCTCCTGCGTCGTGCGCTGCCCATGCAGCATGTCGAGGGCAACGAGCCAGAGGATCAGCCCGCCGGCGATGCGGAACGCCGGCAGCGTGATACCAAACGCCTCGAAGATGTAGCTGCCCGCCGCCGTGAACACCAGCAAGATCGCGGCCATGCCGACGCACGCGCGGAATGCCGTGCGGCGCCGCTGCGCGTTCGATTCGTCTTGAGTGATGACGAGGTACGCCGGCACCGCGGCCAGCGGGTCTACGATGAACAGGATCGACGTGAAGGTGACGATGACAGACTGCATGCGCGCTCGTGCTAACCGGGTGTGCGCCGCCGGACGAGGAATAGAATGCCGGCGATCACGGCCAGACCACAAGCGGCGAACGCGAGCACAGCCGAAAACAGGGCGATCGCGTAATACGTCTGACACGCGAGCGAACCGTAGACGGTATCGCTGATGCGGTACGACACTCGGCACGGCGTAAACATGTCGAGCCATGCGTCAGCGGCGAAGCCACCGGCCGCCAGAAGGCCGCTGAAAACTGCGGTGAGAACCAACGGCAGCTCGCGCATGGACGGTTAGCCCCGCGTAGGCCGATCCGTTAGTACGACTTCGCCCACACCACGCGCTGCGCACTCGGCTTACCCGTGAACGGGCACCTGCCCGCCTCGCCCTTCTCGAGCGGAATGCAACGCACGGTCACGGACAGCTCGTCCTTGATCTTCTGCTCGAGCTCCACTTCACCGGAGAAATGCGTGAGCGCGAAGCCGCCATGGATCGGTGTCGGCGCGTTCTCGGGCGCCTTCGGGGCCGCGAAAAACTCGTAGAACTCGTCGCGTGTGTCGATCTGGCGCGTGTTCTCCGAGCGATACGCTTTCGCGCGCGCGAACAGCCAGTCCTGGATCGACTGCAGCGTGGGGGCAATCTCGGCCACGAATTCCGCGCGCGAGATGCTCTGCTTGTCCTTCGGCGCACGATCGCGGCGCGCGGCGAATACCGAGTCCTTTTCCATGTCGCGCGGGCCGATCTCCAGCCGCACGGGCACACCCTTGCGCACCCACTGCCACACCTTCTCGCCGCCGCGCGACTCGCGTTCGTCTACGAGAACGCGCACGGGCGCGTCGTTGTATTTTTGCGCTCGCAGCTCCGTTGCGAGCTTGCGGCAGTACTCGAGCACGCGCGCCTTCTCGTCGTCGGAGCGGAAGATCGGAATGATCACGACATGCTGCGGCGCCAGCTTCGGCGGCAGGACGAAGCCGTCGTCGTCGCCGTGCGTCATGATGAGGCCGCCGATCAGGCGCGTCGAAACGCCCCAGCTCGTGGTCCATGCAAACTGCTGCGCGCCGTCGGCGCCTAAGTATTGAATGTTGCTGGCCTTCGCGAAGTTCTGGCCGAGGAAATGACTCGTGCCGGACTGCAGGGCCTTGCGATCGTGCATCATCGCTTCGATGCAGAACGTGCGGTCTGCGCCCGGGAAACGCTCGGCCGCCGTCTTCTCGCCCTTGATGACGGGCATCGCCATCCAGTTCTCGGCGAAGTCGGCGTACACGTCGAGCATGCGCATCGTTTCTTCGACGGCTTCTTCGCGCGTAGCGTGCGCGGTGTGCCCTTCCTGCCACAGGAACTCGGTGGTGCGCAGGAACAGCCGCGTGCGCATCTCCCAGCGCACGACGTTCGCCCACTGGTTGATCAGGAGCGGCAGGTCGCGATAGCTCTTCACCCAGCGCGCGAACGCGTCGCCGATGATGGTCTCCGACGTGGGCCGCACGACGAGCGGCTCCTCGAGCTCGCCGGTCGGCACGAGATTGCCGTCGGCGTCCGCCTCGAGCCGGTGGTGCGTGACGACCGCGCACTCGGTCGCGAAACCTTTGACGTGCGCGGCCTCCTTCTGCAAGAACGACAGCGGGATGAACAGCGGGAAGTACGCGTTCTGGTGGCCCGTGGCCTTGAACATGTCGTCGAGCGCGCGCTGCATGTTCTCCCAGAGCGTGTAGCCCCAGGGCCGGATGATCATGCAGCCGCGCACGGGCGAGTTTTCGGCGAGGTCGGCGCCGGCGATGACCTGTTGGTACCACTCGGCGTAGTTCTCGGAGCGCGTGGGCGTGATGGCGGTCTTGGGCTTGTCCATGGGCCGGCAGGATACCCGGCTTCAACGTTTCGGGGCCAGCGTGATCAGCGCCACGCCGCCCACGATCACGGCCACTGCCACGAGCATTCGCGGTGTCAGTGGCTCGTCGGCCACGGCCCAGCCGAGGAACACGGCGACAATCGGGTTCACGTAGGTGTGAGTCGAAACACGCGCGGGCGTGCTCGCGCGCAGCAGCCAAACGTACGCATTGAACGCGATGAGCGAGCCGAACACGACGAGGTATAGAAAGCCGAACAGGGACCGCAGCGAAACCGCAGCCACGTCCACGTCGTGCCATTCGCCGAGAGCGCTGCCGACCACGAACAACCCCACTCCGCCGGTCAGCATTTGCATTGCCGTCGATAGCGAAGGCGAGCGCGGCATCGGCGCATGCCGCTGGTAGATCGAGCCTGCGGCCCACGCGATACCCGCGAGCACGACGGCCGCGGCGCCGAGCAGATCGATGCGCCCACCGCCGGCGAGAGAGTCTGGACCGACGAGCCATACGAGACCCGCGAAGCCGCATAGAAGACCGAGTACGACCTGCCCCGTCGGTCGAGCGCCGCCCCGGCGCAACCAGTCGATCAACACCATCCAAAGCGGCGTCGTGCCGCCGAGCAGGGCTGCCACCCCGGACGGAATCCTTAGCTCCGACCACACGACGAGCCCGTTGCCACCGAGTAGCAAGAGCAAGCCGACGACGGCCGCCGCCTTCCATTGCGCGCGACCCGGCCGTTCGGCCCCAGCCCCGATACGCGCCCACGCGTACAACACGGTACCGGCCGCCAGAAAACGCACCGCCGCCATCAGAAAGGGCGGCAGCGTCTCGATCGCGAAACGGATCGCGAGATACGTCGAGCCCCACACGACGTAAACGATCGCGAACGCCACGACGAGTGCTAAGCGCGAATGGGCGATAGGTTCGTGTGAGGTGCTCATGGGGATGGCGCGGCGGCGCCTCGAACGCGACACGCCGGCGTGGCGCGTCTAATTCGCGATGGCTTGAACGAAGTCGGGTTTGGTCGCGCGCAGGATCTCGAGGATCGCGTTGCGATCCACCGCGGTCAACGCGGCGAAGTCCGCGCTCTTGTCCGTGCCGCTGAGCACGTCGTTCAGCCTGCCGTAGAACAGCTTCTTCGCATCCGCCGGCAGGGCGTCGAACGCCGCCGAATAGATCACGTAGCTCAGCGGGTAACGGAACAACCGCGTCGCGAGATCGAAGTCGCGCAGTGAACGGCCCTGCGGGTCGCGCACCGCGCGGCGCTCGAACTGCGCGACGAACGCGGCGTCGCCGGAGATCGGCGACGTGTACTCCACCGCGTCGGCGAATAGCATGCCCTTCAGCAGGTCCTCGACCGGCTCGGCGATGTGCTGCCGCGTTTCGCTTGCTTCGATACGCCCTGCCGCGGCTGCGGCGAGCGCCGTGCGCGCGTCGTAGCTCACGCGCGTGATCTGGTTCTGCACATCGGCTTGGTGTTGCAGTACGAGCAGCGCCACGATGTCGCTCTTGTTCGTGAGGTAGGGCCTCGTGTCGAACAGCGCGTCGAGCGTGTCGATGTTGCCGACGCGGTGCGCTTCTAAATCGTCGAAGTCGTGCATTGTCTTGATCTTCATGTTGCCAAGGTGCACTTGGCTACCGTGCTGGCCGGTGACATACCATCCGCCCCAGCGGCTCTTCAGCGGCGTACGGTCGGTCACGAGGATCCAGCCTTCGTGCGACACCAGCATCCCGGTGGTGCCCGTGTAGCCCGAGCCGACGAGGTAGCGCGGCACGCCGCCACCGGAGAGCGAGTACGAGTCGTGGCAGTTCAGGCACTTCGTGAGCTCGCCGCTGAACTTCGGCGGCGCGGCCTCGGTGTTGTCGACGAGGTAGAACACGGCGCCCAGGTTCGCGTCCTGCGACGCGATTTCGATGGGCCCGTTCCGCACCCACCCCACGTACACGTCGTCGTTGAAATAGATGGCGCGCGGAGTCGAGGGGCGAATCGAGCGGCTCTGCAGGCTCGTCTGCGAGTAGACGAGCGTCTGCGACGCGGGATCGATGTTGAGGGCCGCGAGCAGCGAATCGAGATAGCCACGCGGCGCGCGGAACTCGAGTTTCAGGTCGCCGCGATTCAGGCGTGCGACGAGCGCGGCCACGGCATCCGTGCGCGCGCCGGTCGAGTACGGGATCGTGGGGTATTCGACGTCGTAGCGCAGCGGCCCTTCGTCCACGGGGGGCGCCTGCAGCACGAAGCCCGGCAGATCTGCCGCGTCAGGCGCTGCCGACGCGGTCGCGGCCCTATGGCCGCCGACTTTGCTGCCCGACCAGGCGACGAGCAGTGCCATGGCCAGCACAGCGACAACGCCGAACGCCGCGAGCGGAGCCGTCGCACGAGGAGAGTTGGAGAGGTCGACCATGCCCTAGCTTGCCAAAACCGCGGCACCACGGCCATGGGCGGCGCGCCACTGGGCGATTACAATTCCGTTATGGACGTCACCACCAGCACCTTTGAGACCGAGGTCATCGAAGCCTCGAAGACCCTCCCCGTCGTCGTGGATTTCTGGGCGCCCTGGTGCGGCCCGTGTCGCGCGCTCTCCCCGGTGCTCGACAAGGTCACGGCCGCATTCGACGGCCGCGTAAAGCTCGTGAAGATCAACTCGGACGACAATCAGGAGCTCAGCCAGGCGTTCGGCGTCCGCTCGATCCCGAATGTCATCGCTTTCAAGGACGGCCAGGCCGTCGCGCAGTTCATGGGGGCGCAGCCTGAACCGCAGGTGCGCGCGTTCTTCGAGAAATTGCTGCCGTCCGTGGCCGAGCAGACACTCGCACGCGCTGAAGCCACGTTCGCGGAGCAACGGCTCGATGAAGCGGAGGAGCTCGTGGCGCTGATCGACACAGGCCTCGATCCGGCCCTGGACTCACGAGTCGCTGCGCTGAAGCACGGCATCGCGGCAGCACGCACCGGCCTGAGCGGCCCGGGCGAAGAAGAGTTGCGCGCCACGCTCGCAAAGGACGCGGCTGATCACGAAACGCGGCTGACGCTCGCGAATCTGCTCACGAGCCAGCGCCGCTACCGCGAAGCGATGGACGAGCTCATCGAGCTCGTGCGGCGAGCGCGCACGTGGCGCGACGGCATCGCACGCACTCAGCTGCTGTCTTTGTTCACGCTCGCCGCGAGCGACGCGCCGCTCATCGCCGAATACCGCCGCAAGCTCGCGAGCACGTTGCACTGATGCAGCGCTGGCTGCTCACGATCGGCGTCGCGGTTGTCGTGCTCGGGCTGTTTCGGCGCTAGCGCCGCGTGCCGAGCTTCGCCGATCGCGCCCAATCGAGGTACGCGCGCGCGTTCGCGTCGCCCTCGGGCGGCGCCCACGGTGCGAGCTCCAGCGCGGTGGCCGGATCGTACGGCCCTTCCTTCACTTCGTAGAACGCGGCCGTCGGCGTACTCACCACCAGCGTGTGCCAGGTGGCTTCTGGCGTCTCGTAGCCGAAGCCGGCTGCGCCCTCGCCAACCGCATAGCGCCCGGTGACCACGCCAGCGTCGTCGAAAGTGACCACATCGAACCGGCCGCGCAGCGCGAGCGCCGTCTCGATCTTCGTCAGATGCCGGTGGGGGCGAAAGTACGAATCGCGTGTCGCGACAACGAAAAATCGCTGCACGGAATCCGCGGCGGAGTCGTGCACATTGTGATGCGCGCGCAGCCGCGGGCTCGCGGCCGCTTTGGTCGCGAGCTCGTCGAGCAATGTGGCTGAGATGAGCTTCAGGCGATCAGTAGTGAATGACGGAACGGATGCTCTTGCCTTCGTGCATGAGGTCGAAGGCGTGGTTGATCTTTTCGAGCCCCATGGTGTGCGTGATCATCTCGTCGATCTTGATGTCGCCTTCCATGTACTGCTTGACCATACCAGGCAACTGCGTGCGGCCCTTCACACCACCGAATGCGCTGCCGCGCCACACGCGCCCGGTCACGAGCTGGAACGGTCGCGTGCTGATCTCCTGGCCAGAAGCCGCGACGCCGATGATCGTCGATTCGCCCCAGCCGCGGTGGCAGCATTCGAGCGCCGCGCGCATGAGCTGTGGGTTGCCGACGCATTCGAACGAATAGTCCACGCCCCAGTCCGTCATGCTGATGATGACCTGCTGGATCGGCTTGTCGTAATCCTTCGGGTTCAGGAAATCGGTGGCGCCGAGGGCGCGCGCCATTTCTTCTTTGCCCGGATTGATGTCGACGGCGATGATGCGCTCGGCCTTCGCCATGACGGCGCCCTGGATGCAGCTCAGGCCTACGCCGCCGAGACCGAAGATGGCGACGGTCGAGCCCGGCTTCACCTTCGCCGTGTATAGCACCGCGCCGATGCCGGTGGTGATGCCGCAGCCGAGGAGACACACCTTCTCGAGCGGCGCCTTCTTCGCGATCTTCGCGAGCGCAATCTCCGGTAGCACCGTGTACTCGGAGAACGTGGAGGTGCCCATGAAGTGCAGGATCTGTTTGCCCTTCTTCGAGAAGCGGCTCGTGCCGTCCGGCATCAAGCCTTTGCCTTGTGTGGAGCGAATGGCCACGCACAGGTTCGTTCTACCGGACTTGCAGAACTTGCACTGCTTGCATTCGGGCGTATACAGCGGGATCACGTGATCGCCCGGCTTCACGCTCTTCACGCCGGCGCCCACCTCTTCGACAATGCCGCCGCCCTCGTGACCCAAGATCGTGGGGAACGCGCCTTCGGGGTCCGCACCGGAGAGCGTGTACGCATCGGTGTGACACACGCCGCTCGCCACGAGCCGCACGAGCACTTCCCCCTTCTTCGGCCCGCCGAGATCGACCTCTTCGATCTCGAGCGGTTTGCCGGCGGCCCACGCGACAGCAGCTTTTGTTTTCATTCTTACTTGTTCCTGCAAGTTCGTTCGGGTTTGGGCATGATTGTAGGGACTTACCTGCCTCGCGAACAGACGCCATGGATGTGTACCTCGGGCTCGGCTCGAACTTGGGCGACCGCCGCGCCCACCTCGCGCGCGCGCTCGCAATGTTGGCTACCCATGGCGTAGTTGTCGTTCGCGTTTCGCCCGTCGTCGAGTCGCCGGCCATGCTGCCCAACGACGCACCGCCGGACTGGAACCAGCCGTTCCTGAATCTCGTCGCGCACTGCCGTACAGCGGTTTCGCCCGAGGACATGCTCGCGGCATTGAAGCAGATCGAGCACGCGCTGGGGCGCGCGGACCGCGGCCGCTGGGCGCCACGGCCCATCGATCTCGACATACTGCTGTGGGGCCGCGAAACGATCACCAAGGAGAAGCTGCGCGTACCGCATCCCGGCATCGCGGAGCGCGCGTTCGTACTGACACCGCTCGCTTCGCTTGCACCGCGGCTCACGATTCCCGGGCTCGGATCACGCACGGTGCTCGAGCTTGCGCGCGCCGGCGGACACTTGCCGCTGTGGATGGGCATCGTGAATCTCACGCCGGATTCGTTCTCGGATGGCGGCGAGCTCGCGGACGACGCGAGCGTCGACGCCCGCGTCGATCAGTTGGCGGCGGCGGGCGCGGAGTACATCGACGTAGGCGCAGAGTCGACGCGGCCCGGCGCAACGCCGTTGACCGCGGATCAGGAATGGGCGCGTCTCGCACCCGCACTCGAGCGCGTGTTCGCACGCTACGAAGGCGAGATGCTGCGGCCACGCATCAGCATCGACACGTATCACTCGAGCACGGCGCGCCGCGCGCTCGAGCTTGGCGTGGACGTGATCAACGACGTGAGCGGACTCACGCACCCCGCGATGGTGGATCTCGCAGCGTCCAGCACAGCGGACTGGGTCGCGATGCACAACCTCGGCGTACCGGCGGACAAGACGCGCGTGTTGCCGGCGGATCAGGACCCGACGGACGTCGTGGAGCGCTGGCTCCAAGAGAGACTCCACGAGTGGCAGCGCGCGGGCCTCGATCTCGGGCGCGTCGTGTTCGATCCCGGCGTCGGTTTTGGTAAGAACGCGTTGCAGTCGCTGCGGCTACTGCGCAACGTGCAGCGATTCCATCGGTATGGCCTGCGAATACTCGTGGGGCATTCGCGGAAGTCGTTCATGCATCACGTAACGACGGCTGGCCGGGAAGAGCGCGATTTGTTTACCGTCGGTGCGTCGTTGAAACTTTCCGCACTGGGTGTCGACATTCTGCGCGTGCACAATGTCGCGGCGCATGCGGCCGCCTACCGCGGCTGGTCTCACGTTTCATAAGAGCTCTGCCGCCTACGTCTCGAGCACCGCGAGCATCGCGGCAGCCTTGTCGAAACTTTCCTGATACTCGGCATCCACGTTCGAGTCCGCGACAACGCCGCCGCCGGCCCACGTGTACACGTACTCGCCGCGCTGCACGAGCGTGCGGATGGCGATGTTCATATCCATATCGCCGTCGAAACCGATGTAGCCGATGCAGCCGCAGTAGATGCTGCGCCGCTGCGGCTCGAGTTCTTCGATCACCCGCATCGCGGCCACCTTCGGCGCGCCCGTGATCGAGCCGCCGGGAAAGCACGCTGCCACGAGGTCGAGCGCGTCGCGCTCGGGCGCAAGCCGCCCTTCCACGGTGCTCACGAGCTGGTGCACGCTCGCGAAGCTCTCGATGGCGAACAGCTGGGTCGCCTCGATCGAGCCCGGCACACAGCACTTTCCGAGATCGTTGCGCAGCAAGTCGACGATCATCACGTTCTCGGCGCGGTCCTTCGGGCTCGTGCGAAGTTCTTCCGCGAGTGCGTGGTCGCGCGCCGGGTCCGCGGAACGCGGGCGCGTGCCTTTGATCGGTTTGGTCTCGACGCGGTCGCCGCGTACGCGCAGGAAACGCTCGGGCGACGAGCACACGATGCGGCCGTCGGGCAGATCGAGATACGCGGCGAACGGCGCCGGATTGATCTCGCGCAGGCGCAAGTACGCGTGCCACGCATCGCCTTCGGCGCGCGCGCGAAACCGCTGCGTGAGATTCACCTGGTAGCAGTCGCCGAGCCGGATGTGCTCTTGCACGCGGCGGAACGCATCGCTGTAAGCCGCGCGGGTGTAGTTCGCGACGGGCCGCGTCAGCACGCGAAACGCCGGCGGCGCCGGCACGGGCCCGCCCTGCACGCGCGCGAGCAACTGCGGCCACTCGATGAATGTGCGCGGATCCCGCCCGGCGCCGACGAGCCAGGTGCGCCGCTCTTCGTGGTCGATGACCACAGCCCAGTCGTACAGGCCCACCGCGAGATCCGCCATATCGATGTCGGCAGCGGCGATTTCCGGAACGCGCTCGAACCTTCTGCCGAAATCGTAGCCGAGATAGCCCACCGCACCGCCGGAGAACGGCACGCCCTTCGCACCTGGGGTTCGCTCCCCCAGCTGCTCGCGCAGGAGCTCCAACGGCGGCCGCGTCGACGGCGAAGCCGCGCCGTCGCGTGTGCGAATCTCCGTCACCGCGCCGTGCGTGCGCAGCGTGATGTACGGATCCGCCACGAGGATGTCGTAGCGGCCGGTGGAGTCCGCGCCGCGCGCTGCGCTATCGAGCCACACAGGCCACGGCAAATCGGCGAGCGTGCGAAACCGCGCGGCCACGGCAGCGGAATAGTCGAGCTCTGTGATTCTCGGGGCGGGCAACTGCAGCTCCATGTCACGGCACGGGGCCGCAGCATCTTCTTGTGGTCGCCAAGCGGCGCAGCCGAGCCGGCGGCGCGTAGGGACTTCCGGGTCATCGCCGCGCAGTGTACGGTTGGGGGGTTGCGAAGAAAAGAAACGGGGGCTTGGCGGAATGACTACCTTCGAACGCCGCACGTTGCGGATCAACGGCATAGACACGGTGCTGCTCGAAGCCGGTAGCGGACCCACCCTCGTCTATTTTCACGGTGCGGGCACGGTCACGGGGTTCGACTTCGCCAATCAGTGGACCAAGAAATTTCGCGTACTCATCCCCTACCACCCGGGCTTCGGCGCGTCGGCCGACGACGCGGCTGTCATCACCGACATCCACGATTACGTGCTGCACTACATCGAGCTGTTCGATCAGCTGGGGCTCGCGAGATTCAAGCTCGTCGGTCAGTCGATGGGCGGCTACATTGCGACGAAGTTCGCGATCGAGCATCGCGGTCTCATCGAGAAGCTCGCCCTGGTGTGCCCGATTGGTGTTCCGACGGCAGAGCCCACCGCGGACTTCCTGAAAACGCCGCCGGAGCAATTGCCCGCTCTGCTCGCCTTCGACCCGCAGACGGTGATCAAGCACCTGCCGCAAGGCGAGCCGAGCGCAGAGTTCATCGCCGAGCGCATGAAAGAGGCCGTCACCACGGGCCGCGTTCTTAGCAGCGGCATGTTCGACGCAAGGCTACCGCGGCACATGCATCGCATCACGATGCCGACGATGCTGATCTGGGGCAATAACGACAAGGTCACGCCTACGGCGCAACACAAAGCCTGGATGCGCGCGTTGCCGCGCGCGACGATCCGTCTCTTCGACAACGCTGGGCACGTCGTGCTCGACGAGGCGCCGGCCGCCGTGACGGCGATCGGCGAGTTCTTCGGCACGCGCTAAAGGCCGACGATGCGGTCTGGCCGGCTGTAGACGTTGAAGCGGCCGGGCTTCAGGAAACCCACCAGCGTCATTCCGAACTCGTTCGCGAGATCCACGGCCAGCGACGACGGCGCGCCCACGGCGGCGACGAACGGGCAACCGGCCACCTTGGCTTTTTGCATGAGCTCGAAACTCGCACGCCCGCTGAACACGAGTCCCTGCTCGCGGAGCGGCACTTTGTCGTCGAGCAGTGCACGGCCGATCACCTTGTCGAGCGCGTTGTGGCGGCCCACGTCTTCACGCACCATGACAACGTCGCCGCTAGCGTCGAAGAGGCCCGACGCGTGCAAGCCGCCGGTCTGCTCGAATACTGCCTGACGATCCTTCAGCGCCGCCGGCAACATGCCGAGCACCTCAGCGCTGACGCTGAAGCTCGCGCTGCCCACGTCGTACTGGCTCTGCACGGCCACGGCGTCGATCGATGCCTTGCCGCAGATGCCGCAGCTCGAGGTGGTGTAGAAGTGGCGCTCGAGCTTCTTGAAATCGATCGTGACGCCCGGCGTAAGCTCGACACGCACGACGTTCGTGAGGCCGTTCGGCGCCGGTGGGCCGCGCGCTGTTACGCCCTGCACGTCGGCGCGCGAACGGAGGATGCCTTCGGTGAACAGGAAACCGACGGCGAGCTCTTCGTCGTGGCCAGGCGTGCGCATCGTGATCGACACGTTCTCTTCCGCGCGGCTGCCGTCCCGGCGCGAGTAGCCGAGCCGGATCTCCACCGGCTCCTCCGTAGCCACGACATCGTCGGTGCCGGGAGCGCCGACGCGCTGCACGGTCACGTGGCGCGCCATCTGCTGTCTGCCCGCGTCGTCGATGTCGGTCATGCCGTTGCGGCGTGTGTCGGCGCCGCGGTGGGCCGCTAAAGACCGCTGGTGGGCATCACGAGCTTGTCGACGGCTCGCGCAGCCATGGGGGTGAGATCGGTGAGCTTCTTCTGGTGGCTCTCGATGATCGCCTTGCGCATCGCGGGCGTCCAAAAACGAGACAGATGGTCGGCGACGGTGGCCGCGACCTTTTCTTTATCGGCGCCGTAGTCGCTGTTCGCAGCGATTTGGTTCGCCATCTTGACGAGCTTCTCTACATCCATCGCGAACCGAGCGTTAGCTCACCTTCTCCGGTTGGCGGGCACGGTTCAGATGCTCGATCTGCTCTTCCGTGAACTTCGCGAACTTCTGCTGCCAATCCGACAGCTTGCTGACCTTCGACGCCTGCACAGCCGTGACCTTGTACTCGGGGCAGTTCGTGGCCCAGTCCGAATTGTCCGTGGTGACCACGTTCGCGCCGGAAAACGGGTGGTGGAACGTCGTGTACACGACGCCCGGTTGGATCCGTTCGCTGATGACGGCACGCAGCACGGTCTCGCCCGCGCGGCTCTGCAACCCGACCCAGTCGCCATTCTCGATGCCGCGGTTTTCGGCGTCGTGCGGATGGATCTCGAGCACGTCCTCGTCATGCCACTGCACGTTCTCCGTGCGGCGTGTCTGCGCGCCCACGTTGTATTGGCTCAAGATGCGGCCCGTCGTGAGCAGCAGCGGGAACTTACGCGTCGTGACCTCATCGGTCGGCACATACGGCGTGACCTTGAACATTCCCTTGCCACGCACGAACTCGCCGATGTGCATCGTCGGCGTACCGTTCTCGGCCTGCTCGTTACAGGGCCACTGGATGCTGCCGAGCTTGTCGAGCTTCTCGTAGCTCACGCCCGTGAAGGTCGGGGTGAGCCGCGCGATCTCGTCCATGATCTCGCTCGGGTGCGAGTAGTTCATGGGGTAGCCGAGCGCCTGAGAAAGACGCTGCGTTACTTCCCAGTCCGCGAGGCCCGCGAGGGGCTCCATGACTTTGCGAACCGGCGAGATGCGGCGCTCCGCGTTCGTGAACGTGCCGCTCTTCTCGAGAAACGATGAGCCCGGCAGGAACACCGTCGCGAACTTGGCTGTCTCGTTCAGGAAGAGGTCCTGCACGATCATGCACTCGAGCGACGACAGCGCGTTCGTGACGTGGTGCGTGTCGGGATCCGACTGCGCGACGTCCTCGCCCTGCACGTAGAGAGCCTTGAAGGTGCCGGCGACAGCCGCGTCGAACATGTTCGGAATGCGCATGCCAGGGTGCGGCTCGATCTCGACGCCCCACTCCTCGCCGAACAAGGCCCGGACCGCCGGATCGCTGACGTGGCGGTAACCCGGCAGCTCGTGCGGGAACGAGCCCATGTCGCAGCTGCCCTGCACGTTGTTCTGGCCGCGCAGCGGGTTCACGCCCACGCC
>JBDTOT010000045.1:0-32071 GCA_039933105.1 Gammaproteobacteria bacterium | reverse complement strand
TGTCGCAGCTGCCCTGCACGTTGTTCTGGCCGCGCAGCGGGTTCACGCCCACGCCTTCGCGGCCTATGTTGCCCGTGCACATTGCGAGGTTCGCGATGGCCATGACGGTCGTCGAGCCCTGGCTGTGCTCGGTGACACCGAGGCCGTAGTAGATGGCGCCGTTCGGCTTCGACGCGAACAAACGCGCCGCACCCCGGATGACCTCGGGCGCTACACCGGTCTCCTCGGCGAGGTGCTCGGGCGAGTTCACGGGATCGAGAATGAACTCCTTCCAGGCCTTGAAGCCCACGGGGTCGCAACGCTCCTCGATGAATTTCTTGGCCTCGAGGCCTTCGGACAGGATCACGTGCGACAGCGCGTTGACCACCGCCACGTTCGTGCCCGGCCGCAGCTGCAAGTGGAAATCCGCCTGGACGTGCGGCGAGCGAACCATGTCGATCTCGCGCGGGTCGAGCACGATGAGGCCCGCACCTTCGCGGAGGCGGCGCTTCATCTGCGAAGCGAACACCGGGTGCGCGTCCGTCGGGTTCGCGCCGATGACGATGATCACGTCCGACTTCATGACGGAGTCGAACGACTGCGTGCCGGCAGACTCACCGAGCGTGGCCTTCAGGCCAAAGCCCGTCGGGGAATGGCACACCCGCGCACAGGTATCTACGTTGTTGTTACCAAACGCGGCGCGCACGAGCTTCTGCACGAGGTAGGTTTCCTCGTTCGTGCAACGCGACGACGTGATGCCGCCGACAGAGCCCTTGCCGTACTTGGCCTGGATGCTCTTGATCTTCTTCGCGGTGAAGTCGAACGCTTCTTCCCACGAGACTTCGCGCCACGGCTCGTGGATCGTCTCGCGGATCATCGGCTTCGTGATGCGGTCCTTGTGCGTAGCGTAGCCGAACGCAAACCGGCCTTTGACGCACGAGTGGCCGTGATTCGCATGGCCGTCCTTGTTCGGCACCATGCGCACGACTTCCTGGCCCTTCATCTCCGCACGGAACGAACAGCCGACGCCGCAATAGGCACACGTCGTAACGACAGAGTGCTCGGGCATGCCCTGCTCGATCAGAGTGTTCTCGGTCAGAGTGGCCGTGGGACATGCTTGCACGCAGGCGCCGCACGACACGCACTCGGAATCGAGGAACGGCTGGTTCTGGCTCGCGCTGACTTTCGATTCGAAGCCTCGGCCCTGGATCGTCAACGCGAACGTGCCCTGCACTTCCTCGCAGGCGCGCACACAACGCGAACACACGATGCACTTGCTGGGATCGAACGTGAAATACGGATTGCTCGTGTCCTTCTTGGCGTCGAAATGATTGTCGCCTTTGTAGCCGTAACGCACTTCGCGGAGTCCCACGACGCCGGCCATGTCCTGCAGCTCGCAGTCGCCGTTCTCGGCGCACGTGAGGCAGTCGAGCGGGTGATCCGAGATGTAGAGTTCCATGACGTTACGGCGAACGTCGGCCACCTTCTTGTTCTGCGTCGTGACCTTCATGCCTTGCTTGGCTTCGGTGGTGCACGACGCCGGCAGGCCCTTCATGCCCTCGATCTCGACGAGGCAGAGACGGCACGAGCCGAAGGCCGCGAGGCTATCGGTGGCACACAGCTTCGGGATGTTGATGCCGTTCAGCGCTGCGGCTCGCAGCACGGTGCTGCCTTCGGGAACGGTGACCAGCTCGCCGTCGATCGTCAGCGTGATCGTTTTCGTCGATACGGCGGGAGGCGGCGTGCCGAAATCGGCTGCCCGTTCATAGGGTACGTAGGCGCTGCTCATCTTGTTTGCTCCATCCCCGGCGCATATGCACCGGGTAGTCTAGGCGCGGGCCCGCAAATCTTCCGGGAAGTGGTTCAAAACGCTCATCACCGGGAACGGCGCCATGCCGCCCAGGGCACACAGGGAACCGCTAATCATAGTGTCGCAGAGCTCGCGCAGCAGCACGAGGTTGGCCGTGGCGTTCTCACCGCTGCGGATCCGGTCGATGACCTCGACGCCACGCACTGCGCCGATCCGGCAGGGGGTGCACTTGCCGCACGACTCGATCGCGCAGAACTCCATCGCAAACCGGGCCTGCTCGGCCATGTCCACGGTGTCGTCGAACACCACGAGACCGCCGTGGCCGACCATGGCGCCGACAGCCGCAAACTGTTCGTAGTCGAACAGGGTGTCGAACTGGGACGGGTGCATATAGGCGCCCAGCGGCCCGCCGGACTGCACCGCGCGGATCGGCCGACCCGTGGCGCTGCCGCCGCCGAAGTCGTACAGGATCTCGCGCAGCGGCACGCCGAACGCGATCTCGATCAGGCCGCCGTGCTTGATGTTGCCCGTGAGCTGGATCGTGATGGTGCCGCGCGACCGGCCACTGCCGAAGTTCTTGTAGAAGTCCGCACCCTTGTCGAGGATGACCGGCACGCTCGACAGCGACATCACGTTATTGATGATCGTAGGCTTGCCGAACAGACCCTTGATGGCGGGCAGCGGCGGCCGGTAGCGAACCATGCCGCGCTTGCCCTCGAGACTTTCGAGCAGCGAAGTTTCCTCGCCGCAGATGTAGGCGCCCGCCGCTTCGCGGACCTCGAGGTCGAACGAATGCTTCGTGCCTAGAACGCCGACGCCTAGAAATCCGGCCGCCTTCGCGCTCTCTATGGCGGCCCGCATCGTGTGGATGGCCTGCGGGTACTCGGCGCGGATGTACACGAACCCCTTCGTGGCACCGACGGCGATACCGCCGATCGTCATGCCTTCGATCAGCACGAACGGATCGCTCTCCATGATCATGCGGTCGGCAAACGTGCCCGAGTCACCCTCGTCCGCGTTGCAGACGACGTACTTCTGGTCGGCCGCCGCACCGAGCACGGTCTTCCACTTGATGCCGGTCGGGAATGCCGCGCCGCCGCGGCCGCGCAGGCCGGAATCCGTGACGGCGGCGACGATCTGCTCGCCGGTCAGCTTTAAGGCATTGGCAAGACCGCGATAACCGCCGTTCGCGCGATAGTCATCGAGCGATAACGGATTGACGATACCGACACGCGCAAAGGTCAACCGGTTCTGTTTGGCCAGATACTCGATCTTCTCCGTGGGCCCAAGCGCGAGAGCGTGCTTGCCGCCGGTCAGGAATTTTGCATCGAACAGGCCCGCAACGTCGGCCGTAGCCACAGGGCCGTAGGCCAGGCGCGTACCGTCGACGACGACTTCGACGAGCGGCTCGAGCCAGTACAGGCCACGCGACCCGTTGCGGACGATTTCGACGGCTGCGCCGCGGCGCGTTGCCTCGGCCGCGATCGCAGCGGCCACGGCGTCGGCGCCGAGCGACCGCGCGGTCGTATCGACGGGGACGAATACTTTGGTGCTCGTCGTGGCCATGGCTATTTCAGAATCTCATCGAGGCGCTGCGCAGTGACGCGGCCATAAACGGTTTCATCGACCATGATGGCCGGTGAGCACGCGCAGTTGCCGAGGCAATACACAGGCTCGAGACTGAATCGGCCATCGGCGGTGGTCTCGTGAAAATCGATATTGAGCTTGCGACGGGCGTAATCCTCGAGGGCGCGGGCCCCCATCGACTGACACGCCTCGGCTCGGCATAGATATACCGTCTGCTTGCCGCCCGGCTTGGTACGAAAGAAATGATAGAACGTCACGACGCCATGAACCTCGGCGCGGGACAGATTCAGCGTTTCGGCAACGATCGGCACCGCAGCATCGGGGACGTATCCGATCTCATCCTGAATGGCATGCAGTATCGGTAATAGCGCTCCGGGTTCCGCGGCGCCCGCCTCGGCAAGGCGGCGTATGGCCGTCGCTTGGTTTTGATCTCCCCGATTCACGAACGGCGCTTCCCTAGACTCAAGAAACCCAATGGACTCACTAGTATACCCACGCCCAATTGGGCTCGGACCAAAAAAATCATCAGCACTGGGCCCCTTTGGGCTGCTGCGGATTCACGAACAAATCGGAGTCGTCCTCGCCGCTGCGCGGCGCCAGGCACGTGTAGTCCTTCTCGACCAGGATTCGCAGCGTCTCCCCACTGCCAATCGCCTGCTCGCCCTCGATAGCGACCTCGCGTTCGTCAAGCCAACGTTCGACACTCGCCTTCGGCACGATCACGCGCAGCGAATTGCCCGCAAACCGCGCGGCCACGTCACCCCCCGGGTGAACTTCGATCCCGTACCGCCATTCCGCGCCCGGCGCGAATCGGATCGAGTCTTCGGCCGAGCCCTGCTCCGCAATCTGCAGGAGTTCGGTCCGGGATACGCGTAGCCGCAGGGAGTTACCGCGAATTCTGAGCTTCATGCGTGGACGACCGAGGGGAAACCTGGAGGAATTCTATCAGTGAGGTCGGGAACCGTGACGCTCAAGGTTCGTAAAGGGCGAACGACGGCACATTCCACAAGGACCGAACGTCAAGCGTTTGTCATATAATGCCGTGCGGAGTGCAACGGTGGCGGGCCAGCAACGACTGCCATGAACGGCTGAGTGCCGGGAGTTCTATGACGGACCAAGTGGGAATCAGCGGCTTCGCCGTATACGTGCCGCCGTATCGCGTCGACCTCGAATCATGGTGTCGCTGGACCAACACCCCCTGGGATAAGACCCGCGCCGTCGTTGGCCACAGCTTCCGAATGCGCGGCCCGGCGCAAAGCGTGTACACCATGGCCGCCAACGCGGTCATGCGGTTGATCGACCGCTACGGCGTCGACCCCCGGAAAGTGGGCTTCCTCGGGCTTGGGACCGAATCTAGCACAGACAATTCCGCGGGCGCCGTCATCGTCAAAGGCATGCTGGACGAGGGCCTCCAGGCCAGCGGCCGGCCGCCTCTCGCCCGCAACTGCGAGGTTCCGGAGGTCAAACACGCGTGCCTCGGAGGCGTGTACGCCTTGAAACACGCCCTACGCTACCTGGCGCTGGAGCCCGAGGACCGGTGCGCGATCGTGGTAAGCGCCGATATCGCGGAGTACGCGCGCGGTAGCTCGGGCGAACCTACTCAGGGAGCCGGCGCCGTAGCCATGCTGGTCGAGCGCAACCCGCGCCTCCTGACGGTCCACCTCGAACACATTGGCAGCGCTTCTTCGTACCGCGCTGTCGACTTCCGTAAGCCGGTGTTGCGCAACATTATCCGCGGCAAACTGAACGGACACTTCCAAGACCTACCCGTCTTCAACGGCAAGTACTCCACGACCTGTTACCTCGACGAAACCCAACACGCGCTCGACGACATGGCGCGCCGCATGGGCCGCGACGCGCCGGAGTACTACCGCGAGCTCGCCGCGATCTTCATGCACCGGCCGTATCACCGAATGCCGGAGCAATCGTTTGCGATGAGCTACCTCTTCGGCCTGGCAAGCGACGGCGCCACCGGGCTAGCCGAGCTCGAGGGTTATTGCAATCGAGCGAAGATGCCGCTGCAGAGCGTGCTTGCCGAAATGCGCTCGCAGCCGAACATTCTTCAGCTCGTAAAAGACGGAACCATCGACGCCGATGCCTACCCGCTCAGCGTGCAGCTGTTGAAGGACTTCCGCGCCAGCGCGGAATTCAGCGCAATGGTGGCGGCGAAAATGTCGCTGGGCTCGGAGAGCATGAAAGACATCGGCAATGTCTATTGCGCGGCGCTGCCGGCATGGATGGCCGCAGGCCTCGAAGATGCCTATCAGCGGGGCACCGACCTTGCACACGGCAAAGTGCTGGCCGTCGGCTATGGCAGCGGTGATGCCGCGGAGGCAATTCCAATGACCGTTGCACCGAGCTGGCGCGAGGCCGCATCGCTGATCGGATTCGAGAACGCGCTCGAATCCCATCAGGACCTGACGCAGACGCAGTACGAGAATCTGCACGATACCGGCACCGCGCACGGCCTCATCGAGCCGGACGATGGTTTCGTGATTCAGTCGATCGGCAGCAGCGCGAACCCGAACTTCAGCGACGAAGGAATCGAGTACTACCGTTTCGTGCGCTGACGCTGCCGCTCAGCGCTGGCGCAACCGCTCGGTCTGCGCTTCGAGTTCTTTGATCAAGGTGTCGAGCGTGCCGCTGCCGAGAATTCGCTGATATTCGGCGCGCTTCAGCGCCAGGTCGCTGACGCCGTCGGCCACGATGTTGGCGATTCGCCATCCGGCGCTGCCCTGCTGCAGCAAGTACTCGAAAGACACATCGGGCTGGCCGACTCGCGCGACACCCGTCGTGACCTGTGCGCGCCCCGACACGGGCGCCGCACCGGCGGCGATGGGTCGGAACGTGTTCGGACTCACGTTCACGAACCGCGCCGCATACGTCATGACGCTCAAACGCTGAAAAGCCGCGACGAAACGCGCACGGTCGGCTTCGGCAAGCTGCGGCCACTGGCGACGCAACGCGAACTCCGCGATGTAGGGCAGATCGTGCGTGGCGACGATCAGAGGCTCGAGGGCTTTGTAGCGCTCGTCGACCGTGGCACGCGGGGAGCGTTGCGACAACGCAATGAGCCCGCGTTGCAGCGTCGCGATCGTGGCCTCGGGTGTATCGGTGGCGATGGCGAAGTCGGCGGCGTGGGCAAATAACGTGGCGCCGAACACCAGTACCGCAAATACTGCGCGGCGCCAGAGGGAGAATGGGGCGATCATCCCAAGGATTTTCCTCTTGGCGTGTGCAATGCGCTAGTAGCGCCGAACGGTCTCAGTAGCGCACGCGATACCACAGGGCGCCCACGTATTCGTGGCATGCCTCGCGGAACTGGCGCATGGCTATCGCAGAGGGCAGCCATGCACTGACTACCGTCAGATCTTCGTCGCGCCGCGTGTCGAATCGCAGCGGTGCGGGATCACCGCAACGCAATTTTTCTCGAATATCGCGACCGCTCGCGGCAAATCTCGGGCATGAGTCACAGAAACGCCAGCCCTTCGAGAATCAGGGTAATCAATGTACTCGTTGTCATTCAGCCCACTAGTGTCGCGCCAGCGAGCGATCGTAGCTGCGGCTCTTCCAAGTGCCGTGCGAGCCGCGCCAGTACGCGAAAGCCGAGGTCCATGTCATCGCGAGAAATAGCGCAGCCGCCAGCGGCAAGGTCAGCGCCCAAAGCGCGCTCAGTCGGTAAAACCGCACGACGGGGAAATACGCGGCACCCATCGCGAGCCATGCAGCCGCGCCGACTAGCCGGGGAGTCGCGCTACCCGCAGGCAGCACCACGACGGCAGCGATCGGCGCGAGCAACAGGACGAGCATCAGCGCGCTCGTCAGCAGCAACAATAAGTTCGAGTAGTGAAGCTGCGTGAATGCGCTGCGGCTTACCATCGCCCAAAAATCTCCGAGGGCTGGATACGCACGCAGGCTACGAACGGAGCGACTCACGCCAAGCCATATCGGCGGCGCGGCGCGTTTCAGAGCAGCGGCCAGCGTGCAGTCATCGATCAGCGCTCCGCGAATCGCGGCGAATCCGCCGATCGCGCGCAGCGCGTCCGTACGGACCAGCATACAACCGCCTGCCGCGGCCGCCGTGCGGCGCCGCGGATCGTTACTCAACGCGAAGGGATACAGCAGCTTGAAGAAGAAGACAAAAGCCGGCGTCAGCAAGCGCTCCCAGAACGTGGTGCAGTGCAGCTCGGCCATGATGGAAACGAGGCTCGCGTTACGCCGCAGCGCCTCACGCAGCAAGGTCGGCACGAACTTGGGTTCAAGCTCGATGTCGGCGTCGAGCAGCAGCACGAACGGCCGATCGACGAGTTTTTGCCCCTGCTCGAGCGCCCAGAGCTTGCCGGCCCAACCCGCCGGCAGCGCGTCGCCGCGCAGCACGCGCAACACGAGAGCGGCCGGATCGTCCGCAGCGCTCATCGCCGCCGCGCCGGTCCCATCGCTCGACTGATCGTCGACGACGATCGCCGCAAGGCCCCGCCCCTGCGCGGCTAACGCCGACACGGTCCGCCCGATCACATCGGCTTCGTCGCGCGCCGGGATCAATACGGTGACAGCGGAAAGGTCGGGGGACGCCTCGTCGTCGGCATCGAGCCATTCGCGCAAGCGATGAGGCTGATACGGTGCGACCAGCACGCCGAGCCAAGCGAGCAGCGCGAGCACGCTGCACACGAGCAGTGCGGTCATGAGGACACGGCGGCAACCGTGCCCGGTCGCATCAGGTTAGCGCTTCAAACGGCCAATCTGATCGACCGGAATCGCGATGCCCGGGGCGCCTTGATGCAGCACAGGCAGCTCCGGCGCGAACTCGCCGTCGAGCTTCGGCCCGAACAGGAACACGCCGAGTGCCGTCAGAGGGCTCGAGATCGTGTGTTCGACCGCGGTGCCTTCGTAGCCGCAGTGCGCCATGCAGTTGTCGCACTTCGGATTGCGGCCCACTCCGTACTTGTCCCACTCAGTGCTTTCCATGAGCTCGTTGTAGCTCTTGGCGTAGCCCTCATCCACGAGCAGGTAGCACGGCTTCTGCCAGCCAAACACGTTGTACGTGGGGTTCGCCCACGGCGTGCACTGATAGCTTTGGTTGCCGGCCAAGAAGTCGACGAACATGCTCGACTGATTGAAGTGCCACTTGTTGCCGCGCGCCTTGCCGATCTTGAAGATCGAACGGAACAGCTCCTTCGACTTGCGACGACCTAAGAACACGTCCTGGCGCGGCGCGTGCTGGTAGCTGTATCCCGGCGACATCATGATGCCTTCGACGCCGAGGGACATGGCGTGGTCGAAGAAATTCGCCACGTCCTCGGGATCCTCGCCGGCGTATAGCGTGCAATTTGCCGTGACTCGGAACCCGCGCGCCCGCGCAGCTTTGATGGCCGACACGGCTCTGTCGAACGTACCGTCGCGGCACACAGAAGCGTCGTGCCGATCCTTGTTGCCATCCAAGTGAATCGAGAACGTGAGGTACGGCGACGGTGTGTACTGATCGAGCTTCTGCTCGAGCAAGAGCGCGTTCGTGCACAGATACACGAACTTTTTCCGTGCAACGATGCCCTCGACGATCTTCGGCATCTCTTTGTGGATCAGCGGCTCGCCGCCCGGGATCGACACAACAGGGGCGCCGCACTCGTCCACGGCGTTCAGCGCGTCCTCCACGGACATGCGCTTGCGCAGAATCTCGTCGGGATAATCGATTTTGCCGCAGCCGGAGCATGCAAGGTTGCACTGGAACAACGGCTCGAGCATCAGCACGAGCGGATAGCGTTTGTTGCGCTTCAGCTTCTGCTCGAAGATATAGCGTGCGATGCGATAGGTCTGTACGACCGGAATACCCATACAATTCTCCAGCTTGTCGCTTAGTTAGCCGTCCGTGCCTGTGCTTGCCAGCATACCATCGAGGTAGTTGGCCTTGATGTGCACCCACTCCATTTTGAACCATGGCGTAAAGCGGTCTGGCGTCACCGCGAGCTCCCGCTCGAGCGTTATGACATCGACCCAGCGCCAGGCGGCGATCTCATTGACGTTGACGTCCACCGCGCCGTCGTAGCGGCCGTAGTAGACGGAGCAGAGTTCGTGCTCGGCGCCGACGGTCCCGAACTGCGCTTGATATTTGAACTTGTACAGGAACGTCAGGGGGCACTCGAAGCCGAGCTCTTGCGCGAGCCGCCGCACGACGGCCTCCTGCATCACCTCACCGCGCCGCGGATGCGAACAACACGTGTTCGACCAGTAGTTCGGCCACAGCATCTTACCCGGGCTGCGCTGCTGCAGCAGCAACTCGTTGGCCGAATTGAAGACGAAAATCGAGAACGCGCGGTGCAGCACGCCCTTGCCGAGATGGGCATCGTTCTTTGCCTTGAAGCCAATCTCTCGGTCGAACTCGTCGACGAGGATCAGTTGCTCGCTGGCATTGGAAACGACTTCCTCACGCGCCATTCAAATCCGCTCCGAGTTGCACCGGCAGCGCCTGAAAACCCGCCGCGCGGATCGCGCTCACCACAAGCTCCGTGTCGCCGTCGCAAATCGCGATGATCGAGCCACCGCCACCACCGCCCGTGAGCTTGGCGCCGAGCGCCCCATTCTCCCGTGCGATGTCGCACACCTTCTCTAACTCTGGGGTCGAAACGCCCAGGGCATTCAGCATGCCCTGATTAATATTCATGAGCTGGCCGAGAGTTGGCAAATCATTGTCCTGAATGGCTTGAATCCCGCGCAGCGTCAGGGCGTCGATCTGGTCGAAAATGCGCTCGTAGAGCTTTTTGTCTTGTTGCCAGGCCGCACGCACGCGGCCGACCGTCTTAGCGGTGAGCCCCTCGAGGCCCGTCATGCCGATAACGGCGGAAATCGGCTCGCGGATATTCAGCGGCTCGATCAGCGGCGGTTCGCCGGTCCGGAATACGAGCGCTTTGCCGTAACACGCGAGCGTGTTGTCGAGACCGCTCGGGTTGCCATGAGCCACTTTCTCGGACTCGAACGCGAGTCGGTTGACATGCTCATCGGTCAAGCCCAACCGGAAATGCTTGTCGAGCGCCCGCACGATCGCCACAGCCATCGCCGCCGAGCCGCCGAGACCCATGCTGCGCGGCACATCGGGAAAAACCTCGATACGCATCGCACGGCCGCTCAAGCCCAGCTGATCGAGCACGACACCGGCCGGCCGTTCGAACGAGCGACGTTCGTTCGGGCTGCTCGCGAGCCGGTACTCGACGCCCCAACGCGGGATCAAAAGATGAATACCCTCGTCGCAATCCTCGACGAGCGCTTTGATTGCGAGCGGGATGGGAGCCGCGATCGCATGGCGGCCGTAGACGACCGCATGCTCACCGAGCAGGATCACCTTGCCGTAGCCGACGCCCATCTTTGCTTCCTGGCTACGCTTCGCCGTGGGCCCGGATTGCTTGCGACGGCGCTCCTCCTGCACCTCCGCGATGATTTCCTGCGCTTTCCAAACCTTGATTACGCCGCTCTGGATCAGCCGATCCAGCACGTCGTCGAAAAGCTCTTTCGTCGCCCCAGCCGCGGTCACTACGCTGCGCGCGTGCAACGTCATGTGGCCTTTCTGAATGCCTTCGGTCGCAAGCGCACGGATCGCAGCAAAGTTCTGCGCGAGTCCCACGGCCGCCATGACCTGCGCGAGCTCGGTGGCCGATCCGACGTCGAGCAACCTCAGGTTTAACGCGACGGTAGGATTCGACTCGATCGGGGCACCGACGATGCCAACCTTGATCGGCAGCTCGATGCTGCCGCACAGGTTGCCCTCTTCGTCCGCCCACCACTCGGTCAGCGAGGAGTAGCGCCCGCTGCGTGCAGCGTACGCGTGGGCGCCGGCTTCGATCGCGCGCCAGTCGTTGCCGGTCGCGATCGCGACCGGATCGATGCCGTTCATGACACCTTTGTTGTGCGTGGCCGCGCGATACGGATCGACCGCCGCGAATTCGGCCGCGACGATGATGCCGTCGCGAGCCTGCTCACCGGTGTAGCCGCGACCCGCGAGCTGCGTGAGCGGAATCTTGCAGCTCGCGCGCGCGAGCGCGCGGTCAGTGAGATTCGAGAGAATGCGCAGAAACACCTCGCCGCCCGTGATGGTCTCGACGAGCGGTGCGATGCCTTCGCACATGCCGTTGACAAGATTCGCTCCCATCGCATCGCGCGTGTCGACGAGCAAGTGCACGACGAGCATCGGCTTGCCGCTCGACGGCAACGGATGCACGAACAGCTCGATGTCGCGTGCGCCACCGCCGCGCGCCACCATGTTCGGATGGAAACTGTTGGCCAGGTTGATCAGGTCCTGCTTGCGATCGCGCAGACCCTGCTTCGCACGTTCCATGTCCGGCAGGTTCACTACCTGGATCTGCCCGATCAGGATCGGGTCCGTGGCTTCGGCGCGAAACCCGCCACACGCGCGGATCAGTTTCGCAGCCGAGCCGAGCGCAGCTACCACCGACGGCTCCTCGACGACCATCGGTACGATGTATTGCTTGCCATTGACGACGAGGTTCATGCCGAGACCGAGCGGCAACCCCATGACGCCGACGACGTTCTCGATCATCTTGTCGGCGGCTTCGAGATCGAGCGTGTGCCGCCCGCTCGAAAGCGCTCGGAAGTCGGCCGTATCGATGAGGCCGCGCTCGTGAACTGCGCGTACGCGTTCCTCGACGCTCAGCTTGTAGAAATCCGGAATGCGCGTCCGATCGCCGCTCACGGAGTAGCCTCCGGAGCACGCTGTTCGACGGTGAGGCCTTGTTCAGCCAGAGACACTTTGATCACTCGAAAACCCCGATCGGTCACCGACCGTACAAACGCCGCAAGTGCTCCGGAATCCGTCGAACACGCCAAGCCGAGATCCCCCCCGCCGGCACCGCTTACCTTGTAGGCCACGCCAAACTTCCGGGCGTGCTCACCGATCTCGCGGTGTTCGGCCGTGACGATCTCCGTACCTATAGCGTCCCCTAGAGCTTGCAACCCGCGGCCGTACTCCGCGAGCGAGGCTACAAATGCGGCCGCTTCGTCCTCTCTAGCTGCCGCACACCCTGCCTCAGCCACTTCCGTCAGGCGCCGCAGCATGGCGGCCGCCTTACCTGGCTGGGCCTCCCTAAAGGCCCGATAGTGCGCGACAAACTCGGGCGTGGAGGCCGACCGGCCGGCAAAAATACCCGCGAATCCTACACTGTTCGGCAGTCGGACTGAACCAACTTGGGGCGTACCTGCGCGATCGCGGCGGAAGCTGATCGCGCCCCCGGTGAACGCGGCCGCCACGTCGATACCGCTGCCGCGGCCGCCCTGGAATGCGCGATGCAGACGGATCAAGCCCGGGAGCGTCGGCTGTGGCGCTTCTCGGCCCTCTGCCCTCGCGAACGCGGTGAAGGCTCCGGCCCACGCGCAGAGCACCGCCGCGCTCGAACCCAGGCCGAGCTTATCGGCGCCTTCGAAGAAGGCCGTGGAATCGACGGCCGCGCGCCAAGCCAGTGGCGGCGCCACCTCAGCGGTCACCACATCGAGCAACGCAGCACCGCTGGGCTCACCCGGCGCAAAAGTCCGTTGCCCGAGCAGTATCGGCCGTGTTTCGAGATGGGATGCCGAGTCCGGGCTCCCAGTGATGCGCACCTCTGCGAACCGGTCGAGCGCGAGCACGAGCGCGGGCGCGCCGTCCAACACCGCGTATTCCCCGAGCGCCACGAGTTTGCCGGGTGCTCGCGCAACGAACACGTTAGAGAAGCTCCGCGCCGGGACCGAGCCGGCTCGTCAGCAGCTCGAGCACACCGGGCACCCCGCGCAACGCCACCTCGACCTGCGATCGCGCAGAAGGTAAGCAGACGGCCTTGACCTGCGGGCCAGCATCGATCGTGAAAAACACCGGCACGCCGCCGGCGCGCAACTTCCGCACCGCGTGCATGCACTCCACGGTCGCGCCGTTCCAGTACACGAGCGGCGGCTTTGCGGCGATTGCGGCAGCGTGCATCTTGAGACAGTTGTGCTCGGCGATGTCAGCGAGCGCTGCGAAGTCGCGCGTTTCGATCGCGGTGCGCGCAGTGGCGAGATCGGCCGGTTGACCGGCCACCCACGCCGGATAGTACGGCGACGACGTGGCCGAGCGCGTCATACCGCTGCTCGAACCGACTTCCTTTTCGCCGGTCGCAGTCACGGCGATCACGACCTCGAGCGGCCACGCCTCGGCGCTGAGCAACGGTTCGGCGAAGCTATCGAGAGCGTCCGGCGCGGTGCCCGCGTGCATCTCCACGAACCCACCGAACACCGAGCGAGCGGCGGAGCCCGAGCCCTGCCTCGCCACGATGCTGCGTTCGCGTGGCGACAGATTCAGGCCGAGCGCCGCGGCGCCGGCCGTCACGAGCGCCGCGAAACCCGAGGCCGACGACGCGAGCCCGGCACCGGTCGGGAAATTATTGCGGCTCGTGATCCGCGCGCGCGTCGCAACCTGCGCGCGAGCGCGCAGCACGTCGAGGCAGGCCGAGACCTTGCCCTGCTCGTCCGCCCGCGCGCGACCGTTCAGAGTGAACTCGTCGCGGGCGAGCTTCGAATCGAGCTCCACGTCGGTGTCCGACCATAAGGCGTCGAGCGTGATCGAGATGGAGCCCACGGCCGGCACGTTCAGGCGCGCATCGGCCTTGCCCCAGTACTTGATCAACGCGAAGTTCGCGCCGGCGCGCGCTTCCGCCTTTCCCGTAATTCGACTAGAAGTACTCATTGTTTTTGAACCAATCCACCGCGGCAGCAATCGCGAGCCGCGGGTCGCGCCAGCGATAGCCTAGCTCGCGCTCGGCTTTGCGGCTGGAAAAATACATGTGCTTGGTCGACATCCTGACACCGTCGAGCGTCACGCGCGGTTCGTTTCGCGTGACCAGGGCGGCGGCCTCCGCCGCGATAGCGATCGGATATACGAACCAGTGCGGTAGGCGAATCGTCGTGGGTCGTCGGCCGACCTTCGCGGCAACCGTCTCGAGAATTTGCCGCAACGTGAAATCCTCGCCGCCGAGGATGTAGCGTTCGCCCGGCACACCTACCGCGAACGCGAGCAGATGGCCACGCGCGCAGTCGTCGACGTCGACGAGGTTCAGGCCCGTGTCCACGAACGCCGGCATTCGGCCTGCGGCTGCATCGAGCAGAATGCGGCCCGTGGGCGTGGGCTTCACGTCGCCGGGGCCAATCGGCGTCGATGGATTCACCGTGACGACTTCGAGCTTCAGCTCGCGGGCGCGGGCGCGCACCGCCTGCTCCGCCAGAAACTTCGAGCGCTTGTAGTGGCCGATCATTTGCTCGGCCGTGACGGGCGTCTCCTCGTCGGCCGGCGTCCGGTCCTTGTTGATTCCGAGGACCGCCACGCTCGACGTGTAGACGACTCGCGGCACGCTCGCCGCCGCCGCGGCCTCGAGCACGTTGATGGAGCCTTCGATGTTCGTGCGGTACATCGGCTTGGAGTCCGCCACCCACAACCGGTAATCGGCCGCGACGTGATAGACGCCGGCGCAGCCGGGCATGGCGGCGTCGAGCGACGCACGATCGGTCAGATCGCCTTCCGCGATCTCGACGTCCAATCCGGCGAGGTTGCGCCGATCGCTGCCCGCCCGCACGAATGCGCGAACCCGTTCACCGGCCGCCAGCAGCGCGCGCAGGACTGCGGCGCCTAGGAAACCGTTCGCGCCGGTCACGAGCTTCGGGTCGCTCATGCAGCCCGCTGCGCCTCACCGCCGAACACCTTCAGCCACGCGGGCAACACGATTAGCGTGAAGGCCATGCTCACGCCGAGACCAAGTGCCAACAAGATGCCCATGCTGGCCGTGCCGACGTGCGGCGAGAATGCCAGGTTGCCGAAGCTCGCAATCGTCGTCAGCGCGCTCGCGAGCACGGCGCGCATCGTGCTCGTGTTGAACAACTCCGTGGCGCGCTCTGCACGTAAACGATGCACAACATGAATGCCGTTGTCGACGCCCATACCCACCAGCAGCGGCAACGCGATGATGTTGGCGTAGTTGAACGGCATGCGGATCAGCACGGCAAGCGCTGCCGTAACGGCCGTGGCGAGCACGATCGGGACGACGACGAACAGCGTGTCCTTCAACCCGTGTAACGACAGAAAGATGATGACGCCCACCATGATGAACGCATACAACAGCGCATGCTCGAACGCGTCCACGACGGTGGCCGATGCCTCTTGGTACACGACGGGCAGACCCGTGGCGTTCGGCGCGACGGCACGGACGGCGGCAATGAAACGACTCGCCGTAGCGTTGTCGCCGACGTTCTCGCTGGGCGTGATCTCGACGAGCTCACGGCCGCCGCTTGCGAGCCAGCGGTCCGCGAGATTCGCGGGCAACGTCGTGCGGTCGAACTTCATCGCCTGCAGGCCAGCGGACAATCGCGCGAGCTCGCCAGGCAAGGTTTTCGTCAGCGCGCCGTCGAGAGAGCGGAGCTCTTGCTCGCGCGCATCCGGTGCGGCTGTCGCGAGCCGTTGACGCAGCGCCATTACTGCCGCTTCCAGTTGCGCGGCGCTGGCCGAGCCTGCGGCCGCCGCTTCGAGTTTTGCGAGTGCTGCGTCGAGTGCCGCGGGATCGGGCGGCACGGCGTTCAGCATCGCGAACTTCGGCCCGAGCAGCAGGTTGAGGTCGCCGAGCAGCGCGAGCTTGTCGTCCTGATCGCGTGGCACGAGCTGCGCGATCGTCACGACGTTGCGGATCTCGGGTTGCTTCCGCAGCTGCGCGGCCCAGCTCTGAGCGACCTCGTCGCTGGGCGCAACGGCCACGAGATTCAGTAGCGGAGCTTCGCCCGCTTCCGCGAGCTCGAGCAGCGTCGTGACACCTTCCGTGCGCGGGTCGCGAAGGTGGATCGGGTTGCTGTCGAACGTAACGCGCGGCAGCAGCACGGCGGATACCAGCAGCACGACGATGGCGATGGCCAGCACCAGCCGCGGGCGGCGCGAGAGCGGAGCGAAATACTTGGCGTCGACCCAGCGCGGCGGTCGCATGGCGGCGCGCTCGTCGGTGAACAGCACGACCAGCGCCGGCAGCAGCGTGACGCTGACGAACAGCCCGAAGAACACTCCGGTGCCCGCGATCAATCCGAGCTCCGACACGCCCGAGAAGTTAGTTGGAATGAACGAGTAGAACCCAGCGGCGGTGGTAACGGCGCAGACCACCAGCGACGCACCTGTATCGCGGCCCATTTCGACCAGCGCCTCCGGCATGCGGTGGCCGCCGGCCACGAGCTCCTTGTAGCGCAGCAGCACGTGGATCACGTAGTCGCTTCCCAAACCCACGTTGAGAACCACGAAAGCGACCGAAAGTAGATTCAGATGGCCCACGGCGCCCGCGGCGAAGGCAGCCGTCAGCGCGAGACCGGAGGCCAAGGTCACGAGCGATATCGCGAGCAGGCGCCAGGAGCGCAACACGGCGAGCAGGATCAGGGCTACGAGCACCGCCGTCGCAAGGCCGCCGATGCCGGCCGTGGATCTCACGCTCGCAAGCTCCTCGTGCTCCATCGCGACGCTGCCGCTCAGACGCACGCGGACGGGTGCCTCTACGCGCGTGTTCAGACGCGCGACGATGTCGCGAATCCCATTGATGGCCGTCGTGGCCGGCTGCACTTGCCCGAAGTTCAGAGCGGGCTGCAGCACCACGATGCGCCGATTCGTCGGGGCGGCGCCGGCAGCGATCAGGCTGCGCCACGCGAGCGGCGTTGCATCACCGCGCGCCGCGCCGTCGAGGCTCTTCGCGAGCGCGCTGTAGAACGGCTCGATGTCGCTTGCGGCGCCGCTCGGCGCTTGCGTCAGCGTGAGTGTCGCAACGTCGAGCACGGCGGTGCCGTCGAAGCGCGCCTGCAACAAACCGAGCAGCGGCTGCGCAGCGGCGAGCCGATCGACGAGCGTCGAGAGCTCGGCCGTCGGCAGATACAGAAAGCCGTTGCGCTCGAAGAACTCGCCCTCGCCTTGCAGCAGAATCGAGTGGTACGTGTCGGGCGAGCGCCGCATCTCTGCGAGCAACGCAGACGCGAACGTATCGGCCGCGGCAGGAGAAGCCGCGTCGATCACGACCAGCAGATTGCGGTCGCGAACCGGGAACGCCTGGCGGAACTCATTGAAGTGCTGCCGCCACGGCAGGCTCGGCGAAATCAGGTTCGCGGTGTCGGTGTTGATGCCGAGGTGGCCCACGGCGTACCAACCCGCGAGCACCGTCGCGAGCAGACTCAAGAAGGTCGTGGACTTCGGCCACGTGATCACGAGCCTGACCCACCGGCCGAGCCATGCTCCGATCGTATCCGCTACTTTTGCCATGCGACCTCAGCCGTTCCCCGGCGCGTCGCCGAGCAAACGCCGCGAGGCGACGCTCCGCGCGAGCGCAACGAGCACGGCGTTGGCGCGGCGATAACGCTGAGCAAGCCGCCACAACGCCTGCCACTCGCCGGGCCGCACGATTGCGCCGAGCGCCGCGGCGCTGCGCATGTTGCCGCGCGCGTCAATCCAGTTCTCCGCGCCCGTCGGAAGAGCGTCGCCCTGCGCATCCACAACGACACGCAGCGCGACGAACGGCACGCGAGCACGCGCTGCGACGGCTGCAATCGCCGCGGACTCCATGTCTACAGCGACCGCCGCCAACGCCATGGCGGCCGCGGCTTTCGCCGCTGGCGATCCAAGCGCTGTGGGTACGGTCAACAGATCGCCGAAGGTCATGGCGAATTCTGTTGCGAGCGCCGCGAGCCGCTCGTGCCACGCGACGGCCACGGCGAACGTCGCGCCGCGCTGCATGATGACTCGCCGAGGCAGAATCACGGTGCCTGGCTCGATGTCGGCTGCAAGCCCACCCGCGAGTCCCCAGGAAACCAGCGCTTTCGCACCGGCCGCGACCGCGGCCTTCGCGCACTGCGCAGCACGTTCGGGACCTGGGCCGCTTTGCACGAGCGACCAACCGAGCGCCGCGTGCGCTACGCGCGCGAGCGCGGCACGCTCGTTACCGAGCGCGGCAATGATTACGGTATGGGGCACGGCAGCCGGCACGGCGCCGCCACTAAACGACATTGATGCGCCGGTCGAGCCGGCTGGGGTCGCGCGTGCCGGCCTGCGTTTCCACGACGAGCGGCAACCCGTCGGCGGCGCGCGCGAACATCAGCTTCAACGCGCGATTGCTGAGCAGTGTCAGATTCGTCGCGAGCACGGTGGCCTTGACCGTCCGCCGCGACACTTTGACTTCGGCCGCGGACCGGAACGAAGGATGCGCGTGCACCTTGCGCAGCGTCAGGACCGCGAGCCCAAGCGCCCACAAGCAAAAACGCCGAATGCCCTTCTCGCGCTTGGGAATCATGCACGTGTACTCGAGCGCGTTACGCAGATGCGCATGCGCGACGCCGACCAACCGCTCCAGTCCCTCGCGGAACGCGGCGCCCTCATGCAACTCCTCGAGCCGCGCAAGATCGAAATCCGCCGGGAAAACGGAGCGTGGCAACCAACACGTATTCACCTGACGATCGTCCCAGATGTCCTTCAGGATGTTCGTCATCTGCAATCCCTGACCGAACGATACGGCGAGCTCGAGCATCTTCTCGCGCCGCGGCTCAAGCTCCGGACAGTGTAAGCAGAACAACTCGGTGCACATTTCCCCGACGACGCCGGCCACGTAGTAGCAGTACTGCCCGAGCTCGTTCAGATCTTCCAGACCCTTCAAGCTCTTGTTGCGCTGAAACTCTGGCATGCCCTTGCACATGATCGCGACGCAGCGCGTGAGCGCATCGCGGATAGGCTGCGAGAAGCCCCGCGTCACGCGAATGACGGCCGCGGTGTTGCGCACGAGGTCGCGTTCGGCAGGAAGTGAATGCTCAGACAACAATGGAAAGAGCTCGGCCGCGAATTCCTCGGCGCTCTGCTCGCCTTTGACCACCGCGACGAACCGCGCGTGAAAGTGCGACTTCTGATCGTTGTCGAGACCGACGTCATCCTCGATCGTGTCCGCGAGGCGACACAGGAGGTACGCGTTGGTCGTGACGATGGCGAGGTCGTGCGGCAGCACGGGGATCGTCATCGCGAACGTGCGAGACACACCCGGAAGAATCGCAGATTGATAAGCGAAATCGTCGGCGGACGCGCTGTTTTTTCGGCTAGATTCGAAGGCCACGAATGCTTGCGCCGGGCGCGCCGTTTCAATGTTAGGATGCCGCGGCATGATACCACGGGCCTCTTTGGACGCATTCGCCGAGCGTCTGGACTACTACCGCCGCAGGGTCGATGACAAGCTCGCCGCCGTGCTCGGCGCGAACCGCGACGTGCCGCAGCGATTGCTCGAGTCCATGCGCTACTCCGTACTGGGCGGCGGCAAACGGGTCCGTCCCTTGCTGGTGTACGCGAGCGGCGAGCTCGCGGGCGCTGCCGAAGACTCGCTCGATGCATTGGCCGCCGCCGTCGAATTGATTCACGCCTATTCGCTCGTCCACGACGATTTGCCGGCCATGGACGATGACGACTTGCGCCGCGGCCGACCCACGACGCACAAGCAATTCGATGAAGCCACTGCGATCCTCGCCGGAGACGGTCTGCAGGCGCTCGCGTTCGAGATCCTCGCGACCGACCCCGCGCTTACGGCGGCGCCGCAACGCCAGGTCGCCATCATTAGCTGGCTCGCTCGCGCGGCCGGTCCCGCCGGTATGGTCGGCGGACAAGCGCTCGACATGGACGCAGAAGGCCAGCGGCTCGACGAACGCGGCCTCGAGCAAATACACCGCCGCAAGACAGGCGAGCTGATCCGAGCCGCGATCATGATGCCGGCCGAGCTCGGCTCGTTCAGCGCTGCGCAACGCGCGAACCTCGACACGTTTGCGCGCGACATCGGGCTCGTGTTCCAAATTCGCGACGACTTGCTCGAGGTCGAGCAGGACACGGCGACTCTCGGCAAGAACGCAGGCAGCGACGCCAGCAATCAGAAATCGACTTATCCGTCGACGCTCGGACTGGAGGGCGCACGCCAGCGCGCCGCGGACACGCAGAAGCGCGCAGTCGACGCATTGCAAACTCTCGGTGAGAAATCGGTGAGCCTGCTGTGGTTGTCCGACTTCATCCTGAAGCGAACTTCCTGAACTAGCCGGCTGCGCCTCAATACGAGATGAGGCTCACGATCTTCTGACCGCCGAGCTTCGCGCGTCCCGGTAGGAACGTAAGCTCGATCAGGAACACGCACGCCGCCACGACACCGCCCTGCCGCGCGACGAGCTCGGCGACGGCCGCGGCCGTGCCACCCGTAGCGATCACGTCGTCCACGATCAAGTAGCGGCCACCGCGCCGCAATGCATCCTCGTGAATCTCGAGATGATCGACGCCGTACTCGAGCGTGTAGCTCACGCTCACGGAGCGTCGCGGCAACTTGCCGCGTTTGCGCACGAGCTCGAGCGGCAGCGCGAGCCGCTGCGCGAGCGCCGCGCCGAAGATGAAGCCGCGCGACTCGATCGCGAGAATACTGTCCGCGCGTAACCCCTCGCAGCTTTGCGCGAGCTGGTCGATCGCCGCACGAAACGCGGCGGGATGCTCGAGTAGCGGCGTAATGTCCTTGAACAAGATCCCGGGCTTCGGAAAGTCGGGCACGTCTGCGATCAAGGCTTTGATGTCGTCGGGTGTCATTGCTGGGTCGTTAGCAGTTAAGCCACAATGCGGCGTCGCATAGTAGCAAACCCCTTACGCCCCACCGATGAGCCTTGCGCAGAATTGCGTCAGCGGCGCCGTCGGCGCCCTGAATGCGGGCGGCCGCGCGTTACGCCGTTTCGGCGCGGACCCTCCGTCGCTGGAGATCGATCAGCTGCGTCGCGCTGCATTCCACCGCGCCGGGTCGACGAGCTTCGGCGCGTGGGATTTCGCGGAGCCCCTCGAGCGACTGCTGAAGTCCTACCGCGACGAGGCAGAGCTCACGACGCTCGGCCGCATTACCGTTCGCGAACTGCTCGTGAGCCTGCTCGAAAATCTATTGCGCATGGAAGCGGAACGCGCGGCGAACCCCGTGATCGAGCGCCAAGAGATCGTCGCACCAGTGTTCATCGTGGGCCTCCCGCGTACCGGCACGACGCACCTGCACGGCATTATCAGCCAGGACCCCGCCAGCCGCGCGCCGTTCACGTGGGAAGTCATGTACCCCGCGGCGCCGGTCGCGACCCGGCGCGAGATCGATGACGCACGGGCGCGGACCGACGGGCGTTTGACTTGGGCGAAGAGGCTCGCGCCAGAGTTCATGCGAATTCACCCGATCGCTGCCGACTTGCCGCAGGAATGCATTGCGATCACGGCGCAAACGTTCATGAGCATTCAGTTCCACACGACGCACAACGTGCCGTCGTACCAGGACTGGTTCGAGGACGCCGTGCAGGATCTAGGGCTCGACTTCCACCGCCGCCTTCTACAGCACCTGCAAGCGAAGCGACCGGGCAATCGCTGGGTATTGAAAGCGCCCGGCCACCTGTTCGCGCTCGAAGGCTTGCTCAAGCGCTATCCAGACGCGAGGGTCATCCACACGCACCGCGACCCTCTACGCGTCATGGCGTCGATGGCGAGCCACGCGACCGTGCTGCGGCGAGCGTTCAGCGACCACGCGGACCCGCGCCAGATCGCGGCCGACTGGGCTGACCGCTGGGCGCGCGCGCTCGACAGGTTTCTCGCCGTGCGCGACCGCGCGCGGCCGGAGCAATTCCTGGACGTGGATTTCGACGCGATCGAGGCGGACCCGCTCGGCACGATCGAGACTGTCTACGACTTCCTCGGCTGGCGGGTGACGGCCGAAGCGCGCAACGCGATCGATGCGTTCCTCGCAGCGAACCCGAAGAACAAACACGGCGTGCATCGCTACACGCTCGAGGAGTTCGGTTTGAGTCGCGCCGGGGAAACCGCGCGGTTTCGCGCCTACTGTGAGCGGTTCGGAATAGCCGTACGCAGCGAGCGCTGACACGCGCCTGAGCGCGCGCTGCGCGCGTCAGTCGTGGCGGCGCGGCTCTTGAACAGCTGGCGCGGCCATGCCGCCCATCAACCTGTCGACGATGCGACTCACGTGTTGCGGTGAACGCGTATTGCGCGCGAACAACGAGTACGCGATCGGCACGGCAACCAGCGTCAGGAACACGGCCACCATCATGCCGAAGAACACGACGATGCCGATCGGTCGCCGTTGCTCCATACCGGCGCCGCTAGCCAACATCAACGGTAACGCGCCGAACGATGTGCACAAGCTCGTCATCAGAACCGGACGAAGCCGAGTCTGCGCGGCCTGAATGATCGCCTCCGTGAACTCAATCCCGCGATCGCGCAACTGGTTCGCGAACTCGACAATCAGCACGCCGTTCTTGGCGGCGATACCGATCAGCATGATCACGGCGATCTGGCTGAAGATGTTGATCGTGAGCCCGAACAGCTTGAGCCCGAACACGGCCCCGATCAGAGCGAGCGGCACCGTCACCATGATGATGAGCGGATGCACGAAGCTCTCGAACTGCGCAGCGAGCACGAGATACACCACCGCAAGCGCCAGCAGGAACGTGAAGTAGAGCTGCTGGCCTGTGCGCACGAAATCGCCCGATTCACCGTCGAAGTCCAGCGACGCCTCGCCCGGCAATTCCTTGGCGACCGTATCCCTGAACCACTGCACTGCCTCGCCCATCGTGTAGCCCGGCGCGAGATCGGCCGTGATCTTGATGGACCGCAGGCGATTGAAGCGTGACAACTGCATCGTGCCCGACGTCTCTTGGAGCTCCACGATGCTCGACAACGGGATCAGATCGTGCGTCCGGGGCGAGCGCACGCGGATGTTCGTGAGATCGCTACTCGTCTGTCGCAGGTCGTCACGTCCTTGAACGATGACGTTGTACTCGCGACCGCGATCGACGTACGTCGTGACGATTCGCGACCCGAGCACGGTCTCGAGCGTCTGCCCGACGACCTCGAGCGAGATGCCGAGATCGGCCGCACGATCGCGATTGATTGCCACCCTCATTTGGGGTTTACGTTCTTTGTAATTCGTCTGCGGGTTCTGCAACCCGGGATTCTGTTCGGCGAGCGCCAGCATCTTGTCGGACCACTTGGCAAGCGACTCGTAATCGGGCCCGCCAATGACGGCGTTCAGCGGCTGCCCGATACCGCGCCGACCGATGCCACCAGGCGTGCCTTGGCCGACGCGCACGCCCGGCAGCTTACGTGCCTCGGCCACGAGCGGCTGCATGATTTCGCTCGCGTTGTGCTTGCGCTCGTGCCACGGCTTGAAGACCACGAAGCCGCGCGCCGTGTTGATGTTGCCGGTGCGTAGATCAGATCCGCCTTGGCCAGGCACGCGTATGAGCACGCGGTCGATTTCGCCGTTTTCGAAGGCGGCCATCTGGATCTTCTCGAGCTGCATGGCGTACTTGTCGATGTATTCCATGCTCGAGCCCTCCGGGGCTTCCAGCGAGATCAGCGCCCGGCCGACGTCGGCCTGCGGGGTGAACTCGGACGGGACCGAGCGGAACGTCACGACACCGAGCCCCACGAGCACGAGCACTGCGGTCACCACCGACCACGGGCGGCCCATCAGAAAATGCAGCGTGCGGCCGTAAAACGCCGAGAGTCCCTTGAAGAACCGATCGATCGTGGCCGCGAACCGGTTCGGCTTCGTATGATCGGGAAGCCGCGACGCCAGCATCGGTGTGAGCGTGAGCGCTACGAACGCCGAGAACACCACAGCCGCCGCGAGCGTGAATCCGAACTCGCGGAACAAGCGGCCAATGTCGCCCGGCAGGAACGAGATCGGCACGAACACCGATACCAACGTCATAGTGGTCGCGATGACGGCGAAGCCAATCTCCCGCGTTCCGGTAATGGCCGCGACCAAGGACGGCTCGCCAAGCTCGGTGCGCCGATGCACGTTCTCGAGCACCACGATTGCGTCGTCGACGACGAGGCCGATCGCAAGCACCAGCCCGAGCAGCGTCAACACATTGATCGTGTAGCCGAGCGCATACATGACCGTTAACGACCCGATGATCGACACCGGAATGGTGACGGCAGGAATCAACGTGGCGCGCAGATTGCCGAGAAACAGATAAATGACGGCGAGCACCGATACGAGGGCGAAGCCCACGGCTACGAGCACTTCGTGCAGGGCCGCCTCGATTGGTAAGGCGTTGTCGATGGTGACGTCGAGAGAAGTGTTGGCCGGCAACGACGGCTTCAAGCGTTCGGCTTCCAGGCGCACTCCGCGCGCGATGTCGAGCGTGTTGCCCTTCGACTGCGCCTGAACCTGGAGCAACAGACCGGGCTTGCCATTCAGACGGCTATACGAACGTTCGTTCTCGGCCGCGAGGCGGACGTCGGCGACCTCACCGAGCCGCACGAGATGGCCTTCCGCGCCGCGAGTGATAACGAGGTTGCGGAAATCTTCCTCGTTGTCGAGGCCCACCATGGTGCGCAGCGAGAACTCGCGGGTGCGCGACTCGAGCCGCCCGGCGGGCAACTCGACGTTCTCGCGCCGCAAAGCGTCTTCGATGTCGCTGACAGCGAGGTTGTGCGCGGCGAGCGACTGGCGATCGAGCCAGATGCGCATCGAGTAGCGCCGGCCGCCACTGATGCCCACGGTCGCAACGCCGGGAACCGTCGATAAACGGTCGACGAGATTGCGCTCGGCGTAGTCAGTGAGCTCGAGCATCGACAGCGTGTCGGAGCTGAACGCCAGCACGACCACCGAGTCCGCGTTGGCATCCGCCTTCACGACCTGCGGCGGATCCGAATCCATCGGCAATTTGGCGAGGACGCGCCCGATGCGGTCGCGCACGTCGTTGGCCGCTGCGTCGATGTCGCGGCTAATGTCGAATTCGATGCGAACCTGCGAGCGCTCGTCCTCGCTGTCGGACTCTATTTTGAGAATCCCCTCGATGCCCGCCACCGAGTCTTCGATGACCTGAGTGACTTTCGTCTCGATGACGGCCGAGGAGGCTCCGCGGTAGGCGGTGGTAATCGACACGACCGGCCGATCGATGTCGGGATACTCGCGCACCGAGAGGCGTTGTAGCGACACGAGCCCGAAGATCACGAGCATCATGCTGAGCACGGTCGCAAAGACCGGCCGGCGAACCGAAAGCTCCGCGATACGCACGCGCGTCAGCTCGGCGAGTTCGGCGGCGGCATTTCCTGCACCGTGCTGCCGTCGCGAATGTTCTGCGTGCCTTCTACGACGACATGCTCGTTCTCGTGCAGGCCGTCGATGATCTCGACGGAGCCCGGCTTACGCTTGCCGGTACGTACCTCGCGCCGTTGCACTACGTTGTCCTGCACGACGAACACGTACGCTTTCCCCCGCTCCGGCACGATGGCCTCTTCCGGCACGAGCAACGTCGGCGACGCTTCAGCTTTCAGAGCCACCGTCAGGAACATGCCCTGGCGCAGCATGCCGTCTGTGTTCGGCAGCTCGGCACGTACGGCGATAGAGCGAGTGACAGGGTCGACTCGCGAATCCATGTTCGTGACGACGCCCGTAAACACGCGGTCAGGCAGCCCCGTGGCACGCGCCGCGACCGGCAGGCCGCGCCGCACGATGAACAGCATCGTCTCCGGCACCGTGAAGTCGAGCTTGATGCGTGATGTATCGTCGAGCGTCGTGATGACAGTGCCCGGGCTCACGTAGGCGCCCACGCTGATGTTCCGAAAACCGGTGGTGCCGCGGAACGGAGCACGAAGCACGGTGTCGGCCAGCCGCGACTTAGCGGCCGCCAGGCGCGCTTCGTCGGCCTTCAGTGTGGCGTCGACCTGCTCGAAGTCGGCCACCGACAGCGCCTGCCGTTTCTGCAGGTCCCGACTTCGATCGAACTGACTGCGGCTGCGCGCTAGAGCCGCTTCGGCCTCGGCGACCGCCGCGCGCGACTCGACGTCGTGCATCTCGACGAGCACGGAGCCCTCCGCCACTTCCTCGCCTTCCTTGAAACTAATCGCCGTGACCGTGTTCGACACTTTGGAGGTGATCTGGACCGATTCTTTGGCCTGCGCGGTGCCGACCGCCTCGATTTCGACGCCCATCTGCTCGACTCGCGCAACGGCCGTGATGACGCGCGGAACGTTGTCGTTGGCGGAACGCCCCGGCGCGTTGGCCGAAGGCTCCCCGCACGCCGTCAAACCGAGCGCCGTGACGGCAGCCAAGAGAAGTGTGGACGGGAATGACATAACGGACCGGCAGCGGTGTTCGACGGCGATTTATAGCACACGGCCGCCGACGAGCCTTATAGAGAAAACTTTAGGATGGCCAGCGAGCTACGTAGCGCTGCCGCCCTTTGCCACGCGCGGCGCCAGCGCTTCGATCGCCGCCAGCATGTCGACCGACTGATCGAGCACGCCCAGCAGCGGATCGCCGTGTTTGCGCAGCCATTTGGACGCCGTGCGCACGTTGTAACGACCGAGCGTGAGACGCGCGTTGACCTGCGCCCACTCGATCGGCATCGAGACCGGCGCTCCCGGCAGTGGCCGCACGCACAGGGGCGACACCAAGAGCTGGCCGTGGCCGTTCTGCCCGTAGTCGATGTACACCTTGCCGCCACGGTTCGACACGCTGCGAACGATCGTCGCAATATCCGGCAGCGCGTGCGCCGCGACTCGCGCAATCAGCTCCGCCAGTGTTCGCGACTGCTCATACGTGTAGCGAGCACCGAGCGGAATCAGCACGTGGATGCCCGTCGAGCCACTTGTCTTCACGAACGTTGTCAAGCCGACGTCGTCGCAGAGCTCATGCAGATAGCGCGCGATCTTGATCACGTCGCTGAACGGAGCGCCCTTCGGGTCCAGATCGAGGATGCACCAGTCGGGCCGTTCCAAAGCGGCCACACGGCTCGACCACACGTGCAGCGGAATCGTGCCCATGTTCGCGACGTAGAGCAGCGAGGGCAGATCGTCGAGCACGAAGTAGCGAATCTCACGCTGCGAGTGCTCGCTCCACATCGTCTCGAGACGCAGCCAGTCCGGCGCATACGTGGGGGCATCTTTTTGGAAGAACGATTTACCTTCGATGCCGTCCGGGTAGCGCGTGAGCACCACGGGGCGATCCTTCAGATAGGGCAACAGCCACTCGGCAATCCCTTCGTAATATCGAATCAGATCGCCTTTCGTGTACCCGTCGGCCGGCCAGAACACTTTGTCGAGATTCGTGAACGGGACCTCGCGCGATTCCGCTTCGGCGGGTTTTGCCGTTGGTGCGTCGACGACGGGTTCGTCGACGGCCGCAGTCGCGCCCGGCCACACGCACTCGGTGGGGCGCTTGTCGTCACGCAGCCGCATGTAGACCGGTTGGCGCAGAAGACCGTCGTTCGTGCGCTGCTTGAACTTGACCTGCACTACCGGCCCGGGCGCGAGCCACACATCGCCACGCTCCGGACTCGCCGCGGCGGGAGGATCGGCCGGCGAAAAATCGGCGAGCAACGGCTCGATCGCCTTGAAATCGCGCTGCGAGAAACCGCTACCGACGCGCCCGGCGTACGTGAGCTCGCCGTCGCGATACTGCGCGAGCAGCAGCGCCCGGAAGCCGCTCCCGCCAGTGCGCTCCCGTGAGAACCCCACGACGATGAAGTCGTCGGACTTCGCGGCGTTGACCTTCACCCAGTCCGCCGAGCGCTTCATGACGTAAGGCGAGTCGGCACGCTTGCCCACGATGCCCTCGAGGCCCATGCGCTCGGCTTCGACGAACATCGCCTCCCCTTCCGTCTCGATGTGCTCGGAATAGCGCAGCGCGCCTGCGGTCGGCAGCAGACCACGCAGCGCCGTCTTGCGCTCCGTGAGTGGCAACGTGCGCAGATCGAGACCGTCGAAATAGAGCAAGTCGAATACGTAGAGGCTCGCGGGCAGCTCGAGGGCTGCTCGCGCGACGTCGGGTCGTCGCGTCAGGCGACCGCGCTTCTGCAGCAGCGCGAAGCTCGGCAAGCCCCGTTCATCGATCACCACCACCTCGCCGTCGATGATGAACCGCTGGAATGGCAGCGCGGCCACGACATCGGCGATCTCCGGGAACACGCTCGTGTAATCGAGACCGGCGCGCGTATAGAGCGTCACGACTCCGTCGCGCTTCTGAGCGAACAACCGATAACCGTCGTACTTGAGCTCGAACACCCAGCCCGCGGAGGAGAACGGCTTCCCCGGCGTCGCCAGCATGTGTTGCACGTCTTTGGCCACGACGTCACGCGCCTTCGCGCCGGCCTTGCGCAGCTGCGCCGCGACGGCTTCGCCGCGCGGATCGCCGGCGGCCATTTGCTCGACTGTCCGGCCCGACATGACGGAGTCGTGGGGATAGTCTCCCGTTCCCTGCTGGCTTGCGTAAGCGTCCCGTTCCTTGATCAGCAGCCATTCGTCCTTGCCGCGCTTGATCTTCACGAGCGTCCACTTGCCGCGCAGCTTGTGGCCGCGCAGCTCGAACAGCAGCTTCCCCTTCTCGAATCCGGTGTCGTAATCGATCAGCGGCACCCAGGAGCCGCGGTCCCACACGATGACGGCGCCGGCGCCGTAATTGCCCGGCGGTATGACGCCTTCGAAGTTTGCGTACTCGACCGGGTGATCCTCGACGTGCACAGCTAAGCGCTTGTCGGCGGGATTCGGCGACGGCCCTTTCGGCACGGCCCAGGACTTCAGGACGCCGTCCTGCTCGAGCCGAAAGTCATAGTGGGTCCGGCGCGCCGCATGCTGCTGAACCACGAAACGGTGGCTCGCCACACCGGCAATGCCGAAGGGCTCCGGAGTTCGATCCGGGGTTCGCTTTGCGCGATAAGTCTCTAACTTGCCGATATTTTTTGTTGCCACGGCGAAAACGAGAATATATGATCTGACCATGCCAGCGCGAGCCATATCCGCCGCGACCATCTCCTTCGGGCTCGTCTCGATCCCCGTCAAGATGTATTCCGCCGCCGAGCCGAAGAGCGCGGTGTCCTTCAATCAGATCAATCGCAAGGACAAGGCGCGCGTCAAACAGCAGCTGGTCTCCTCGCGCTCGGGCGAAGTCGTGGCGCGCGAGGACATCGTCAAAGGTTACGAGTTCTCGAAGGATCAGTACGTGCTGTTCGAGGCCGAAGAGCTGAAGGCTCTCGAAGCCGCAGCCACGCACACGATCGACATCGTCGAGTTCCTGAAGGAAGAGCAGATCGACCGTCGGTATCTCGACAAGGTCTACTACCTCGGCACCGACAAAGGTGGCGCCCGCGCGTACAAGCTGCTGGCGCAAGTGCTCGTCGATACGAAGCGCATCGCACTAGGCAAGTACTCTGCGCGCGGCAAACAATACCTCGTGCTCGTGCGACCGTTCGAGAACGGCCTCGTCATGGAGCAACTGCACTACCCGGACGAGCTGCGCTCGTTCGCCGAGGTTCCCATCGAGGACGCCACGGTCAAGCCTGCAGAGCTGAAGCTCGCGACGCAACTCGTCGAGCAGGCGGCCACCGACGAGTTCCATCCCGAGCAATACAAAGACGAAGTCCGCGAACGCATGATGGCGTTGATTCAACGCAAGATCGAAGGCGAAGACATCACGCTCACGTCGACCGCGGAACCGGAACACAAGATCATCGACATCATGGCCGCTCTGAAGGCCAGTCTCGCGGCCGGCAAGAAGCCCGCGCAATCTGCGCAGCCCGCGGAAAAGAAACTCGCCAAGGCCAAGGCGCCCGCGAAAAAACGCGCTGCCAAGTAAGCACGCCAGATGAAGGCGTATTCGACGCGCGAGGTTGCCGACTTGCTCGGACTCTCGGCTACTCGTGTTCGCGCGCTAGTGCGTTCCGGCATCGTGATGCCGGGCCGCGACGACAGGGGCCGGGCCGCGTTCTCGTTCCAGGATCTCGTGCTGCTGCGCACGGCCAAGGGGCTGAGCGACGCAAAAGTTTCGGCGCGTCGCATCACGAAGACGTTGCGCGCACTCGCGGCTCAGCTACCCAGTGATCGGCCGCTCTCCGCCGTACGTGTGCAGATCGACGGCGATCGCGTGATCGTGCGCGACAGCAACAGCACCTGGGAGCCCGAATCAGGCCAGCGGCTGCTCGATTTCTCGATCCGCGAACTCGGGGAGAAGGTTGCGCCGCTCGCGCGCGAGACGGTGCAGCGAGCGTTGCGCAGCGCCTCGAGTGCCGACGATCTGTTCCATGGCGCACTTGAAAGCGAGCAGATCGGCGCGACCGACGACGCTGAAGCCGCGTATCGTAGCGTGCTCGTCACCGAGCCGGCGCATGTCGCGGCCCGTATCAATCTCGGTCGTCTACGTCACGCAGCCAAGGCACTAGACGAAGCGGAGCGCTTGTATCGCGAGGCGCTCGAGCTCGATCCGGCTCACCCGACCGCCCGATTCAATCTCGGCGTCGTGCTCGAAGATCGTGGGGCGACGGGTGAGGCCATCGAGGCCTACCGCGAAGCCGCGCGCGTCGATCCGCGTGTCGCGGACGTGCATTTCAATCTCGCGCGGCTGTATCAACAGGCCGGCGACCAGCAGGCCGCGATCCGCCACTTCGCGCGCTTCAAGGCACTCACGCGCGACGGCGCGGAATAGTTAACCGGCCCGCTCGAGAAATTTCGCCGCAAGCTTCGGGCCCGTGGCGGCGTCTTCGTGCTTGAAGTACACGTGAGCCGACTTCAACGCGGCCGCCTTCAGGCGCGAGCGCCATGTGTCGAGATCCGCATCCGTGTAATCGACCCTCCGAAGGCGCAAGTACGCCCAATCGGCCGTCCAAGGCGCCGGCTTGAAGCCTGCGGCTTCCTCGCTCTGCACCACGGCCAGGTTCCGGCTCGCGAGCAAATCGTAGACTTCGGGCACGAACCACGACTCGTGGCGAAACTCGAACGCGGCGTGGCAACCCGCGGGCAGCTCCGCGACGAATGCCGCGAGAACATCGCGATCGCACTTGAAGAACGGCGGCAGCTGTACGAGCAGTGGGCCAAGGCACGGCCCGAGTGTTTCGAGCATCTTCAACAGCAGCCGGAAGTCATCGCCGCAATCCTTGAGCCGTTTCACGTGCGAGATGCGCCGCGGTGTTTTGACCGCGAACGTGAACGAGCCGGGCACCTGCGAGCGCCAACCTTCGAGCAGCGCGGCGGTAGGCAACCGGTAGAACGTGTTATTGATCTCGACGGTCGGCAGCCGCTGCGCGTAGTGGTTCAACATCTCGCGCGCGGGCAGCTTAGGCGGATAGAACTCGCCGCACCACTCCTTGTAGGAGAACCCGCTGGTACCGGCGAGAAGCTGCATGGAAAACCTCATTTCGCGACGGGCGGGAGTGGCGCTATGCTGGAGTCCTAGCGGCGACGTCCGGCGCGCATCTTCCTATGATGCTAGACGGCGACGCCGGCCAATCGCAAGCATCCCGAGATGGAGCACATGCAACAATACTCGCGGATTGAGGCCCAGCTGCTCGCGAAACAGTCAGAGCTGTCGCGACGGCTGCAGAGCATCAAGGACAATCTCACGGGCGGGCGCAGCGCTGATTCGCAGGAGCAGGCGCAAGAGCTCGAGAATGCAGAAGTGGTCGATGCGCTCGGTAACGAGGCGCGCATCGAGTTCAGCAGAATTGCGCGCGCGTTGGATCAGCTGAAGAACGGCACTTACGGCGTATGCGTCGACTGCGGGGAAGCGATTCCGATGGCGCGCCTCGAAGCCTATCTGTTCGCCGACCGCTGCATTCGCTGCGCGACGGCCGCCGAATCGGCGGAGCGCCATCGCTGAGTATCGGCGCCTATCTCGCCGACGCGCGTGCGCGCTCGGCCAC
>JBDTOT010000044.1:0-35045 GCA_039933105.1 Gammaproteobacteria bacterium | reverse complement strand
TGGGCCGATCGCGGCATCGACGTCATCGTTTCGGTCAACATCTCTACGGTCGACCTGATAGACGTCGCGTTCCCCGAACGTTTGGCCGCCATCGTCACCGAGCACGGCGTCTCCCCGCATCAGCTACAGCTCGAAATCACGGAAAGCGCGTTGATTCAGGACCCCGAGAACGCGGGCGCCGTGCTGCAGCGGCTGCGCCAAGAGGGATACCGGTTGTCGATCGACGATTTCAGCACTGGCTACTCGTCGCTTGCTCAGTTGAAGCACATGCCCGTGAGCGAGATCAAGATCGACAAATCGTTCGTGTTGGGCCTGCCGAATAACCTCGACGACGCCGTGATTGTGCGCTCGACGATCGAGCTCGGTCACAACTTGGGTCTATCGGTAGTCGCGGAAGGCACCGAGAACGACGCCTGCATCGCATTCCTGCGCAGCGCGGGCTGCGATCTCGCCCAGGGCTACGGCATCAGCCGGCCTCTGGCGGCTGCCGACTTCGTCGCATGGCTCGAGAAGCGTCACGCCGCGCTCGCACCCGCTCCCGACACCTCGACCGTGAACCCGGGAGATGAGTTTGCGTTCCAAACCTAACAACTGCTGGGTGGCATTCGGCATCGTGGTCGCACTGGTCACGACTCCAGGTTTCGCCGGCGGGCGGCTGCTCGCGACGGGCGACGGTATTCCGCTTACGGGCGCGGCCGGTGGCGGCATCGTTCCGTGGGCCGTGCTATCCGGCTACAGCGCGGACGAAGCGCACGGAATCACGGGCGCCTACACGCACGTTGAAACCGACGACTACACGCTCGGCGCGTTCGCGCTGTCGTACGACTTCTACAACCGAGTCGAGGTCTCCGCTTCGCGCCAGACGTTCGACATCGGTGCGCTCACGCCGGCACTCGGCTTCGATCCCGGCGATCTCAAGCAAGACACGTTCGGTGTCAAGGTGCGGCTCACGGGGGACGCCGTGTTCACGCGCCGGCCGCAAGTGGCGGTCGGCGTGATGCACGGCAAAAACACCGAATACTTGATTCCCTCCGTCGTCGGCTCTCGGAGGGATTCGGATAACGACTTCTACGTGGCAGCGACGAAGGTCTGGCTCACGGGCCCGATGAAGCACATGGCACTCCTGAACGTGACGCTGCGCTCGACGCGCGCGACCAGATCGGCCTGCTGGGCTTCGGCGGCGACTTGAACGACAGCCGCCAGACAATGTTCGAAATGTCGGCGGCGACCTTCGTCAATCGCAAGCTCGCCGTGGGCTTCGAGTATCGCCAGAAGCCGAACAACTTGAGCTTCGCGAAGGAAGACGACTGGCGCGACGTGTTCGCCGCGTATTTTCCGAACAAGCACTTCGCCGTAGCCGCGGCCTATGCGGACTTGGGGTCCATCGTGTACCGCACCAATCCGGCTTCTACATTTCGTTCCAAGGGAGCCGGTGAGATAGCGCGACCGATCATCGTGGTTCTTGGCGGCGCGCTCGTTGCGCTGACACTCGCGGGCTGCGCCACACCGCCGACGCAGGCCAAGACCCTCTACGACGATCTCGGCGGCCAGAAGGGCGTCGATGCAATCGTGTCCGAAATGCTGCTGAAGGTGGCCGACGACCGCCGGATCTCGGCGACGTTCGCGGCCGCCAATCTCACGAGACTGCGGCGCCTGCTGGCCGAGCAGATGTGCGAAGTCGCCGACGGCCCCTGCAAGTACACGGGCTATTCGATGGTCGAGAGCCATCGCGGCATGGAAGTCACAGAGATCGAGTTCAACGCCGTTGTTGAAGCGCTGATCTACGCGATGGAGGATCTCAAGATCTCGACGACGACGCAGAACCGCTTACTCGCGAAGCTCGCGCCCATGCGCGACGAAATCATCTACCGCTGAGGTCAAGGAAGAGTCAGCTCCGTTTGGCCGTTCGCATGGCCGGCACCATCAACAACGCGGCAGCGAACAAGAGATGTCGAACTTCTCCTCGACATCGAACACGATCTCGAGCATGTCGAGAGAGACGAGATCGAGCGTCGACAATTCGGTCGCCCGATTCAGCCCAACGCGACCTTCGCTTGCCGCGCAATGATCGCCACGACGTCGCGCTCCATGTCCACGTTCATTGCAGCTGCAGGCTTTGAATATACGCAGTATCCATGTACTCGCGAATCGCGAAGATCTGGCCGTCCTTGATGTCCACGACCCAGCAGTAGCGGTTGTCGTATGTTTTGCCGTTCTTGAAGCGGCCGGTCCCGTGAGTTTCGGCGACGACTTGGTCGCCTTTGCTGAACAGCGTCTGGATCGAGTTCTGCGGATCCTTGCCTTCGAAGAGGCCGCGTACCGGTTTCAGAAACTCGTCGATGATTCCCTTGTGGCCGTGGTGCACGCCTGCGCCTGGAATGTCGGAGTCGGACTTTGCCATCGGCTTCCACGTGGCCTGCGGATGCAGCAGGGTTCGCAGGCCCTCGAGGTCCTCCGCGTTGAGTTTGTCGAAGAACTGTCTCACCAGCGCTTCATCGTTCGAATCCGTCATTCGCGCGTTACCGGTAGTGCACGAGGCTCGTCACGAAGCTCGTTGCCACCCGACCCCCTCATTGCTCTGTTGCTCAGGCCGCAGGCATCTCTCCATCGGCGATGCGTGAGCCTATCGGCATTTCGCGAGACCCGCCATAAGCGCCGAAGAGGAACACAACGAAGGCTCCTCTTCGATCGGCCTCCCTGGCATCCTGGCGCTCTTCGGCTGAGAATGGGGCGCAAAGCCAGTCGCCCGTCGACCGCTTCCGTGGCCGCCGGCGCAGTGGCGCTAAGGGGGAACACATGGGACTCGAAACTGCGTTACGGGCGTCGGTGCTCGCCGGTCTGTGCGCGACATTGCTGGCAGCGGGTTCGGCATTCGCCGCGGAGTTGCCGACCGCGAAGCCCGAGAGCGTCGGCATGTCGGCCGAACGGCTCGGCCGGCTCGACGCCGTCATGCACGACTGGGTGGACAAGGGCCGCATCGCCGGCGTGGTGACGCTCGTCGCGCGGCGCGGCAAGGTGGTCCACGTCGACGCGTACGGAATGGCCGACGTTGAGCACAACGAGCGGATGACGAAGGACACGTACTTCCGTCTGTTCTCGATGACGAAGCCAGTCACGAGCGTGGCGCTGCTAACACTGTACGAGCAAGGCAAGTTCCAGCTCGACGACCCGCTCGCGCGTTACCTTCCCGAGTTCAAAGACATCAAGGTCTACGCCGGCGTCGATAAGCAAGGGGACATGATCACTGAGGACGCGGCGCGCGCGCCGACGATCCACGATGTGTTCCGCCACACGGCCGGCTTCAGCTACGGCGCGGGGCCGGAGCCCGTTCAGAAGTTGCTGACGCCGAGCCCCTACCTCGAACCCTCGCTCGAGGCGCTCGCGCACCGTCTCGCTAAGGCACCCCTGATCTACCAGCCCGGCACGCGCTGGGTGTACTCGTTCTCGCACGACGTGCAGGCGCGCCTGGTCGAGGTCTTGTCCGGCATGCCGTTCGACGAGTACGTGCGCAAGAATGTCTTTGTACCGCTCGGCATGAAGGACGTCGTGTTCGGCTTGCCGCCGAAGCTCGCCGGGAAGTTCGCGAACACCTACAGTCCAAACGACGCCGGCAAGCTCGTCGCGAGCGACACACCGGAGAAGACCACGTACAACACGCCGCCATTCGGCGGCACGAGCCTCGCAGGTCCCGTCATGGACTATGCGCGGTTCGCGCAAATGCTGGCGAACTCCGGTGAGCTCGACGGGGCACGCATCTTGAGCCCCAGAACCGTCGATCTCATGGCCACTAATCATTTGCCCGACGGCGTCACGCGCGGCGCGGCCGGAGGCGGAGCCGCCCTCGGTGAAGGCTACGGTCTCGGCGTGCGCGTGGTGACGGATTCAGCCAAAGCCGGCAACCTCACGTCGGCGGGCACGTTCGGCTGGTCGGGAGCGGCGGGAACTCACTTCTTCGTCGACCGTAAGGAGCAGCTGTTCGCGATCTTCATGATTCAGCGGCAGGGATCGGGCGCGGGTGGAATGTCGGCGGAATTCGAGACACTGGTGTATCAGGCTATCGTGAACTGAGCGGCCTTGAAGCCGACCGCACATTATGTTCGTTGCTTAAAGACGTTGGCGCTGGCGTTTGTGTTTTCCGGCGCACACGCGCAGACGGCGCCTGCGCCGGGCGCGGCGGTGTACGGCAAGTACTGCGCGGCCTGCCACGACCAGGCGGACGCGCGCATTCCCACGCGGGCTGCGCTCACGCAAATGTCGCCTGCGCGGATTCTGCGCACGCTCGACTTTGGATTGATGATGAGCATCGCCTCGCCAATCAAGCGTGACGATCGTGAGGCCGTCGCGCAGTTTCTCGGTACGGGCGCCGACGACACAACGCCGCCGGCCAGCGCCTTCTGCAAATCCGCCGACCGCAAGATCATGTCGGCGAGCGCGCGAGAATCATGGAGCGGCTGGAGTCCCGATTCCGCCAATACGAGATATCAGCGCGCGAATGGTGCCGGGCTCAAAGCCGCGGACATCGGCAGGCTGGAGTTGAAGTGGGCATTCGGTTTCGCCGGCGATGTCACGGCGTTCGGCGCGCCGACGATCGCGAACGGAACGATGTTCGTCGGCAGCGCCGGCAGCACAGTGCAGGCGCTCGATGCGAAGTCCGGGTGTCTCTACTGGACGTATCAAGCCAGCGGCCCCGTGCGCTCGGCGATGGCCGTGTTCACCGATGGAGCAAAGACCTCGCTCGTGTTCAGCGATCAGAACGGTTCGGTGCATGCGATCGATGCGCGCACCGGTGCGGGCGTCTGGAAGGTCAGAGTCGAGCCGCACGAAGCGACGCGGCTGACGGGTGCGGCTGCAGTGCACGACGGCATCGCGTTCATTCCCGCCGCCTCTTGGGAGGAAACGCGTTCACTCGATGCTGAGTATCCCTGCTGCACCTTTCGCGGCAGCATCACGGCAGTTCGCGTTCGCGACGGATCGGTACTGTGGAAGACCTATCTCGTCGATGCGCCGACACGCACGGGCGCAACTCGCGCCGGCACGCCCACGTTCGGCCCGTCGGGCGCCGGCGTGTGGTCGAAGCCCACTATCGACGCCGGCCGCGGACTGCTCTACATCACGACCGGCGATAACTATTCCCATCCCGCGACGGCCACGAGCGATGCCGTCGTCGCGCTCGACATCGAGACGGGGCTCATCGTGTGGACGCGACAGACCACGCCGAAGGATGTCTACAACTCCGCTTGTCCCACCAAGGCCGCGAATTGCCCGGAAGACTCGGGACCGGACTACGACTTCGGCTCCTCTGCCCTGCTGCTGAAAACTCCGGCGGGCAAGGACATTTTGATTGCAGGTCAAAAATCCGGCGTGGTGTACGGCCTCGATCCTAACGCGAACGGCGAGATACTCTGGCAGACACGTGTCGGCAAGGGTGGCACCAACGGCGGCGTGCAGTGGGGCATGGCGAGCGACGGCCGCAATGTCTACGCGTCCGTTTCCGATGTCGTGCGTCAGCCCGGCGTCGTGGGCGGACCCGCTCCGATCGGCGGCGCGAACCTCGATCCGACGCAAGGTGGCGGACTCAGCGCGCTGCGCAGCGAAGACGGCGTACGAGTCTGGTTCGCGCCCGGTGCGCCGTGTGATCCACCGCGGCCGGGTTGCAGTCCGGCGCAGCCGGGCGCGGTGACAGTCATCGATGGCGCCGTGTTTTCCGGATCCATGGACGGGCATCTGCGCGCCTTTTCGACGGCGGACGGGAAGCTGCTGTGGGACGTGGACACCGTGAAACGTTACACCACCGTGAACGGGACTGCGGCCAATGGTGGTTCGCTCGACGGCGCCGGGCCCGTCGTGGTCGACGGTGTGGTGTACGTGAACTCCGGCTACCCGCGCTTCGGCGGCATGGCGGGGAATGTTTTGCTGGCGTTCGGACTACCGGCTCGAAGCGCTGAGATTACTTCGGGATCATGTCCGGAAGCTGGCTCTCGGCAATTTCCTTCGCGCGTTTGTCCAGCACTCCAAGCGCACGGAGCACGTGGTACGCGATGACTCGCGGCTGCGAGCGTCCGCCGCGAAGCGTAGTGCGCACGGTGGCAAGCACTGTGCCCGTCATCAGATCGCGGCCGACGGTCGCATTGGGCACATCGAACTCACCCGCTTCGATACCCTTAGAGATCGAACGGTGGCACGCTTCCCACGCTTCGGCACCGAAGCTCGGTCCGAACGCGCTCAAATGCACCATCGCCCACGCCCATGCGGGGTCGCGCCGGGCGTAGTTCAGGTAGTGCTGGATGGCGGCGTTGGCGCCCTCAGCGTGGCTCTGAGTTTCGTCGAATGTGGAGACCAGAGCGCGGTTCAAGTCGTGACTGAGCTCGATGGCCAGCACCTCGAACAGCTCTTCGAGGCTCGTGAAATAGTTGTAGAACGTTCCGCGAGAGATATGAGCCGCGGCGCAGATCTCTTCGATGCGCACAGTAAGGCCTTTCTCGTTACCGATCAGGCCGAACGCCGCATCGAGCATTGCCTTGCGCGTGCGCTCGCGCTTGCCTCCGAGCTTCGGAACCGGCCGCGCTCCCGGGCGCTGCTGTGGGCGAGCCGCTATTTTTGCGGGCACCGCCACGAGCTAGAGCTCCACACGCCCGGTAGCGTTCTCGAGCTTGCCGACATCGAGGCCGGTCACGTCTCCGAGCCCGGCGATGAGGTTCGCCAACGGCGTGGCCTCCGCAACGGCGATGTGGCGACCGCCCTTCAGGCGACCGCCCGCCGCACCGGCGAGCACGATGGGAATTTTGCGCTGATCGTGTTGGTCGCCGTTGCCCATGCCCGAGCCGTACATCACGAGTGAATGATCGAGCAGGGTTCCGTTACCGTCCGGAGTGGCTCGCAACTTTTCCACGAAGTCGCCGAACAGCGAAAGGTGGTAAGCATTTATCTTGGCGTACTTCTTCATGGTCTCGGGGACGTTGCCATGATGAGACACGATGTGATGCGACTCGGGCACGCCGATCTGCGGGTAGCCGATGCTGCTTGCTTCGACGCCCTTCATGAAGGTGCTGACACGAGTGATGTCGGCTCGCCATGCGAGCGCGATGAGGTCGTACATGACGCGAACGTGCTCGTCATACGTGGCGGGTATGCCGGCGGGCGCATCGGGCGTGTCGCCCACGGCCGCCGCGCGCTTACCGGAGGTCTGGATTCGGCTCTCTACCTCGCGGATGTTCTCGAGATACTCGTTGACGGTCGAACGATCCTGCGGCGCGAGCTTACTGTTCAAGCGACTCGTGGCTTCGATCACGGAATCGAGGATGCTGGCCTTGCTCTTCAAGCGCGCGGCGCGTTCCTCGGCCGAGCCGATGTCGCCGAACAAGCGCTCGAACGCGCTTTGCGGGTTCACCTCGTTCGGTAGCGGCTGCGTCGCCGTCTGCCAGGACAGCGTGTTGAGATACAGGCAGCTCCAACCGAACTGGCACGAGTTCGACGAGCTGTTGATGCCCTCGATGCCGAGCTCGAGTGAGCGTAGCGGCGTATCGCGCCCGATGACGTCGGCAATGCGCTGGTCGATCGTCTGCCCTGCGCGGACGTCTGCAGCCTGCGTCTGTTTCGCGGACCCTCCGCTCAACCACAATGACCCGATCACGTGGTGCCCGAACGGATCGGGCGCCCGGAGCCCCGTGACGATGTTGATGTGCTGCCGCAGCGGCACGAACCGCTCGAGCAACGGCGGCAGCTCGAGCTTGCCGACCGACACAGGCGTGAAGATCTCCGGTCGGATTCCATTCGGCACGTAGATCGCACCGAACCGGAGCTGTGCCGGTGGCGCGGCGCTGGCGGCAGGTACCATCGCATCGAGCAGCGGCAAGCTCACAGCGGCGCCGATGGCACCGCGCAGCACCGTGCGTCGCGAAAGATGTTTCTTCGTGATGAACATTATTGCGAATCTCCTGTCGACGCAGCGGGTGCCCCATTGTCGGCCACTGTCTGCGCTGCACTCGTCGGCAAACGAGCCTTTTGCTGAAACTGCGCGCTGCGCACGATGCCGAGCACGATGGCGCTGAATCGATAGTCGTCGCGCGCGGCTTCGCGCACGATGCCGCGTACGGCGGGCATGTCCTCGGCCTCGAGACGGCGGCCCAGTGCGTACGTCATCAGCTTCTCCGTGAACGTCGAGCTGAAGAGCTCGGGACGATTCACGAGCGCTTCGCGCAAACCGCTCGGGCCCGAAATGGCGATGCCACCCGGCAGCGTCGTCTTGGCGTCGACTGGCTGGCCCGAATCCGTCTCGCGCCACCGACCGATCGGATCGAAATTCTCCAGAGCGAGCCCCGGCGGATCGATGACCGAATGACACGCGGCGCACACGGGCGCCTTCCGATGCTGCTCGAGGCGCTCGCGCACGCTGTGCGGCGCGTTGCCCGCGATGCTCTCCTCGAGCGCCGGGACGTTGGCCGGCGGCGGCGGCGGCGGCGAGTTGAAGATGTTCGTCAGAATCCACTTGCCGCGGAACACCGGCGACGTGCGGCTCGCGACCGAGGTCTGGAACAGGATGCTGCCTTGACCGAGCAGCCCGCGGCGGTTCGGATCGCGCAGCGTCACGCGCCGGAATGCGTCGCCGAACACGCCGTCGATGCCATAGTGTTCTGCGAGCCGTTCGTTCACGAACGTGTAGTCGGCTCGTAACAAGTCCAGCACGCTCTTGTCGTCGAGCAGCACCGAGTGAAGGAACATCTCCGTCTCGTGCAGCATGTCGCGGCGCAAGTTGTCGTCGAAGCTCGGGAAGCGACGTGGGTCGGGTGACTTGGAATTCACGAGGCGCAGCTGCAGCCATTGCTCCGCGAAGTCGGTCACGAGCGTCTCGGCCCGTGAATCGGCGAGCAGCCGTCGCACTTGCGTTTCCAGCACCTTCGGGTCGGCGAGCCGGCCGGCGATGGCGTCCTCGCGAAGCGCATCGTCCGGAATGCTGTTCCAGAGAAACAGCGCGAGCCGGGACGCGAGCGTGACACCGTCGTCCTGGCTGCTACCTTCGGCCGCCGCACCGTCTTCGGTGACGCCATGGTAGAGAAGGAACTCGGGGCCGCTCAGAACTCTCGCGAGTCCGAGCTGAATGCCAGCTTCGAAGTTTTTGCCGTTCTCGCTGCCGCGCGTGTAGAGATCGCGCAGCGTCTCGCGATCACGCTCGTTCAACGGCCGGCCGTATGCGCGTAGCGCAAACTGGCCCAGGATCTGTTCCGCGCAAGCGGCATCGCGCGTCGACCCGTCCGGCTGGCACGTGAAGATGGCTCTGCGCGTCGGCGTATCGCCAGACCCGGTCGACGCGTACGGTCCAGCAACGAGCGCGCGCGTGATCATCGGCCAGCCATAGGCATCGTTGCCGATCGGGAGGTCCGCTTCCGTCGGATCCAGGATCTTCTGCTGCAGCGCGAAGCTCTTCATCACGAAGGTCACGCCGACGGTATGGAGCCCGGCGCTCACCGGAAGCCGCACGGGAAGCCGCTCGCCCACTTGCGTGACGGCGCTGCCGATGTCCCTATTTGAAAGCGCATCGTCGTCCGCGCCCCCAATCTGCGCGGAATGCACGACGACGCCGTCGATCAGGATCTGCAGCTCGAACGGCGTCTTGAACCCTTCCACGCCGCGAACCGTGCTACCCGTCGCTCGCCAAAGCTGTGGGCGGATCTCGTACTCCGCGTCGGTCGGAAAGTAGTGTTCGACAACAAGCCCGCCGCGCGTGCCATAGGGTAAGCCCTCTACCCATTCGTTCTGCGAGAGGTCGAGCCGCGGCCGGTACTCCGTCGCCTGCGGCCCGAGGTTCGTGTCGCCGAGAGCCATGCCGGCGACGCGCAGCCCAACCGTGAGGTAACGTTCGAGCAACAGCGGCGACGTCTTCAAGGTATCGGACACGTTGTCGAATCCGTTGCTCGTAATATCCGGTGGCAGCAACGCTTCAACGTCGACGGGGAAGCCGAGCAGATCCCGCACAGCGTTGCCGTACGCCGCACGCGTGAGCCGGCGGATCGGCGCTCCGGCAGGCTTCGGCGCGGAACCGTCGAGCGACGTCTCGAGGTAAGACACGAGATTCGCCACGACTTCGTTGCTCGGCCGCGGCTCACCCGGCGGCGGCATGAGTCCCGCCTTGAGCTTGTGAACCACCTTCTCCCATTGCGCGCGCTGCGCGGAAAGATTCACGAGGTCCGGCTTCTCGAGCACGAGCCCGGCCTCTCGTTCCGCATCGCTGTGGCACTCCGTGCAGTACTTGCTCACGATCGCGCCGTGCTCTGCAGCCACTTGCTCCGTGGATCGCGTACACGCCATGAGCGACGCGGCAGCGATCGGCGCGATTGCGAACGCGACGCAGCGCTTGAGTGAGCGCAGTTTCATCGCGCGGCTGTCCTCTGCTCGTCTTTTTCGCGCGCGCCGAGCTTGCGAAGCTCCGCAGCAGAGGTAGCGTCGGCTGGCGGCTTCGCCCGCAGTCTTTTCGGCAGGTGACCGAGCGCGTAGTCGAGAGGCGTGAAGCCTTCGCCGTCCGCGACGTTGAGGTCGGCGCCCTTCTCGGCCATGTGGCGGATCACAGCGGGATAGTCCCGCAAGGCCGCCATGTGCAGGACGGTGGTGCCCATGTCGTTGGCGAGCGCCGGCTTGACGCCGCGACCCAAGAGAAAATCGATCGCCGCGATCGCCTCTTCCTCGGTGGGGCGACGCTCGGCCTCGATCAGCGAGGGAAGCTCAGGCCCCGTAATCACCGCTACCAGCGTGTTGATGCCGCCACGCTTTTCATCGCGAAGCGAAGGGTCCGCGCCGCCGTCGATCAGCACGCGCATCGCGTCGACATCGGAGGACCGTGCGGCGCGGATCAACGCCAGATCGGTGATCTTCGGCGGCGGCGGCAGAAACCGCGCATCCCGATCCAGCAACTGCTCCGGTAGGCGGTCCATGAGATCGGCACCGTGCGACAGCATCAGCTTGAGCACGTCGAGCGAGCTCGCGGCACCTGTCGGAACCTGGATGTCGCCGACGTAGTTGACCCGGTTGCGCGCCTCGACCACGGCGAACAGGCCGCCGCCGCCCGCTTTCGCACCCGCTTCCACGAGCACCTTCGCCGCATCGAAATGCAGATTGTCGAGCGCGATGACGACTGGAGGGAAACCTTCGGGAGTCCTGGCATTGAGATCGGCACCGGCCTTGATCAGCACTCGCAGAGCGGAGACGGCGCCGTGTCGTGCTGCAAACATCACCGGCGTCAAACCGGCCAAAGGAATTTCGACGAAGTAACGAACGGCCGCCTTGCGCTCGGGCAGATCGTTTAGCGGAGTCCTGGCGTTCACATCTGCGCCCCCTGCGATCAATGCGGCCGCCACTTCACCGCGATCCTGTGCAGCCGCGTACATGAGAGGTGTCTGACCTTGCCATTGCTCGACGACGTTGACCTTGGCGCCGTGCTCGATGAGTAAACGCACTGCGTCCACACCGCTCGTCCGCGACGCGAGCATGAGCGGCGTTTCACCTTGCGGCAGCGCGAGATCGACGTTGGCGCCGGCATCGATGAGTATCTTCAGTAGCGCCGCGTCTGCTCGCAGAGCGGCCTCGTGCATCGGCCCTACGCCGTAGCGATTCGTGAGATTGGGATCGGCCTTCGCACGGAGCAGCGTTTGCACGCTAGCCGCGTCGCCGAAGTGAGCGGCGTAGATCATTGCCGTCGAGCCGTCGGCGGCCTTCGCGTTCGGGTTGGCGCCCGACTCGAGCTGTGCGCCGACTTCCTTGGGGTTCGCTTTCTGCGCGGCCGCCAGCAGCTTTGCGTCGGAATCCGGCGTGGCCGAGGCGCCGAACGCCGCTACGAGAAGCGACGCGAAAGCAGCTAGTTTGGTCGATGTTCTCACGGTTCCCCCAAGTCGAATGCGACGGCAACGCTCAGCTCGGAACATTATTGATATTTTGACAAACCGTCAATAACGTATCGACGCTTGGTGTTCGCGAACTCCGGATCTTTGAACGCTGCCGCCACATAGAGGGCGGCGGTGCCGCGGCGCGATGGCCGCGGCACCCGAGATCAGCCGTTCACAGCCCTGCCAGGCACTCCTGCCAGAGCTGCTTCGTGCCCTGGTGCAGCCGTGCGCCGACCTGGCTAATGACCTTGTGGCATAGAAACGCCGCCGTGCGCCCCGCTTTCTCCGGCGACAACCCGTGCGTTACGCCGTACAAGAACGCGCCCGCAAACATATCGCCGGCGCCGGTGAGATCCTTTGGCGTCGACGGGAACGCCGGCACCTGAACCTCCGTCCCGGCGTACCGAATGAAAGCGCCGTGGGGCCCGTTGGTCACGACCGCCGAAGGCACGATGCCCTTCAGCTTCGAGAACGCGTCCGCCGCCGTCGACGCTCCTGTCACTGCGCACGCCTCGGATTCGTTGCAGAAGAACAGATCGGCGCTCTTGAGTGCCTCGCGCAGCGCGTCGCCGAAGACGTGCACGATGAACGCGTCGGAACACGTGATCGCCACCTTAGTGCCATTCTTCTTGGCGACTTCGATCGCCCGTTTGATCGCGGTTTGCCCCGTCTCCGGATTCGCGAACACGTAGCCTTCGATGAACAGCCAGTCGGAATCCGCGATGCGTTTCTCATCCACGTGCCGTGCCGCGAGGTGGCTCGACACTGCAAGGCAGGTGCGCATGGTGCGCTCGGCGTCGGGCGTGATCAGGCAGACGCAAGTCCCGGTGCCCTCGCCGACCATGATCGGGTTGCCGATGTCGATGCCGAGCTCCTCGAACTCCTGCGTGTAGAACAGCCCGTAGCGATCGTCGCCTACGCAGCCGATGAATCCCGCTTGGCCGCCGAGCTGCGAGAACGCGATGATCGAATTCGCCACCGAACCGCCGCTCACGAGCTTCGGTTCGCGCTTCTGAAAACGGTCGAGCAAACCCTTCTGCTCGCCATGATCGACCAGCTGCATGCCGCCGCGCTCGAAACCGAGGGAGCCGAAGTCCTTTTCCGTGACCTCGACAAAAATGTCGACGATCGCATTGCCGAGCCCGCAGATCTGAAGTTTCTTCATGACTGAACCGATTCCGTTTCGTTGTTGATGGTGACTAGTGTGCCAGTAGCGAGGGAATGCGCCCCTGGCTCGCGCCGGCTTTGAGCCGAAAAACAGGGCGCCAACCTTATCTGATACGACGGAGGCCAAGCAATGATCCGTTCTTGGGCCGCTGGGCGCCGCTCGGTCACCTTCGCCCGTCTGTTACATAGCGTAGTAGCACGCAGGCGCTGTGGTTCCCCACCTTTGATCCCTTTATGATTGCGGCAGTTTTCGATCCGAGGTTTCGCTATGAAACACGTGCATCCCGCGCTCTACGCGCTCGCCGCGATCACGACGTTCGCCGCGCCGGCTTTCGCGCATCACAGCCAGGCCATGTTCGACACGTCCCAGGAGCTCGTGCTCAAGGGAACCGTAGCGAAGTTCGACTGGGTGAATCCACACATGTACCTGACCATCGCCACCACCGGCCCCGACGGCAAGCCGGCGCAGGTCGAAGGCGAAGGGCTCGGAATCACGCAGGCGCTGGTCGACGGCCTGAAGCACGACGCACTGAAGCCCGGCACGCCCATTGTCATGCGCGCCAACCCCAATCGCGGCGGCTGGGGCAAGCAGGTTCGGATCCTCGACGTCACGACCGAGGACGGCGAGATTCATCCGTTCTATGCGGCCAACACCCGGACGCGCGTGCTGACGCCAGCCGAGAGTCTCTCGGGTCACTGGGCGCCCAACCGGGCGGCGCTCGGCGCTGCGTTCGGAGCCATGGCCCGCTTTCCGCTCACGCCAGAAGCCCGTGCCGCTCAGAAGAACCTGGCCGCGGATGGAATCTGCTATGCCGAGCCCGTCCCGGTCATCGCAATACTCGACGAGCTGCGCACGATCGAGGTCAAGAAAAACGAGGTCGTGATGGAGTTGGACAACACAGGCGACAATGTCGAGCGCGCTATCCCGTTGACCGCGAAGCATCCAGCCAACGTCAAACCCTCGCGCCAGGGAAGCTCCATCGGCCGTTGGGACGGCGACACGCTGGTGATCGACACCATCGCCTTCGCGCCCGACCCGTCGGGCCTCGGCCTAAACACGCCATCAGGGCCGAACAAGCACACGGTCGAGCGGTTGACGCTCACGGCGGATCACACGCGCTTACGTTATGAAGTCACTGTCGAAGACCCGATGTATCTCACGGGCCCGGCCACTTTGACGCAGCAGTGGGACCATCGCCCTGATCTCGAGTTTTCGCAGGACACGCCGGGGTGCGATAAGAGTGTCGCGAGCAGATACAAGGCGAGCGTGCCGAAGTAACGCGAGTTCTCGTAAAGGGGTGGACCATGCTGGGTTCGAACGTGCGCACTCAAATTTTGGCGGCGACCGCGCTGGTCGTGGGAGCGTTCACCGCCCCGGCTTCGGCGGTGGAGCCGCAGAAGCCCTATAGCGAACTCACCCCGCGGCCGATGTGGGCGGAGAAGGTCAAGGAAGGTCTTTTCGTAGTCCGTGGACCGCTGGGTCCCTGCCTGCCGATGCCCTGCCCGGCTGTTTCGTCGCCGCTGAATCCCGACGGATTGCTGCACGAGCCCGGCGACGTGGCGGTGCGAGTGACGCCCGAGGGGCTGATCATTGTCGACACCAAATTCGCTTACAACACGCCTGAGCTTCTCAAGGTCATCGAGACAATCTCTGACAAGCCGATCAAATACGTCCTAGCAAGCCACTACCACGCCGACCACAACGGTGGCATCGGCGAGATGATCAAGCTGGGCGCGACGGTGGTGGTCAACGACAAACTGCGCGATGCCTACGACCGGAGCAAGAAGGACGGCGCCTCGCCGCAGGTGACGTTCGGCGACTACGGCACGATTCAACTCGGCGGCGTCAAAGTGGAAATGCATCACTTCGGCACGGGTCACACACGCGGCGACACCTTCGTTTACTTCCCCGACCTGAAGGTCGTGCACACCGGTGACGTGGCTCCCGAGGGCATGCCGACGTTCGACTATCGAGACGGCGCCAGCGCGGTGGGCTGGGTCAACGAGATGTACGACCTCCTGAAGCTCGACTTCGATTGGGCGATCCCGGGGCACGGCCGGCTGCTCACCAAGGACGAGATCCGTCAGTACGTGAAGAACGTCGAGATCATGAACGACCGCATGAAGGAACTGGTGCGCGAGGGCGTGCCAGTCGAAGAGGCGGGCAACCGGCTGAAGCTCGACGATCTTGGCTGGGCCAGGAGCGCCTCCACCAACACGTTCCTCCTGGCCGGCAGTGTCCCCGGCTATTACGCCGAGATGAAGGCCGTCCTCGAGCAGGAGCAAAAGCTCGACGCGCGACACTGATCGCGTCGGTCACCAAACGCCCTCAACCTTCGCGGGGCGCGGTCGATAAAGGGGTATTCACCCTAGTGAGGGAATTTCGTCCGTGAGCCCAGCGCCCGCCGTCAAATCCGTCCCGATCGCGACGTTGATCTCAGACGCTTGCGGCAAGCTGCTCAGCAATCACGCCAGCCTGCCGAGCATGCCGGCCGTCGCTGCCCGCATTCACGATGCCATGGCCAGCCCCAACTGGAGCATGCGCACGATTGCGGCGATCATCAAAAGCGACCTCGGCACGACCACGTATCTGCTCCAAGTCGCGAACAGCGCGCTCTATGCCGGAGGAGCGCCCTCGCGCCAGGTCGAACAAGCCATTGCGCGGCTCGGCATCATCACCACGCGTCACCTCGTGATGGCCCACGCGATTCGCTCGACGTTCGTGACACGCTCGCAACTGCTGACATCGCTAATGCGCCGCACGTGGCAATCAAGCACGCGACTGGCCGCGCTGTGCGGCGTACTTGCCAAACACTGTTCCAGGTTCCCGCCGGAGAGCGCGACTCTGGCAGGGCTACTGCAAGACATCGGTGTGTTGCCGATCCTGAACGTGCTCAATCAATATCAATCGCAGCTATCGAACGAAGCCCTTGTCGTGAGCGCGATAGACAAATTCGCGCCGCCGGTCGGCACGATACTGCTCACTCGTTGGGGCTTCGCCGCCGACATGATCGAAGTTGCGCGTAGTCGGGCCAATTGGTTCCGGAATCCGCACCCTGCTCCAGATCTCGCCGATCTCGTGCTGGTCGCGCGCCTGCACGACAACATCGTGACGCACAACAACGCCCACAACCCGCCGCGGATCGATGCTGTACCAGCGGGTGCCAAACTGCCGCTCGGCGACTTGCAACCGGACTCCAGCGTTACGTTGCTGCACAAAGAGGAAGCTACGATCAGCGAGTTGATGCGCTCACTCGGCCACGACTAGGAGGGCGACGCCCGCGGGCTCGCGCCGCGACGCCAAGACTGCCACTTAACTATTTTTTGTCCCTGCTCAGTGTCGAACCTGACTCGTGACGTTGCCCTCTTCGTACACTTCGCAGTTCGCGCGCTCTGCCTGGATTCGGTTGGTGGCGGCCCCGTCCGCGAGGGGCAGGACGCGGGTCGGCATCACCCATGGCTCGATAAACGACTCTGGATCTTCGATCGTCATGTCGTAGCGGAGCTCATTTCCGACGCGCGTGAGCTTCTCGACGATATGCATGCTGCCGGAGTGGAAGAAGCCCCCTCGTCCCAACCACGTCCCATCGTCGAAATTGGTGGAGTCGATCACGAGCGTATCGCCTTGCCAGGTTCCTATGCTCTGCCCATAGAACGTTGCGAGGTTCTCCGCCTCCGCGGTTCGTGCGCGACCATCCGTGGGGACGTCGCGGTATTCGTTGTTGCCGCCACCGTAGTCGGCATTAATCGGATAGAAGAAGACAACGTCTTTATCGGTTTGGATGATCCGCGTGGGCGTGCCGTGCCGCGGAAGTCCCAACGGCTTGCATGTCATGACCGGATCGTTCTTGTTCGTCCACTGATCGAGCTCCTGAATCTTGTCCCAGAACTCGGGTTTGTAAGTGGGAAGACCTAACACCCCAAACCGCGAGGGAGAGATCCACTCGTATTCCACCCAGAAGTTGTCTTGCCCGCCTGTGCAGCCGTTCTCGGGGTTGATTCCTCCGCCCTTCACCTGCGTTGGACCACATCGGCGGTTTCCATTACCCGCGATTGGATTAGGTGCGCGCCCCCAGTTTCCGGTCAGGTCCGGCTTCCCATCGGCGCGGCGCGGCGTGGCAACGGCTGCAATCTTCGTTGCAGGCGCTGCGTCAGCCGATAGCGTCCAGTTGAGAGGCTGATTCTTCGGCTTGATCGCCGCCTTGACGCTCGCCGGCACAGGCACCACGACATACATCTGTCCCGTTTCCGTCTCCGTGGTCGTAATGTCGCGGACGACGGCGCCGTTCTTTTTCTCCGTCATCTTGCCGGCATAGAACACCTCGGCGGGGTTGAGCGGACTGTTCCAATCTTTATAGTTGCTGTAAGCGAACTCGTACGTGTTCGCGCCGTTTTTCACCACGACGCTCTCAGCCATGAATTTTCCGTCGAGTGTGGCGGTCGCCGTTGCACCCGGGACACCCGGGATCGGGAACGTCAGCACCGGCTTGTTGCCTTCCCATTTCACTGCAGTTTTACCTGCCGTCATCACATCGGCGGGTACCCGTTGCGGTCTGGCCGCCACGTCAGGTGGCGTTTGGTACTGCGTGCCGGCTGTGGCGGCCTTCCACGCACCCTGCGGGCTTGCCCATAGGCGAATCATCCGCTCCTCCACGATGGCCGGCATCGGAGTGGCTTTGCCCTGGCCCGGGACGAGTTCAGCACCCTGAATGTCTTCGTTCCACGCATATCCTCCACTGAGGACTTCGATATGGGAGCAACTCTGACCATTCGGCCGAGTGCCGGTGATCCGGATCCGCTCACCGGAGGCGCGGTAGCTAATGTCGGCTCGGTACATCGTCACATTGCAGGGCTGTCCGTCCACTTGGAGGGTGCCCTTGCCCTGATACACGAGCGTCATGATCAGATCTCGTTCCTCAGTGCTCCGCAGCATGCCCGTGTACCAAGCCCAGTTGAACAGGACTGACTTCAGGTCCTTTGCGCCGGCTGCGGGGGTGTATTCCGGCTCGCCTTCACCGCGGCGGCGACTTTGTGCGCCGGTGGGCGCCGCTGCGCTTATTCGGGCGCCGGCTGCCGGTGCTGAGCTTTGATTTTCTTGAGCCCAAGACAGCGACGGCACGCCTGTCATCAGAGTCGCAACGATGGCGGCACGTATCGACATCATTGTTTTTCGAGAAGCCATGGTGATCTCCAGTCGACGGCGAGGTTCGCTAATTGTCGCCGGTGGGGTTGCCTACGACCGAACCGTCCGCCCGCTTGATCGTCTTGAGGCCTCCCAAGGGACTCCCGTTCCGTGCCGGGGTGAACGTCACGGTCAACTCTTCGCCGATCTTGAGCGCGCTCGGGCCGACTTTGGTGATGCCGCGCTGCGCGAGCGCCGTGGCCGAACCCGTAGTGAACGTCCAGTCGGTCGTCGTGCCGTCGGCGTTTTTTACTGTAACGGTGATCGATCCGTGCGGATTCACGAACTGGAGCTTGGCCAGCGTGCCCGTGACTTCCCCCTGCTTCGCCGGGTCATAGACGCCGGCGGTGGAGTGATGCGCTTGGACCGACGCACCGGCCATCAGACCGCCGAACATGACGACACATCCCAAAGCTTGTCGAATCATTTGTGCCTCCCCAAAGTTGTGATCGGCGCCAGGTACCAACACATCGCCATCGAGCGTGCTGTACGCCCGCATTCAAATCAAGGGGACTAGGGCGTGGTCCGCTAATCTTGGGTACGTTGGGTACGCGGGCGCCCTTGCGACTCAGGCGCCCGAGTCACGTTGCCAGCGCGAGTCGCGAGCGTCAGCACTACGCGCAGGGCCATCAGGCGCGCATCGGCTTTCGACAGGGCTTTCGGGATGTGTTCTTCATGGATTCGCCCTCCACGTTTGGTCGCAATGACGTGAGGATCTGCTTGCGGCACACGTCCAGAATCTCTTCTGCCAACGGCGAGTTGTCTGGGCAGGCCCGCGACAACACCAATGCGCCAACCATATGGGCAAACGTATCGATCATCTTTGCCCGCACGTCGGTCTGATCGAATTCACCCGCTGTTGCGTCTTCGCGCTTGAAAGCGGCCAGGCTGCTTTCGATGCCGGCAGCAAACGTCGCCTTGATGGCCTCTGATTGCCGCGCTGCGTCCCCACAGAGGGCCGCTATTGTGCAGCCCGCACCGGGGTCGTCACGGTGTTCCCGGGACAAGTAGTGCGTGACGAACTCGCAAAAATCCAAACCACCGCTGTTTGCCACGCGCCGCGAAATCCCGCTCGCTGCCGCTTCGGCCATCAGATCGGCTTTGGAGCGAAAGTGTTTGTAGAACCCGCCGTGGGTGAAGCCGGCCGCCGCCATCAACTCTGCTACCCCCACGCCGTCGTAGCCCTGTTCCCGGAACAGGACCCCGGCCGTCTCAACGATGCGCGCTCGGTTCTCCTGGGCCTGTGCTTTGGTGACCTTCATGTCCGAACCTCTTCCGCCATATCAAAAGGATAGGCCATCGATTCTGCATTGATGATGGCCATAATCAAAGCGATTGACGTTTTAGATTATGATCGTCATTATTACAACCGACGAGCCACACTGAACGAAGGTTGATGAGATGAATAAACAAAAGAATGCCGTTGCCCTGGTGACCGGCGCTTCCTCCGGCATTGGGCTCGTGACGGCTCAATCCTTGGTGAAGGCTGGCTACCGTGTGTTCGGCACCAGCCGTAAGCCAGTGGCTAGTTCCCCGGGTGTCACCATGCTGACCTGCGACGTTACGGACGAAGCGTCGGTGCGAGCACTGGTTGAGGAGATCATGAGCCAGGCGGGCCGGATCGATCTCGTGGTCAACAATGCCGGCATTGGCCTTCTCGGAGGCGCGGAGGAATCTTCCGTCGCCCAGGCCCAGCGCCTGTTTGACGTCAATGTCTTCGGGGTAGCGCGTATCGTCAATGCCGTTTTGCCGGTCATGCGTAAGCAGAAGAGCGGCCGGATCGTCAACATGAGCTCAATCCTTGGTCTTATCCCTTCTCCGTTCAACGCCTTTTACGCCGCTACCAAACACGCCATCGAAGGCTATTCAGAATCACTCGATCATGAGCTGCGAGCCTTCGGTATTCGCGTTCTGCTCGTTGAGCCCGGGGTTACACGCACCTCGTTCGAAGAAAACCTGGCCCGCGCAGACCAACCGCTTCCAGCCTACGCCGCCGAGCGGGCGCGCAGCGAAAACCTAATGCGCAAGTGGGTCGAAGCAGGAGATCCTCCGCAGATCGTCGCCGACACGGTGGTCAAAGCCGCGACGGCTAAGAAACCGAGGCTGCGCTACTCCGCGGGAAAGCGGTCGCGTCAGGTCCGTTCCCTCCGCCGTTTCATGCCGGAACGTTTGGTCGACAACATCCTGCGCAAGTTCAACGGATTTCCAGGCTAGGCCCGAAGAGCGGAGATACCACCGTTGGCCGAGCCAATTTGCCATCTCAAAAACGATTGTGCGCTTCTAGAATGAAACGCTGATGCTCGCGGCCCCGGGATGCACCCGTTTTGAATGGTGGGCCGTGCTGGGCTCGAACCAGCGACCAATGGATTAAGAGCTCCGTTGGTGGATGAGCCTAAGTAGCTGTAGGGACAACTCCTTCAACATAAGCGAACCTGGGAAATAACTCGGAGCGACGCTCACGAAGTCCGCGTCCCGACCCATGACTCGGCAGTATTTCCCAGGATTCCATCTGAGGTCGCGGCGCTTTGAAGCACGATGCCAGCTCGACAGCGGCACCGCGAAAAGTGTGCCGCATCGCCGATGCACGGATCCTGGCGTAAGCTCCCCCGTCAAGGACACAGCTGATACCTGGATTTCTCCGGCGGTTGTTGCCTCGGCATGAACATCAGCGGTGGCACACGCCCGAGGCCGTCGTGTCGTCGCTCCTCGTTGTATTCCGGTAGCCAGCTCTCAGTCACTTCGCGAACCTGCTCGATCGAATCGAACACGCACGCGTCGAGCACTTCGTTGCGGTACGTTCGGTTAGCGCTCGATGTAGGCGTTCTGATCGGGCTCGCCAGGTTGGATGAAGCGCAGCTCGATGTGCTGCGCCTCGCACCACTCAGTGAACACGGTTGAATTCAGCCATACTCTGACGAAACCAGCTCGCCGAAACAACAAATCGGAGCCGCGCGGACTTGATCCCCTTCCTGCTTACCCACGAACCCGCGATCCGACTGGGCGCCTTTTCCACCATTTTCTGCGTGATGGCACTATGGGAAGTGCTGGCACCACGTCGCCCTCAAGCCATCGGGCGTTGGCGGCGTTGGCCGTCCAACCTGGGCATCGTCGTGTTGGACAGCGCGTTGGTGCGGCTGATCTTTCCCACCGCGGCCGTCGGCGTGGCGCTGTTTGCCGAAGCGCACGACTGGGGGTTGTTCCACGCGTGGCAATCGCCACCGTGGTTTGCCCTGGTGGCATCGGTGCTCTTGCTCGACCTGACCATCTACCTGCAGCACGTGATGCTGCACGCAGTACCGCTGCTGTGGCGTCTGCACCGCATGCATCACACCGATCTCGAATTCGACCTGACCACCGGCGCACGTTTCCACCCGCTGGAAATCCTGCTGTCGCTGTTGATCAAGCTGGGCGTCATCGTCGCTCTGGGTGCGTCCGCGGTGGCGGTGCTGGCGTTCGAAGTGGTGTTGAATGCCACCTCGATGTTCAACCACGGCAATGTCGGCCTGCCGCGGCGACTGGACCGCATGCTGCGCTGGCTATTGGTCACGCCGGACATGCATCGCGTGCATCATTCCTGGCACCCGGACGAGACCAACTCCAACTTTGGCTTCAACCTGTCGTGGTGGGATCGGGTGTTCGGCACGTATCGCGCGCGGTCCCGGGACGGCCAAACTGGCATGACGATCGGCATCAACCAGTTCCGCGATCCGCGCGAGCTGCGACTGGACCGGATGCTGTGGCAGCCGCTGCGTGGCCCCGTGAACAGCTACCCGATCAACGCCCGCGCGGAAAATTCCGGCTGACCGGGCTCGCCCTGTTCCATCGCAAACATACGCGCATTCGGTGGCGAGCCACACGCGGCGCAAGACCAGCCGATCGTGCGAATGATGGACCCGCTCAGAGTGATTGGGCGCGATGCGTCGATTGGCTCATGTGAGAACACGACAGCCCAGCGCATCTTCATGAACATTCCGGCGATCCAGGCTGCGTCCCCGACCTGCTTCAGCCACTCTCGTTTCAGCTCCTCTTCGTTAGCGTCACGATAGGCGGGCCACGAAGCGACATCGAACTGACAGATATTCCCAACTTTCCCTGGCTAAGAGACGCGCCGACCGCCGGAAGCCTTACGTGGATCTGCGTCGATTATCGATCGTCGACGGTCTATCTCGCCTACGGCCACCCCACCGCGTGGGTCTTCTTTCGTGGCTGTAGGACGGTGCTGAAAACATCCCAACTTTAGTACGGTTAACGTGTTGGTGCGGCTGATCTTTCCCACCGCGGCCGTCGGCGTGGCGCTGTTCGCCGAAGCACACGACTGGGGGTTGTTCCACGTACCTGCGCGCCGGTGTGCGTCTTATTAGCGCCAGTCGCCGACCAGCACCACCATGGTTCGGCAGTGAGGATTACACCGCCGAAGTGCTGCGTTCCCCGCGCAAGCGCAGCGCGTTGCTGACCACCGAGACCGATGACAGGCTCATCGCCAAAGCCGCAATCATTGGCGACAGCACGATCCCGAACCAGGGATACAGCACACCTGCTGCGATCGGAATCCCGATCGAGTTGTAAACGAACGCGAAGAACAGGTTCTGACGAATATTGCGCACGGTCGCGCGCGACAACGCATGGGCACGCACGATACCGGACAAGTCGCCACGCACCAGCGTCACTTGCGCGCTGGCCATCGCGACATCGGTACCGGTGCCCATCGCGATACCGAGGTCGGCCACGGCCAGCGCCGGCGCGTCGTTGATGCCGTCGCCGGCCATCGCCACGTGCCGACCTTGACGCTTGAGAGTCGCGACGACCTCGGCCTTGTCGGCTGGCGACACATCCGCGTGTATCTCCTCGATGCCAAGCTCGCGCGCGATGGCTTGCGCGCTGATCGCGTTGTCGCCGGTCAGCATCACGATGTGCATGCCCGTGTCCCGCAACGCTGCGAGCGCTTGCGGGGTATCCGCTTTGATTCGATCGGCCACCGCAAGCAGCGCCACGGCCGCGCCATCGATCACGAGAAACATCACGGTCGCCCCGCCGCTGCGCCGAGCGTCCGCGCGTTCTTGTCGTGCTGCATCGTTCGGTGCACCGACCTCCTCCAGCAACTTTGTATTGCCCAGCGCGACGTCGTGGCCGTCAACGCGACCGCGTACGCCGCGTCCGGTCAGGCTCTTGAAATCCTCCACAACGGGAATGTCGATGCCGCGCTCCTCGGCGGCCGCAACAATCGCTTTCGCCAACGGGTGCTCACTGGGACGTTCCAGCGCTGCCGCCAGGGTTAGCGCGCGTGTCTCGTCGAAATCGTCGAACGTTTCCACGGTTTGCAGTGACGGCTTGCCTTCGGTGAGCGTGCCAGTCTTGTCCACGACCAGCGTATCGACCTCGCGCAGCGTCTCAATCGCGGCGGCGTCGCGGAACAACACACCCATCTGCGCACCGCGCCCACTGGCCACCATGATCGAGATCGGCGTGGCAAGACCCAAGGCACAAGGACACGCGATGACCAGCACGGAGACGGCAGCAATCAGCGCATGGGTAAATCGTGGATCCGGGCCCACCGCCACCCACACGATGAACGCGAGCACGGCGACCACGAGGACCGCCGGCACGAACCACGCCGCCGCACGATCGGCCACGCGCTGCAAAGGTGCTTTGCTGCGTTGTGCCTGTGCGACCAGCGCGACAATCTGCGCCAGCATGGTGTCCGCGCCCACTTTTTGGGCGCGCATCGTCAACGCGCCGTCCTGGTTGATGGTGCCGCCGGTCAGCTGGTCACCCTTCGTCTTCCCCACCGGCAGTGGTTCGCCAGTCAGCATCGCTTCGTCGACGTGGCTCGTGCCGTCAAGTACTTCGCCGTCCACAGGCACCTTCTCGCCGGGACGCACTCGCAGCACGTCACCCGCCTGCACCGCGTCCAGCGGCACGTCCGCTTCGCTGCCGTCGGCCGCGATACGGCGCGCAACCTTAGGCGCCAAATCGAGCAGTGCGCGCAGCGCCGAACCGGTGCGACGGCGGGCACGCATCTGTAGAAAATCCCCCAGCATCACCAGCGTGACGATTACCGCCGCCGACTCGAAATACACCCCGACTTGGCCGTGCACATCGTGGAAGGCCGCCGGGAACAAGCTAGGAACCAGGAATGCGATGGCGCTATACAGCCAGGCCACACCGGTACCCAGCGCGATCAAGGTGTACATGTTGGGCGACCACGGCTGCAGCGATCGCCAGCCGCGCGTAAAGAACGATGCGCCGCCCCACAGCACGATCACGCTGCCCAATACCGCCTCGACCCAACCGGAAACGCCGCCCCACGGCGACGGCAAATTCCAACCGAACAGGTGCGGGCCCATTGCCAGCGCGAATACCGGAATGGTCAGTGCAACGAGGGTCCAGAAGCGCCACGTCATCGCACGCAATTCGCCGTCGTCCTCGGCACCCGCCTCCGGCAGCATCGGTTCCAACGCCATCCCGCACTTGGGGCAACTGCCGGGCCCTACCTGCTGCACTTCGGGGTGCATCGGGCAGGTGTAGAGCGCGCCGGACGGCACCGCCGCTTCGCCCACAGCCCGGGTGCTACCCGATTCGCCCGTGAGGTAACGCGCCGGATCCGTCACGAATTTGTCGCGGCACTCCGCCGAGCAGAAATGGTAGCTATGACCGGCGTGCTCCGCACGCGCCTTCGAGGCATTCGGGTCCACGCTCATTCCGCAGACCGGGTCGCGTCGGCCTGCTTCGACCTCGCGCCGCCGCGCCTTGGCCAGCACCGCCTCGGGCTCGCTCTCGAATTTCCGCTGACAAGCGTCGCCGCAGAAGAAATATCGCGTGTCGTGATGGTCGACGTGACGGTGCGACGTCAGCGAAACTTGCATGCCGCAGTTGGGGTCGACCGTGTACTCCGTGTCGGCACCGCCGCCGGCATGCATGGACTCATGGGTATTCATGCTTTGTCCTCGCCACCAAGCGCGAGCAAGATCGGACAACGCCGCAACGATCCGTGACCGGGACAGGCGACGATCAATTGCTTCAGGCCACGTTCCACACGCTGTAACTCAGCGATGCGGTGCTCGATTTCCGCCAGCCGCTGCTGGGCAAGGCGTTTGACGTCGCCGACGCCACGTTCGCGGTCGTGCGACAGCGCCAGGAGTTCGCGGATTTCCCGCAGCGTGAAGCCGAGATCCTTGGCACGGCGGATGAAGCGTAATCGCTCTACGCTGCTTGCAGCGTAATCGCGGTAACCCGATGCACGGCGCTGCGCCGTCGGCAACAGGCCCTCACGTTCGTAATAACGGATGGTGTCGATGCCCACGCCGGCCCGCTGCGCGGCCGAGCCGATGGTGAAGAGCTGCTGAATCATGGTGTTCATAGCGCCATTCTGGACCATGGACCATGCTCTAGAGTCAACAGCTAGCTGCTTACGGGTGCGCGCGGCAGGTAGTTCTTTGGCGAGAAACAAGCGACGAGCAGACATTGCACGGCCGCGATGTCGCCCACCCAGAAAATCCCGACTGACCAGGCTCGCCCTGTTCCATCGCAAACATACGCGTATTCGGTGGGCGATAGATCGCAGGGTCGCCGCGAGCGGCATAGCTGGCGACATCACTATGGGCTCGCGGCTACTACCTCTGGGGCAGTAGAATGCCACTCACCGCGTGGCAACAACGCAAAGGCTCGATGGCACGATCGCATGTGATGGGACTGGGAAGACCCAATAGGTCACGGGCTGGTTTTCTCGGCCGCACGTTGCTGACGTTTCTCGTCCTTTGCTTGATCGGGAACACCGGTTTGGCTTCAATGTGCGCGGCTTGTTGCGACGGCGCCTTCGTGCACGCCACTGCCGACACTGATCAGACCCCTTTCTTGGATGGAGCCGACGCCTCGACGACCAATGACTGCTGCGTCTTCTGTCATAGCTGCCTACATTGTGGAGTCTGCAGCGCGCAGGCGGTGGCCTTGCAGTATCCAACGCCGGCGTTAACGGCAGACTCTTGCCCGGTTCTGCCCTTTGTTTCTGCCGCCGAAAGGCATACCCCAGCCCCGTCCTCCGAACTCCTGAGACCACCAATCCGAACCTAGTCGAAGCTGGCATCGCTGGCGTCCCGTTCGTTCGATTGGAGGTTTTCTCATGCGACCACCCTGGGCGGCCCTTGCCGTCGCGACTTGCTTTCTGTCTCTATCCATTGGAGCGCAGGAGGCAAGAACGCTAACTCTCGATGAGGCATTCTCCCGCCTCATCGCTCGACATCCAGACCTTGCGCGCTTTCGGTACGTGCGCGACAGCGCGCAAGCCGCTCTCGATGAGGCGACGCAGCGGCCGACGCTCAACGCCAGCCTCGACATCGAGAATGCGCCCGGTACCGGAGAGGCTTCGGGCTTCAAGCGAGCCGAGACAACGCTGAGCTTGGCCTCTGTATTCGAGCGCGACGGAAGACGTGAGGCTCGCCGCGCGGTAGCGGACGCGCAAGTTCAAGCGCTCGGGGCGCAGGAGGATGCGACGCGGCTCGACTTGCTCGCCGAGGTTGCGCGCCGGTACCTCGACGTGCTCAGCGACCAAGAGCTATCGCAGATTGCAGACGCGGAGCTCGCTCAGCGCGAACAAGTCGTAGAAGCGGCGGCGCAGCGTGTCCGCGCGGGCGCTTCTCCTGAGTCCGTAAGACTGACCGCGGAGGCTGCCGTGGCGCGCGTACGACTGCAGCGCGCGCGAACTCTGGCGGAGACACGGGCAGCCGCGCGGCGACTTGCTGCGTTGTGGAACGATCGGGCACCAGACTTCGAACGTGTGGCCGGCAATCCGCTCGACCTTCCAGCCGTGCCCTCGCTCGCGTCGCTGTACGCCCTGCTCGATCGTAGCCCTGAGCTCCGCCGGTTCGCGGATGAAGAGCGACTGCGTGATGCGCGGGTGCAGCTCGCCCGATTGGCGCGTACTTCCGACATTCAATGGCACGCCGGCGTTCGCAGGCTGGAAGCAACCGACGATTGGGCAGCAGTTGCGGGCGTCTCGATGTCCCTTGGATCTGCGCGTCGCGCGGAACCTCGTGTGCGAGCCGCCGAGGCGGAACTGGCTGCGCTCTCACTGGAACGCGAGTCTGAAAAAACTGCACTTTACGCGACCCTTTCAGATGCGCACGCACACCTTGACGCCGCGAGTGTCGAAGTCGATATGGCCCGTACGGACGTGCTGCCGCGACTCGAGCGCGCCGAGCAAGCTGCTGAACGTGCGTACCGCGCAGGGGCGCTGAGCTACCTCGAATGGGCACAGGTCGAGTCGGAGATGTTCGCTGTCAGACGCGACCAAGTGCTCACCGCAATCGACGCGCATAAAGCACTGATCGAAATCCAACGCCTCACCGGTGAGCCCTTCGTCGCCTCAGGCACTTCTTCTCGTCCGGAGATCCAACCGTGAGCGCAAGAGTCATCACGTTACCGCTCGTTTCTTGGCTGGCGCTCGCCCTCGCAGCATGCGGCGATGGCCCCGCGGACACTCCCGATCAAAGCGCCGACGTCGAGCAAGCAAGTGACTCGCCTTCCGACCACACGACGATCGCAAACGAAACGGCCGGCCAGATAGGGATCCGCACTGCGCCTGTAATGCCAGGGGTCATCCACGATGCTCATGAGGTCCAAGGCTTACTGACTCCGGTGGAAGGGCGACATGCACGCATCCGAGCGCGCTTTCCTGGTCCGGTTCAACGTGTACAGGTTGGCGTCGGCGACAACGTAAAGGCGGGACAGACGCTTGCCGTAATCGAGAGCAACGTGAGCCTTTCCGCCTATGACGTGACCGCACCGTTCGGAGGAACCATCCTCGATGTCGCGGTCGGGATGGGCGATCTTGCGGGCGACCAGGCACTCTTCGAACTCGCCGACCTCTCCTCGCTGTGGGTGGATATGCATCTCTTCGGGAGCGATGCACAACATATCGCACCGGGTCTAGGCGTGCAGATAACGCGCCTGAGCGATGGGGCGCAGGCGAGCACAAAACTCGATCGCATCTTGCCGGGGGCTGCGACTGCGAGTCAGAGCACCGTGGCGCGCGCCACGATTTTAAATTCCGATGGTCAATGGCGGCCCGGTGCTGCGGTGCGCGCGCGGGTGACGGTTTCAGAACGTGAGGCTGCGGTCGTCGTCCCGGCAACCGCGCTGCAAACCATGGAGAATGCCCCCGTCGTCTTCACACGTTCTGGTGACACGTACACCGTGCGACACGTTCGCATCGGCGAGCGCGATTCGGTGAACGTGGAAATACTCGAGGGATTGAGCGCTGGCGAAGATGTCGTCGTCGAGCAGAGCTATCTGATCAAAGCCGATCTCGAAAAAGCGAGCGCTGCCGATGAAGACTGAAGCCGTTTCGAGACTCGAGCGCATCATTCGATCGGCGATTGAACACCGCTGGCTGGTGCTGCTCCTCGCACTCGTCGCCGTTGCGATCGGTGCCCGGAGCTTCACGCAATTACCGATAGACGCGACGCCCGACATCACCAACGTTCAGGTACAGATCAATGCGGAATCAGCCGGCTATTCGCCGCTGGAAGCCGAGCAGCGCATTACGGTCCCGATCGAAATCGCATTGGCCGGCATTCCGAAGCTCGATTACACACGTTCGCTCTCGCGCTATGGACTCTCACAAGTCACTGTCGTCTTCAAAGACGGTACGGACATCTACTTTGCGCGGCAGCAAGTCGCCGAACGCATTGCTCAGGTGAAGTCGCAATTGCCGGCGGGGATCGACCCTGAGCTGGGGCCCATCGCGACGGGGCTCGGTGAGATCTTTCTCTACACCGTGACCGCCGACTCGACAGCTCGCCGGGCGGATGGACAGCGATGGAGCCCGACGGATTTGCGAACGCTGAACGACTGGGTCGTGCGGCCTCAGATGCGACGCACGTCTGGAGTCACCGAAGTGAACGCGATCGGCGGCTACCGGCGCCAAATCCACGTTACACCCGATCCGGCAAAGCTTCTGGCGTATGGATTTACACTCGACGATGTCGTCGAGGCTGTCGAGAGAAACAATCAAAACGTCGGCGCCGGCTATATCGAGCGCAATGGACAGCAACTCCTCGTGCGGGTACCCAACCAAGCGTCCGATCTGAATGCACTCGAAGAAATCGTCCTTGATCGACGAGACGGCGTCCCGATCCGGGTGCGAGATGTTGCAACGGTGGGCGAAGGCACAGAGCTGCGCACGGGAGCTGCCACCCAGGACGGTAGCGAAGTTGTTCTCGGCACGGTCTTCATGCTAATCGGAGAGAACAGTCGCGCTGTCGCGCGTGCCGCCGCGGCCAAGGTTGACGAAATTCAGAAGAGCCTGCCGATCGGGGTGTCGATTCGTGCGGTGTACGACCGTACCAGTCTTGTCGATCGCACGATGGCGACCGTCGAGAAGAATCTCATTGAAGGCGCTCTTCTCGTCATCGCGGTATTGTTCCTCCTCCTGGGTAATCTGCGTGCTGCGCTCATTACGGCCGCCGTGATTCCGCTGGCGATGCTCATGACGGTCACCGGAATGCTTCGCGGCGGAGTGTCCGGAAATCTCATGAGTCTCGGCGCGCTCGACTTCGGGCTCATCGTCGATGGCGCGGTGATCATCACAGAGAACTGTCTGCGCCGGATGGGCGAGGCTCAGGGTCGCTTTCGGCGTGTGCTTACGCGGGACGAGCGTTTCGAGCTCGCCGCAAGCGCGACCGCGGAAGTCATTCGGCCGAGCCTCTTCGGCGTTGGCATCATTGCGGCGGTGTATCTACCGGTCTTCGCCCTCACAGGCGTTGAAGGAAAGATGTTCCATCCAATGGCGATCACCGTCATTCTGGCTCTGACGAGCGCCATGGTCCTTTCGCTGACCTTCGTTCCGGCCGCAGTCGCGATGTTCCTAGCCGGACGCGTGGCGGAGAACGAGAATCGCGTGCTCCTGCGAACTCAAGAACTCTACGAACCAGTATTGCGCTGGTCCCTCAGGCATCGAATTCTGGTCGTTGCGACCGCCCTCGGCTTCGTTGCACTGGCCGCCTTTACCGCCACGAAGCTTGGATCCGAGTTCATTCCGAGTCTCGATGAAGGTGACGTTGCTGTGCATGCGCTGCGCATTCCCGGAACGAGCCTGACGCAGGTGCTCGGAATGCAGCAGATCCTCGAGAAACGACTCGCGCAGCTCCCGGAAGTGGAACGCGTCTTCAGCCGAATCGGCACCGCGGATATCGCCAACGACCCGATGCCGCCATCGATGACGGATACGTTCGTGATGATGAAAGCGCGTTCGGAATGGCCGGACCCCCGCAAACCCAAAGCACAGCTCGTCGAAGAAATCGAAAGTGCCGCCCGATCTCTGCCAGGGAACAACTACGAGATCACCCAGCCGATTCAGATGCGAATGAACGAGCTGCTGTCCGGCGTACGTGCAGACGTGGCAATCAAGGTCAATGGCGACGACCTCGAGACGCTGAATTCGATAGCTGGGAGGATCGCGCGGATTGCCGCCAGGGTGCCGGGAGCGGCCGACGTGCGCGTCGAAGAGACGACGGGATTACCGATGCTGGTCATCACACCCGATCGGCAGGCGTTATCGCGCTATGGACTGAACCCCGATAACGTGCAGCGCACCGTGAGCACAGCGGTCGGCGGTACGGTTGCCGGGCAATTCATCGAAGGTGATCGGCGATCGGAGATCGTTGTGAGATTAGCGGAAGATCTGAGACAAAGTCCCGAATGGCTTGCCGACCTGCCCATACCGCACGGCCATCATCCAAATGAGGACGAGGCGTCGCGTGGCGCGAACTGGGCGGGCGGCGAACCAGATTTTGTGCCGCTGCGCGAGGTCGCAAAGATCGAGGTGACCGACGGTCCGAACCAGATCAATCGCGAAAATGGTAAACGTCGCGTAACCGTCACCGCAAACGTGCGGGGGCGAGATTTGGGCACCTTTATCACCGAGCTTCGCGAACGCATTGATTCACAGCTCCGCGCCCCACCCGGCTACTGGATAGACTACGGCGGGAGCTTCGAGGAACTCATTTCCGCGCAGCAGCGTTTGAGCATCGTCGTGCCAGTAGCGATGCTCATTATCTTCGGTTTGCTTTTTAGTGCATTCGGGTCGACGCGGGACGCGATTGCCATCTTCAGCGGTGTTCCACTCGCACTCACGGGCGGCGTCATCGCGCTGTGGCTCAGAGGAATCCCGCTCTCGATCACCGCAGGCGTAGGTTTCATTGCATTGTCAGGCGTTGCGGTCCTAAACGGTCTCGTAATGTTGGGACTGATCCGCAAACTCCTGGGCGACGGTCTTTCGCTCGAAGAGGCGGTGGTGAGAGGCGCACTCGGGCGACTGAGAGCCGTCTTGGTCACTGCGCTGGTCGCATCACTGGGGTTCGTGCCGATGGCGTTCAACGTCGGCCCCGGTGCTGAGGTGCAACGACCGCTCGCAACGGTTGTGATTGGCGGTATCGTCTCATCGACGATCTTGACGTTGCTCGTGCTGCCGGCGCTCTACCGCCTCTTGCGGGGCCACGCTGCCACGAACCCTACGTCCGACATTCGGTTGTCTAACTGAGCGCGGTCACGATCGTCATCGCTCTATCGGTGCGCTTCACAATTTCAGCGAGGCAGCCAGCTGGTGCAAAGGCCGGAATGGCAGGGTGCGGCGTCCGACTATGGCTTGATGACCGCCGTGTCTACCGCGTCCAACCCAGCCATTTTCCCATGAGCGTTTTCACCAAGGGCGTGAGGCGGGTGCGGTTGTAAAGGTCGCCGACCTTGCGGATGGCTTCGGCTTGAGTCGGATACGGATGAATGGCCGAGCCGATCGTCTTCAAGCCGAGCTTGCCGCTCATCGCGAGTGTGATTTCGGAAATCAGATCGCCGGCATGCGCGGATACGATGGTCGCGCCGAGGATTTCGTCGGTGCCCTTGCGCACATGCACGCGCACGAAGCCTACGGTCTCGCCGTCGAGAATGGCGCGGTCCACCTCGGCAAGTTCCTGCGTGTAAGTGTCCACCTCGATGCCCTGTGCCTTTGCGTCTCTTTCGTATAGGCCGACGTGCGCGATCTCCGGCGAGGTGTAGGTGACCCACGGGATTTTCAGCGCACTGACCTTGGCGCGACCCTTGAAAAGCGCGTTCTGGATCACGATGCGCGCCATGAAGTCCGCCGCATGGGTGAACTGAAACGGCGAGCAAATGTCGCCGCAGGCGAAGATGCGCGGGTTTGCGGTCTGCAAGCGGTCGTTCACCTTCACGCCTTTCTTGTCGAAGGCGACGCCGGCCGTTTCGAGGCCGAGTCCCTCAACATTGGGAGCACGACCCACGGCAACGAGGAGTTGATCCACCAGCACGTCGTAACCCTGCCCATGTGATTCAACTTGCAGCTGAACGCCGTGGGGGTCGTTGGCCAGTGTGAGCTTCTTGCCGCAGCAAAGCAGCTTGACTCCGTCGCGCTCCATCTCGGCCCAGACGCCTTCCGCAGCATCCCGATCCTCGTTGGGCAAGATGCCATGCTCCGCCTCCACGAGGAAAACCTCCGAACCTAATCGGGCGAAGCTTTGCGCCATTTCACAGCCGATTGGGCCGGCACCTATGATGCCAAGTCGCTTCGGCAATTCGGTCAGAGAGAACAGCGTTTCGTTCGTTAGGTAAGGAACATCCTTCAACCCTGGAATCGGCGGAGCGGAGGCACGCGCGCCAGTGGCGATGACGGCCTTGGAAAAGCGCAGCGTCTGCCCCGCGACTTCCACGCTGTCCGAACCGGTGAATTTTCCGCCGCCGAGAAAAACATCCACGCCGAGTTCGGTGAAGCGTTTCGCCGAATCATGCGGGCTGATGTCGGCGCGCAGACGGCGCATCCGTTCCATGGCTTTGCCAAAATCCACCGTTACGCCGTCGGGGACATTAACACCGAAACCGGGCGCTTCACGCACTGCCCCCGCTGCGCGCGCAGCGCGGATGATGGCCTTGGACGGCACGCAACCGACGTTCAGGCAATCACCGCCGAGGAAGTGTTTCTCGATGAGCGCGACCTTTGCACCGAGTCCCGCTGCGCCAATGGCCGACACCAGCCCGGCCGTGCCACCTCCGATAACGACGAGATTGTAGCGTTCCGCAGACGCCGGATTTTTCCAATCCAGCGGGTGGACATTGGAGACGAGTTTTTGATTGTGACCGTCCCACGGCAGGACGAGCGGTCGCGTTTGCTCGTTCATCGAGAGGGCGCGGCGTGCTGTCATTGGGTGACCTTTTTTGCGAGCGCCGTTTTCGCGAGGCGCGTGACGAAGACGGTGACGACGACGGTGGCTAGGAGGCCAACGCCGTAGAGGACCCATTCGCCGGTGGTGCGCGCGCGGTTGCCCGTGGCGGCCTGCGCGAGCGAGCCGAGATACACATACATGATCGTGCCGGGCATCATGCCGATCCACGAGGCGAGGACGTAATCACGCACTTTCACTTGCGTGAGGCCGAAGGCGTAGTTCAACAGCGTGAAAGGAAATACCGGCGAGAGCCGCGTCAGCCCCACGATTTTCCAACCCTCGTTCGCGACAGCCGTATCGATCGCGGCAAAACGTTGGTTGCCTTCGATCTTGCGGGCGATGGCGTCGCGGGCCAGATAGCGCCCGACGAGAAACGCACACGTCGCCCCCAGCGTCGAGGCGATCGAAACGTAGATCGACCCCCACACCACGCCAAACACCGCGCCCGCGCCGAGTGTCAGCACGGAGCCGGGGATGAACAGAACGGCCGCCACAATGTAGAGCCCGATGAAAATGACGGGCCCCCAAAATCCGAGTTGGGCGACCCAGTCAAGGGCTTCTTTAAGGAGGTCTTGAACGTGGAAGTAACTGGCGGCGCCAATGGCGGCGGCGGCGATGAGCAGATAGAGCAGCCACTTCCAACGGAAGCCGGGCTTGGGCGCGGACGTTTTCCGCGGAAGTTTGGGACTGCTGTCAGTGGAGGGAGTCATGTCGGTTCTCGGGCGTTCACTCCGAATGTTCGATCATCGACCGGACGCAGTCGGTACGGATCAAACCATTCTTCCCCCCAAAGGAACTCCAATGTCGCTCAGGCCCCTAGAACGAGTGCCCGATCTCGGGCTGTCGCTGGCTGGCGGCAGCAGTTACGACCTTACGGCCAAGCGCCCGAGCGCGTTCACAAGATTGTCGAGAATGGGGTCTTGAACGTCTGCCGATCGCGTGCTCGACGCCCCTACTGTGGGCACCCCAACCCGCCCTGTTTCTAGGCGTAGCATTTCTTTACGGCCGCCTCGACCGCCGGCTACCGCACTGCGCGACTGGCGCCACGGCCCGTCCTCCAGCGACCTAACGAGGAACGCTCGACTACGCCGAAGCCATGAAGATGCCAGAGCGGCGGACCACAGACACCATATTGGCAGAGCTACGCCGGCACTGACGACGACCCTGTCATCGAGCTCACGGCATTTGTGGCTTTCCAAACATCGGCCATCCGCGACACGCGGTTGGCGGTCGCACCGGGAAACGCAAAGCCTGCCGAATCGCTCGATCCACGAGCGAAGCGCGCGCGAGATGACTCGCGCAGCTGGCGCAAGCGGCCGCGTGCTCGACATAATCGGCCTCGCGGCAGCCTGGGTCGGCGTTACATCGGCGCCGAAAACCTTCACAGTCCATTTTCGCCACCTCTTGGCTCGCGTTGCATAGCCATCCGTTTGCAATCAACAGACCGGGCTACCGCGTAGCTTATTGCAGCACAGGCACGGCCGGAGGTAAGGGGATCTTGGTCTAACGATGCGAGCATCGAGACGGCCAGCAAAGCCTGACACAAGGTAGTAGCAGCGTCCGGAGTACAGCAACAAAAAAGTCGCCCACTTAGGAGCCTTC
>JBDTOT010000043.1:0-36168 GCA_039933105.1 Gammaproteobacteria bacterium | reverse complement strand
TGAACGTTCGCTTCACAACCGAAGGTGAAGCGAGTTTTCACAAGGTCTCGGTCGACTGCGGCTGCTCGTTAACAACACCCCAACGACCGCTTTAGGGCGCTAACGCGCCGTTAATCTAACCGCCGTTCAGTCGCAGAAACGCGCCCTGAGAAGAGTCTAGACGCGAAGTATCTACCATCTCAACCCGGAAACCCGCGGAGCCGCGTTGGCTCATCGCGAGCAGTCGTCGAATCCCACGGCAACCTCGAAATCGACGCCACCGATTCAGGCGATTTCTTCCCTGATTTTCGCTGCTGTTTTTCGTCGCACTCTCGGAGAGAATCTCGTAACCGACGATCTGCCTCAGAGTGGTAGCACGCCCGATGTTTCTCAATGATGGGGATCTTCAATCACTGACTGGATACAAGCGCCCGGCCGAGCAGCGACGCTGGCTGACGTCGCATGGTTGGGCATTCGAAGTTCGCGCCGACGGAAAGAACCGGGTGCTTATCGAGGAAGCGCACGCGAAGATGGTTACTCGCCGAACTGAGAGCGCGATCGGCCGACAAAACCACCACAGGTCTGCGGAACCGGATTTGGCGGCCCTGCGAACCCTGAGATAGATTCCCTCGCCTATGGGACGCCGGCGCAAGCACGACAAGCACCTGCCGCAGCGGGTCTACCACCGCGGGAAGACCTATTACTTCGTCGACCACACCGGCAAATGGTTTGCCCTTGGTCACACGACGGGCGAGATGTACTGCGCCTATGCGACGCTAGTCGAGGAGCGGCCCATCGTCAAAATGGGTGATCTCTTTGACCGTTACGTCGCGGAGGTCACCCCCACAAGGCTGTCCGCACCCAACGCGACAACCGCTACGAGATGCAGTTCCTCCGAGCAGCGTTGCGGACGATGGTCCCGTCCGAATTCAGGCCGCGGGACGGGTACGCCTACTACAACGAACGCAAGAAGACGAGCCTCCGGCGCGCACTGGCGGAGATGGCGCTCCTCAGCCACGTCTTCACGAAGGCAATCGAGTGGGGCGTCGTCGAGGAGAATCCGTGCCGTGAAATCAGGAAAGAACGGCCCAAGCCGCGGCGCCGATATGTGACCGAAGCCGAGTACGCCGCGGCCTACAAGTTCATGACCCCGATGGTGCAGTGCGCGATGGATCTTGCCGTTCTGACGGCGTTGCGCCCGGGCGACCTGCTCGCACTTACACGTGCGAACCTTGTTGACGATGGCATCGAGGTCACGACCAGCAAGACCGGCAAGCGCCTGCTCATTGAATGGTCCGAGGCGTTGCGCAGCGCCGTCAAGCGCGCGATCGCACACGCTCCCCAGGTCCGCCAGCCGATCGTCTGCAACAAGCAGGGTGCGGCCTATACGGTTGACGGGTTCAACACCATCTTCTACCGCGCGATGGGCAAAGCGGTGAAGGACGAGAACAGCGGCCTGCGCGAGCGGTTCCAGTTCCGGGACCTGCGCGCCAAGTCCGCCTCCGATGACACGGCGGAGGCGGCCTCCAAGCGCCTCGGGCACGCCGATCCCAAGATCACCGAACGCGTCTACCGCCGCAAGACGGAACGCGCAAAACCTCTTCGCTAGACGCTAGAATACGCGTCCGCCCGGGCCGGCCGGGGGCCATTTATTGGAAGAACGGCGTTTTATTGGAAGCGCCCGAAAAAAGGGCGTGGGAAGACGCGCGTAACCTTCCGATTTATGATGGTTTTCACGTGGTGATGTAGCTCAGATGGTTTAGAGCGGCGGATTCATAACCCGCAGGTCGGTGGTTCGATCCCACCCATCACCACCAATCCAAACAGTCCCTTACGAAACCGCCCGCGGGCTCTTCAGCGCGAAATCGCGCGTCCGACTGCGAGCGCCAAGACCGCTGCCACTACTGAACCAGCAAGAACGCCGAACTTTGCCGCCGCAAGCATCGCGGGCTCTGGAAACGCGAGCGTGGCGATGAAGATCGACATAGTGAACCCGATGCCGGCAAAAAGTCCGATCAGGAAAATGCCGCTCCACGTAACGCCCGTCGGCAATCTGCACCAGCCCAGTCTTACGGCGATCGCGGTAGCGGCAACGATGCCCGCGGGTTTTCCAACCACGAGTCCAAGCACGATGCCAGCCACCAGCAACAGCGATGCATCGCTTTGCACGTCCAGGCCCGTGAGGCTGATCCCGGCGTTCGCGAGCGCGAACAAGGGCATCGCACCGTACGCGACCCACGGATGAATGCGATGCTCAAGCGTGTTGGCGGGAGGATCCGGCATGAACATGCCCACCAGGACACCGGCAAGCACGGGGTGGACACTGGCGGTGAGCAGGCCGAGCCAAAGGACCAGGCCTGCTGCGAGATAGGCGGTGACGTGCCGCACGCGAAAGCGACGAAGCAGCAGCAAACCGGCAAGCCCGATTGCGGCCAGGCCGAGGCCAAGAACTGAAATTCCTCCGGAGTAGAAGAAGGCGATGATCAGGATGGCTGCAACATCGTCAGCAATTGCGAGCGCCAGTAGAAACGCCCGCAGCGCCGGATCAACTCGCTTCCCAAGAAGCGCAAGCACACCAACTGCGAAAGCGATATCCGTCGCGGTCGGTATGGCCCACCCTTCGCGCGCGGCCGGATCTGTGTTGACTAGAAGATAGATCGCCGCAGGCGCGACGACACCGCCGAGGGCGCCAGCCAGGGGGAGCGCCGCGGCGCTCAGGCTCGACAAGGCGCCTTCGCTAACCTCGCGCCGAATCTCTAAACCTACAATGAGGAAGAAGAGAGTCATCAGCATGTCGTTCACCAGAAAGTGAACCGACGGCGAGTGCCAAAGCGCTTGGTAGCTCCCCGACCAGGGTGAGTTAGCCCACGCCAACGCGCAAATCGTCGCCAGCACCAAGATCAGGCCGCTGGCGGTTTCTACGCTAATGAACGTCGCAAAGAAATTTGAGCTGGCGACGTTTGTCACGTCGCGCTGCTTGTCGGTTGTCATCGGACACCATCCTTATCAGCTGGCGGCCCGACCAACTCGACACCTATCGCGCAAGGAGATAGCGCGACACCCTGGGACAACTCTACGGGCCAGCAGCGGAGACGACAAGCATGACGCCGCCGCCGCGGCTGCCGTACACTTCAGGCCATCTCGCAGGGGGGGCAATAATGAGAACGGCCGTCGTCGGAGTCGTGCTGCTCCTTTCTTATTCCGCTGCCTTCGCGCAGCGACCCACCAATCCCGCCCTGCTCGTTCCCGCGGTCGCTCCCGCGCTGAACTACGCGCCCGCGCCGAAAGCGTTCACTCTGCCGACCGGCATGACAATGGGCCCACCAGCGAGTGTCGCCTTCGACTCGCACGGCCACATGTTCGTACTAACGCGTGGCGACAAGACGTTCTATGAGTTCGACAAGAACGGCGCGTTCGTCCGCTCGTTCGGCGACAAGCTGTTCACGCGCTCGCACGGGCTGCGCATCGATCGCGACAACAATCTTTGGGCCACCGATGTCGGCGCTCACATCGTCATGAAGTTGACCCCGCGTGGCGACGTGCTGCTCACGCTCGGCACCAAGGGCGAAGCCGGCGAGTGGAACGAGGCGACGGGTTCGCACAAATTCAACCAGCCGAACGACATCGCGATCGGCGCGAACGGCGACGTGTTCGTCGCGCAAGGCCACACGCCCGGCCCGAACGGCGATGCGCGGGTGCTGAAGTTCGACAAGAACGGCCGCTTCATCAAATCGTGGGGCGGTAAGGGCACGGGTCCGGGTCAGTTCCAGGTCGCGCACGGCATCGACATCGATCGCCAAGGGCAGGTTTGGGTCGCGGATCGCGAAAATCAGCGGATCGAGATCTTCACGGCCGACGGCGCGTTCGTCCGCGACATCAAGTACGCGGGGCTACCCTGCGGATTCAAGATCGGCCGCCGCTCGATCTTCATGGTCAACGGTTTCGCCGGCCAACTGCTCGAGCTCGACCTCGGCGGCAACGTACTCGCCGTGCTCGGCAAGCCTGGAACGGGCTTGGGCGAGTTCGGCGAGGCGCACATGATCGCGGTGAGCCCAAAGGGCGACGTCTATGTCGCGGACACCGTGAACGCAACGCTCACGAAGTTCGTCCGGGAGTAAGCGGTCAGTTGTTCAGCTGCGGGATGTCCTTCGCAGCCTTCGGCGCGGGCAACGTCGCGAGATACTCGCGCACGTCGACGAGATCGTCATCGGAAAGAATGCGCGGCGACCACGCCGGCATGCCGCTCGTCACGGACCAGCCCGGCGTGCCGTTGCGCACCCACGTCTGAAACGCGGCGAGCGGAATCGTGTTCGGCGCGAGCACCGCGCCTGCACCGCCCTGCCCCACAGTGCCGTGGCACGCGAAGCAGCCGAGCTTCAGGAACACCTCGCGGCCGTGCGCCGACGAAGGCTTATGCGTGCTCGGTGTTTGCTGCGCGTCGGTGGAGAGGCCGCAAGCGAGAAGCACCATCGCGATCAACCAATGTTTCATGTCGATGTTCCCCGTCATCGCGGTTGCGTCACGACATCGATCAGGTACGGCTCGCCGCGTTTGACGACGGCGAGGCCACGCTTGATCGCGGCGGCCAGGTCCTTCGGGTCGGTGATCGGCCCCGACGACCCCACACCCATGCTGGCCGCCAACTTCGCGAAGTCGATGTCAGGGCCGCCGAGACCGAAGCCGGTCTGCGTACGCTCCACGCCGCGGCCCCGCGACAGCGCTTCGCGCTGGAACCACATGACTTCCTGGTGATACGCGCGGTTGTTCTGCATCACCATCAAGATCGGAATCTGATGCCGCGCGGCTGTCCACAACGCACCCGGCGCGACCATGAGGTCGCCGTCGGGCTGAATCGACACGCTGATGCGACCGTGCTTCTTGTTCGCGAGCGCGGCGCCGACGGACGCTGGCGCGTGGTAACCCACGCCCTCGCCGCCCGCGCGGCCGATGTACTGATAGTGCTTCGTCATGTCCCAAAGGCGCATCGGCCAGTTAACCCAACCCGTCACGTACGACCAGTCCTCGTTCTTCAACTGCGCCCACAGTTCCATCGAGAGCCGCGCCGTGCTCACGGGGCTCGCATCCCAGCCGTTCGCCGCTTCGTTTTTCGTGCGCTCGAACGCTGCCGCATGGGCCGTGGCGAGCTTGTCGCCGCGCTGGCGGAACGCTTCGCGCCGCGCGGCCGTGGTCTGGCGTTTGATCTCTTCGATCAACGCCGGCAGCGTGGCCTCGGCATCCGCGGCGACCGCAAGATCCACCTCGGCGTAACGCATGAAGTCCTGATAATTGCTGCGCTGAAACAAGTGCCCCGAGCTCACGCTGATGACCTGCGCATTGCGCCGCCGCGCCGCACGCGTGAGGTTCGAAATATCGCCGGGTTCGAGCGCGAGCACGACATCGGCCGAAGCCGCGTTGCCGCCGGCGAGGGGATGCCGGTTCGGGAAGTTCATGCGCTGGCGCGTGTCGACGACGTTGGCCTGCAGCGCCTCGGCTAGCTCAACCAGGAGCTGCGTCCCCGCCGGCGTGCGCGCGGCGCGGCCCGCGACGATCGTCGGGTTCTCCGCCGCGACGAGTAGCTTCGCGATCTCGGCCACAGCACCCGAGTCGCCGGACGGTGGCGTCGGCACGGCCACCTTCGGCACGCGCAGGTTGTTCGGCACAGGCTCGTCCTGCATGTGATCGTCGACCACGAGCGCGACCGGGCCATACGGCGGAGTCATCGCGATTTTGTACGCGCGCGCCGCCGACTCCGCGAAGTGTGTGATCGATGCGGGGTTGTCGTCCCACTTCGTCATGTCGCGGATCAGCGCCGCGGGATCCTGCGCGCTGTGCACCCAGTACACGTCGCCATTGCGCTGCGCCGCGTCGTTTGTATTTCCGAGCACGAGGTACACGGGTACGCGGTCGCACCACGCGTCGTACACGGCCATCACGGCGTGCTGCACACCTACGGTGGCGTGCGCGCACACGAGCACGGGCTTGCCCTCGATCTTTGCGTAGCCGTTCGCCATAGCCACCGAGATTTCTTCGTGTGTGCAGGCGATAGCCTCTGGATTCTTGTTGCCCGCGTAGTTCAGCACGGACTCGTGAATGCCGATGAAGCTCGATGCACACATCGAGAACATGTACTCCATGCCGAACGACTTGAAGACATCGACCATGTAGTCCGACGCTGGACGCGTATTGACCTGCACGCTCGGCTCGACGACGGGCTTCGCCGTTTCCTGCGCGCTTGCGACCGATGCCTGCTGCGCGAGCACCACGGCCGCGCCCGTGGCCGCGCCGGCGATGAACGCGCGGCGATTGACGGCGGAGTCTTTCGGTTCGTCTTTGTTATCCATGGGGGCTCCCGACATTCACGGCGAACACATCTATATAGCTCGTATACAAGGACGCGAAGAACAACGCCGCCAGTGCGACGCCGGCGAGCATCATGGGCAGCGTGCTCGCGAGCAGGAGCATCACGGGCAGATGCAACGCAACCGCTATGAAGAACGGCACGCATGGCACGATCGCAAGCCCGAGCACCGCTAAGCTCCAGACGAGAAACGGCAGCGTGTTGGTGAGACACGCGGTAAAACTGGCCGACATCGCGGCGCCCACCTCGACCCCGCGCAACGCAATCAGCGGCACGGCGAACCACACCGCCATGTAGAACGGGAGGCTCAGCGCGATCACCACGAGCGCAGCCAGCAGCATGCGCACGAAGATGTCCACCATCTGATCCGGCGCCGGCGGGATGCCGCTGAGAAGCGGGCCGAGCGCCGATGGCCCGACGATCACGGCGCCAACGATCAGCATGGCGAGCCCGGCGATGACCGACACTCCGCCGAGCATCACAAGGCGGCCCGTGTGGCGCTCGAAGCCGGCGAATAGATGATCGATCTTCAGTGGCTCGCCACGATGCAGCGCATCACAACCCAAGATCAGGCCCGCCTGAAGCACGGGTGTGACGAGGCCGATGATGATCGAGCCGATGACCGGGATGATGCTCGCCACGATCGCGAAGGCCATGAACGCGACGACGAGGCCCACGAACAACGGCCGGTAGCCCGCCGTCAGCGTCCACACCTCGACGATCCACTGCCAGCCGCGGCCGGCCGGCACGCTGCGTGCGACGGCGACCGGAGCGGAGCTCGTCGGCATCGCCGTGACTAACGTTTCCGCGCGTCGGCGTCGGGCACGAGCATTCGGATCATGCCGTCCTGGCGCGACGTGAGAAACAGCTCGCCGTCGCGGCTCTGCGAGATGTGCAGATCGGTACGCGTCAGCGACTTGCCCATGGTGCCTTCGACAAGCTGGCGGAACGACGTGTACACGCGTGCGCCCGAAGCCGTGCGCACATAGAGCTGAACTTCCTCCACCGGCGCAACCGTGGCGGGCACGCCGTCGTCGGCCGCTTTCATTGCCGCAATGTCGGACACGAAGATGCGGCCGCGATTCACGTCGCCGTACACGAACTTGCCTTGCAGTTGCTGGATCTTGCCGTGGTAGGCGAACCCCGCGCTCACCGCCACGCCATCGCCATGGTCGAACATCGCCACCGGGTACGTGAACGCATCCTTGTTCTTACCGTGCAACACGTCGTCGGGCAGCGCGAACACTTCGTCGAGATCACCGCCGCGGTAGCGGCCGTTCTCGAAAGTGCCCTCGCGCGCCATCCAGCCGTAGTTCAAACCCTCGTGGATGATGTTGATCTCTTCGATGTTGCTCATGCCGATGTCGGCGCCGTACATCGTGCCATCGGTCAGGTCCCACGAGATGCGGTGCGTATTGCGCAGACCGTACGCGTAGATCTCGCCGAGCGTGCTCGGGTCGTTGTCGGCCGCGAATTTGTTGATGGCAGGAATCGTGTAGTCGCCAAGGCCCTTCGTGCCCTTCGACTCGGACGGGCTGCGCGGGTCGATGCGAAGAATCGCCGTGATGATCGAATCGAGACGTTGCGTCTGCGAAGCGTTGCTCGAATTCGGCCCACCGCCGTTGCTGAAGCCGAAGTCGCTACCGCTCGTGTACAGGAGGCCGTAGTCCGGCGATCCCGGCTTCGCGGTGGGGTTGAAGCCCACGAAACCGAGCGGGTGGCTCGAGTTCGTGACGACGTGCGCCGTGCGGAACAGCTCGCGTCGCGTGCCGCTGAACGTGCTCGCCTTCGGGTCCGTCGCGTGCCATTCCGTGATCACGTTGTGGTACGTGACGTCTTTCGGCCCGAAGCCCGGCGGAATGAAGTTCAGCTTGCCGGGGTTACCGGCCACGCGCTCGAGATGCACGGTGTAGAAAAGCCCATTGCGCGCGAAATCCGGGTGAAAGTCGAAGCCGATGAAGCCGCTCTCGAGCCGCGCGTAGAACGACAGCGGGAACGCGGCGCCCACATCGGCATACACGCTCGTCTTGTCGCCGTTCACCAAGTATAGGAAGCCGCGCGAATCGTTCGCGAAGCGCCGGCCGTCCGGCAGCTCGTGCACGAAGCTCACACGCGCCCAACCGCTCGGGTTCACGTCCTGGTCCGCGGGTCGCACGCTGCGCGTATCGGGTAAGCGCACGACGTCTTTGATCTCGACGCTGAGCCCGCGCTTCTCCACGTTCGGCAGCGGATCCTTGACCTGCGCGACGCAGGTACCCGCGAGCAAGGCGAAGGCGGCCGCGATCGACCACGAAATCCGGTGCATGACTTCCCCCAGTCGTTGGTTTTCCCATTCTGGGCCGAACGGCCCGCGCTTGACCAGCGCTGCGTGCTACAGCACGTCGCCGTCGAGGCTGGCCCGTTCGGCCGTGACGCCGAACCGTTCGCCGTCTTGGCGCGGCGTAGCCACGGCGCACGTCAGATCATGCGTGAAGAACAAGCGAACGCCGCGCGCGATCTTGTCCGTGAGGAACCGGCGCTTTTCGTCGATCAGTCGTTCCGGATAACGGTCGTAGCCCATGGTCACGGGCAGGTGCACCCACGGCCGCCCGGGAATCAGATCGGCGCAGAACACGAAGCCGCCGTCGCCGCCGATGGTGGCAAGCGCTAACCCCGGCGTGTGCCCGTCGCTGTACTCAAAGCGCACGCGCGGACCGAGGCTCGCCACCTCCGGTCCGTCCGCAATTTCGAGCCGCCCGCTCGCGCGCAGCAGCTCCGGCAGCTCCGGAATGAACGACGCGCGATCGCGTGGATGCGGCGCGAGTGCGCGTTCCCACGCCGTTCTGCTCACCACGAACCGCGCGTTCGGAAACAACAGCCGCGGCGGTTGCCCTTCCTCGAACGCTGCAAGCAATCCGCCCGCATGATCGAAGTGCAGGTGGCTCAGCACCACGAAGTCGACGTCCTCGTGCCGCAGGCCGCGATCGCTAAGCGAACGCAACAACACGTGCTCATCTTGAAACACACCGAACCGTGCTTTCAGCTTGGGGCTGAAGACCGCGCCGATGCCGGTCTCGAACAACACGGTAGCGCCGTCGACATCTTCGGCAAGCAAACAGCGGCACGCGAACTCGAGGCGATTCTCTGCGTCTGGAACGAGCCATTGCTGCCACATTGCACGCGGCGCGTTACCGAACATCGCGCCGCCATCGAGGCGCTGGCGGTTGCCTTCAACCGACGAGAGCCGCATCGGCCGTCTCCTCTCCGCCCAAGCCTGGGGCGCCGAACTGCAGTTCGGCCAGCCGCGCGTACAAAGGACTCGCCGTCAGCAGCTGCGTGTGGCTGCCGCTCGCGACGATGCGGCCGTGATTGATAACGACGATGCGATCCGCTTTCTGCACCGTGGCCAAGCGGTGCGCGATGATGATCGTCGTGCGCTCGCGCATGAGTTTCTCGAGCGCCTGCTGCACGAGCAACTCGCTCGCGGCATCGAGCGAGCTCGTGGCTTCGTCGAGTAACAGAATCGGCGGGTTCTTCAGAATCGCGCGCGCGATCGCGATGCGCTGGCGCTGGCCGCCCGAGAGCCGCATGCCGCGTTCGCCCAGGAACGTGTCGTAGCCTTCCGGTAGCGAGCGCAGAAACTCATCTGCTTCGGCGGCGCGCGCCGCGGCCTCGATCTCGGCATCCGTCGCCCCCGGCCGGCCGTAGCGAATGTTCTCGCGCGCGGACGCGCCAAACAGCACCGTGTCTTGCGGCACGAGGCCGATCAGCTTGCGCACCTGCTCCGGCACCGCGTGCGCGATGTCCACGCCGTCAATCAAGAGCCGGCCGGAACCAGGATCGTAGAACCGCAACAGCAACTGGAACGTTGTGCTCTTGCCGGCGCCCGACGGGCCGACGAACGCCACGGTCTCGCCCGACTCGATCGTCAACGTGAAATCGTCGAGTGCGGCGGCTTCGGGCCGCGACGGATAGCGAAACTTCACGTGCTCGAACTGGATGCGGCCGCGGCTTGGGCTGGGTAGAGGCACGGGTATTGGCGGCGCTTTGATGTTCGGCTCGGCGGACGCGAGCTCGAGTAGACGTTCCATGGCGCCGGCGGCGCGTTGCACCTCGCCCCACATCTCCGAGAGCGACGCCGCGGAGACTCCCATGTAGCCGGCGTACAGCAGGAACTGGCTCAAGAGGCCAAACGTGAGCGTGCCGGCCAGCACCTGGCGCGCACCGATCCACAACACGAGCGTGATCGAGCTGAACACGAGCGTCGTCGCCAGCGCAGTGAGCCAGCCGCGAATGCGGATGCGCGTGACGGCTACGTTGAACGAATGCGTCACCGCCTCGCTGAAGCGCTGCGTCTGCAGCGCCTCGAGAGTGAACGCCTGTACCGTCTGCACCGCGTTGATGGTCTCGCCCGCGAGCGCGCTCGCGTCGGCCACGCGATCCTGCGAATCGCGCGACAGGCGGCGCACGCGCCGGCCGAGCATCAACAACGGCCCCACGATCAACGGCATCAGCGCCACGATCATCAGGGTCAACATCGGGCTCGTCGCTACGAGCATCACGAGCGAGCCGATGAGCGTGAGTGCGGATCGCAGCGAGATAGAGATGCCGACGCCGGAAATGGATTGCACGAGCGTCGTGTCGGCCGTGAGCCGCGACAGCACCTCGCCGGTGCGCGTGACCTCGAAGAACGTCGGATCCATGCGAATGACTTTCGCGTAGACCGCATTGCGCATGTCGGCGACCACGCGCTCTCCCAGCCACGACACGAGGTAGAACCGCAGCGCAGCGAACGCGCCGAAGATCACGGCCGCGGCCAGGAATGCGATGAAGTAGCGGTTGATCGTAGCCGCGTCGCGCACCGCGAGCCCTTCGTCGATGAGGTAACGCAGCGCCACGGGCAGCGCGAGCTGCGCGGCCGCCGCGACGAGCAGCGAGCCCAGCGCCACGGCGAGCACGCGCCAGTGCGGCGCGAGATAAGGCGCCAGCGCGCGCAGCGGTTTCAGCGATTTGCCCTTCGGGCGGTCGGCGGGACTGTCGGCCATCGTGCAAGCCTAACGGCAACGGCGGCGCCGCAACAGGGGCGCATCTGCGGCGTGGCCTGGGCGTGCCATACTTGAACCCATGCGCAACATCGGGCTCACGGAAGTCATCACGCTGACGGTGTTCGGGCCGTTCGCCGTGGTCTATCTCAAGGAGCCGCTGAAGCTCGACTATCTCTGGGCGGCGCGGTAAGTGTTAAGCGCGGTGTACTTCGTGTTCCGCAGCAAGGTCGCACTCGCATGAACGAACCACTGGCCGCCGAGCTGGTTGCGCTGCGCGAGATCGATCTCACTACGCGTGCGGAGCTCGCGAGCGATGGCTCGCTGTTCGACGGCTATCACCCGCGCATGGAGGCCGTGCACCGCGTCAATGCCGCGCGGCTGCGCGAGATCATCGCGGAGCACGGTTGGCCCAGCACGCCGCTCGTCGGCGCGCGCGGCGCAGAGGCGGCGTTTCTCATCGCGCAGCACGCGATCGGCGAGCCGCTGTTCATGCATCGTTGTCGTGAGTTGCTGGCCGCCGCGGTCGCGGCCGGAGCGGCGCCCGCCTGGCAACTTGCGTATCTCGAGGATCGCATCAACACCTTCGAAGACCGGCCGCAGCGTTACGGCACGCAACTGCGCCCGGCCGCCGACGGCCGACTCGAGCCCTGCGCGCTCGCCGAGCCGGAGAATGTGGAACAACTGCGCCGCGACATTGGCCTGCCGCCGCTTGCCGACATCTTGGCGAAAGCGCAACCCGATCCGTCGCGCCCGGGCGACCCGGCCGCGAAAGCCGCCGCCGAGCTCGAGTGGCGCCGCAAAGTCGGCTGGCTTATCCGCTAACGCACTTCGATCATGGTATCCGCACTACGTTTTCGCGAATCCAATCTCTTCGGGGCACCGATCCGCGACCTTGGGCTGAAGATCGACGGCACCCGACTGGCGCCCGTCATCCAGCAATTTCGCGCCGAGCTTACGCAGTGCGGCATCACCAAGGTGGTACCACGATTCCACCTGACGACCGAGTGGGGCGTGCCCTTCGGCACCGTCGTCATCGGCATCCCGTTCTATCTCGCGCATCCCGACCTCGTAGAGCTGCATGGCGAGCAAGTGGGCCACATCGAAGGCTTCAATGAGACGGACATCCTGCGCTATCTGCGCCATGAGATGGGCCACGTCATCAACTACGCCTACAAGCTCTATGACATGGAATTGTGGGTGAAGCTCTTCGGCTCCATCACGCAGCCGTACCGTGAGGAGTACCGTCCGCAGCCTTTCAGCCGGCGATTCGTGCGGCACCTGCCAGGCTGGTACGCGCAGAAGCATCCGGACGAGGACTGGTCCGAGACTTTCGCCGTCTGGATGACACCGGGACTGGACTGGCGCGCAGATTACGCGCAACTACCCACCGCGCTTGCCAAGCTCGAGTATTGCGCGAGCACGCTGGCCGATCTCGCTAGCCGCGATCCGCTCGTGACGACAGCAGAGCTCGACGAGGATGTCAGCGGTATCTACTACTCGCTCGAGCAGTACTACCGAAACTACACGACGGACAACGAGTCGGGCGCCGCCGGCCTCGATGGCGACTTGCGGGCGATCTTCGACGACTTGAACGATTCGGAAGCAGGCTCGTCGCACGCGACGCTGTCCGCGGCTGACCTGATGCGCCGTCTCGAGCGGGACCTCATGGCCGCCGTGTTCCGTTGGACGGGTCATTTCCCCGAGAAGACGCGTATCCTGGTTCGTGACCTCGCCAAACGCGCCGAGGCTCTGAAACAGGTCTACCCCGCCAGTGCCGAAGACGACGCGATCGTGAGCGTCACTGCATTCGTGACGTCGCTCGCCATGAACTTCGTGCACCGAGGCGCGTACTTCCCGGAAACCGCAACGCCGCCGACCGCCGAGCCGACTGCCGGCGCCGCGGACACCGCGCCCGAAGCGCCCCCACAACCGCCAGACTCAACCTGACGCAGCGGCCGCGCGTGCTCGTTTGCGCCGCCGTTGCGCGCGGCTGCGATGCTTCCAACGCTCGATGGCGAGCTCCGCGATCCGATTCAGGAGTGCCTGGTAAGGGATGCCGTGAGCCGCTGCGGCCGTCACGAACTCGCTGCTCTGCTCGAGATAACAGTTGGCGTTGACCTCGATCACGTACACCTCGCCGGTTTCCGTGAGCCGCAGATCCACACGGCCGTAGTCGCACACGCGCAGGGCTCGATAGGCATCGATGGAGGCTTTCTGTAGCTTGGCTCTGAGCTCGGGCTCGATGTTCGCGACCACCGCTTTGGTACCGTGGAAGCGCTCGCTGGTTTCGTCGAACTTGGCCTGGTTGTCCATGACCCGCAGGCTGCCTTCCTTGAGCCCAGAGAAATCCATCTCTATCGGCGGGAACGCGATCAGCTCGGCGTTTCCGAGCACGCCCACGTAGAACTCGCGACCTTCGATGTACTCCTCGGCCAGTGCCGCATCGCCGAAGGTCTTCTGAATGTACAGCACGCGTTCCATCAGTTGCTGCGTGTTGCGCACCAGCGATCGCTCGTCGATACCGATCGACGCATCCATGCGCAGCGGCTTGACGAACAGCGGCATGCGCAGGTTGCCGCCCGTCTCGAAGTCGGCGTTCGCAGGAAACGTGGCGAAGTCCGGGTAGCGAATTCCCTCGAACGCCAGCAGCTTCTTCGCGAGCGCCTTGTCCTCTTGAAGGAAGATCTCGCCCGGGCCACCGCCCGTATAGGGCACTTGCAGGAGATCAAGCACGCCTGCGACACCCATTACGCCACCGAGGATGTCATCGCCGAAAGACTCAACCAAATTGAACACCAGCTGCGGCTTGCGCGCCTTGACGCCGCGGACGAATTCCTCGATGTCGCGGCGGATCGTCAACACCGAGGTCGTGTGGCCGCACTCCGTGAGTGCCGCTGCGGCTTGCTCCACAACGAGATCGGGCGTCACGTCGCCCGGTTCCAGGTAAGCAAGAATAGTGATATCCATCCGACGCGCACCACCAAGGGCCTGTGGCCCATCCCGATCGGTCCAATTTAAATGACCGATGGCATCGACTACAACCGATTGCGAAGGGAGTGGACCTCAGCGCTTCAGCGGAAGTGGCTGACGGCGGCAGAGTCGGCGTTTCGTCAGCGGCGGCGCGGCTCGTGGTAAGCGTTGTCGAAGTTGTCGTGATTCGGCATCGCGATCTTCGGCAACGTCGTGGCACTCATGACGTCCGTTTCGCCAATAACGCCGTTCAGGAAGAGCAGATACGCCGTGAGCGAGTAGACCTCATCGGGCGTCAGTGACTGCGGTTGGGGCCACGGCATGGCACGACGGATGTAGTCGAACAGCGTCGTCGCGTAGGGCCAGTAGCTGCCGACCGTGCGCACAGGCGCCGCATCGTGCATCGTGCCCGCGCCGCCGACGAGCTGATCGCTCGGCTTGCCGGCGCCCTTCTCGCCATGGCACGCGATGCACTTCGTGTTGTACACGCCGGCGCCCGCGGCTGCGGTGCCGGAGCCTTGCGGCAGGCCGGCGCCGCTCGGGCCGATGCTGATATCCCATGCCGCGATGTCCGCCGGCGATACCGGCGCGCCGAGGCGGGGACCTTCCTGTGCGACGGCCGCCGCGCTCGCAAACAGCGCAATCGCGACGACGATCGCCTTACACGTAGACATTGCCAATCTCCCCGGCCGGCGTCACGTTCCAGCTCTGGATCGCGTTGTAGTGATACCGGTAGTTCGGACCGCGGTCGCCGATGAGCTTCGCGCGTGTCGGTTGCACGCTGCCGGTTTCATCCGTCGCGCGGCTCATGAGCACGCTCGCACCACCATCCCAGCGCCACGGCAGCCGGAAGCGCACGACGGCCTTCGACAGCACCGGCTCGTCGAGCTTTGCCTGCGCCCACGTCTTGCCCCGATCGGCGGACACGTCCACGCGACGAATCTTGCCCGAGCCTGACCACGCTATGCCTGAAATCTGGTAGAGGCCGGCCCCCTGCATCTTCTGTGTGCCCGAAGGCGAAGTGATGACGGACTTCACGCCCATCGGAAACGTGAACATCTCGGCACGCCCGTTCGGCAGAAGATCGGTGTACTTCGACGTCTCGTCCTTCGTCATCGTGGGCTCGGCCGTGATCTTGATGCGCCGTAGCCACTTCACGTTCATGTTGCCTTCGTAGCCCGGCAGGAACAGGCGCACGGGGTAGCCGTTCGACGGCCTGATGCGCTCGCCGTTCTGGTACAGCGCCAGGATCGCGTCGTCGTAGGCTTTTGCGAGCGGGACGCTGCGGCTCATGCCGGCGGCGTCCGCACCCTCGGCAAGCAGCCACTTGCCTTCGGGCTTGACGCCTGCTTCTTGCAGCAGAATCGCCAGCGGCACACCGGTCCAGTTCGCGCACGACACGAGGCCGTGTAATCCGCCGGCGCCTTGTTGTGCCGGCTCGGGCGCATTCATGCCCGCACTGTTGCCGGAGCATTCGAGAAACTGAATCCGCGAAACGAGCGGATAACGCGACAGCGCATCGAGGCTGAACACGAGCGGCCGTTCGACGAGCCCGTGGATCAAGACGCGGTGCTGTTCCGGATCTATGTCGGGCACGCCATTGTGGTGGCGCTCGAAATGCAGCGAATTCGGCGTGATGATGCCTTCGAGGTACTCGAGCGGCGTGCGCGAGCCGCCGGTGCCAAGTGTCGGCGCGGCCCCGTTCGTGATGCGCTGGACCTTCGACTCGAAATGCGAGCGTTCACCGTAGCCGGTGGCCGGCACACCCGGTGTCTTCATCGTCGCGGGCACTTCGAGCGGCGCGGCGGCGGCATTGCGCGCCGCAAGCAGCGCCACGCCGCTGCCGAGCGCCGCGGCGCCCTGGGTGAGGAACAACCGGCGATGCAACAAGCCGTTGCCGGCCACAGGTTCGAGCGCGTTCTGATGCAAGTCTTTTTTCATTTTACTTTCCCGCAGGTATCGACGGCGCGGGCCCGATGCCTTTGATCTCGACGATGGCCTCGACGTCTTTGGCGCCGTCGAAATGCACGGCGCCGGCCGGATGAATCATAAAGCTGCCGGGGCCGAGCGGCACGGTCTTATTGCGATCGCCATCGGCAGTCGTGCCGGACCACCACGTGCCGGAAATGACGGTGACGTAGCGATCCGTGGGGTGGTAGTGCGGCTTCGACATGACGCCGGGCGCGAATCGCGCACGCACGACGTAGAAGCCCGGCTTCTGCGGATCTCCGGAGATGAACGCGAAGTCCGGCCCCTCGGCGTTGTGCTGCCAGACGAGCTCATCGGGCTTGAGTATCGTGAAACCTTTCGCGTCGACCGCAGCGAAGCTGCTCGGCACGACGCTAGCCGTGGCAGCGCACAAAAGTGCGGCCCCGAGCAACGACGTCCATTTGAAGCCCTTCATATGCCCCCCTACGTCGCACGCTGGTCACGCGCGTTTCCGGCCACGCTACTCGCCCGCACAACCCGAGGCAAGGTGCGCGCTACTTGCGCGTGAGGCTCGTGTACGCGCGGTTCAGGAAGCTCGCGGGGTCGCCCTTCTTCTTGTCCCATTCGGACGTGAGGCGCGCGGCGGTGACTTGTTGCAACGTAGCGCCGCTGTCGATCAGTGCCTTCATGCGATCGCGGATCGTCGTCAGCATCGCGACGTAGTCGACCAGATCCTGATACTTCGCGACCGGGCCGTGGCCCGGCACCACGATGTAGTCCGAGTCGATCTGCGCGAGTACCTTCGAGCTGAACTCGATCACCCCGTTCAGGCTGCCGCCGTTGTCGGCGTCGATGAAGGGATAGCCCGCGTTGTTGTAGACGTCGCCCATGTGCACCGTCTTGTGCTGCCGGAACACGACGGCCGTGTCGCCGGTCGTGTGCGCGGGCCCATAGTGCAACAGGTCGATGCCTTCGCCGTTGAAGTGGAAACGCATCGCATTGTCGTACGTGATCACGGGCAGCGCGGCCTCGGGATACTTCGGTTGCTCGCGTTTCGACGCGACGAGATTGATGACGTTGTTCTTCAACAGCATCTGCCGCGAATTCTCGTTCGCGACAATCCACGTGCCGTCAGGGCCGAGCACGGCATTGCCGTCCGAGTGATCGAAATGCCAGTGCGTGTTGATCACGAAGTCGATCTTGCCGCCGCCGAGTTCGACAATCTTGGCTTTGTACCTCGGCACCATCTGCGGGAATTGGCCATCGACGATCAACGTACCGTTGCTGCCGATCGACACGAGGATGTTGCCGCCGACGCCGAACAACACATGGAAGTTGTCGGCGAGCTTCTGCGTAGTGATCTGTGTGGTGCGTAGCTGCTCGGCAAGAGCGTCGAGCTGCGCGAACGCCGGCGCCGCACCGACCAGTGCAGCACCCACGAATAGTGGGCGAACGAAGAACTTCATGGACCCCCCTTACGACTAAAACCTTGCGACTAAACCTTGCGAACTTTCTCGGGCAGATGAGTGTCGGCCGAGCGAATGATGGCTTCGGTCACGGCCGCGCCGTGCACCATCTCGTCCGTCGGAATCAGGAACTTCTCTTTACCCTGTGCGGCGCGCGCGAACGCCTCGAGCGTAGCGCGCGTGACATCGAGGCCCTCGGCCTGCCACACCTTCGCCGGACCCGCGATGGGCTTGAACGTGCAGGTGCCGAACAGACGCGTGCGCCGCTCCTCGGAGCCCGCGCCGGCCACGTGCGTCATGCCTTCGAGCCGCACGAAGCCCTTCGAGCCGTACACCTGGAAGCTGAAGCCGCCACCCGTAGCCGTCATCGTGCCGAGATAGCCGGACATGCCTTCCTTCATGCGGAACAGGATCGACGTGGTGTCGTCTGCGTCGACGGACACGACACGCCGGAAGCTCTGACAGTACACCTCATCGATGGGGCCGCAAAGATCGATCATGCCGTCGACGGCATGCACGCCCATCGGCGTGAGACCACCGCACGGCGTCTCGTCGCGACTCGCGCGCCATGCATCAGCCTTCAGCTGCAACGCGTTCGGGAACGTCATGGTGGCTTCGCAATGCAGGATGACGCCGAGCTCACCGCTGTCGATCATGTTGCGCAGCTTCGTCATCTCGGGATGCCAGCGGCGGTTGTAGCCGAGACCGAGCGTAACGCCGGCCTTCTCGACGGCCTTCACCGCCTCGCGGGCTTCGGCGCCATGCAGCGCGAAGGGTTTCTCGCAGAACACGTGCTTACCGGCTTGCGCCGCGGCGATGGTCTGCGGCACGTGCAGCGAATGCGGCGTGGCGAGCACGACGGCGTCTAACCCAGGGTGCTTCAACATTTCGTCGAACGTGCTGTAGAGCTGGAAGTTGTGCTGCTTCGCGAAGCCCTTCAGGTCATCCGTGTGCGTGCGCGCGGAACCCGCGACGAATTGAATTTCCTTGCTCGAGCCGAAGACGCCTTCGACCAGCGTCCTGCCCCACCAACCGAGTCCGACGATACCTGCGTTGATCACTGTGCTTCTCCGGATCTACTTGAGACCGCTCGCGCGGGCCTGCACGCGCGCCATGACCGACCAGTCGAGGTCGCCTTCGCCGTTCGCCATGGCCGTGAGCAAGCGGTCGCGGTACACGTTCAGGCTCGGCAGCGGCACGTTGGCCGAGAGCGCGGCCGCGAGCATCAGGTTCGTGTCCTTCAACCCTAAGGCCGTGGTGAAGCCCGCCGTGGCGTAGGCTTCCTTGGCGATGATGCCGCCGTACACCTTGTACGCCGGCGCGTTGAACAAGCCGTCCGTCATTACTTCGAAGAACGCAGCCGGGTCGACGCCGTATTTGCGCGTGAGCGCAAAGCCTTCGCCCATCGCTTCCACGGCGCAGCCGAGCACCATGTTGTTCGCAAGCTTGACGGCCGCTGCGCCTTCCGGCTTCACGCCGCCATCGAACGTGCGGCGGCCGATCAGCGCGAACAGCGGCTGGACTTTCGCGACGGCGTCCTTGGGTCCTCCCGCGACGATCGTGGCCGTGCCGGCGGCCACGGCTTCAGGCCGGCCGAGCACCGGAGCGGAGATGAACACTTGGCCCGCCTCCGTGTGGATGGCTTCGACCTCGCGCAGTGCTGCGACGCTGTGCGTGCCCATCGCGACGTGAATCGCGCCTACGGTAAGACCCGGGACGATGCCGTCTTTCACGACCTCGTGTAGGGCCTTGTCATCCGTCAGCATGCTAAGCACGACTTCACGGCCGCGACACGCTTCGGTCATGGAGGCCGCGACTTTCGCGCCGCCTTTTTCGAGCTCTGTGCACTTCTCGCGCGTGCGGTTGTAGAGGACGAGATCGTGCCCGCCACCGAGCACACGACCGGCCATGGCCTGGCCCATGCGGCCAAGACCTAAGAATCCGACCTTCATTGTTTTCTCTCCCCGCCGTTTACTTGAGCTGGCCCTGCACCCAGTCGAGCTCGCGCTCCACATAGTCGACGATGGAGCCGGTCTTCATCGAGTCCGGCAGCACGTCCCACGTGTAGGTTTCGATCTCGAGCTGCGGCGAGCTCTTGTGCTTCTTGTGGTACTTCAACGCATCCTCGATCGCGAAGCGCGTGGTCTCGAAGTGCTGGCCGATCTTGTCGAGGAACACCGGCACGTGCACGTGCGTGCGCCACTCGCGCTTCAGCTTCGGGTTCGCTTCGAACGCGGCGAACGCGTCCTCGAGGTTCAGGTATTTGTTCAGCTTGCCGTCGATCTTCTCGACGGTCTGCGTGAGATATACCGTGTCCGCGAACGGGCGCATCGCGGCGACCGTTTCCGGCGTGACGTTCGGCACGCGCAACGCCGCGGCTTCCTGCAGCTTGAACACCGGAATGCCGGCGGCATCCAGGTCACCCAGCGACTTGCCGATGTCCTCGTACTCCACGGCCTGATGACAGATGTCGTACACCATGCCCAAGTGCCGCCGCAGCGCAGCCTCCGCCTGTGTCGTGCTAAGACCCGTGGCCGTGACGAGCTGGCGCACGGCTTCGCTCGCGTACAGGTGGTTCGTGAAGTAGTCGATGGCCTCTTCCGTGGTCTCGAGGAAGCACGCGGGCTCCGGCTCGAGCGCGAGCGTGACGGTGCGGCCGGTGCGCTTCTCGAGCATCACCATGTGGGCGACGGTCTTGATCACGTGGCGCGTGAATTCGTTGACGTACTCGGGGCCTTTGACGTTCGGCTTGAAGCCGAGCGGCGGGCTCTGGATGGAAGGATTGACGTCCGGCGATGCCACCTCGGCCAGGATGTCGGCCACCTGCATCGTGTACGTGGAGCGCAGGTCCGTGCTCCAGTCGGGCTCGTAGACGTCTTTCTTGACGACACGGTTCTTGAACGGCCCGTAGGGGAACGCGTTCACCGTGTAGAGGTACATGTCGTGGGCCTTCAGGAACTCCTTCAGGCGGTCGCGCTCTTGCGGGTCGCCCGTAAGGGTCTTTACCGATGAGGCCGAGAGCCGCAGCGACACGCCGAACGTCTTGTTCGGCGATACGCGGGCCTTCACCTGCGGCACGTAGCGGTTCAGGCTGTCCCACATCTCGGCCCAGGTATCCCCGGGATGCACGAGCGTCGAATACGTCAGATGGCCAAGGCCGTTGCCCAATTGCATGCAATGTCTCCTTTGCTTCCCGGGCCGAAGCCGCGGCGGTGATCTTAAGAAACTGCCCGGTTGGCTGCGGAGCACGCGGAGCGACGGAACGCACTGCGCCTCAAGCCGTTTAGGGTTGTCGGTAAACAGTTTCTACAATATTGTAGCCGGCTCCGAAAGAAATGTCGGCTCCGCCGACCACCAAACGATACAGAGGGGTTACTACCAATGCTACGCGCCACGGCGAACCAGTTATTGCCCACGACCATCACGGGGTCGCTGCCGCGCCCGAGCTGGTATACAGAGAATTTGGGCCTGAAGAGCTTTCTTCAGGCGATGGTCGAGACCCGCTTTCGTGAGCAGTACGAAGACGCGCTCTCCGTTTACCTAAACGAGCAGCTGATCGCCGGCCTCGACATCGTGACCGATGGCGACGTGCGCTTCACGCAGGACATCGGCGGCCAGAGCTGGACCAGCTACCCACCGTTCCACATGTCGGGTTTTGACGGAGTCCCGAAGATGGCGCCGGTCGGCGGCGGCGGCATTGGCTTCCCGCGCGGCCATATTCTTCATGACTACATCGAAGCCCGGCTCATGCCGAGCATCGTGGGCCCGATCGGCCGCGGCACGATGCAGTACGCCCAGATGTACAAGGCCGCGCAGCGCCAAACCACGAAGCCCGTGAAGTTCGGCACCGTGACGCCGGAACTCGTGGCGTTTGCCGTGCAGGACTTCTACTACAAGGACGTGCAGGAGCGCATCTGGGCGATCTCCGACGCGTTCAACGAGGAGCTGCACGCTCTGGCCGATGCCGGCTGCCCGGTCATCCAGATGGAAGAGCCGCAGATCCACTTGCTGGCCGCCCGTGGCGTAGTCGACAAGGTCATCAACCCCGAATTCATGCTCAAGGTGTTCAACAACACCGTGCGGGGACTGCGTGACAAGACCGAGGTCTGGTGCCACACCTGCTGGGGCAATCCGAGCCAGCAGCGCATGTTCGCGCAAGTCCAGAGCTACAAGCCGGCCCTGAAGATCCTGAACAAGGTCGATGCGGACGTGATCACGTTCGAGAGCTGCAGCAACCAGGGCATGGATCTCGAAGCCATAGGCCGCGAAATCACGGACATGAAGGTGGCGATCGGCGTGATCGATCACCACTCGCTGCAGGTCGAGACGCCGAAAGAAGTGGCCGATCACATCCGCATGGCGCTGAAGCACATCCCGGCCGAGCGGCTGGTGCTGTCGTCGGACTGCGGCATGGGCCGCGAGGGCATGGCTCGCCGGCACGCGCTCTACAAGATGGTGTCGCTCGTTCAGGGCACGAACCTCGTCCGTGGGGAGCTCGGCATCAATCAGGCCGAGTGCATCGCGGCGGATCCGAACCTGACGTTGCTCGACGTGAAGCGCACGGCCGCGGCAGCAACTGCCAAACCGGCTGCGAAGTCGGCCGCAAAGCCGGCCAAGAAAGGCGGCAAGAAGAAGTAACGGCGAGACTTTCGGTAGTCAGCCAGGAAACCCCGCTTCGGCGGGGTTTTCTTGTACCTACGAAACAACTCTGCCAATGGTCAGATCGAAATCCCTGAAGTAGTTCTGGAAGCGCACTCGGCAACGACACCAGCCCGTCGCACAAGCGTGTCGTCGATCGCGCTAGCCGCGCGGCTGGCGTAGACGAGGCGTACGAGCACGTTACTTCCCCTTGCCCGGCATGAGCGCCAAGAACTCTCGCCGCAAGCTCGAGTTGCGCAAGAAAGCGCCGCGCATGACGCTGTTCGTCATCTTCGAATCCATGTCCTTCACGCCGCGCCACTGCATGCAGTAGTGATCGGCTTCCATGACGAGCGCGAGCCCATCTGGTTGCATCTTGTCCTCGAGCAGATCCGCGAGCCGCGCAATGGCTTCTTCCTGAATCTGCGGCCGGTTCATCATCCATTCGACGAGGCGCGCGTACTTCGAGAGCCCGATCAGGGCAGAACCTTCGTTCGGCATTACCCCCACCCAGATGCGGCCGATGATCGGGCACAGGTGATGCGAGCACGCGCTGCGCACCGTGACCGGACCCACGATCATGAGCTCGGAGAGCCGCGACACGTTCGGGAATTCGGTGACGCGCGGCTCGGGCACGTAGCGCCCGCCGAATACCTCGCGGACGTACATCTTCGCGACGCGGCGTGCCGTGTCGTGCGTGTTGTGGTCGTTGTCAGTGTCGATCACGAGCGCGCTCAGCACGCGCCTGAACTCGCCCTCGACCTCGTCGATCAGCGCGTCTATATCCCCAGCCTCGAGGTACTGCGCGATGTTGTCGTTTGCAAAGAACCGCCCGCCGGCTTTCTGGATGCGCTCGCGGATCCGGTCGGCCACCGGAGTGCCCGCGCGTTCCATGCTGCGGCCGGACGGCGCCCGGGCCCGCGATTTCTGTGTGGCCATCTCGTGATTCCTTATCGGTTTCGCAACATTCTAGGCCACGCCTCCGTCGCGTGTCCCGACCGGTCACGTTATGCTGACCGCCGAGTCAGCAATCGCAGCGGGGGCTTTGCGCGTATGCCGGTTCGTTCTACCGTGCTGTTGGTGGCGCTGTTGCTCGGCGCTACGGCGCACGCGCAGCCAACCAAAGAAACCCATCCGCCGGGCGCGCTATCGCCCGAGAATCTGAAGAAATCCCGCGCGGCCGCGCCGTTCGACCTGACCGGCACGTGGCAGCACGAGCTGCGCGGCGGTCCGTCGTGGAAGTTCGTGCCGGAGAAATTCGAGCTGACGCCCGAAGCGCAGAAGCACTACGACGCCGGACGCGCGGCGCTGGCAGAGGGCAAGGTATACCGCGACGATATCGGGCAGTGCTGGCCGCCCGGCCTGCCGCTGATCATGACTCGCGTTCATCCGTTCGTGCTAATGCAGTATCCGACCGCGATCTACATGATCGCAGGCTTCGAGAACAGCATCAGGATTATCTATCTCGACGGCCGCGCGCACAGCGATCCCGACATCGTAGTGCCGAGCTTCAACGGCGAATCGATCGGACGTTGGGAAGGCAACACGTTGGTGGTCGATACGAAGTATTTTCCAGGCCACCACCACTGGCTCGACCAGGGCGGCGCGAGCATTCCCGCGAGTGACGCGCTGCACATCGTCGAGCGAATGAAGCTGATCGAGAACGGCGAGACGATCGAGATCGAGTACACGATGACCGATCCCAAGAGCTGGAAGGGCGACTGGAAAATGACGAAACGCTTCAACCGCAAGCACGACGTGGACATCGACGAAGTGGAATGCACGCCGGACATCAACGAGAACCTGCCAGGGACGACGTCGTCCTCGCTGATTCGTTAACGGAGGCCAGGATGCGAAGCGAACTGCTGTTGGTATTGGCCACTGCCGTCGTCGGTAGTGGCGTGGCGTTCGCCCATCATTCGCCGGTCGTGTTCGATCAGGCGCACAAGGTGTCGATCACGGGTACCGTCACCGAATTCAAATGGGGGAACCCACATTCGTGGATCCATCTTGACGTGAAGGACGAGCGCGGCGAGGTCGGGAGCTGGGGCGTCGAGATGAACCCCGCGAACAATCTCGTACGGGAAGGCTGGCGCGCGTCGACGCTGAAGCCTGGCGACAAAGTGACGATCGTCGTCCACCCGCTGCGCAACAATGAGAAAGGCGGGCAGTTCCTCTCGATCAAGCTGCCCGACGGCACGACGCTCGGCAATGAGGGACCCGGAGTTCTATAACGCCGTGCGCTAATGGTGGCCCGCGTGCTCGCTGCCTGCTGGCGCATCGGGTTTCGATTCGGGCTTTGCTTCAGCCTTCGGTTGTGAGTCACTCCGCTCCATCATGCCCCGCATGTTTTGCTGCATCTTCTCGTGCATTTCGTGCATCTCACGCATCTGGGCCGTCATACCTCGCATCTGCTCCTGCATTGCGTCCATCTGGCTGTGCATGGCTTGAAGCTGGCTTTGCACGGCACCCATTTGCGCCTGTGTGGCCGGCGCCTTGGTCGTATCTTTCTCAGCAGAGGTCGCTGACTGTGCAATGCAAGCGAGGGCGAACGACGCCAACGCAACGAACAATGCTTTTCTGTTCACGCTTTTCTCCCGGTCGTCGGCGGCGACGCCAAATGCTGTGCCACGAATATAGGGTAAGCGCGTCCAGAAACTCATACGGAGTTGTACGTAGAACCGCGGCAGTCAGTGCAAACGGCGGCGTGACGTGCGGCCCGTCAAACCGTGATGACGATCTTGCCGAAGTGCTGCGCGGCCTTCATGTGCTTATAGGCTTCCGGCGCCGCATCGAACGGAAACGTCTTGTCGACGACAGGACGCAGCTTGTTGACCGTGATCGCCTTCATTAATCCGTCGAATTGCTCGCGCGTGCCGACGAACACGCCGCGCACCATCGCGAACTTCGTCATCAGCGGATAGGGGCTTAGATCGCCCTCGGGTCGCGTCATGACGCCGATCACGCTGACAGTCCCACCGGGGCCCACCGCGACGTAAGACTTCGGCAACGTGCCAACGCCGCCCGTATCGATCACATGGTCCGCGCCCTGCCCGTCCGTGAGCTCGAGCACCTTCTCGTCCCAGTTCGGCGTGGTCTTGTAGTTGATGCAGTGATCGGCGCCCATTGCACGCGCGCGTTCGAGCTTGGCATCGCTCGACGACGTGATGATCACGCGCGCGCCGGTCATCTTGCCGATCTGCAACGCGAAGATCGACACGCCGCCGGTGCCGAGGGTCAATACCGTCTCGCCGGGACGCAAACTCTTCGGGCCATGCATCAGCGCGTTCCACACGGTCACGGCGGCGCAAGGTAACGTGGCGGCCTCTTCGAACGACATGAGCGCCGGCAGGTGCAACAAGCCGTCGGCCGGGAATAGCGCGTACTCGGTCAGCGTGCCGTCGAGCGGGAACCCCAAGGCGAGCGGCGGATGACCTTGCGTGAACGCCGCCACAACGCGATCGCCCACGGCGAACTGCGTGACACCGGCGCCGACGCCCGCGACTTCGCCCGCCCCGTCAGACAACGGAATCGTGTCGCGCTCGACGGGACCGCGAAAATACTTGCCGGCTACGATTGCGAGGTCACGGAAGTTCATCGAGGCCGCGCGCATCCGAACAAGCACTTGGCCCGCGCCAGGGCTCGGGCGTTCGCGCTCGCTGGGTTTGAGCCCTTCGAGCGACGTGGTTCCCTTTGCGACGGTGAAAACCTTCATGAGCGTGCTCCCGAAAATGGTATTCGACTCTAGCCGGTTCGCCAGGGCCGAACAATTCCCGCGATGACCGCGTTACGGAGTGCGCGCGAGGAACGCTCCGACGTGCGCCGCGATATCGCGTTCCGCGCCCTCGAGGTGAAAGTGATGACCGCCCGGTAATCGCACGACTTCGGCCTTACCGAACAACGCCGTCGCTTGGGCGTACAGCGGCCGGGTCGAGAACGGACTGTCTTCGGCGAACGCGAGCAGCACGGGCGCGGTTACATGCCGCGCGAATACCAGCGCGTGCTCGGCCGTGAATCGCAATTCCGATGCGCCCTTCAAGCGTTGATCCGCGTGCCACTGGAAGCCACCCGGCACTTCGCGCAGCGAGCGGCGCGCGAGAATTTCCGCCGCGGCGGCTGTGACCTTCGTGAAGCCCTGCGCGCGCTCCGCGATTGCGCGGCCGCGATCCGCGAACACGCGTCCCGGTCGGTCGCGCAACGAGCGCCGATCGAGCAACGCACGCGCGAGATTTTCCGGCGCGTCGGCGGCCTCACCGGTGAGCGGCAGACCGCCCTCGAGCAACACGAGTTTGTCGACGCGCTCCGGAAACGCAGCGGCGAACAGCAATGAGATCGCCGCACCGCGCGAGTGGCCGAGCAACGTGCACTGCTGCCAAGCGAGCGCATCGAACACATCGAGTAGATCCCCGACGTCCTGCCACAGGTTGTACCCGGCGTCGGCGGAGCGCGAGTCGCTGAAGCCGTGGCCCGCGGCATCGAGCGCGATGATCTCGCAGCCCGGCAGCAGCGGCGCGAGCAAATCGAAACTGCCGGCGTTATCGAGCCAGCCGTGCGAAGCGAGCACGCGACGCCCGCCCGTTTCGCCCCATACCTGCGCGGCGAGGCTTAAACCCGGCAATTGGAATCTACGTTCGCTCGGCACAGGTTAGCGGATCCGCGGCTGTCCCCCGCCCTGGCTGAACGGCGTGCCGCCGAAGCGCTGCGAGATGAACTGCTGCAGCCGCTCCTGCTGCTCGTACAAGCTCGTGCTCGGCATCAGCAGCACGCGATCGCCCGGGGCCAAGCCCGCGACGACTTCGCTGAATTCCAAGTCCGTGAGGCCGGTCTTCACGGCGACGGGAACGGCCTCGGCGCCTTTCTGCACCATGACCCAGTAATCGCCGCCGAACAGGTAGCTCGAGTCCTTCGGCGCGCCTTTCGCGGGGGCCGCCCCGGGACCGCCGCCGACCCCGAAGCCTCCGGGGAACCCGCCCCCGGGGAAACCACCCGGCGGACCGCCGCCGCCGCTGCGCGCCTGGCCGCCGCCGTTGCCGGCGTTACCGCCGCCACTGGCACCAGCGGCGCCCTGGAACACGCTCCGCATCAGGGTTTGCTCTTCCGCCGTGAGCTGCTGGCCACCGCGGCGCTTCGCCATGAGCTCCTGCACTTTGGCGCCGTCAACGCCGGGCGGGAGCGTGATTTCGCGGCCATTCAGCGACAGCACATTCTTGCCGCCCGCGGCAGCCGCCCCGGACTTGCCGTCGGGCCAGATCTGCTTGCGCAGCACAGCCTCGTCGAGGCCGAGCATCTTGGCCGTCACCGGCACATCGGCCTCCGCGCGCAACGCCGCCGTCGGCACTGCGGCGACGGAATCGCGGTTCGCGATCTGGATCTTGACGTCGGCGTTCATGCCAGGCTTCAGAAGGCCACCGCGATTCGGAATCTTGATCAGCACCGGGAACATCGTGACGTTTTGCTCGACGACGGCCTGCGGCTCGACCTTCAGCACCTCGCCCTCGAACGGCTGATTCGGGTAGGCCGTCACCGTCACCTTCGTCGGCAGGCCGGGTCGGATCTTGCCGATATCGGTCTCGTCCACACGCGTGCGGACCTGCACCGAGTTCAAGTCCGCCATCTTCATGAGCACCGTGCCGCCGCTAACGGCCTGCGTGGGCGACGTGATCACAATGCCGGGCTCCACGGTCTTCTCGATGATCGTGCCGGTGATCGGCGCGCGCACGTCCGTGTCTTCGAGCGTGATGCGCGCATTCTCGAGTGCAACCCTCGACGTCACGACCTGAGCGTCGGCGTTCGCGAACTCGAGCTGTGCCTTCTCGACGTCGGCCTGCGTCAGCGTTTGGCTCTTGTAAAGCGCTTCGGCGCGTTTCAACTGAGTGTCGGCGATCGCGCGCCGTGCCGCGGCGGCCTTGAGTGCCGACTCGGACTGCGACACGTTGTTGGAAGGCGTGCGCTTGTCGATCTGCACGAGCAGCGTGCCGGCTTCTACGATGTCGCCGGTCTCGCCGTTCACTTTCAGCACTTCGCCAGAGGCCTTCGACTTGACCTCCACGGTGGATTCGGGCTCCACGACGCCCGAAGCATCGACGGTAACCTCGATCTTGCGCGTCTCCACCGACGCGGCGTCGTAAGTGGCAGCGGGTGTTACGGCTTTTGGCGCTTTCTGGCAACCGAGCAGCACGATCATCGACGCGATCAAAATGGCAATACGCATATCAGTGCACTAGCTCTTTGTTGGCGACGTCTTCCGCAATCTTGCCATCGCGGAAAGTAATGATGCGGTGCGCGTGCTTCGCGATATCGTGCTCGTGTGTGACGACGACGATCGTGTGCCCTGCACCATGTAGCGCTTCGAATAGCGCCATGATGTCGCGGCTCGTGACGGAGTCCAAGTTACCGGTCGGTTCGTCGGCCAGCAGGATGCTGGGCTCTGTGACCAGCGCACGCGCCACGGCCACGCGTTGCCGCTGCCCGCCCGACATTTCGCTCGGCCGGTGCGACATGCGCTCGCCCAAGCCCACACGCTCGAGCGACTGGCGCGCACGCGCCACGCGCTCTTTGCGCTTCAGGCCGGCGTAGATCAGCGGCAGTTCGACGTTGTGCAACGCATCGGCGCGCGGCAATAGATTGAACGTCTGGAAGATGAAACCGACTTCCTTGTTGCGGACATGTGCAAGCTCGCGATCATTCATCGACGAGACGAGCTTCCCGTTCAACCAGTACTCGCCTTCGTCGGGAGTATCGAGGCAGCCAATCATGTTCATCAATGTCGACTTGCCGGAGCCCGAGGGGCCCATGATCGCGACGTATTCGCCACGCTGCACGGTCATATCGACGCCGCGCAACGCGTGGATGGTCTCATCACCCATACGGTAGCGGCGTTGCAGATTTTGCGTGCGGATCATCGGTTCCATAGGGAAGAAGGCAGCGCCACGAAGCGGCGGCAATTATGGCATTGCGTCCGACGCTGCGCGCCGACGATCGCGGTAACCACCCAACCCCATAGCATTCTTGAGTCGAATACTTTCGGCGGAACGCGCGTAACCGACTGTAAGTATTATCCCAATTGCTCGCCCAAGAAGGCGATGGAGCGCGTGAATGCAAGCTTCGCGTCGGCAGCGCTGTAGCTCCCGCGGTCATCGCAATTGAAGCCATGCTGCGCGCCCGGGTATACGTACAAAGCGCTTTCCGGATACGCCTTCTGAATCTTTTCGACGTCCGACATCGGGATCGAGTGGTCGTGGTCGCCGATGTGATAGAGCACCGGACAATGCGGGCGCTTGTCGAGCATCTTCGCCACACCGCCGCCGTAGTACGAAATCGCGGCGTCGAGCGTCAGATCAGCCGCGGCAACATGTGCCACGGTGCCGCCCCAGCAGTAGCCGACCACGGCGGCGCTTCCGGTCGGCCGCACTTCGGCCGCAGCGGCCTCGACATCGGCCAGCGTGTTCGGCCACTTCAGTTGTTGCATGTAGCCGATGCCCTGCTGGATGTCCGTGTACTCGAGCGTGATGCCAGGCTTGATCCGGTCGAACATCGCAGGCGCGATCGCTCTGTAACCCGCGGCCGCGTATTGATCGGCCACGTGCTTCACGTGATTCGTGACGCCAAAGATCTCCTGCACGACCACGATGCCGCCTTTGGGCTTGCCTGCCGGGTCCGCGACATACGCGTCGAGCTCATGCCCGTCCGCCGCCTTCAACCGCACCATCTTTCCCATCTTCGTCTCCACCGAAACGCGCGCACGAACTGCGGGCGCACGTGCCACTGGCTCAGAAATACATTGAACGCAGCGTGTCTTACTGCGGCGCGCGCGACAGGCGCCGGTAGTACTCGGCGATCGCCTCTTCGAAGCCCGGTGCCGCCGGCGAAGGCGCTTCCGCGCGCACGGCCGCACGCTCCGCTCCACTCGTGCCGGAAGCGAGCTTCAGTTCGAGCTGCTCGGTGAGATTCACGAGCGACTGCAGCTCCTGATCGACCAGCGCCGGATTACCCGTGATCGAGCCGCGCAGCGCATCACCGAGCGCACGAACGGCTTTGATCTCTTCGTCCGACAACTTGCGATTCTGTCCATCGCCTTTCAGCAGGTCCGCACTGCGCGTCAACAAGTCGCGCGACGCATCTTGCAGCTGCTGGCGCGCCTGCTCGACGTTTTCCGGATTGTTCCAGAACGCGCGATTGCGCGGGTCCCACACGCCGCCGCGACGCGGATCGTAGAACCCGCCGCCACCGCCGCCGGGGCCGAAACTACCGCCGTTCGCACCGGACTGGCCGCCCTGCTGGTTGCCGCCGTTGGCATTGGCCTGGCCTTGCCCCGGCCCAGCCTGCTGACCCTGCCCTTGCTGGCCCGGCTGACCCTGCTGGCCTTGCTGCTGGCCCTGCTGCCTTTGCTGATTGCCCTGCCCGTTCTGGCCGGCCTGTTGCGTCAGATCCGAAAGCTGCCGGCGCAACGACTGCAATTGCGCGACGAGCTCCGCATTCGGGTCCGGCGTGCCGCCCTGACCCGCCACGGCTTCCTTGTTCGCAAGCGCTTGCGCTTCTTCCGTACTGCGCTGCAAATCACGGAGCGCAGACGTCGTGACGGTATCCGTGGCCGACACCTGCGCGCCCGCGCCGCGCAAGATCGCGTCCGCTCCGTAACCGAGCCGCGCGCCGGCCTGCACCGCCTGCAGATCGGCCAGCGCTTTGTTCAGCTCGGCGCTCGCGTCCGGAGTCTGATTGCGGAACTGTTGCGCGACTTTCTGGATGTCTTCTTCGAGCTTCTCGAGCTCTTTCTGCAGATCGTAGCGGCGATTCGCAATGTCCTCGGCCTTCTGATCGTCGAGCGAACGACGGCCGTTCTGCTGCGGGCCGTTGCCGAGTTGCTGCAGCGCCTTCTGCAAATCCGCAGCGACTTGCCGCTGCTGTTCGTAGATCTCCTTCGAACGCTGCGCCAAATCCTCGAACGACTTGGCCGAGGCGGCCTGCCGCTCCGCGGTGAGTTGCTGCAACGCCTGCTGCAACTGCCGGCGCGCCTGCTCGATCGCACGCTGGGTTTGCTGCGGATCTCCGCGCTGACCTTGCTGCTGGCCCTGCTGGCCCTGGCCGCCCGCCTGATTCATGGCCTGCAGCGCCTGATTCAGCTGGTTGATGGCCTGCTGCAGCTGCTGCTGGTTCTGTTCAGGCGTACCGCCCTGGCCGTCCGCCTGACCTGGCTGGCCTTGCTGGCCTTGTTGTCCGCGCTGCCCTTGCTGGCCCTGCTGACCTTGTTGTTGCTGTTGCTGCGCGAGCCGCTGCTGCATCTCCTCGAGCCGCTTCTTAAGCTCCTCGGTCTCGCGGCGCAACGACTCCTGTTGCCAGCGCTCCTGCTCGGAGAGCCCGTTCTTGCGCTGGTTCGCCTGGTTCGCGAGCTGTTCCTGCCGGCGCGCAAGCTCCTGGAGCTTGCGGATCGCATCGTCCTGTTCCTGCTGCGGCGAATCGAACGACGTCGGCGATTCGGTTTCGTACTGGTTCTTCTCGAGATCCATCTCGAGCTCGAACAGCTCGCTCAAGTCGCGGCCGGCGCCACCGCCGCCACCACCACCCTGCTGCTGTTGGAATGCCACCTGGATATCGGTGAATACGGCCTCGGCGCGCAGCAAATGCTGCAAGGCGTCCTGTTCCGGCGGCACGGCTTCGTCGAGCGCGACGTTGCCAAGTTGCTCGGCCGCGGGCCCCATCGCGTCGGCGGCCTGCTCGAGACTCTCGACGAACTTCTGGATGCGGGGATCTGCGCCCGTCAGCTGCCGGGCCCGCGTGCGGCTCGCGAGTGTGCGCGCCTGATCGGCCAGCGTGCGCTGCAAATCAGCCAGCAGCTTCGCGTTGTCGTTCAGCTGCTGCTTGTCGAGGTAGCTCGACGTTCCTTCGGTACGTTCTTTGATGAGGTTCCACGTAGCGACCAGGATTTCCTTCTGGCGCCGCGAGATCTCGTCTTGCTGCTGGCCACCCCCGCCGCCACCGCCGCCACCGCCTTGCTGTGACTGCGTGAAGCTGCGATCGAACGGCTGCACCTCAATGAAGAAGAGATCGGTCTGCACTTGGCGGCCGCGGTCGGTCGCGACGGCGTAGTACGAGATGACGTCACCGGGCTCGAGCTTGCGGGTCGTGAGCGTCGCCGTCGCGGTGTTTGCCACCGGGGCCGGCGGCGCTTCTTGCGCCTGCTCTTGCGGCTCACCGCCGTTGCTGTCGTTGCCCTCGTTGGCGCGGCCGCGCGGTCCTCGCCGCGGCGGGAACACGCGCAGCTCTTCGATACCGTTCTGGAACGCCTGGCCCAGCCGTTCGCGGGCTTCCTGGCGCACCTGCGTGGGCTTCACCTGCTGCGTCATGTCCTCGAGGAACAGCACCTTCTGACCGCTCACGGTCTTGCCCTTCGCGTCGATCGGCGCCTTGTTCCATTCGCCGCCGTTCACGGAGTAGCGCACCTCGACCTTGTCGAGACCGAAGTCGTCGCTCGCTTCCACGCGAACCGTGACTTCCTCGATGTTGCTCGCACGCCAGTCGCGACCCGGCTTCAAGACCTTCACGACGGGCTTGTTGTCCGGAATCAACGTGATCAGATAGTCGTCGGTCAGATTGACCGCGTCGCCGTTGAACAGCGTCGAGACGTGATATTGACCGTCCTTCGTGACCTCGAGCTCCGCGGTGTTGAGACTCCCGTCGCTCTTCATCGCGATGCGTTGGCCGTTCACGACGAGCTCGGACGACGGCAGAGGCTGATCGGTCGCGAGTTCCACCGCGACCTTGGTGCCTTCGACCGCGCGAATGTCGCTGCCGGGATCGTCTACGGTCGAATCGAGATGCGTCCAGTTCGGATAGTTGTACGTGAGCTTCATGCTCGTGATGCGCGGCAGATCGGCCACCGCGATGGCGTACTCGGGGCTGCGTAGCCCCGCCGCGGCCACGTAGTAGCGCAACGGCTCGCGCACCGCGAAGAACGTGAAGTCGAAACGGCCGTCGGGCTGGCGCGTCATCGGCGCGCTTTCCCAGTCGGCGCCCGGACGGAACTGCGCGAACACCTGCATGCCCGCCGGCTCGAAGCCGTCGGCCTTGGCGTCCACCTTCAGATCCCCGCCGCGACGCACCGTGCCGTCGCCCGGCTGCACGGCGAGCCTCTGCGGCGGCAACGTGTCGGAGAGCAGCCAGCCGGCCCACAGATTCCGCACACCGTACCGCCAGTTGGCGGGACCCATCGAGGCAAACCACACCAGCGCAGCGACGGCCGCGATGGCGAGAACAGCGGGCGCGCGCGTTTGCAGCGCCGGCACCTTGAGCGACGCCGGGATGCGGCGCGCGAGCTTCATCGCGTCTTCTGCGAGCAGCCCCAAGAACGGCGTCGCGCGCTCGGCCGGCCCGTGGGCGATGCCGTCGTAGGTTTCGAGACGGCCGTTGAAGTCCGGAGCGCGACGCTCGATCTCGCGGATGCCGCGCGTGCGGTACAGAGCCCGCAGCGGCAGCGCGATCAACGTGACGGCAATGGCGCCGAGCACGAGCAACAGCAGCACGCGGGCGGTGTAGACGATTTGGGGATCGAACGCGCGGCGGATGCCGAAGTACACGGCAACGAGCGTAATCGCGAGCGCCGCGAGCGCAAGGAAGGCCGCGCCGCGCGCGACGATCAACGCGCGCAGACGGCTTCTAAAACCGCCGAGGTAGGCTTCGAGCTGTGATTGTGCGGTCATGCGGCAATCCCTCTGCGAATCCTAAGATGCCAGTTTCCGGCGGCCGTTTCCATCGCAACGAGCAGGACCAATAGGACCACGAGCCACGGCCCGAGCGAGTTCGCTATGGGCTCCGCGCCGACCGATACGGCACGTTGAGTCTGGTCCGCGACACGCACACCGAGGCCGCGCCAGCGGTCGAGAATCCCTGCGTCGATCGGCGTTAGATCCGACTCACGGGGATCAAAGTTCACGGCCACGAGCTCGGTCGCGCCGCCACCCACGACCTCGTAGAAACCGACCTGATCGAGCAACACGTCGTCGCTGCCCGCACCCAGTCCAAGGGCCTTCTCGCCGCGCGGGTCGAAAATCTGCCCGCCCGCAAGACCCAGCGCGCGCACGGCCAATGTGCTGCCGAGATCGGCCTCGCTGCTAAACCCGGCCCCGCCGAGCAAGTGATTCGCGAGCCCCGCCATCAGCGGCACGAATACCGGTTGCACCGGCAAATCATTCCACTCGCGGTCGAGAGACGATGTGAAGAGCAGCACGCGGCCGGAGCCGAGCTGGCGCTCGACCAACAGCGGCGCGCTATCCGCGAGCCGCACGAGCACTCGGTCCTCGGGCGACGGCTCGACGCTCAACGCGCGGGCAAACCGTGCCGAGCGCAGGTCGTCGACGCCTCGTAGCGCCGGATGCGTGCTGTCGACATCCCCGATCGACGTATTGCGGTCGGCGCTCATCTGGGCCGTGGACGCGAGGCGTTCCCCGGTGACCGGAAGCGTCGTTAGACCGGACGAGCGCGGTCCGGCGGCGAGCAGCACCTTGCCGCCCTTTTCTACATAATCCTTGAGCAGGGCGCTTTCGCTAGCGCCGAGCAGACCCAAGTCGGTGACCACCACGAAGCTGTAAGTGGCGAGCGGCTTCTCGCCGAGCGCGTTCGGCGCTTTGATCTCGGGTTTCAGCGAAAGCCCCGCGAGCGTCTCGAGCGCCGCACTGGTAAACAACGCGCCACGGCCTTTCGTGTCGGCCGACACGATCAACACGCTACGCGGCTCGGGGCGCTTCAGCGACAGATAACGTTTGTCATCCGCTGCCAGTTCGTCGGCCGGCGTGAGCGTCGCTTCGATGCGATTCGGGCCCGACGAGAGGTCCAGCATGGGAAACGCCGCCTGCGCGCGACCGCCCGCCGGGATCTCGACCGTCTGTGTGCCCACCGTGCGGCCGTTCTGCGTCAGCGTCAGGGTCTTCGTCGCCGCCGCCGGCGCAAAGCTGCGCACGCTGGCCGTGAGCTCGCCCGTGAGCGCCGAAGCGCTGAAGCTGTCGACGGCCCAGTTCGCGGCGGGCCCCATCGCCACGTCGTGCAGCACGATCTCGGCCGCGCGCCGCGGCGCGAGCTCGCCGAAGCGCGCAGGCATGCCCGTGGCCTGCGCGTCCGTCACGAGATCGAGCACGACGGGCAACTCCGCGGTGCGCAGCAAGCCGTCGAGCGAGCGCATCAGCTGTCCATACTCGACACGGAACGAACCGGGCTTCGCGGTGTTCAGCGTCTGCCTGAGCGCAGCGACATCGCCGGAAGCGGGGCCGAGCACCTCGAGCGTACGGCCTGCGAGCACGAGCTGCGCGCGGTCACTGCCGCCGAGCCCGCCCAAAATCTCGTTGGCGGCATCGAGCGACCGCTGCCAGCGGTTGCCGTAGCCCATAGAGGCGGAACCGTCGAGCACTATCAAGTGCAGGCGCGCGCCATTCTGCTCACCTGCTTTCGGCGAACGCCAGAACGCGGGCTCGGCGAACGCAAGCGCGAGCAGCACGAGCACGGCGATGCGCAGCGCAAGCAGCAGGAGGTACTGGACCTTCTTCGCGAGCACGCGTCGCGGCTCGCCGGGCTCCAAGAACATCAGCGAGCTGAAGCGCTGCTTATTCGGGTTGTCCGACGACAGCCGGTGCAGCCACCACGGCAGCCCGATCGCCAACAACCCCGCAAGGAATAGCGGCGCCAGCAGGCTCACGCAGCACCCCCATTAACAAACTTGTGTTCCGTCAGCGAGCTCTGTGCCGAGGGCCCCTCGCTGGACCGTCTGCGCACAGGGACGTGCGCAGACGAGCCGCAGGGATGCGATTTCCGGCGTGTCCCG
>JBDTOT010000042.1:0-38610 GCA_039933105.1 Gammaproteobacteria bacterium | reverse complement strand
CTACTTCAGCCCCTTCGCCTCGACGTCCCAATTCGAGTTCTTACAAAGCCCGCAGTCTTTCCCGACGAACATCGCGCCTGCCTTCTTGTCACCCTTGAGCTGCCATGCAGCCCAATTCCACGCCACGTTCGCGAACTCGCCGCCACCTGCGTGGAAGAACGTCGCGCTGTGCCCCGCGCCGTGGCGCGATCCGTAGAACGCCGGTTTCTTTGCGAGCGCATCGTAAGTGGACTTCGACGTCTCCATCATGAAGTCCGTCTTGTTGCCGTTCACGAGCAGCGCGGCCCCGTGAAGCTTCGCAAGCGTTGCCACGTCCGGAATCGGAAACCGCGGTGGATTCTTCGGATCGAGACGTATCACGCCCGAATTGAAAACGCCGATCGTCTTCACGCGCGGGTCAGCGCCCACCTCGATCGAGAGGAAGCCGCCGCACGAGCTGCCCATGGCGGCCATTTTTTTCACCGCGATCTTGCCCTTGAGCGGCGACCCGTCACGCGCGTTCTCCTTGTCCGCCCAGTCGAGCGCGGCACGCAGGTCGTCGACGTTCGCTTGCCGCCGAGCCGCACCCTCGATCGGCGCTGTGCCGATCACGATGAAGCCATGCGAGGCCACCGTCTCCATGAAACCCATGAAGGATTTGCTGTCGATCGCGCAGCCGCCGTTGCCCCATGCAATCACGGGCAGCGTGTCCTTCTGCGGAAACGCGTCGAGATTCGCGGGACGCACCACTACGTGGCCCGGCACCCCGAACGTGGGCTCCGACGTGACTGCGTATGCGCCCTTCTCCGCCAGCGGCGCGCCTTCCACCAGCAACGAGGTGCGAATCATGTCCGGCGTCACGTCGGCAAACGGCGCCTGGGCACGGCCGGCGCCTGCCATCAGGAATAGAGCCAGGGCGCTGGCGGTGATTACGGTCGGTTTGAGCATGCTGTATTCCCCTGAACGAGGTGCTCATTCTCGCCCTAGTGCCGCCGCGGGGTCCACCCGACGAGGTCGGCGTGCAGTCTCCGGCGTGCGCGCTAGCGGTTTCGTATGCGCGACTTGAAAAGCACGGTCGAAGCGCTTGTAGGGATCGCGAACGCCTGCGTCGGCGAATCGTCGAGCGCCTCGGCGGGTGCCTCGTCGTGCTCGACAGTCGGAGCCTGGGGGGCGGCGCGCTCGGGCGCTCCGCGAGTCGCGGTGTCCGCTACGGCCGGGTCTTGCGCGCGGGGTTCCGGCCGCCTGGGCAGCACGGGCGTCGGAGGGTCGAGCGCAGCCGGCATCGGAACGCGCACTGCGAGACGCGCGAACAACTGCTCCGCGTCGAGCGGCTCTCCGAGCAAGTAGCCTTGGCCGTATTTGCAGCCCATCCGCTTGAGGGCCTGCACGGCGGCCTCGGTCTCCACCTTCTCGGCGATTGCCTCGAGTCCGAGGCTCGCGGTCATGTACAAAACGGAGCGCATCACGGCGCTGTCCGATCCGTCCGCGGCGTTGACGAACGGCCGATCGATTTTCACGCAGTCGATTGGAAAGAGTTCCAAATAGCTCAACGATGAATATCCCGTTCCGAAATGATCGAGTACCAGACCGATGCCCATATCGTGAAGAGCATCGAGAACCTCCCGCGCAGCACCGACGTGAGGCGTCAGATCGGCTTCCGTAATCTCAAATCTCAGAGACTTGGCCGGCAGTCCCGTTTTTTGTAGCACGTCAGCGACGTACCGGACGAGCTGCGGATCGTACAACGCCGTCGCGGCCAGGTTGATGCTCACGTAGAAACCCGTGGCGGGATCCACAACCCGACGCCACTCGCCGCCACGCTTGCACGCATTCCTGATCACCCACCGACTGATCGGCACGATCAGGCGCGCGTCCTCGGCGATCTGAAGAAATCGGTCCGGGGCGAGCAGGCCTTCGACGGGGTGGCGCCAGCGCAGCAGTGCCTCGGCGCCGACGACCCTGCCGTCCGCGAGATCTACGATGGGCTGAAACAGAAGCTGGAACTGCTGCCGCTCCAAGGCGACGTGCAAATCGGCCTCGAGGCCGACACTGCTGACGACGTCGTCGCTCAGCGCAGCCTCGTAGACGACGGGATCCGCAGCCTCACGCTGCTTGGCGACGGACAGAGCGACGGCGGCTTCTCGCACGACGTCGTCGGTCCGTTGCAGTTCCGTATCGACGCAAGTGATACCTACATGCGCGGCGACGCTAAATGTGTGCCTGCGCAATACGAACGGACCCACCAACGCGTCGGTGAGCAGTTTGGCAAACGTCACGGCCGTCTCGCTCGAGTGCACATGGAGCAGAAGCAGCGCGAACTGATCGCCGCTCCAGCGCGCGAGCACGTGGCCCACGTCTTCTCCTATCTTGTTTTCGAAACGGCGCGCGACCTGCATCATGAGTTCATCGCCGGCCGTCTGCCCCAACGTATCGTTGACCAGCCTGAATCGGTCGATGTCCACGAGGATGACCGCGACCAGCTGTCCGCGCCCACCGCGGTCGCGCAGCGCCCGGTCGAGGCGGTTCATGAAGTAACGCCGGTTCGGCAATCCGGTAAAGCTGTCGTGGAACCGAGCGTGCTGGAACCTGAGCTGCAACCGGCGGCGCCCTTCGAGCTCCTCGGCCAAACGCCGACTCGTTGCCACGAGACGCTTCCTTGCGACCGCGAGTGGCGCAGCCCAGCGTTTCGGACCCTGCGTGAGATCGTATGCCCCGACGCAAAGCAGCCACGTAAGGAGCAGCAGCAGACCGATGTGGGCGGTTAGGCGGGCCGGCGAGTACCAACCCGCGCTCGGCCGCAGCGCGAGCACCATGTAAGGCTCCGAGGCGCCCTTCCCGCGCAACGCGTCGGGCAGACGGATCATCCCCGCGACATGGTCTTGCGAAGCCACGAACGGCGAACCCGTCAGCAAGCGGAACACTTCGCGCCCCGGCGCCTGTTGTCCGAGTGCGAGCTCATAGCCTTCCTGCGGGAGCTCGCCGATGCCGGAGCGCAGCAGCATTTCCTCCAGGGGCTGGTATACGACCGCCCACCCGGCATACTCGGCCGCGGTGCCGTTCGAGATGAGAATCGGCGCGCGCACGGCGACGAGCCATTGGCTGCCGTGGCGCAACGGCGCAAGCCACTCGATCCCGGCGGCATCCTTCGAGTTAGGCTCGCGCGCTCGCCACTCACGCGCCAGCGCCTCTTGCGCGGCTGGGTCGTCCGTCGGATGCGCGGCCGGTAGGATCGAACCGTCGTTCGCGATCCAGAACCCTTCGTTGTCCGGTGCGATGGATTCAGGCGTCTGCGGGGAGCGCGCCAACACTTCGGTCGCGCGTGCCGCCTCCTGCTGTGCGCGCTCGACGAGGGTCTCGAGCTGCGCTTCGAGGCTCGACGCCGTGCGTTCGGCCACGTGGGCGGCCGCGTCGCGATTCTCCGCGATCTCTCGCTGTGTGTTCAGCAGGATCAGTCGGGCGCCGCCGCTCAGCATGAGAGCGGACACGAACGCGGCCGCTGCCCACTCGCGCCACGAGCGCGATGCGAAGCGGCTCCGTTTCATCGATGGCTCCTCGTTTCCCCGCGCAGAGGAATCGCATAGGAGATCGTCAGCGTGGAGCGTTCATTGCCGCCCAACGCAAGATGGTCGACGACCGCCAAAAACTCGCCGTGCGCGAGGGGCTTGGAAACGCCGAAGAAAGCTTCCCTCAGGTTACTGTTGTCGGGCAGCGCGAGGCCCGGCTGCAGATTGACGACGGACGGCGCGGCCTCTCCAAACGCGGCGCCGAACAATAGTTTGAACCGCGCGCCGTAGTAGTCGGTTCGAGTCGAGACGAGCTCCGTGCCGAGGTTGCCGCTGACCGACCGCGCGTACGCAACGTCGGTGAGGAAGTGCGCATTCCACACGACCGAGAGCCCGAGCCGGGGCAGATTGCCGTGAGTACGGTCGATGTCGATCTCGCGGCTTTCGAAGCGCAACGAGACCCGGTCCGTCACGGCCCGCGTGATGCCGGCCGACGTGCTCCTGTAGCTGAACGACCGCCCGCCCTCGTCGCCGGAACCGCGTTGAACTTCGCCCTGAAAGGTCAGCTTCCGCCCCCCTGCGCTCGTGTGACTCACAGCGCCTGTGACCGAAGCGAACGTCCATTGCGCATCCGCGATGCTCTGGTGCTCGACGCTGAGGCCGATCAGGGCATCGCTGCCGAGGAAACGCAGCCAGCCGATCGATGCACCGCGACCGCTGTCCGCAGAGGAAAGCGTGGAGCCGTTCGCGCTCAGCGTCAGGCGACCAGTGGGCGGCACAGCGGGTTGCTGCACAGCCGGCGAGGCTTCGGATTGCGCGCGCGCTGAAGTGAGTGCGCTGGCTGCGCAAAGGCACAGCATGGCTAGCAACGTTCTCATCGCGGCCGCACCGTGGAATTTTGCAGATTGGTGTTCCGCGCCGCTTCGTTCGCGGAGCCCGCACCGACCACCGGAAGAAACGCGAGGACACAAAAGCCTTCCTCCTCACCCGCCAAGGGCACGTTCGCGCTCGTCATCTGATAGATTTGCCCGTCGATTTCCACGATCCGTTTGCGCCGGCCCCGCAACCCGGGGTGCCACCAGGGCACAGCCGATTCCGCGGGAAGATTGAGGAGCGGGGCGACTTCGATTCCGACTTCGGTAGTCGGGAACAGAAGGCGGGTCGACTTGTTGAAGGTGATGACTCGGCCGTTCGAGTCGATGACCAAAACCGCATCCTCCATCCTGTCCAACGCAGCCCGTGTGCAGACAGCGTCTGTCACGTCCTCGATAGTCAACAGCGCGAGCGCGTGTCCTTCGTAGCCGAGATGGCGGACGCTCACGTTGGCGATGTGCAAAGCGTCCTCCACGCGGATCACACACGGACGCGCGGGGCCCGAATCGCCGCGAATCAGCGAGCGCACAGCTTCCGGGAACGAGAAGCGGATCGTTTGGAAAACATTGCGCCCGATCCAGTTCGAGCCCTCGAAAGGTATCAGCAGCGGCACGACGCTCTTGCTCAAGTGCAGGACCTTGAGCGTGTCGACTTCGACGAGCAGTGCGGGGACCGGTAAGTACTCGATCAGGTTCGTCCAAAGCTCACGTCCCGATTGCGCTCGTTCTCTTGCGATCTCGGTATGTGCGCGCTGCCGTTCAGACAGCGTGCCGAGGTAATCGGCGACCGCAGCGCTGACGAACGTCAATACGGCGAAACTCTCCAGCAGCGCCACGTAATAGCCCGATGGCGCGTAGAAACCCGGGAAAGGCGCCGGCGTGGACAGTGTTCCGCTCGCAAGCAGGTCCGCCGCCCACTTGCCGATGCCGTTCGCGTACCAGCGCAGCTCCGGTGCCTCGATCAGCGCCGCCAGCGTGACTACGACAATGGCGAGCCCGGCGGTGAAGTACGGCTGCCACCGGGATATGAAGCACGCGCCGATCAGGGGTAACACGAAAGCCGTCAGCAGTACGGGGTTCTGGAGCCCGCCGCCGTAGTGCCACACGACGCCCATAGCGATGACCCCGGCGGCATGCAACGCCGTCAGGATCGGAACGAGCCAGGCGCCCGGCCGCGTTCCCGACCCGGCCAAAAACGCCAAGGCTACGTGAATAAGGCCGATGCCAAGTATGCCGCCCAACACCGGTCCGAACGCGGCATTGGAGCCGCTCACGAACCAAGGCACACCCGTCGCGAGCGCGAGCGTGAAAAGCGTCAGCAGCCAAATGTCATCGAGCACGCGAACTTGCGTCCTCCGCAGCGCGGGGACGGACTCGTGCGGCGGTAGGGTCGCGCTCATGGTGCGAGCGGCCGGCTGGCGCCGGCCGGAGCGGGCGATGGGTCGGAGTGGGCGGCGGCCGCCGCGTTGTCCTTTTCGTCGAAAGAGTTTCCCTCTCGAAACGGATCCGCTTTAGCGACGGTTCCATCCGGATGCCGAAAACTTTCGACGTGCAACGGTAAGTTGCCGGCCTGCTGCACTCGGTTATGCCGCAGGATAGGCGACTCACCAATCACGTCGATACCTCGGTATTGCGGCGCGACGATCGAGTTGTCCACGGCCGTGCTGGGATTGCCTTCGTCTCCGAGCACGAACGCCATTCCATAGGCGCAGTTGTGGATGAGGTTGGCACGCAAGAGCGTGTTTGCAGAGCCTCGTACCATGATCCCGTACGCGCTCAACCCGTCGAGCTCGTTCTTCTCGATGACCACGCTGCGCGCGTTCTCGGCGACGATGCCCATAGCTGCGGTGCCGCTGATCCGATTGGCGCGTACGACGAGCCCTTCGCCAATCAAGTGGATCGCGGTTTCCCGGATGTCGAGAAACATGTTCTCCTCCACGAGCATGGACAGATTGCCGGCCACGATTCCCATACGGTCGTCGCGGAATTCGTTGTCGCGCACGATCGTCGAGCTTTCGCGCAGATCGGGCTCGCTATGCACGGCCCACAGCCCCGCATCCGAATTTCCGTTGAAATGGTTTCCCGCGACGAGCGCGTTCGGTATGGAAGCGGCGAGCCGGACACCGACGCGGTTGCGGGCGAACTGGTTCTGCTCGAGCACCATGTCGGCCGCGTTGTCCGCGACGTCCACGCCGACGTCACAGGCTTCGATGTTCGTGGACTCCATACGAAACCGCGACGCGCGCAGCAGAACGCCCGCCTCCGGACAGTTGCGGATCGTCAAGCCCTTGATGGAGCTGTTGGGGCCGTTGACGTCGAAGACGGGGCCCGAGGTCAACGCGTGCGCGTCGATCTCGGCGTGCGATTCCGGGGCAGCGACCACTCCAATGCCGTGCGGACTCACGAGCGGCGGCAATGGCGTCGTGATCTCTATACGGTCGACCTGCACGACAATCGTCGTGCGGGCCTCTGCGCTCGCGGCGAGAAACAGCGCCTCGCGCAGGCTGCCGGGCCCCTGATCGGCCGCGCTCGTGACGCTCAGGGTAGCGGCGTTTTCTGTGCCCGACACGGCGTTGGAGCCCGTCGAGTCGTACCAGAAGCCGAGACCGGCCAACACCCCGAGCGCCAGCAGCAGCGCGCTGGCCCAGGCGAGCCGACGATCAAGGGTCTTCATCTTCATACCCGGCCTCCGCGGCGCTCGAGCACGAATACGGCGTGCCAGGAGGGTCGCGTCGCAATCCGGCCGAATGGCACATCCACGGGCGCAGAGAGAGCGGTGACGGCAGCCAGCGCCGCCTTGGCGAGCGGCTTCGGCACACGCTTGAGCCGGGGCAGCAGCCAGCGCTTGAACGGTGCGGGATCCACGCCGGTCAGCGCGCGCAGTTCGAGTCCGTGCGCCGAGAACAGTCGCAGATAGGCCGCGCGTGAACGCGCGGTGAACACCGCACTGTTGCAACGGCTCGAAAAATTGGCGGGCGCCGCCTCCAGCAGAATCATGCGCCCGCCGGGTGCGAGGTGGTCGGCCATGCGCTCGACTGCCGCGCTGAGCAGGGCGGGATCGAGAATGTGCTGCAGCACGGTCACGGCGAGCACGAGATCGAAAGCGCCGCCGGCAGCGAGCGTCGCGGCGTCTTGCACGAGGAAACGGCAGCGATGCGAGACACCGGCCCGAATCGCGCGCCGCTCGGCATCCGCGATCATCACGCGGCTCAGGTCGACGCCTGTCACCTCGGCACCGCGCGAGGCGAGCAGGCGGCTCCAGCGGCCGACGCCGCAGCCCACGTCGAGCACGCGTGTGCCGGGAGGCACGCGCAACCATTTCGCGAGCGCAAGTCTCTGTGCGACGTGAGTCAGCCCGTTGTAGAACGCGGGCATGCCATAAGAGCAGACAGCGGCGAGGCCCTCGCCTTGTGCAGCGAAAGAGCGCGCCCGGTCGTCCCAATATGTTGTCGGTTCATAGGCGTTCGGGAAAGAAAAAATTGGAACGCTCATAAGACCTGCTCCTCCCGATGTACGCTCGCGAACGCCTCGTCTCGACCGTCCAGCTCGTAGTGATCTCGATACAAACGGCGCCGAAACAACTTCAGCGTGATCCAGTTGCCAAACCCCAGCGACATCGGGGCGATGTGCACCACCGTGTAACAGAGATAGAGCGGGATAATTGGTGCAACGTAGCTGCGCTCCTGTTTCGGCACGACCGTGAACAGCGCGAGCACGCCGAGCACGACGTAGCCGCCTGCGGCAGAGACGAAGTGCACGGGGTTCGTCACGGCATTCATGGGTATCAGGCCGCCGAACAGGAGACTGTCGAGACCACTGGCAAGGCTTGTCAGCAGCAACACGGCGCTGACCATCTTCGCCACATGCCACACCAGCAGGAGGATTCCCGTATACACAACGTAGTGATACATCGCGAACGGCGTCCGCAGCGCGACACGCCGAATCTCGCTTAAGCGTTCCGTGTAGACCTTGACGAGCCCGTAGTACCAGCCGACGCGCTGCGAGAACCATTGCGCCCATGAGGTCGGCCCCTCGGTGCTCACTACCAGTCGGCCGTCGTAGTAGATTCGTTCGCCGAGGCCCAGCAAGATCAGCGCGTTCTCGAGATCCTCCGCGTACACCGACAACGAGTGTCGGGCGAGCGCGTTCTCGAGCGCGTCGCGACGATAGAGCGATACGCCCGATGTGATGCTGTAGTCGGCCAGGCTCTGCCGGCCGGCGCCGAACGAGAGCGCGTATTCGAGCATCTGAAACCTCGAGAGGAATCCGTCTCTCTCGAGCGTGATGCGCGGGCAGGCTGCTGCCGCACCGGACTGCTGAAAGTCGCGGATCACCTGCTCGAGATCGATCCCGCTGCCGGTGTGCGGGTCGCGGATCCTCATATCGGGGTCCACGACGAGCACCGTCTCGATGTGCGGCGGTATTTTCTCGAGCAGACGGCGCAAGGCCGCGGGTTTCTTTCGATTGACGCGCTCCTCCACGCAGCGCCATCCCTGCTGGCGAAGCCGCTTGACCGTCAAATCCGTCGAGCCGTCGCTAATGACCCAGACGTAGCGGCGGTAAGGGGCAAAGGCGGCCATGAAATCATCGAGCTTGTCGTCGAGATTGAAGACGGAAGCGACGATCGCATAGGGGCGTGTCGGCTCAATGTGGCGCGCGCCGTCCGGAAACGGCTTGGCGATGTCGATGGAGAGGCCGCGCGTCGTCTCGCTCGAGCGGCGGGACGAAGCAACGTGACGCCGGCGAACGTGCAGACGAAGGAGAAAATCGAAGGCGTCCGTGTAGACGATGAGATTCGCGAGCGCGTAGGCGAGCCACGAGAAGTTCGCCGCCCGGACGTTGGAGGCGGAAAACGCGATGAAGACACCGAGCAACGCGACGGCCACGAAGGGTCCAAACAAGGCGCTGGATCGTTCCGCCGTCACGCGTAGACCGCGGCGCGTGTCGCGCCCGCCTCCCTCGTATTCGGAAGCCGCTCCTGCAGGGCGCCGCGCACCTCCGCTTCGTCGGCAATCGTGAGTCCGCGGCGCGCCATCACCGGCACTGCGCACAGTATCCAGATCAACGAGCGGACACGCGACGGCAGATGCGCGACTTGCTTCTGAAGCGCGTTCAACATCTCTTCGAAATCACGTTCGATGCGCAGGATCGTGTGGCGAACCACCGGATCGATCGGCAGTATCTTCGCGGCTTGGTCCCACGCGATGTCGGTTCCGGCCACGCGCCGGTGCGCGTAAATCGTATGGGCGGACAGTTTCGGGTCTCTCGCCAGCGCGGCACCGGAAAAGGGAATCACATAGGGGTACATGCCCACCTCGCATCCCCGCTTTAGCCAACGAAACGACTCGCGCAAGGTTTCCGCCAAATCTTCCATGCCACACCGAGGCGAGGTCAGGATGAGATCGAGGAAAGGCGTGATCCCTCGATCGAGCGCGGCGCTCAACATGGGTGCAATGTGGCGATGGATCTGCGCCTTGTTGAATTCGGCGAGAATGCCCGGTGAAAAACTCTCCACACCGAAACCGAGCACGCGGAATCCCGCCTTGCGCATGGCCGTCAACCGCTCCTCGGTCATTGCGTCGATGCGGTTCGTGCTGATGAATTGCAGGTCCGCAGGGATCGTGCCGCACTTCTTGGCCGCGACGATCGCCTCGCACAGCGGCAGAATGCGGCGGTCCTTGGTGAAAACGAAGATGTCGTCCTGGAAGATGATTGTGCGCACGTCGGGATGAGCGCCGACGATGCGCTCAATCATCCTCATGCATTCTTCGGCGTCGAGGCGAGCTATCGGCGCGACGCTACCTTGGGCCTCGTGGAGAAAATTCGTTGCCGAACAGAACGTGCAACCCATCGGGCAGTAATTCAGGGTGATGAGTCGCACGGAACGAATCTCGGCCAGGCGCGCTTCGCGAGCCGCCTTCGACGGCAGCGCTCCGACCCGGTAGGCTTCCTCCAAGCGCTCCCAATAGGCCTGATAGGGCATCCGCTCGTATGGCGTGCATGAGATCGCGTCGCGCAGATCGTCGTGACTGAGCGCTGGCTGAGGCAGGCGCAGCACTGTGCCGTCGGCCGCGCGTTCGGCCGTTCCGGCGATGCCGCCGAGCGGCGTACCTGCATGCAGGCGGCGAAGGATCTCGAGCATGGGTGCCTCGCCTTCCCCAAGCACGACACGATCGAAAGGCCCAAGCTCGAACATGAGCTCCGGTTTAAAAGTGGCTTCCATGCCACCCGCAACGATGAATGCCTCCGGTGCGACGCGGCGGGCTAAGTGGGCGAGCTCGAGATCGAAGCTCAACGTCATGCCCGTCGTCGAGACGCCGATCACGTCCCACGAATGGCTGGTAAGCACCTTCTCGAGTGCCTCTGGCGGTGCGCCAGCGCAGCAGTTTGGGTCGAAGACGGTTGCCGTATAGCCGTGCGCTTCGAGCACACCTGCAAGCCGCCAGACGCCAAGCGGTGGCGCGAGAAACGTGTATTCCCCGCAGTGCGGATCGTATGGCCCGATAAGAAGAGCTCTCGACCGTGTACCGGTTGTCACAACGTTTTCTCCGGCGTCCTCTGGGCGGAGCCATGCTTCTTTTGGCGCATGGCCAGCATTAGCGATGCGGTGCGCAACCTTAACCGGGTGAACTACCTAGATCGCGGGGGGTAAATACCCCTAGGTCCCGCCCGGTAGTGAGCCGAGCACGCTAACTCCTGAGTCCCGCATTAGAGACGGCCGCAGTCAGGCGAAATGCGTGTCGGCGATGCCGAGGAACGACGAACATGGCGCTACGAGCCGGCTTTACGGCGCGCGCGTGTCGCCGGCTCTCGTCTTCACGCGCGGCATTAGACGCCGATCCGAAAAGCGCGCTTTTTGGGTGGCCGTCGCTTTCGGGTTACCCTTCCCCCATCACTTTTTCCGGCACCCACACAAGGACACCTCTCATGCACACACTCACCCGCCTTTCCCTCGCACTTTGCGCTAGCGTCGCTGCTTGTTCGGCCATGGCCCAGGCTCCGGCCCCAGCGGGTGCACCGCCGCCTGCTCCGCCCCGCGCTCGCGGCCCAGCGATGGCGCTGGCCGTCGAGGCCGCGCAGACCGCAATCGCCGTGTGCCTGGCAAATGGCTACAAGACAACGGCGACCGTGGTCGATTCCGCCGGCGTGCCGGTCGTGATGCTGGCCTCCGACGGTGCGCCCGAGCGGACGCAGATGATCGGCCTGACCAAGACGACCGCCACGATCAAATACAAAGTGCCGAGCGGTGAGATCGCCGATCGCGTCAAGACAGATGCGGCGCTGGATGCAGAAGTGAAGGCCGACCCGAAGATCGGCACCGCCCGTCGCGGCGCGCTGCCCATCAAGGTGGGCGGAGAAATCATCGGCGCGATGTCCGTGTCGGGCGCGCCCGGCGGCGAGAAGGACGAGGTCTGCACGCAGGCGGGCATCGACAAGGTTGCGTCACGCCTGAAGTAAGGTTCGATGAGGCCGGCCGCCCGCCCTGCGGACGGCGCGGCCTCAGCGCCGCCGAGGCTTCGCGGGCGGCCGTTCCGGCGTTGCACTCGCCATCGTGCTGCTCTGGTCGAGCTTTTTGCGCTCCGGCTGTGGTTTGCGCCCTGTAACGATTTGGTAGGCGGCCTCCGCGATGTGCGTCGCATGATCGCCGATGCGCTCGATGTTCTTGGCGCAGAACAGCAGATGAACGAGACCGATGGCTTGCGGCGGATCCGCGCTCAACCGCGCGACTAGCTCGCCGAACAGCGCCGTGTGGAGCGTGTCGATTTGCTCGTCCTGCCTGCGCACGGCCAGAGCGCCCTCAGGGTCGCGCAGGGAGAATGTTTCGAGCGCGCCCGCGAGCAGCTTCGAGGCGAGCGCCGCCAACTCCTCGACGCGCACGACCACGTCGTCGGAGAACTGTCCGCTCGACACGGTCGTGGCGCGCTTGGCGATGTTCTTGGCCAAGTCGCCGATGCGCTCGATGTCTTCCGCGACGCGCAACGTCGCGAGCACCTCGTCCAAATCGGTCGCCATCGGCTGGCGCCGCGCGATGACGGTCGCCGCGGCAGTCGATAGCTCGATGCGCAGCCCGTCGATGCGGCGATCCTGATCGATGACGCGCTGAGCGAGCGACCAGTCGCCCTTCAGCAGCGCGCGAACAGCGTCCGCGAACTGTGTCGCAGCGAAGTCACCCATAGTCCTGATGTAACGCATCAGGACGCCGAGTTCCTCGTCGAAGGCTTTCACGATGTGTGGATGGGTCATAACTTTGCCTCGCTTAAGGCCGTCGGCTAACCGAATCGGCCAGTGATGTAGTCCTCGGTCTTCCGATTATTCGGCCGCGTGAAGAGATCGCTCGTGACGCCGAACTCGATCAGCTCACCGAGAAACATGAAGCCCGTGAACTCCGACACGCGCGCCGCCTGCTGCATGTTGTGCGTGACGATCAGCACGGTGTAGTCCACCTTGAGATCGTCGATCAGCTGCTCGATTCGCGCAGTCGAGATCGGGTCTAGCGCCGACGTCGGCTCATCGAGCAAAAGCACCTCGGGCTTGAGCGCCACCGCACGCGCGACGCAGAGCCGCTGCTGTTGCCCCCCCGAGAGGCCGAGCGCGCTGTGCTCGAGCTTGTCTTTGACCTCGGCCCAGAGCGCCGCGCTCTTGAGCGCACCTTCGACGCGCTCGTCGAGCTGCCCGCGCGTGAGCCGCTCGTAGTGACGCAGCGCATAGGCGACGTTGTCGTAGATCGACATCGGAAACGGCACGGGTTTCTGGAACACCATGCCAACCTTCGTTCGCAGCCGATTGATGGGATAGCGCGCATCGAGCACGTTTTCGCCATCGAGCAGTACCTCGCCCTCGGCCCGCAACTTCGGGTAAATCGCGTACATGCGGTTGAAGACGCGCAGCAGCGTGGACTTGCCGCAGCCTGATGGGCCGATCAACGCCGTGACACGCTTTTCCTTGACGACGAGATTCACGTCGGTCAGCGCGCGCGATTCTCCGTAGTAGAAATTCAGTTTCTGCGCCGTGATCTTGGCGGGCGCGTCGAGCACGCCGCTGGCCGCGCGACGCGCCGTGATCGAGAGGGGGTCCAATGTTTCGTCATTCATGATTGTTCTTTGCCGCGCGAAATTAGCCATCGAGAAGTCACTCCTAAGACGAGCACCAGCATCGTGACTACGAATGCGCCGGCCCACGCCAGCGCATGCCAGAACTCGTAGGGGCTCAGCGCGTATTGGAAAATCACGACGGGCACGTTCGCCGTCGGCTCGTTCAGGCTGCTGGCCCAATACTGGTTGTTCAGCGCTGTAAACAGCACGGGCGCCGTTTCGCCCGAGATCCGAGCCAGCGCGAGCAGGATTCCAGTGACGATTCCAGAAAGCGCCGCGCGGTACAGCACCTGCCGGATCACCTTCCACTGAGGCACGCCGAGCGCCAACGCAGACTCGCGCATCGTCGTCGGCACGAGCTGCAACATCTCGTCGGTCGTGCGTACGACGACCGGCAGCACGATGAAGGCCAGTGCAACGGAACCGGCCCACGCCGAGAAGTGGCCCATCGGCCGCACCATGAGCTCGTAGACGAAGAGTCCGATGATGATCGAGGGCGCCGATAGCAGGATGTCGTTGACGAAGCGGATCGATTTACCGAACTTCGTGTGGCGCGCGTATTCCGACAGATACGTGCCGGCGCCGATGCCGATCGGCGTGCCGATCAGCACGGCCAATCCGCACATGAAGATGCTGCCGGCAAAGGCGTTCGCAAGCCCACCGTCCGCGCCGGGCGGTGGCGTCGTCTGCGTAAAGAGAGTCCACTTCAGTGCCGGCAGGCCCAGGCTCACCGTCGTCCACAGGATCCATGCGAGCCAAAATAGGCCGAACAGGGTCGCGGCCGTGCCGAGCGCCTTGGCCATGTAGTCGGTGAGTTGGCGGCGCTGCCAACGGTTCACGTGGTCTTTCCCGCACGCAGCGCGAGCCGCGCGAGCATGATCCGCGCGATCGCCAACACGACGAACGTCACGATGAACAGCAAGAATCCGAGCGCGAGCAGCGACGACAGATAGATCGACGAATCAGCCTCGGTGAACTCGTTGGCAATCGTGGCCGCGATCGAATTGCCGGGTTGCAGCAGCGACGGTGACAACAGATGCGCGTTGCCCAACACGAACGTCACGGCCATCGTCTCGCCGAGCGCACGGCCCAAGCCTAGAAATACCCCACCGATCACAGCGGAGCGCGTGTACGGCAGCACGATGTCCCACACGACTTCCCATGTCGTGTTGCCGACGGCATAGGCCGATTCCTTCAGCTGCGGCGGCACGGTCTTGAACACTTCGCGCATGACAGACGAGACGAACGGGATCACCATGATGCCGAGCACGATGCCAGCCGTGAGCATGCCCAAGCCAATCGGCGGCCCTTGAAACAGCGAACCGATGACCGGCAGCGGACCGAGATGCTCGTCGAGCCACGGATCGATGTGCTCGCCCATGAACGGCACGAAAATGAACAGCCCCCACATGCCGTAGATGATCGACGGAATGCCGGCCAGCAGCTCGACGGCCGCCCCGACGGGCGTTCGCAACCAGATCGGCGCAATTTCCGTCAGGAACAACGCGATGCCGAAGCTGACCGGCACGGCGATCAACATCGCGATCAGCGCAGTGACTAGCGTGCCGTAGATCGGCACTAGTGCGCCGAAGTCCTTGTGCACGGCGTCCCAGCTGCTGCTCCAGAGAAACCGCCAACCGAACGTGCCGAGCGCCTCGCGGCCACCCCACAACATCGATAGCGCAGCCGCAAGCAACGAGACGAGCACGAACACAGCACACGCGGTCACGGCGAAGCGAAAAGCGCGGTCGTATAGGAAGTCGCGCCGCTCCCGGCTGCTCCGTAGCCCAGCCATGCCTGCCTGCAAAACGTGCGGTGTTGTCATCGCCGGCTTCTTTGCAAAACTAGAAAGGAGGTCGCACGCGGCCGTGCGACCTCACCACACCGTCTGGACGCTCAGTGGATGTTCTTGGCCCAGGAGTCTTGGATCAGCTTCACGAGAGCGCCGGGCAGCGGGACATAGTCGAGCGCTTGCGCTTCGGCCTGCCCGTGCTCGAGCGCCCACTTGAAGAACGCCAACGCCTCTTTCGAGCGCTCCGCGTCCTTCGGCTGCTGGTACATGATGACGAACACGGTCGCCGCGATCGGCCAGGAGCCGGCGCCCGGTGCGTCGGTGATGATCTGGTAGAAATCCGGCTCCGCGGCCCAGTTCACCTGCTCGGCCGCGGCTTGAAACGACTTGGCCGTCGGCTGGACGAACTCGTTGTTGCGGTTCTTGACGGCGGCGTAGGCCATCTTGTTCTGCGTCGCGTAGGCCAGCTCGACGTAGCCGATCGAGCCTTTGATCTGATTCACATAGGCAGCGACGCCTTCATTGCCCTTGCCGCCAACACCGGTCGGCCAATTGACGGAGGTGCCCTCCCCGATCTTGGTCTTCCACTCGCCGCTCACCTTCGAGAGGTAGTTGACCCAGTTGAACGTCGTACCGGAACCGTCCGAGCGATGAACAACCGTGATCTTCTGGTCCGGCAGCTTCACGCCGGAGTTGACGCTCGCGATCGCGGTGTCGTTCCACTTCTCGATTTTGCCGAGGAAGATGTCGGCGATGATCGGGCCCGTGAGCTTCAGTTCGCCGGGCTTCGCGCCCTCGATGTTCACGACCGGCACGACGCCGCCGATGACCACCGGAAATTGCGCGAGGCCGGCGGCCTGCAGCTCCTCCGGCTTCATCGGTAGATCGGATGCGCCAAACGTGACCGTCGCCGCCTTGATCTGTGCGATGCCGGCGCCGGAACCGATCGATTGGTAATTGATGCGATTGCCGGTTTTTTCGTTGTAGGTGGCCGACCACTTCGACAGAATCGGATTCACGAACGTCGACCCGGCCCCTGTGATTTCGGCGGCATGGCCGAGAGTCGCCAGCGAGAGCGCGGCGCCGACGGCGGCATAGCGTGTTGCGGTTTTGAACAAGATGGACAGCCTCATAGAAAGCTCCCGGCGAAGGTTGAAGGATGCCGACCCCTTCGAGGGAACGCCGGCGACCGATGCCGCGCTCCGCGACGTTGCGGCAGCGACGGAGTGGCTAGTCTCTGCGTCGCGCGTTACGGGAATGTGACAACGTACCCGTGAGATCATGCCGCCCCGTCGTCACGTCGCATCGATCGCGGGAGTCGCACGTTGCACCCGGAAGCACACTCGAACGCCGTTCTCCGCCCTCTCGAAGAGCGCGACTTTGGTCCCCTCGCCACGTTGGCGAGGGCGATTTGGCTCGCGCACTACACGACGATCATCACGAAAGAGCAGATCGAATTCATGCTCGGCGGGCGATTCGCACCGGAGAACCTTCGGCGATATCTACTGGAGAGCGATCGGTGGCTAAACGTGCTCGAGTTCGACGGCCACCTCGTGGGCTATTGCAGCTATGCGTTCACCGATGAGCCCGGCGAGATGAAGCTCGAGCAGCTGTATCTTTTGCCCGCACTGCACGGCCAGGGCCTCGGCAAACGGATGCTCGATCACGCTGAGGCCCGCACCGTGCAACACGGCAGGCAAACGTTGGTACTGCAAGTGAACAAGCACAACGAAAAGGCGATCAGAGTCTACCGTCGCGCTGGTTATGTGCTCCGCGAGGAGATCGTCGTCGACATCGGCCGGGGCTTCATCATGGACGACTACGTCATGGCGAAGCAGTTGGGGACGTGACACGAAACGCCCAATCGCGTGGCTTCGCCACGCGCCGGCCCCACGCGTACAATTTGCGTCGCACGGTTCCTACCGCGAAGACCAGGGGAGCAACCATGATCGAAGCAAAGGCGGAAGCGCTCCGCATCTATCAGCGCCAGGTCGGTACCTTTTTTACGCCACCCGGCTGCGACGACGGCGTGCTCGCACGCAGTTTCGCTTGTAACAGCGACTACATTTACGAATTCGCCTTGAGACACGCCGACAAGCTAGTCACGCTCAGCGCCTACCGGCATCCGGAGCCTCCGGAGGACAAGACGTCGTGGGCTACGGCCAAAGCGATGCCGAAGATCGGGAGTTATGTCGGCGAGCTCTATTCCGGCCCGCTGCACGACGCGCCGCTGCCCGGCCCGGATTCGAGCGAGGCCTGATTCCGTCACTTCTTTTTCTTGAGGTCGTCGGCCGCGTCGTCGACGCCTTCACGCACGTCTTTGACGGCGTTGTCGACCTTTCTGCCCGTGGCCTGGCCGGTGGAATTGCGATTGCCGAGCGCATTGTCCGCCTTTTCGCCGGCCCGCTCGAGCGGCCCCTTCGTCTGACACGCGGCGAAGAGCGGCAACGCCGCCAAGAACAGTAGCGCGACCTTTCTCACACGATTCTCCCCGGTGACTAGACCCTGCGCGCGAACTTCACGACCGCGAGCAAGACGGAAGCTCCGATCAACGACACGACCAAGCCGTAGAGGCTGAAATCGCCCTGATTGATCGTCGATCCGCCGCCGAACACGCCGCTGAAGAACCAGCCTCCCAGCATCGCGCCGACGATTCCGACGATCACGTTGAGAATGATTCCCTGCCCGCCGTCAGTTCCCATCAACACGCTCGCGACCCAGCCGATGAGTCCGCCGACTACGAGCCACACAATGATATTCATGAGCCCTTCTCCCGTGCATGAGTGACGCAAACGCTACGCGCGGCCTGCCGATGAGTCCGTACGCTGGCGCGCTTACTCACGCAACCGCGCTGTGTGCGCTGACGAACAGACTCAAACCATCGTTCCAGGATAGCCTGACGTCCTGCGTTGTACCGCCCGCGACGTTCTAGACGGGCCGCACGGCTGACGCTCAACGAAGCACAGATTCTTATTGCACCCGGAGAACCGTTTATGAAGTGGACAACTATTGCCGGTCTTGCAGCGTGGACAGCGCTCGGCACCACCCCCTTGGCGATTCTCGCCCAAGGCGTTCAGCGGTCGGAGGCCATCGTGAGCTCCGACGTGCTGAGCCAGATCTCGATGTTCAGCTACAAGGAAGGCCCAAAGTCGGAGTTGTTGTTCCGCGGTACGCCCATTGCGGCGAAGGCGCAGGGCAGCGCACAAGTGGAATACCAGGACGGCAACGCTCGGATCTCGGCGCGGGTGGACAACCTACCGGAGCCATCGGAGCTCGGTCCCTACACGACGTACGTGCTCTGGGCGCTCACCCCCGACGGCCGCGCCACTAATCAAGGTGTCATTTCAGGGGATTCGGGCGGCAAGGGCCGACTGGATACCAAGTACAGCGCTTCGCAGTTCGCGCTGGTCGTCACGGCCGAGCCGCACTTTGCCGTCACCATGCCGAGCACGATGATCGCGCTGTACAACGTCGCCGATAACGTGAAGGGCGTAGAGTCCAAGGTCACGACGTTGACCGAGCGCGCCAACTATTCGCATCTCACGGGCCTCGCAACCAACGACCGGAACAGTCCGCTCGAAGTCGTGCAAGCCCGCTACTCGATCGCCATCGCTCGCGCCGCCGGCGCAGATCGGTTTGCGTCACCGGCCTTCGCGTCGGCCACGCAGAAATTGGCGGCGGCCGAAACCGCGCTGCGCGGCACGAGATCCGAGCGCAAGGCCGCTCCGGGCCTGGCCCGCGAGGCCGTGATTGCCGGCGAAGACGCGCGCCGCTCGGCCATGCTGGCGTCAGCGGCAGCCAACGCCGAGGCACAACGACAAGCCGCGGCGCGTGATGCGACGGAAACCGAGCGCGGTGTCGCAGCGGTTGCAGCTCAGGCTGCAAGCACCGCGGCAACAGCGGCAGCCGCCTCGACCCTGGCGGCGACTGAAGCGGCGACTGCTCGGGCGGCGACTGAAGCGGCGACCGCTCGGGCGGCGAATGAAGCGGCAGCCGCTTCGACGCGAGCCGCGACCGAAGCTGCGACGGCCTCGACGCTCGCGGCCACGGACGCTGCGGCGGCTTCGGCTCGAGCAGCCAGTGACGCCGCGACCGAAACCGAGCGGCTGCGCACTAACGCGGCGGCGGCAGCGGTTGCGATGGCGGCGCGCGAGGAGCTACGCAACCGGCTGAACGCCGCACTCCCGACCCGCGAATCGAACCGCGGGCTGGTGTCGGAAATCGGCGGCGTGCAGTTCGCCACCGCGGCGGCGGACGTCAATGCGGCGGGGCGCGAGAGTCTCGCGAAATTCTCCGGCGTAGTAGCGTCGTACCCGACCTTGCGATTCAATATCGAAGGGCACACCGACAGCGTCGGCAGTGTCGCGGCGAACGACGACCTCTCGTTGCGACGCGCGATGGCTGTTCGCAACTACCTGATCGGCCACGGTGTCGTAGCGTCGAGCATCGACGTGGCGGGCCTGGGTTCTTCGAGCCCGCTCGAGGACAACTCGACTGCCGACGGACGCGCACGCAATCGCCGAGTCGAGATCGTGCTTTCGGGCGGACCGCTAGCTGCGCGATAACGCACAGCCATCAGTAGGGATAGACGAACGGCGCGATCGCAAGATCGCGCCGTTCGTCTGTTGAGCTCCGAGCGCCGCGCAATTTAGGCTACGTACGGGATCCGGTTCCTCGGCAACAACCGATCGGTCTCCCTCTTGACCACCGCATAGCACTCGCACGACAGCTCCTCGAGCCTGGGGCGATCGAGCACGGTGATTTGCCCACGGACGTAGCGGATCACCCCCGCAGCCTGCAACTCGCCGGCGGCCTGGGTGACGCCTTCACGGCGCACGCCGAGCATGTTCGCGATGAGCTCTTGCGTCATATTCAATTTGTCGGAAGACAGACGGTCGAGCGACAGCAGCAACCAGCGGCACAGCTGTTGATCCAAGGAGTGGTGCCGGTTGCAGACCGCGGTCTGCGCCATCTGCGTGATCAAGGACTGTGTGTAGCGCAGCAACAGGTGCAGCATCTCTCCGTGACGGTTGAACTCCGCCTTGAGCCTCGCCCCCGTCAGCCGATAGGCGGAACCCGCGCTTTGAACGATCGCTCTACTCGGCGTCGTTTCACCGCCCATGAACAGCGAGACGCCGATCGCGCCTTCGTTGCCGACCACGGCGATCTCTGCCGAAGCACCGTCCTTCATCACGTACAGCAGCGAGACGATGGAGTCCGTGGGGAAGTAGACGTGCCGCAACGCGTCACCCGACTCGTACAGCACCATCGCAAGTGGCATCGGAACGAGCTTGAGATGAGGGAAGAGCCGCGCTTGCTCCGCATCCGGCAGCGCTTCCAGAATATGGTTTTCTCGCGGATCCGGAGACGACATTGGTTTGGTTCAGGGCGTTCAGGGCGTTCAGGGCGTTCAGGGCGTTCAGGGCGTTCAGGGCACAGAATAGCCCGATCGCATCATTGTACACCTTCTGTGTGCGGTGTGGCACATGGAATTCGCGGCCTTCTGTACGCTGGCGTACAGACGCAGTCAATCGACTACGTCGGCGGTGCGCTGCCCGTGAGTTTGCTAGCGGACCGTCCCGCGAAGCGTTGGCATCTCAGCATCCAACGGTTCTGCCAATTCTTACCAAGGTGGATTACGACTTGGCTGCTGATGCCAACGTCCTTGGCCATGGCGCTATGGCTGGAGCTGCGAGTCTCCTTGCGCGCCGCCGCTGGGTCCGTACCTCCACGGCCACCTCGGTATGACGCCAAGCAAGACCAGGATCAATAAGATCAGAACTATCGCGCCCCGGCTCATCTTCAATCCTCACTCGAATACTCGGTTTTCCTCCGTGACGCTGACCGATACATCCATCCCGAGAAAGGACGAGGGCCTGCCGATAAAAGTGCCCCACAGCGGCAGAACCCGGTGGGGATCCCAAGCCACAGCAACGCGAATCAGATTTCGATTGCCGACGATGTTGTTGGTGGGATCGAAATCCACCCAGCCGGCGCCAGGCAGGTAAACCTGCGCCCACGCGTGTGTCGCGCCACCGCCGATGACGCGCGCAGGCTCTGTATTTGGGACGAAGATATAGCCGCTCACGAAACGCGCGGCCAGTCCAAGACTGCGCGTAGCTTCCATCATGAGCAGAGCGAAATCTCGGCAGCTCCCGCTGCGGCGCTGGAGCGTCTCGCTTGGCGACTGAATACCTTTTTCGCTCCGGCGCTGATAAGTGAAACCGTTCTTGATCGCGAGCGTGATCGACCGTAGCAGACCGACGGTCTCCGTCGTCCCGGATGCGTCGACGAATTGCTTTGCCCAAGGAGCCACGTCGATGCTTGGGTAGTGGTGCGACCGCCCCCGAGCGAGCTCGAGCAACTCGTCGTTCGCATAGCGGAACGGGTAACTTCTTGCGTACGTCTCGAGCGGATAGTCCGGCAACGCGGTTTCGACGTGCTCGAGCGTGACAATGCTGTCGAATCGAAGATCCGAGGCCGAACCGGCGAATGTCGCAATTGCCAGTGAGTTGTCGAATACGTCGTGCAGCCAACGAATGCTCGTCGGCTGAGGCGAAATCGCAAGCTCGGAGCTCAGTAGGCGTAGATCGTGACTCTCGCGGGGCCGGAACATCATCCGGTGCTCACCAAACTCGACCGGCTGCGAATAGCGATAGACGGTGAGATGCCGTACGGTGAGGCGCATCCGGGCTAGGCGCCCGCGCTTACGTAGTTTAGTGCGGCGCCCTCGATCTCTTCATCCGTCCAGACTCGAAATCCTTCCAACACGGCCGGCCCAAAGGTGGTCGCGATTGCGACATCAGAGGCGTCACGACCTCGCGCGATCAGCACACGTCCGATTCTTGGCACATGGTTGCGTGGATCGAACGTCCACCAGCGTCCTCCGAGATACGCCTCGAACCAAGCCGCGAAATCCATGGGGCTGTAGGGTGGCGGCAAACCAATGTCACCGAGGTATCCGGTGCAGTAACGCGCCGGAATATTCATACAGCGGCAGAAGGCGACGGCCAGATGGGTGAAGTCGCGGCAGACGCCCACGCGCTCGTTGTAGGCCTCCCACGCAGTTCTCGTGGCGCGTGCGTTCTCATATCCGAACACGATGTGCCGGTGGACGAAATCGCAGATCATTTGGACGCGCGGCCATCCGGGCGCGCTCTGGCCGAATAGGCTCCACGCAATCTCGGATAGGCGATCCGTCTCGCAGTACCGGCTTCCGAGAAGAAATACCAACGTCTCCTCGGGCAAGTCCTGTATCGCGTGTTGTTGAGCGGTAACAGCTGTGGCGTCAGGCTGCCCCGTGTCCCGCAACACTCCGGCGCCGCGGATTCGAATGCGGCCCGCTGGCGCGACGATCCGGTTGCACCAGTTTCCGAAGCCATCGCGGTAGCCTGAGACCGGCACCGGCGGCTCGCTGACCAAGAAGTCCGGCACGACGACGTCCGACGCCCGAGACTCGTGGATATTCACGGCTAGGATCATCGGCGTGGGTTGAGGACAGTTGTAAATCAGCTCATAGCCGACACGAATTTTCATGCGTCCTTCCTTGGAATTGCGGCGCCGCACCGCGTGAATACGAGGGGGCCGCCGACACGACTAGATGCGATTCGCGACGATGACATATCGCGAAGGCGCCGTCTGTATGCTACCGCGCCATCGCGCGAGCGGTGCGAGCACGAAAAAGGCCGCCTGCGTACGCCAGCGCACAGATGCTAGCCCCTGCCCACTGAGATACTTCGCAGCCGCGTCTTTTAGCCGTTCGTTACGCCTTTCACGGAAATCAGTCATGTTCGACCCAAGAAATGGCCCCATCGTTGCCGACGATGCAGGCAGGCCAGTCGTTTCAAACGATGCGCAACGCCAGAACGTTTTGCTGAAGGCTGGCGCGCTGCAGAATGCGATCCTCACGAGCGCCAATTTCTCGATCATTGCGACCGACGAAAAAGGCATCATCCAGCTGTTCAATGTCGGTGCCGAGCGCATGCTGGGTTACAGCGCCGCCGAAGTCGTCAACAAGATAAGTCCAAGCGATATTCACGATCCGCACGAAGTGAAGGCGCGCGCCGAGGCCCTGAGCGTCGAGCTCGCGACCGCCATCACGCCCGGTTTCGAGGCGCTCGCCTTCAAAGCGTCGCGCGAGATCGAAGATATCTACGAGCTCACATACATCTGCAAGGACGGCAGCCGCTTTCCTGCGATCGTTTCGATCACGGCGCTGCGTGACGACTTCGGCGCCATCATTGGCTATCTCTTGATCGGCACCGACAATTCCGTGCGCAAGCGCGTCGAATCTGAACTGCACCAGGCCATCGCCGCTGCCGAGAAGGCCAATCACGCGAAATCCGATTTTCTTTCCGGCATGAGCCATGAGTTGCGCACTCCGCTCAACGCGATCCTCGGATTCGCTCAACTCGTAGAATCCGGCTCGCCGTCCCCGACGCCGACGCAAAAACGAAACATCGATCAGATCCTCAAAGCAGGGTGGTACCTGCTGGAGCTGATCAACGAGATCCTCGATCTCGCGTTGATCGAGTCGGGCACGTTGACCCTGTCGGCGGAGCCGGTCTCACTGATCGAGGTGCTGCTCGAGTGCCGCAGCATGATCGAGCCGCAGGCGCAGAAGCGCGGCATCCAGATAACGTTTCCGCGTTTCGACATCCCCTACTTCGTGAACGTCGATCGGACCCGAGTCAAGCAGGTCCTGATCAACCTGCTCTTCAACGCGGTCAAGTACAACAAGCCGGCAGGCACCGTTGCCGTGGAGTGCACGCTAAGCGCTGCGAACTCGATCCGCATCAGCATCCGGGACACGGGAGCGGGACTGACTGCGGCCGAGCTGGCGCAGCTCTTTCAGCCGTTCAATCGTCTCGGTAAAGAAGCGAGCGCAGAGGAAGGCACAGGCATCGGCCTGGTGATGACCAAACGCTTGGTCGAGCTGATGGGCGGCAGCATTGGCGCGGATAGCACCGTCGGAGTCGGAAGTGTGTTCTGGGTCGAATTTGGTCTTACGACGCTGCCGCTGCTCACACCTCAGGAAGTCGAACACGTGAGGCCGAAGACGCACGTGCCGGAGGAGCGTACGCCCATGCGCACGGTGTTGTACGTAGAGGACAATCCAGCCAACCTGGAACTGGTCGAACAACTCATTGCGCGCCGCAGCGACTTACGCCTGCTAAGCGCCGTGGATGCCACAGCCGGCATCCAGTCTGCGCGCGCTCATCACCCGGAAGTAATTCTGATGGACATCAACCTGCCAGGGATCAGTGGTGTGGAGGCTCTGAAGATCCTGCGCGCGGACCCGTCAACGGCGCATATCCCCATCATCGCGATCAGCGCTAACGCGGTGCCTCGTGACATCGAGAAAGGCCTCGCGGCCGGATTCTTCGACTACATCACCAAGCCCATCAAGGTGAATCAGTTCATGAATGCAATTGACGTCGCCCTAACGTTTTCGCAATCGGCATCGAGCCGAGCGGCGCAAAAGGTGCACCGATGAGACTTGCCGAGTCCGACATTCTCAACGCGAGCGTCCTGATCGTCGATGATCAGGAGGCCAACGTGAGCCTGCTCGAGCAGATGTTACGTGAGGCCGGTTACACGGGCGTTACGTCAACAATGAACCCGCATGAAGTCTGCGCGCTGCACCGGAAGAACCGTTACGACCTGATCCTGCTCGATCTGCAGATGCCCGGCCTGGATGGGTTCCAGGTCATGGCAGGCCTTAAGACCAACGACGCGGACGACTATCTTCCGGTTCTAGTGATCACCGCCCAGCCCGGCCACGAGCTGCGTGCGTTGCAAGCCGGCGCCAAGGATTTCATCAGCAAGCCGTTCGATTTGGTCAAGGTCAAGACGCGCATTCACAACTTGCTGGAAGTGCGGCTCCTCTATAAACGGCTCGAGAGTTACGCCAAAGAACTGGAGCAGACGGTGCTCGAACGCACCGCCGAACTACGTGAAAGCGAAGCGCGCTACCGGAGCCTCGCCGAGCTCGCTTCCGATTGGTACTGGGAGCAGGACGAGAACGGAGCCTTCACGAAGGTTTCGGGACCCGTTCTGGAAATGCTCGGGATCAGAGTCGATGCTCTGGCTGGAGAGCCGAACGGAAATCGCGTTGCGGGTTGGAACGAGGCTCAGCGCGAGCAGCTACAGGCGACCATTGCGGCCCGACAACCCTTCCTCGATTTCCTCTTCAGCCGCGTCAACGCGGACGGGTCGGAACAATCCTTTCACGTGAGCGGCGAGCCGATGTTCAACCACTCGTCCCGGTTCATCGGCTACCGTGGAATCGGCGTGGAAGTCGCCGCGACACAATAGTGCGCGACGTCGCAGCAACTCCCATGTCAACGGCCCATAGCCCGAATCAAAATCATCTGCTCGCCGCGCTGCCGACGGCGGAATTCGAGCGCTTGGCTCCACATCTTCAACTCGTCCCGTTGCCGCTCGGTGAAGTCCTCTACGAACCCGACGCACAGATGCAGTTCGCCTATTTCCCCACCACCGCCATCGTATCGCTGCACTATGTCACGGAGTCCGGCGCATCGGCCGAAACCGCGGGCGTGGGCAACGAAGGTATGGTCGGAATATCGCTCTTCATGGGCGGAGACACGACGTCGAGTGCGGCCGTGGTACAAACCGCGGGCCACGCTTACCGACTCGAGCGTTCCCTGCTAAAGCAGGAATTCGATCGCGGCGGAATGATGCAGGGTCTGTTGCTGCGTTACACGCAGGCGCTGCTCACACAGATGAGCCAGACGGCAGCGTGCAATCGTCATCACTCCGTAGAGCAGCAGGTGTGTCGCTGGCTGTTGGTGACCCTCGATCGAATCCCTTCCGGTCAGCTGGTGATGACGCAGGAGTTGGTCGCCAGCATGCTTGGTGTGCGCCGGGAAGGGGTTACCGAGGCCGCCGGCAACTTGCAGAGGGCCGGTTTCATTCGCTACCGCCGCGGTCACATCGAAGTGCTCAAGCGCAAAGGCCTCGAGGCCCGCGCATGTGAGTGTTACGAGGCGGTCAAGACGGAGTTGAGTCGACTGCTGTCTGATGTGCAGTACCGCCAAGGCATTTCCGCCGTCGTTGCACAAGCACCGCCTCCGAGCAGATCAGTCGCGGCGAACGCTGTCGCCGACGCGGAGGCCGTCTAGCCGAACGCGGACGCGTACGTCGCCTTCGCGCTTGCGTAACAGTCGCACGCCGCGGCTTCGAGACCACGTGCGTCCAAAATCGTCAAACTGCCTCTAGCGTAGCGGATCAGCTTCGCCCGTCGCAGCGCGCTCGCGGCCCGCGTGACCCCTACCCGCCGCACACCGAGCATATAAGCGAGAAATTCGTGCGTGATATGAAATTCGTTCGAGTGTGCGCGATCACGCGTCATCAGTAGCCAGCGCGCGAGGCGGGCTTCGACAAAGTGAAACCGTGTGCAGGCGGCGGTCTGAGCAATCTGGCTCAACACCACGTACAGATAACGGCTCAGAACGCGACGTAACGCCGCGCTACGTTCGAGCTCACGACCGAATGTCGCAGCGTCGCACCGCCACGCGCGACCTGCACCTTGGACGAGCGCGCGCAGCGGCGCGATGTTTACGCCGAGCACCAGCGACGCGCCCACCATTCCTTCGTTGCCGACGAGCCCCACCTCGAGCAAAGAATCCCGGTCGGTCGAGGCGATCAGCGATATGAAGCAGTCGATGGGAAAATAGACGTATCGAACCTTGTCGCCGACTTCCATGAGGATGTCCGCGACAACGAGCTCAATGGAGTCGCCCCGTGCGAGCAAGCGCCGGCGATCGGCCGGGGGCAGCGCCGCCAATAGCAGATTCTCGGCGGCAGCGGGCTTGCGCATTTGCATGAAACTCCGATTAGCGAGGAGCGCAGCGCGTTTCCGTGGTCGTCACCGTGCGACCTTCCTGCAGCTTTTTCTGTGCTTGATTGCCCGCTAGAGCACCGATCGCCGCTCCGGCAGCCGTGGTGATACCGCGATTGCCCACGTCCTTGCCCACCGCTCCACCGACCAATGCACCGACGACCGTGCCGGCGATTCTGTGATCGTCCTTGGGATCCGCCTGGCTCTCGACTTGCACGTCACTGCACGCAAGCGTCGCCGCCGACGTGGAGCCGTTATCCATCATCCGATAGCCGGCGAAACCGGCCGCAGCAGTAGCAATACCGATGCCGACAACAGTACCTATCAAAACAGACCTGTTCATGATTTGTCTTCCTGTGCGCAAGGCCGTGTGCGTTTCCGCCAGATGCGCAGCCCCGCTCACGGTTGGGTCATTTCTTTTTCTTGAGATCGTCGGCCGCGTCGTCAAGGCCGTTGCGCGCGTCGTTGACGGCGTCGTCGATCTTGTCGCCCGTGGTCTTGCCACCCGGTTTGAGATTTTCGAGAGCGCTGTCGACCTTCTCGCCAGCACGCTCGAGCGGCCTCTTCTTCTCGCACGCGGCGAAAAGCGGTAACGCCACGAGCATGAATATCACCAGCTTTCTCATACGATTCTCCAGGTTCTTGGGCCCTACGTGCGAGCTTCACGAACCCGAGCACGACAGGTCGACGTCACCTTGAATGGATCGTCGTCCCCGTGAGTCGAACGTTGCGCCGACCGCGCCAACGAGTCCGTTCGTTGGCGCGCGTATGCCGCAACGGTGCGCTGCGGTCAGAGCGCAACGTCCGGGTGCGCCAACGTACCGACGGCCGAGCGGCGCGAGAGCATGATCGTTTCGTTGAAATAGTTACCTTTGAAGGACCACCTATGAATAAGTATGCAATCGCCGGAATGCTCGCAGCGAGTTCGCTCGCCACCATGCAGGCTTTCGGCATCGAACACGAGGGAGCGGCGAAAGACGCCTGGATCGACGGCAAGCTCGAGACGGTTTTCGCCCTGAACCGATACTTGCGCGCATACACGATCGACACGGATGTCACGAAAGGTATCGTAGTGTTGACCGGCAAGGTCGGCAGCGACATCGACAAGAGTCTCGCCGGTGAGATTGCGAAGGGCGTTGTCGGTGTCGTGGAGGTTGATAACCATCTGGTGATCGCGCCCCAGCCGCCCGCGACCGCGAAGGCGAGCACGAACGCTAACGAGCCCGGAAGCGTGACCGCCGTGGCCGACCCGAATCGGTCGTTTGGCGTATGGATCGACGACGTGACGACGACCGCAAGCGTCAAGACGAAGTTGCTGGCCAATAAGAACACCGAAGGCTTGAAGATCAGCGTCGAGACGCGCGGCGACGTGGTCACCTTGAGCGGCCAAGTCAAATCCGCCGAGGAAAAATCACTCGCCGAGCAAGTTGCGCGCAATACGGGCGACGTCAAAGACGTGCGCAATCAGCTGGTTGTCGCCAAAGCAAATTGAAGTCGTGGGTGCGGCGGCGCACGGACATCCGGGAACGCGCAAATGGACTCGCGTCTAGGCGATGCCATGTTCGCGCCGCAGCCACGGCATTAGTGCAAAGACGAACAGGGCAGCCAAATACGCGTACCCAGATACTGGATCTCTGGCAGCGATGTAGTCGCGAATCGATTTGGCAACTCTGCGAGCTCGGCGTATCGCTCCCCGATACGCGGAACAATCAGGGGCACACGAATCATGCCGAAAAGGAACGCGACGCCAAAGACCAGCGCAAAGTAGCGTGCCGCTGCTGAGAACATCTCCGCCCAATGGCGGGCCGCAGCGCGTGCATGGTCGTCGATCACGTGCGGTTACATGCGATCGTGCTTGAGGAAGTATTTGCGCGCGAGCGCAACGAGCTGGTTGTCGGTCGGGTGATCGACGATTTCGTATCCGACAATGTGAGTGGCCGTATCGGGCCGGTGCTTCTCCGCGTAGTGCCTCAAGTCCGCCATTGCCGTATGCGGGCCCACAACGAGCACTTCATCGATGCCCTTAAGCGCATCGCAAACCTCGCCGAAAAACTCGTGCTCTGTGCGAACGCCACTGTGATGTTGCCGCGTGTAGTGACTGCGAGCACGGACCTTCTCCGCCCGCACGTGCTCGGCGTCGAATTGCAGCACTTGGGCGCTTTGGTGATCGGCCCAGACGACGGCGTGCGCTAAACTCATTGGGACCTTCCTGTCAGCTTCAACTTGGACGGCGGCGCACGTGGCCCCGACCGTTCGAGCATAGCACCCTGATTCTGCAGAACGACGCAGCATCGTCGGCTGTCACGGTACGCATGTTAAGCGGCACTGCGCCTTCCAACGAGGAGTCGCTGCGCGAGGAACGCAGCCGCGAGTCGCGGCGAAGTCGCCGCGCAAACTGCGCGGTGATCGAAGGCCCAGCCGCTGACGTGCCGACACGCGCGCCGACTCATGGGGGTTCACGCGCCCCCAGCGACGCGATCCTCCGCCGCCACCCCTCGGCAGTCTGCGGTTTGACGAAGAGTGCCGTCACTTCCGGATGAGCCTGTTTGATCGCGGCCTCGAGGCGATTGACACATTGCTCGATCTGCGTCGTATTCAGAGCGTCATGGAACTCGGCGCTCAGCGCCGCGACGACCTGGTTCGGACCCATTTGTACCGTCAACACGCCATTCGCAATCCGAAGATCGGGATCAGCGGCGGCGATACTCACGATCGAATCACGCACGTGTGGATGCGCTGACTCCCCGATCAGAAGACCTTTGGTCTCGCGCGCCAGCAGCATTGACGAGGCCACCAGCACGAGGCCGATACCGAGCGACGCAATGCCATCGAACGCCGGCATGTTCAGAAGCTGTGCGGCCGCAATTCCAGCGGCCGCAATCAGCAGGCCGATCACTGCGGCGCTGTCCTCGAGGAGCACGGTGAACGTGGTCGGATCCTTGCTCACACGGAATGCAGCGAAATACCCCAGGTCGCCCTTGGCTTTCCCGAACGCCCTGAGGCTGATGAACCACGATGCACCTTCGAACGCAAACGACGCGGCAATCACCGCGTAGTTGATGATTGGATTGCGCATTGGCTCGGGATTGCGTAGATGCGCGACGCCCTCGTATAGCGATACGCCTGCGCCAAGCGCGAGCACCAGGAGCGCCACGATGAAGCTCCAGAAATACAGCTCGCGTCCATATCCGAAGGGATGGCTTAGGTCCGGGGGCTTGCCCGCACGCCTAATGCCATACAGCAACAACAGCTCGTTTATCGAGTCGACCAGGGAATGCACGCCTTCGCTGGTCATTGCGGAACTAGACGTTAGCGCCCCCGCCGTGAACTTGACGACCGAAATCGCCAGGTTGGCCGCGAGCGCAACGTACACCACCTTCGTGCCCAGCTTCACTGCGTGCGTCGCTATCGTTTCTGCCCCAAATGCGGAAAGCGCTCGCTCAACAGCGACCCGTGATAATAGGTCGGCCTGAACGCCGCCTGAGCGCGGACATTGTCGAACCACGTAACAATGCGCGCGAGATCGCGCCAATCCGGCAAGCCGAGGTCGTTCATACGCACGAGCACTGGCATCACCGCTACATCGGCGAGCGTGATCTCCTTGCCGAGCAGCCACGGTCCGCCGCTCCTGTCGATCTCTGAATCCATGCGCTCGTAGGAGCGGCGCAAGCGCGCGAGCGCGGCATCCATCTCCGACTTGGGAAACCCCGCCTGACCCATGGTAAGCATGAATTCCCTGCGAAGCGGTTTCGACTCCGCCATGGCCGTAAAATCCTCGCGACTCATCTTCTGGAAGCTCGGCAGGAAAGCGAGGTTGAAGGTTGGTACTCGCACGGCCGCCGCCGGCATCTCGTCGATGAAATGCATCAGGGAGCGCATACGCGCCCGCATGATGGGGGACTCCGGCGTAAAGCTTGTGTCCGGCTCAACCTCATCGAGGTATTCAGTGATCACCGTGGAATCGGTGATGATTTGCCCATCGTGGTCGAGCGTGGGAACGACGCCGTTGGGATTCAATTTCAGGTAATCGGGTTTGAGCTGGTCACCAGCGAGCAGATTGAGCCTGACTTCGTCGAAGGCAAGCCGCTTGGCATTGAGCACGAACCGCACCCGCTGACTGCAAGTCGATTGCGGCGCGTTGTAGAGTTTGAAGGTCATGGACCTATTGGTGGGCCTGGCTACTTGAGCAACGCCAGCTTATCCGCGGTGCGCGTTTCAAAGTCAGCGGCATCGTGGCGCTCATGCAATTGACTCGATGGCTCGCCGAACGTCCGATTGACCATGCGACCGCGCTGTACTGCAGGGCGTTCCAAGATCGCATTCGCCCAGCGTTGTACGTGTTTGTAGTCCTGCACGCTCAGGAACTCTGCGGCGCCGTACGCCCATCCCTTGGCTAGCCCGCCGTACCAAGGAAAAATGGCGATGTCGGCGATCGTGTAGGCGTCACCCGCAACGTACGTGTGATCGGCGAGACGTCGATCGAGTACGTCGAGCTGGCGTTTGACTTCCATGGCGAACCTGTCGATGGCGTATTCGATCTTGCTCGGGGCGTAGGCGTAAAAGTGCCCAAATCCGCCGCCGAGGTAGGGCGCACTGCCCATCTGCCAGAATAGCCAGGACAGGCACTCTGCGCGGGCGGCTCGGTCGGTAGGCACGAAAGCCCCGAACTTCTCTGCGAGATACAGCAGGATCGAACCGGACTCGAACACACGAATCGGCTCCGGGCCACTGCGGTCGACGAGTACAGGAATCTTGGAGTTGGGATTTGCAGCTACGAAGCCGGTACCGAACTGATCTCCCTCGCCAATGCGGATCAACCAGGCGTCGTACTCGGCTCCGGAATGACCAAGAGCCAGCAACTCCTCCAGCATCACCGTGACTTTCACGCCGTTCGGTGTTGCCAGTGAATAGAGCTGCAGCGGGTGACGCCCGATCGGCAGTTCCTTTTCGTGCGTGGGGCCGGCAATCGGACGGTTGATGTTCGCAAATGTGCCGCCGCTCGGCTTATTCCATGCCCAGATCTTCGGCGGAATGTATTCAGTCGAGTCGGTCATTGGCAGCAAACTCCGACGGGGCTCCGACCATCATCCAGCAGGCTGGGGCTGGGAATTGTGTCACGGACGACTCACGAAGGCACACCTAGACTTCCCCTTCCCGTCTGCGCCAGCGACGTCATGCTCAAGCCGGTCCTCGCCATCGCTTGTCTGTTCTCCCCTGCGGCAGCCGTCCATGCCGAGGGTGAGTCCGACACTCACCTATGGACCACCGGAATCGAGGTCGGCATCGCACGACCTTCGAGCAGCCTGACCTCGTGGCTCGACGGCGGTGTGGGCAAGCTTCGTTACTCGAACGACGATCGCGGCCTCGTTGCTGATCGTTGGTATGCCGAGTACCGCGGCCGTGTTGGCGAAAGTTGGAGCCTTCACGCTACCGCCGACGCGGTCGACGACGCGACGAGTGGCTTTGGCGTTACGGAGGCCTACGCCGAGTGGCGGCAGATTCCGCATTCGCCGAACCGCCAGCGCCTCAAGCTCGGATTCTTTAATGCGCCCTGGTCGCTCGAGAACTCGGGCCCAGCCTGGAGCACGCCGCTCACGCTCTCCTCCTCCGCTGTGAACACGTGGATCGGCGAAGAGGTTCGACCATTAGGCGCCGAGTGGTCGCTGAAAAGGCGACTCAGCTTCGACGCTGCCCAACAATTCTCGCTGCATGCGGCGCTGTTCTACGGCAATGATCCGGCAGGTTCATTGCTCGCGTGGAAGGGTTGGTCGGTGCATGACCGACAGAGCCGCTACGGCGACCGATTGCCGCTCGCTCCTCTGCCGTTGCTGCAGCCGGGCGCGATGTTCGACAAACAGAGCGCGTACGTCGCACCGTGGCGCGAGGTGGATGGTCGCGCAGGCTACTACCTCGGCGGAGGCTGGCGTTACGCGCAACGTGTCGAACTCACACTGGCTCACTACGACAACCGCGCCGACCCCACGCAGATCGAGCGCGGCCAATACGCTTGGCACACGGGCTTCGAGCAGTTCGGCGTGCAAATCGACCTGCCGAAAGACTTCGGTCTGACCGCTCAGTGGATGCAGGGAACAACGGTCATGGGCCCCGTGCTCGTCACCACTCACGCTGTCGACACGACCTTCGAGGCGCACTACGTGCTCGTGACCAAGCTCCTCGGCAAGCACCGCATCACACTGCGCCGCGACAGCTTCGCAGTGATCGACCGCGACGGCGTACCGAGAGACGATAACTCCGATGCCGGCGAGGCGTGGACGCTGGCCTATCGCTATGAGCGATCGGCACGTTGGTCGCTCGGTGCCGAATGGCTCGGCATTAATTCCTGGCACCCGGCCTGGCAGTACTTGGGGTTACCCACCCGGGCGTCAGAGGAGCTGTTCCAGGTTCGCTTGAGCCTAAGCTTCGGCACTGCCCGTCGAGGCGACTGAGTCATCCCCAAGGCCCTGCGTTCCAGATGGTCTTTCCTGTGCTGGATATCGTTACTTCAGCGCAGGGCGAATGTTCGCAGCGGTCATAGAGCATCACAATTCCGCCGCGCCCTGTATATTTCGTCGGGGAACATTCTGGGGACGCGGATGAAGTGCTCGGTCCTGATGCGGCGACTCATTGCCATCGCGTTGCTTACCGGGGCTACGGCGGTGGCCGCTCAGACCGATGAAATCCAGGTCTACGACGGATCGCTTGCAGACCCCGGTGTGTTCAACCTCACGCTGCACAACAACTACGCGGTGCATGGGGTCACGACGCCGGCGTTTCCTGAGGCGCTGATTTCCGATCACACGCTGAGTGGCGTCTCGGAATGGGCGTGGGGTATCAACGACTGGTTCGAGGCTGGGCTGTATTTGCCCCTCTACAGCATCTCGCACAGGGACGGTGTAACCGTGAACGGCGCGAAAGGCAGAGCACTGTTCGCCGTGCCTCACGCCGACCAACGCAAGTTCTTTTACGGCGTGAATTTCGAGTTCAGCTACAACACGAGTCATTGGGACGAGAAGCAGTTCACGATGGAGATCAGGCCCATCGTCGGTTGGCATCTGGGCCACGTCGACCTGATCTTCAATCCGATTCTCGACAACTCCTTCGACGGTGCGGCGAACTTAGTCTTCGCCCCCGCGACCCGCTTCGCGTACAACTTCTCGCCCAAGTGGGCCGGGGCGCTCGAGGCATACGACGACTTCGGACCGCTGAAGCACTTCAACGCCGGCGACGAACGCACTCATCAGACCTTCGCCGTGGTCGACTACACGGGGAAGTCGATCTCCATAGAAGGCGGTGTCGGTGTAGGGCGAACCCTCGCGTCCGATGATCTCGTTCTCAAGCTGATCATCGCGAAGGACCTGAAGACGCGCCGCACGAAACCATGAGCGACCCGCCCTAGTCGCGCTGGGCGTTCACGGGCTCGTTTTTTCGAGTGGATCGCGAGTTCGCGACGCGCGTGCGCGATCGGCTCGCGCAGATTCCGGCGTTGCGCGACGTGCAGTTCGGTCAATCGCTCGACTATCCGACGCTCGACGTGAACGTGGACCGGGAGCGCGCGGGACTCATGGGCGTGCAGATGGCGGAGGTTTCGCGGTCGCTCGTTGCCGCGACCTCGTCGAGCCGCTTCGTCGTACCGAACTACTGGGCCGATCCGAACAGCGGTGTCGCGTATCAGATCCAGGTGCAGATACCGCAGACCACGATGAGTTCGGTCGAGGACCTCAAGAACATCCCGGTTGCATTCGCGAGCGGCCAGCCGGTGCTGCTCGGAAGCGTGGCGAACGTCACGCCGGGAACCGCGCCGGGGCAGTACGAGCGCTACAACATGGAGCGCATGATCACGGGGCTTCGTCGTTTGAACGGCCCGAGTACCCAGGAACGAGACATTCGCGGCTAGAATCCGAGGGACCGTAGTCGACCCAGAGCGTCATCCGTCGATTGGAAAAACACGCTCTCATGGGACGATGTTACGGGTGCAGCAACCGCGCCTTCTGGGGAGGCAAATCGGAATCCCGGATGATTGACGCGCCGGCTAAGTGTTGTGCATTTTTTAGGGGGGCAGGATGAGTGTATTCGCTGCTGCGATTTGGGGCGGAATGGCAGCCATATCGTTAGTGATGGGAGCGTTTCTCGCCATGCGCTTTCAATTATCAAATGTGATTACCGGGGCGGTCATGGGTTTTGGATCCGGCGCGCTCATCAGCAGCATCGCGTATGAACTCGTTCCGGAATCAACGATTGTACGCGGCGGCGGCGGCATGGCCCTTGCCTTCGCGCTGGGCGCCTTGACGTTTTTTGGATCTGATTGGGCCGTCGATCGAATGGGAGGGAAGCAAAGAAAGAGCATTGCCGGCAAACAGCAGAATGGATCAGGTACAGCGATCTTCCTGGGCACGCTGCTGGATGGGATACCTGAGTCACTGATCCTGGGAATAGGTCTCGCCACAGGAGGGGCGATCAGCGTTGCCTTCTTGATGGCGGTGTTCGTCTCGAATGTACCGGAAGGTATTGCGGGGACTAAATCTCTTTTGAGTGTTGGTCATTCCAAACGCAAGGTTTTATCGATGTGGACCTGGCTTGTGATTGCTTCAGCCGTAGCGTCCGGATTGGGTTTTGCGTTGGTCAAGTCATTTCCTGCGGTTGATGGTCATTACGCTCAGGCATTTGCTGCAGGTGCTGTTTTGACGATGCTGGCTGATGTGATGATGCCTGAAGCCTTCGAACACGGGGGCAAATGCGTAGGCCTTTTGGCTACTCTTGGTTTTCTGATCGCGGCCATTTTGTCGGTTGCAGAATGATGTCCGTACTTCTACACCGGCGGGCGACTGCACTCGGGACCCAATGATCTGTGGCCGACTGCTACGGGCGATCGGGTTGGTTCCGTCCGCTTCTGGCCGATAGGGGAAGTTGAATTCCCGGCGCTCAACTTCTGCTCTTCCCCCGGAAGCGGACGTTAGATCTCGCTCTGGTTCCACCGCCCGCGGAGTCGATCCTTCTACTATCCTTGATGGTCCGTCGCGGTGGGAGCCCGGCTATCGGCCGATGTCCTGAATGTCGGAATAATGACCATAACATATTGATACAACAGCCTATTGATGCCACTATACTGGACAAACAACCAGTATGGAGCGCACCCCATGGACGGCAGCCTCGATACCCGAAAACCCACCGTTGACCTGGCGTCCTACACCCGCCAGCAACATGCCTTCGAGCAGCTCGAAACGAAGATCACCGAGCTCTGGGGCCACCTGAACGCCGCCACGTTCCGCTTCCTCGCACTCGTCGCAGAGTTCGATCGCACCAAGTGTTACGAGCGGCACGGCCTGGTGAACACCGCGCAGTGGCTGAACTGGCAGTGCGGCATCGGCACGGTCGCGGCGCGCGAAAAAGTGCGCGTGGCGCGGTCGCTCGAGAGTCTGCCGCAGATCAGTGCCGTGTTCGCGCGCGGCGAGGTCTCGTATTCCAAAGTGCGTGCGATGACGCGTGTGGCTACGGCGGCGAACGAGTCCGTGCTCGTGAGCGTAGCGCTACACGGTACGGCGGCGCACGTCGAGAAGCTCGTGCGCAAATACCGCTGGGTTGAACGGGCCGAGGCGGCTACGCGCGCACAGGTGCGGCACGAGAACCGAGCGCTCCACTACTTCTTCGACGACGCAGGAATGCTCGTCGTGCACGGGCGGCTGCCGCCCGAAGTCGGGGCCGTCGTCCGCAAGGCGCTGGACGTCGCCGTCGAGGCACTTCGTACAAGCGAGCGCGACGGTGCGGACGCTTCCGCGGAATCCTCCTCGGCGTTCGAGCGCGAGCAGACGGCCGCCGCGTTCAGGGCCGATGCGCTTGCGCACGTCGCCGAGCATTTCCTCGAGCATCGTGGCGGCGACGACGCTGGTTCCACCGCCGATCGCTTTCAAGTCGTCGTTCACGTCGACCAGACCGTGCTCATGCAGGCAGTCGCGGCTGACGACTGCGCGCCGCACTGCTGCGAGCTCGACGACGGCCCGGCGCTCGCGCTCGACACCGCACGCCGGCTCTCGTGCGACGCAACGCTCGTGGGCATCGCGCAGACTCCCTCCGGCGAACCGCTCGACGTGGGCCGCCGCACGCGTGCGATTCCGCCTGCGCTCGCGCGCGCGCTGCGCAGCCGCGACGGCGGCTGCCGCTTCCCCGGTTGCACGCGCACGCGCTTCACCGAAGGTCACCACGTGAAGCATTGGGCCGATGGCGGCGAGACGCGGCTCGGCAATCTCGCCACGCTCTGCCGCTTCCATCACCGTCTAGTCCATGAAGGCGGTTTCAACCTGAAGGTCACCGACGATGGTGTGTTCGTGTTCACGCGACCCGACGGCACGCGCGTCGCGGAGAATGGCGAGCAATGCTTCCGCGGAAGCGTCGTCGCGAGAGAACCTGACGCGAGCTTCGAGGAAACTCTCCGCATCCACGTGCTGAATCTCGAGGCCGGGCTCGCGATCGACGCGAAGACGAGCCGCAGCCGCTGGCTCGGCGAGTCGATGGACTACAGCCAGGCGATCGAGGGCATGCAGTTCCTCCGCGACCGCGATGCGGCGGAGCGGCTAGTGTTGCGGTAGGTGGACGTGGAACGATGAGCCGCCGGAGACCTCGCTCTCGACCGTGATGCGGCCGCCGTGCGCCTCGGCGATCCAACGCCCGATCGCGAGGCCGAGCCCCGCGCCGCCGTCGGCACGCGACCTCGCGCGGTCCACCCGGTAGAAGCGGTCGAACACGTAGGGCAGGTGTTCGGGCGGTATCCCTATGCCGGAGTCGCGGACGGTGCCGACGACGGCGCCCTCTCTCGAGCCGAGTGCGACGGTCATCCAGACCGTCGAGTTTCGCCATCGGCGGCGGTGAGCACCGAGTAACCTTCGCGTTCGAGGCCTCGGCGTAGCTGCTCCGCCATCCGCGGCTCGTCTTCGACGATAAGCACACGCATACCGATAGCATACCGCGGGCGTGGCTCGCGCAGCCAAGCATGTTGCTGTGAGTACGATGCGCCAGCCTAGCGAGACCCGCCTCCGGTTCCACTGGCAGCTCTACCTACCCCCCGCAGATCGTGAATAAGGCCGACGACGCGGCCGCAATCGCGACGCGCAGCCGGTTCACTTCATGCGATCGTGTTTGAGGAAGTATTGGCGCGCGAGGGCTACGAGCTGGTTATCGGTGGGGTCGTTGACGACTTCATACCCGACGACGTGCGCCGCAGTATGCGGGCGGTGCTTTTCAGCGTAATGCCTGAAATCGGCGATGGCCGTGTGCGAGCCCGTCACGAGCACTTCGTCGACACCCGCGAGGGCGTCGCAGACCTCGCCGAAAAATTCGTGCTCCGTTCGAACACCGCTGTTGTGCTGCCTCGTGTAGTGGCTGTGAGCTCGCACCTTCTGCGCCCGGACATGCTCCGTATCGAACTGCAGCACTTGTGCAGTCTGGTGATCGGTCGAGACGACGGCGTGCACTAGGTTCATATCAATCCTTCCTGTCGGTTTCCATACGGAGGGCGATG
>JBDTOT010000041.1:0-38631 GCA_039933105.1 Gammaproteobacteria bacterium | reverse complement strand
AACGCGCGCTCGCGCGTCAGGCGGCTTCGAGGATGGCGGTGACGCCCATGCCGCCGGCGGTGCAGACCGAGATGAGGCCGCGGCCACGACCCCGCTCGCGCAACAGCTTCGCGAGCGTCGCGACCAGGCGCGTGCCTGTCGCCGCGAATGGATGGCCTATCGCGACGCTGCCGCCTTTGACATTGAGCTTGCTGCGGTCGATCGGGCCGAGCGCTCGGTCGCGCCCCAGCCGCTCGCGACAGAACTTGTCGGACTCCCAGGCCTTCAGCGTCGCAAGGGTCTGCGACGCGAACGCCTCGTGGATCTCGTAGTAGTCGAAGTCCTGCAGCGATAGGTTCGCCTCCGCGAGCATCGCCGACACGGCATACGCCGGCGCCATCAGCAAGCCTTCGCCGCCGACGAAGTCGACGGCCCCTTCACGCGCGTGCGTGAGGTACGCGGAGATCGGCAGCGAACGCTCACGCACCCACTGCTCGGAGCCGAGCAGCACGCCCGACGCGCCGTCGGTCAGCGGCGTGCTGTTGCCGGCCGTCATGGTGCCCGTGCCGCTGCGATCGAACACGGGCTTCAGCTTCGCGAGCTTCTCGAGGCTCGTGTCCGTGCGCACGTTGTTGTCGCGTTTCACGCCGAGGTACTCGACGAGCAAGTCGTCGTAGAAACCTTCGGCGTATGCCTTCGCGGCGTTCTGATGGCTCGCGAGCGTGAGCTTGTCCTGCTCCTCGCGTGAGATCTGCCACTGCTTCGCAGTGATTTCCATGCTCTCGCCCATCGAGAGCCCCGTTCGCGGCTCGACGACTTCCGGTAGCACGGGTTTGAAATAGCTCGGCCGCAGCTTCAGCCACGGATTCAAACGCTGCATGAACGTTCGGCCGCGCGCGCTTTCGAGCAGTAGCCGGCGGTACGCTTCCGAATACACGATCGGGATGTCGCTGATGGTGTCGGTGCCGCCCGCGATGCCAGCCTCCATGAGGCCGGTCGAGATTTTCGTTGCGATCAGGATCGTCGCGGTCAGGCTCGTACCACAGGCACGCTGCACGTCGAACGCGGGCGTCTGCGGCGCGAGCCCCGAGGACAGCGTCGACTCGCGCGCGAGGTTGTAATCGCGCGAGTGCTTGATCACGGCGCCGAGCGCTACGTCGCCCAGCGTCTGGCCCTGCAAGCTGTAACGCTTCACGATGCCTTGCAGCACCGCGGTCATCATGTCCTGGTTCGACGCGCGCGCGTACGCCGTGTGCGCGCGGCAGAATGGTATGCGCACGCCGCCGACGATGGCGACGCGACGGGCTGGTTGATTCCGCATCGAAGGCTCCGGCCGAGGGGAGTTGGGAAGTATAAACGCGCGTGTGCATTCCGTGGTGCGGTAGCGCGTCGTGTTTTAGTTCCGCTACACGCCCTAGAATGCAGCAACGAGACCGTGGTCGCGCGCCTCGTGAGGCCGGGCGACCCGACGACGATTGGCGCATGATGAGCCGGGCTGCTGCCCGCGATCGGAGAGTCAGATGCGGCGTTTGATGGCAATGTGCGTGCTCGCGGGTTTTCTAGCGCAGCCAGCGATGGCCAAGAAACCGCCGATCGCGCCACCGCGCATCACGGTGGAAACCGTCGCTGCGTTGCCCTCTTCTTCGCCGCAACGCTTCCGCGTCACGTTGCGCATCGACAACTTGAACCCCGAGCCCCTGACGGTCAAGGCGATCGAGTTCAAGCTCAAGCTTGCGAGCGAAGGCATCATCGACGGTAACTCCTACGGGCTATTGGTCGTGGGTGCGCTCGAGCAGCAGAGCGTCACGCTCGAACTGCACAGCGACCTCGTGTCGTCGTTGTCGCGGTTGCAGTCGTTCACGAGCGGCCCGACTCACACGTTGCCGTACGTGATGTACGGCAAGGTCACTCTCGATCGCCGCCCCAAGACCAAGGCCGAGGTGCCGTTCACTTCGAGCGGCGACGCGCCGCTGACGACGATCGACCGCTAAGCAGCGGCCGTGTCGCTGCGGTTCCAACTGCTGCTGTTCGGCCTGTTGACGCTCGTTCTGCCGTGGACGGGCCTGCGCTACGTGCGCGAGATGGAAGGCGCTCTGCGCGGTGGGCTCGAGCAGTCGCTGCAAGGCAGGGCGACGACCGTCGCGGCCGCGCTCGAAGAGCAAGACCTGCCGCTCTGCAGCGTGCCGCCGTGCACGCCAGATGACGCCGCGCACGGCACGCCGATCTACGCAGCACCCCTGGCCGCCGAGCCGAACGTCGACGGCGTGCGCGACGACTGGAACGGCGGTGACGCGGCGATCGAAATTGGCGACGGGCATCGCCTGTACGCAGGCGTATACCGCCGGTTCGTGTACCTATTCGTCACGGTCGCAGATCGCGATCTCGTGTATCAACGATTGCCGGGCCAGAGGCCGTACGGCGATCGCGTCGCGCTCGCACTCGAGCCGTCGCCCGGCGTCGTGCGTTGGCTGTTGCTGAACACGTCGGCGCCCGGCGCGTTTCGCGCGCAGGAGACGAGCCCCGACAAGTTCGAGCCCACCGAGGCGTACGACGCGCGAGTGATTGGGGCATGGCAGGAGACCGCGACGGGTTACGCCCTCGAGGTGCGATTGCCGCTGAACCTCGTTGGTTCGGCGCTTGGCGTCGGCGTCATCGACGTCGATCGCAACGGCGCCGACTACACCGCTGCCCTTTCCGCGACCTGGGACGAGACGAGCGGGGCGCCCGGACGCTTCATCTACCAGCGGCCGGAGCTGAAGACTCTGCTCGACCAGTTCGGCCGCGGCGCCGGCCGATTCCGCATCCTGGATGCCGACGGCTGGGTGCTCTCCGCGGTTGGCAACGTCGAGCCGCGCGCGACGGAACGCGGCACGACGCTCGTCGGCGATCTGTTCCGTTGGTTGCTGCGGCGCGATGACCCGCCGTATTTGGGCGAGCTGCCGCCTGGGCGGGTGGCAGACCCGGCGCTGCGCATTGCACTTACAGGCGACGGCGCGACGGCATGGTATGGCAGCGGACCGGACCGCGAGGCGATCGTTGCGGCGGCGGTGCCGATCATGGGCGCCGGCGCGCCACGCGGCGCCGTGCTGCTCGAGCAAGCCAGCGATCCGATTCTGACGCTGACGAATGACGCGCTCGTGCGCCTGATGACGGTCACGCTGCTGGCGACGGTAGTCGTGGGTCTGGGGCTGCTCGGCTACGCGACGTGGCTGTCGGTGCGCGTGCGCCGGCTCGCGCACGCGGCCGAGACCGCGCTAGGCCCGCGCGGCGAGATTCGCACGCGCATGCCCGGAGCGGCTGCGAGCGACGAGCTCGGCGTGCTTGCGCGCAGCTTCACGCAGCTGCTGGAGCGCTTGCGCGAGCACACGGAGTACCTGCGCACGCTGTCGGGCAAGCTCTCGCACGAGCTGCGCACGCCCCTCGCGGTCGTCACCACTTCGCTCGACAACCTCGACCACGAGGTCAAGACCGAGACGGCAGAGCTGTATTTGAAGCGGCTCCGCGAAGGTACGACGCGGCTCGACGCGATCCTAGTGGCCATGAGCGAGGCCACGCAGCTCGAGCAGGCGATCGGGGAGACTGCGGCCGAGCCCGTCGATTTGAGAGTCGTGGTCGAGTCGTGTTGTAACGCGTACCGCGACGTTTACCGCGAGCGAGAAATCGCGTTTCGTTGCGCTGCTGTGGTCACCGGTATCGTCGGCTCGGGCGAACTCGTGGCGCAGCTGCTCGACAAGCTCGTCGACAATGCCGCGAGCTTCAGCGCGCCCGGCAGCCGCATCGACGTCGAGATCGCGGACTCCGGCCGTGAGCTGGTGCTCTCCGTCACCAACAATGGCCCCGCGCTTCCAGCCAAGATGCGCCGGCAGCTCTTCGACTCACTCGTGTCGATTCGCGAGCAACGCGACGGCCGGCCGCATTTGGGGCTCGGTCTGCATATCGTTGCGCTCGTGGCGGAATTTCACGGTGGCCGCTGCGAAGCCGACGACCTGCCCGACGGCAGCGGCGTGGTCTTTCGCGTGTGGTTTCCGCGCCGCGACAGCGCCGGCTGACAATTCGCCCGCCGTTCCCAACGGCCGGGGCATGTCAGGCCCTCTGAGGCGCTTATAATCGCGTCTCGCAACGGGAGCGACATCCGTGAAATCCATCGCACGCCGCGCACGTCCGACAATCGCCGGGCTCATGACCGGCGCGTTGGCTATTGCTGCACACGGCCAGCAGCGATTTCCTGCGCCACTGACGTCGGATTCGCCTGGAAAAGTACAGGTGTTGCCGATGCCGTACCCGCAGGATTGGGCTTTCCTGGTTTATGCCGGCAGCAAAATGGAGTTGATCGGCGTCAGTGGAATCGGTCATGAGCTGAAGGCGCAGCTGCCCGCATTCAATTCGGCGACTCTGCTTGTCGGGCATTTTCGGCCCGAGATCTACGTTGCCGACACGCTGTGGAGCCGCGGCAATCGGGGAACGCGCACGGACTTCATCACCGTATTTGACAAACAGACGTTCCAGCCGCTGGGAGAGATCGTGCTCCCAGGCGGAAAGCGGGGCCAGATCGAACCGATGCAAGGGATGTTCGCGTTCACCGACGAGGAGAAGTTGGCGTTGGTATTCAATTTCACTCCTGCCGCTTCGGTAACGGTGGTGGATCTTGTGCAGCGAAAGTTGTTGAATGAGATCGAAATTCCAGGCTGCACGCTGGTGTATCCAACAGGTGTAAGTGGCTTCTCGACGCTCTGCGCCAGCGGCACTGTGCTGAGCGTCCAGCTCGACGCGCAGGGTGAAGTTACCAGCCGCGCTGAGTCGAAACCCTTCAATCGCCTCGACACCGACCCCCTATTCACCACCTCTGCAGTGATCCGGGGCGTGAGGTACTTTCCCAGCTTTAGGGGTCGCGTGCAGCCGATCGACTTTCATGGCGTCGAACCCGTCGTGCTGCCCGATTGGTCGCTGGTTTCTCGCGACGACGCTGCCGAACGCTGGCAGCCGAGCGGGCAGCAGCTGATCGCAGGCGCGGACGACGGACATTTGTATGTGATCATGCAGTCGGACGCGCATGAGGGAACCCACAAGGATCCAGGCAGCGAGGTCTGGGTTTACGATGTCGGGTCGCGCACGCGTGTGAAGAGAATTCGACTGCGGCAGCCAGCCGTGACGATTGAAACAGTCGCGGGCAACAACCCGCTGCTTCTGGTGGCCACCGAAAACCAGCTGGATGTTTACGATTTGCCCGACGGCCATTTCCTGCGCAGCTTCGAGGTTCCAATCGACAATGAGGGCATTCTGATCGAGGCGGCCCGATGAGCGTCCGGCGCATCGGGAGCAGTGCGTGAGTCGCGAAGTTCTCGCGCTGGCGATGGCGCAGGTCGGGGAGTTTTTGGCATTGCTCCTGCTGGTCTCCGGCGTTCGCAAGTGGCTATGGCGCGAACGGGTCGTGAGGGCAGTTCACTCGCTGACCGAAGTTCCTGACGGATTTGCGTGGGTGCTGGCCTTGTTCGCGTCCGTTGGCGAAGTCGGCGGTGGGGTATTGATGGCGATGCCGGCGACGCGCCAATGGGGCGCCTCGATCGCAATTGCCCTGTGGTCCGTGTATCTGGTGCTGATTTACCGCGCAATCGTCCATGGGCGCAGAGCGCTGGATTGCGACTGTAGTTTTAGCGCGAGTCGTCATTTGCTGGGGTGGTTCGAGGTCGCTCGTAACGCTGTACTGATCGGTTTCGCCGTTGCTGTCTTGTGTGCTGCAGATCCCGCGGCGGATATTTTGGACCCACGCGCTTTGTTAGCCGCCGTGGCCTTGATGGTCATCTATGTCTCCCTCGACGTTGCGATGAATTTGGATTTGCGGCCGGCGGCGGGATCGACATGAGCGTGCTGGCCGCCTCTCAGATTGTCCTGTGGGTGGGATTCATCGTCCTCGCCCTCGTATGCATCGTATTGACGCGGCAGATCGGCATTCTGCATGCGCGCATCGCCCCGGTAGGGGCATTGTCATTGCATGCCACGCTAAAACCCGGGGACGCCGCACCGATTTTTGCTTTGACGGCGTTGAGCGGCGTGCCCGTGCAAATCGGCGGTATACGCGAATTCCGCAGCCAATTACTCCTGTTCGTCTCGCCAAAATGTCCGGTGTGCGCTGAATTGCTTCCCGCTCTGCGTTCCGCCGCCGCCGCCGAGCGCGACTGGTTGGAGATCGTCCTGGCCAGCGATGGCGCCGACGCCGCGCACCAGCAATTCGTGCGGGACAAAAAGCTGGAGAATTTTCCGTACGTCCTGTCCGAGCAGCTGGGTCGAAGTTTCGGTGTGTCGAAACTGCCTCACGCCGTGCTGATCGACGCTGGCGGGAAACTGTCGGCGGCCGGGCTCATCAACAGCCGTGAGCACCTGGAGAGTTTGTTCGTGGCGCACGAAACCCATACACCCAGCATTCAGGATTACCTGGCGAAGACCGCGCGACGGTGAATCGTCCCCCGGTGCCGCATGAGTAGAGTGGATCAAATTGCAGAACGTGTTGCGCGCGCTTTCGCCAACCGGACATCGCGCCGCAGCCTATTTGCGTTTCTAGGCGGAGTACTCGTGGGAGGTGCTGCGCTGCCGCTATTGCCGGTGCTGCGCGGGACCAAAGGTCGCGACGGGGATTCGGAGCAGGAGCCTGCAACGAGCCGTCCAACAGGCCCGCGCAATCCTCAAGATCCGGGGGATCCAACCCAGTGTGAGTATTGGCGGTATTGCGCCATCGATGGCTACCTTTGTAGTTGTTGCGGCGGCGGTGTGAACATCTGTCCTGCGGGCACTGAAATGTCCCCCCTCACCTGGATTGGCACCTGCCGCAATCCGGCGGACGAGCGCCAGTACATCATTTCGTACAACGATTGTTGCGGGGGGCCCAAGTGCGACCGTTGCGACTGCCATCGCAACGAAGGCGACAGGCCCATCACGCGGCCGTGGAGCAACAATGAGATCACCTGGTGTTTCGGGACGAAGAGCCAGTCGTATACATGTTCGACGGCGATCATTCTCGGAGTCGCCGCGGATACGGAGTGACATCCAATGAAGCGTCGAACGGTCTCGGCGCTTGGCAGCGCGGCTTGCGTGCTCGGCATCTTGGTGGCGTTTGCCCTGCCGGGAACTACGGACCGGCCGCTCGAGAAGATCGGCCCGGTTGCAGCTGACAGCGAATCCTCACGCCACTCCTGGCAGCGGTGGGTGCTCAATTGCCAAGGTTGCCATCGTGCCGATGGCGCTGGCTCCCCCGGCGCCACGCCGGCGCTGCGAGGAAACCTCGCGAAATTCCTGGCGGTGCCCGGAGGCCGGGAATATCTGGTGCGAGTTCCCGGCGTGGCGAGCGCTCCATTGCGGGACGCGGAACTTGCCGAGCTTTTGAATTGGACCCTGGCGCGCTTCGATCCGGCGCATCTGCCGGACGAGTTTCATCCGTTTACGGCCGCCGAGGTTCGCGGACTGCGTCGGCAGCCACTGCGGATGGAGGCTTCGACACTGCGCTCGCGGCTGCTCAGTGGCGCTCGATCGGTGACCAGCAACGCCTCAGGTGGAGGTGGGGGAGCCCTCTGATATATAGGGCACGCCGCAGCCGCCGAGCCCGCAGTAACCGCCCGGATGCTTGGCGAGATACTGCTGGTGGTAATCCCCGGCGTAGTAGAAGGGCGGCGCGACCGCGAGCTCGGTCGTGATGCGCGCGAGGCGGCGCGCATTGAGTTGCGCCTGGCAGTGGTCCCAGCCGTCCTTGGCCTGGTCGACCTGTTTCGCATCGAAGCAGTGAATCGCCGAGCGGTATCCGCGTGAAGACGTTGGCACCTCGGTGCTCGCCGGATCGCCTTCGTCGGCGATGATCCTGGTGCTGGCGTCCGCCAGGGACAGCATCTTCACCAAAGTCCCCTCCCTCTCCTTGAGGTACGCGGGCTGAGACGATCCCTCAGCCGGTCGTGCCACCCATCGTCAGCTTCGGAGCCGGCAGCAGGCTCGAACCCATCAGGAACTCGTCGACGGCCCGCGCTGCGCCGCGGCCCTCGTTAATGGCCCACACCACGAGCGATTGACCGCGCCGGCAATCGCCGGCCGCGAACACGCCTTTCTGGCTCGTGGCGAACCGGCCGTGCTCGGCTTTGTAGTTCGAGCGCGGATCGAGCTCTACGCCGAGCGCCTGCGAGAGGTAGGCCTCAGGACCCAAGAAACCCATCGCGAGCAGCACGAGGTCGGCTTCGAGCGTCTCGGCCGTGGCCGGCAGCTCGATCATCTTCGGCGGGCCTTCGCCGCGCTGCCATTCGATGCGCACGATCTTCACCGACGCGACCTTGCCGCCTCCGTCGCCGAAATCTTTCGACACGACCGCGTAGTTGCGCGGATCGGCGCCGAAGCGTGTGATCGATTCTTCGTGTGCATAGTCCGTGCGCAGGATCTTCGGCCACAGTGGCCAAGGATTGTCGTGCGCGCGTTTCGCCGGCGGTTCGTCGAGCAGTTCCAGGTTCACGAGGCTCGTGCAGCCGTGACGAAGCGCCGTGCCGATGCAGTCCGCGCCGGTGTCGCCGCCGCCGATCACGACCACGCGCTTGCCTTTGGCGCTGATGTACTTGCCGTCTGCGAGGTTGCTGTCGAGCAGGCTGCGTGTGTTCGCGGCGAGGAACTCCATCGCGAAATGGACGCCGGGTAGATCGCGACCCGGGATCTTGAGATCTCGCGGGGTGGTTGCGCCGGTCGCGAGCAGCACGGCGTCGTGCTCAGCGCGCAGCTTCGCGGCGTCCACGTTGCGGCCGACGTCGGCGTTGACGACGAATTCGATACCCGACGCGCGCAGCAGGTCGACGCGCCGGTTCACGACCTGCTTGTCGAGCTTCATGTTCGGGATGCCGTACATCAGCAGCCCACCGATGCGATCGGCGCGCTCGTAGACCGTGGCCGTGTGGCCGGCCTTATTGAGTTGGTCGGCCGCCGCGAGGCCCGCTGGGCCTGAGCCGATGATCGCCACACGCTTGCCGGTACGCGCGGCCGGGATCTGCGGTGTCACCCAGCCCTGCGCGAAGCCGCGATCGATGATCGCGTTCTCGATGTTCTTGATCGTGACCGCGGGGTCGGTGATGCCGAGCACGCATGCGCCTTCACACGGCGCGGGGCAAGTGCGGCCCGTAAACTCGGGGAAGTTATTGGTCTTGTGCAGCCGGTCGAGTGCGTCGCGCCAACGGCCCTGGTAAACCAGATCATTCCACTCGGGGATCAGGTTGTCGATCGGGCAGCCGTTGTCCGACTGACAGAACGGCACACCGCAGTCCATGCAGCGTGCGCCTTGATTGCGCAGGTGCTGCTCGTCGGGTGGCGTGAAGATTTCACCGAAGTCGCGGGTGCGCTCGGCCGAGTCCCGATACGGGACGCTCTTCTTCGGATACTCCATGAAGCCAGTAGGCTTGCCCATGCTCGACAACCAATCCTTTTGTTTTTCTTATCTGCCGTGTGCGACGAACGTGCCCGTCTCGTCGTCGCGCAGCGTCTGTTCCATCTCTTCGTCATGGCGCTTGCGCTCGGTCAGCACGCGCTTGTAGTCGGTCGGCATGACTTTGACGAATTCCTTAAGCGAACTCGGCCAATCGTCGAGAATCCGCGCAGCGACTGCCGAGCGGGTGTATTCGAGATGCAGCTCGATCATCTCGCGCAGCTCGACGATGTCCTCGTCTTCCTCGATGGCCTCGAGATCGACGGTGCCCGTGTTGCACTTGCTTGCGAATTCTTTGTTCACGTCCAACACGTAGGCGACGCCGCCGGACATGCCGGCCGCGAAGTTCAGGCCCGTGGGACCCAGGATCACCGCGCGACCGCCGGTCATGTACTCGCAACCGTGATCGCCGACGCCTTCGACGACTGCCTTGGCCCCCGAGTTGCGCACGCAGAACCGTTCAGCCGCGCGGCCGCGGAAGAACGCGCGGCCGCTCGTCGCGCCGTACAGCGCGACGTTGCCGATCAGCACGTTGTCCTCAGCCGTGAACGTGGCCTCGGCCGGGGGATAGATGATGATGCGGCCGCCCGACAGGCCCTTGCCGACGTAGTCGTTGCTGTCGCCCTCGAGCTCGAGCGTGATGCCCTTCGCGAGGAACGCGCCGAAGCTCTGCCCAGCGGTGCCATTGAACTTGAAGCGCACGGTGTCGTAGGGCAACGCGTCTGCACCCCACTTCTTGACAACCTCGTAGCTCAGCATCGCGCCGACAGTGCGGTTCGTATTCGAGATGTCGAGCTCGGCCCTGGTCTTCTTGCGCTGTTGGATCGACTTCTTAGCGAGTGCGATCAGCTTGTTGTCGAGCGCGAGATTCAGCCGGTGATCCTGCTGCTTCGTGCAGTACACATCGGTGTCCGGGCGTGGCTTTGGCGCCGGAGTCAGCAGGGGAGTCAGGTCGAGGCCGTCGGCCTTCCAATGGTTGATGGCCGCACGCGGTTGCAGCAGTTCAACGCGGCCGACCAGGTCGATGAACCGCCGTATGCCCAAGCTCGCCATGATCTCGCGCGCTTCCTCGGCCACCATGAACAGGTAGTTCACGACGTGCTCGGGTTGACCCGCAAACTTCTTGCGCAACACCGGGTCCTGTGTCGCAACGCCGACCGGGCAGGTGTTCAAATGACACTTGCGCATCATGATGCAGCCGAGCGCGATCAACGGCGCCGTCGAGAAGCCCATCTCCTCGGCGCCGAGCAGTGCGGCGATTACTACGTCGCGACCGGTCTTGAGGCCGCCGTCGGTCTGCACGACGGCGCGGCTGCGCAGATCGTTCATGACGAGAGTCTGGTGCGTCTCGGCTAGACCAAGCTCCCACGGCAGACCCGCATGCTTGATGCTCGTGAGCGGCGAGGCGCCCGTGCCACCGTTGTCGCCGGAAATAAGAACGTGGTCCGCGTGCGCCTTCACGACACCCGCGGCGATCGTGCCCACGCCGACCTCCGACACGAGCTTGACGCTGACACGCGCCACCGGGTTCGCGTTCTTCAAGTCGTGAATGAGCTGCGCGAGATCCTCGATGGAATAGATGTCGTGGTGCGGCGGTGGGCTGATCAAGCCCACGCCCGGAGTCGAATACCGAATCCGAGCGATGTTGTCGTCGACCTTCTTACCCGGCAGCTCGCCGCCTTCGCCGGGTTTCGCGCCTTGCGCCATCTTGATCTGCAGCTCGTCGGCGTTCGCGAGGTAGGCGATCGTCACGCCGAAGCGGCCCGACGCGACCTGCTTGATCGCCGAGCGGCGCGAATCGCCATTCGGCAGCGGCACGAACCGCGCCGGATCTTCGCCGCCTTCGCCGGTGTTGCTCTTGCCGCCGATGCGATTCATTGCGACCGCGAGCGTCTCGTGCGCTTCGGCGGACAACGAGCCAAAGCTCATGGCGCCCGTGACGAAGCGCTTGACGATCTCGCTGGCGGGCTCGACGTCGTCGAGCTCTGCGGGGTTAGCGCTCGTCCTGAACTCGAGCAGGCCGCGTAGCGCGCCGTTCTTGCGCGCCTCTTCGTTGATATGCGCCGCGAATTGCCGATACGCGTTGCGATCGCCGCGCCGCGCCGCAACCTGCAGCGAAAAGATCGCTTGCGGATCCCACGCATGCTTCTCACCGGCACTGCGCCAGTGGAACTCGCCGGGGTTCGGCAGGGAAGGCAGTTTATCGAGCGGATCAACGGGGTAGCCGAGCGCGTGACGCCGCAGAGTCTCCTGCTCGAGCACTGAGAAGTTCACGCCCTGAAGTCGGCTCACAGTGCCGCGGAAACAGCGGTCGATGACGTCGCTCGCAAGGCCGAGCGCCTCGAAAATCTGCCCGCCCTTGTAGGACTGCAGAGTCGAGATGCCCATCTTCGCCATGACCTTCAACATGCCCTTCGCGACTGCCTGGCGATAGTCGCCAACGAGGTCGGTGTTCGCGTCGAGCAGCCCGGCGTCACGGGACTGCGCCAGGGCTTCGAATGCGAGGTAAGGATTGATGCCGTCCGCGCCGTAGCCGACCAGCAAGCAGTGGTGATGAACCTCGCGCGCTTCGCCGGTCTCGAGCACGATGCCGATCCGCGTTCGTTTCGCGCGGCTCACGAGATGGTGGTGCACAGCTCCGCAGGCGAGCAACGCGCTGACGGGGATGCGATCGGGGCCGATCGCGCGGTCCGACAGCACGAGCATCGTGTAGCCTTCGTCGATCGCGCTCTCCGCCTCTGCGCAGATGCGGTCGATCGCGCGCTTGAGCCCGCCCTTCGCTTCGCTCGCTGGAAACGTGATGTCGACGGTGAGCGTGCGCCAGCCGCGCTGGTTCATGCTCTTGATGCCATCCAATTCCTCGTTCGTGAGAATGGGTTGGCGCAGCCGTAGCCGCTCCGCGTGCTTCGGCGTCGTCTCGAGCAAGTTGTGCTCGGGGCCGATATAGCACTCGAGCGACATGATGACTTCTTCACGGATCGAGTCGATCGGCGGGTTCGTCACCTGCGCAAACAGCTGCCGGAAGTAGTCGTACAGCATGCGCGGCTTGTCGCTGAGCACGGCCAGGGCGCTGTCGTTGCCCATGGAACCGACCGGATCGCGGTGCTCCTTGACCATCGGCTGCAGCATGAACTGCAGCGTTTCACTCGTGTAGCCGAACGCTTGCATGCGCGGAAGAAGCGTCGCGCCGTCGATCTCCGGAGCCGGTCTCGCGCTTGTCACGTCGCGCAATGCGATGCGGTTCGCCTCGAGCCATTCGGCATACGGTCGGCGGTTCGCGTACTCGTTCTTGAGCTCGTCGTCGGGCACGAGTCGGCCGCGCTCGAAGTCGATCAGGAACATGCGGCCCGGCTCGAGCCGGCCCTTGGCTTTCACGTGGGCAGGGTCGATCGGCACGACGCCGACTTCGCTGGCCATGATCACGCGGTCGTCCGTGGTGAGGTAATACCGGCTCGGGCGCAGACCGTTGCGATCGAGCACGGCGCCGATGTACTTGCCGTCGGTGAATGCAATCGACGCGGGGCCGTCCCACGGCTCCATGAGGCACGAGTGGTACTCGTAGAACGCCCGCTTGTTCTCGGGCATCAGGTCATTCTTCTGCCATGCCTCGGGCACCATCATCATGATGGATTCCTGGAGCGTGCGGCCCGACATCAGCAGGAACTCGAGCACGTTGTCGAACACGCCCGAGTCGGAGCAATCGGGCTCGCCGATCGGGAACAGATCCCGCATCGAGTCGCCGTACAGGTCGCTCGCGACGACGCCTTGGCGCGCGCGCATCCAGCTCTCGTTACCGCGCAGGGTGTTGATCTCGCCGTTGTGCGCCATGAATCGGTTCGGTTGCGCGCGGTCCCAGCTCGGGAACGTGTTCGTCGAGAAGCGCGAATGCACCATCGCGAGGTGCGTGGTGTAGTCCGGATCCTGCAAGTCCGTGTAGAACTGCAGCAGCTGACCAGGTGTCAGCATGCCCTTGTAGATGACGATCTTGCTCGACAGGCTGCAGACGTAGAACTGCTTCGCCTCTGCAAGCGTCTTGTCACCGCGCAGCCGGTGACTCGCTCTTTTGCGCAACACATACAGCGCGCGTTCGAACGCGTCGCCTTCGAAACCTGGGCCGGCCGCGACGAACAGCTGTTCGATGAACGGCGCCGCATCGAGCGCGCTATTGCCGACGTCCGCGGCCGCGACGTTGATCGGCACCACTCGCCAGCCGACGAGCGTTTGCTTCGTCTCGGCGCAGATCTCGGCAACGACTTTCTTGCAACGCTCGCGCTCCGCCGGGTCTTGCGGCAGGAACACGATGCCCGCGGCAAACTTGCCGGGCGGCGGCAGGGTCGCGCCGAACTCCTGCATCGCGACCTTGGCCAGGAATTCGTGCGGGAGTGCCGTCAGCATGCCGGCGCCGTCGCCGGTGTTTGGCTCGGCGCCGCGAGCGCCGCGGTGGTCCATGCGGCACAGCAGATGGTCAGCGTCCAGGATGATCTGGTGACTGCGCTTGCCTTTGATGTTCGCGACGAAGCCCACGCCGCAGCTGTCGTGCTCGAACTCGGGCCGATAGAGGCCCTGTGCCGGCGGGAGGCCGGTGTTGTTGGTGTTACGCATGTCCGTGCGGTTCCTCATAACCGGAGTGGGGGCAAAGAAGCCTGCCCACCCGCGGGGTTTATCGCTGCGTTCCTTCGAGCAAGAGTCCTATTTCGTCACGCTTACAGTCATGGTTCTACAAGCGGTAGCCACATGGCTCCGCCTGGCTGGATTCTTTTTAGCTGGCTGGGCAGTTTCGAATGCGGATCTGTCAAGCCGGCGGCCAATCGATCTGCCGCGGAGGGGCCTTTTATTAGAGGACCGGAGCAGGCCTGTGCCAGCATCAACTATAGGGAACGCCCGATTACGCCGTCAATTGCAGCTGTGCACCGGAACGGTTCAGTCGACCTGCCACCGATAGCCCATCCCATAAACGGTCTGGATCGCATCGAACGCCGAATCCGCCCCGGCGAATTTGGCCCGGATTCGCTTGATCTGAGACGTTACGGTGCCGTCGTCGAGCACCACGTTGGCGGCGGCCATGAGCTGGTCACGGCTACGGACGTGGCCCGGGTGCTGCGCCAGGGCGTGCACCACCCAGAACTCGGTCACGGTCAGCGCGATGGGTTTGCCCTTCCACTGGGCGGTCATTCGATCCCGGTCGAGCGTCAGGGATCCCTGCTCGACGGTTTCTGCCGCCTCACTGCCCGAGCGCAGTGCCTCCAGGCGGCGGAACAGAGCCGCTACGCGGGCCAAAAGATGTTCGAGGCTCGTGCGCTTCGTCAGGTAATCGTCGGCTCCGAGGCGCAGGCCCGACACGGCGTCGAGCTCGCTCTCGCGGGCCGTGAGGAAAATGATCGGCAGCTGCGCGGAGCGGGCGCGCAGCTCGCGGCACAGCTCGAAGCCGCCTTCGACCTCGGTGCCCAGGTTCACGTCGATGATCACGAGGTCCGGAAAGCGGCTCGCAAAGGCGGCTAGTGCGTCTTTGCGCGTGCCGTAGCCGACGACTCGATACCCCTGGCGGCGTAGTCCCGCGATGTAGTTGTCGCGGATTGCGACATCGTCCTCGACGACGGCGACGAGCTTGCCGGTCGTCACGGTTGCGCGGGGCCCAGGGGCATTTGATGCCGCGGTAGTGCGAGCCCGCTGGGATGCCGGTGGGATATCGTGTTCAGAGGGCCAAGTCACATTTCATTCAGGTCGGGCTTGGCATCATACCGCCGCCCTACCTGATCGCCAGGAGTTACTCATGTCGCTGAACAGCCCGTCCAGAACTGTTGCCTTCGTCGTTGGGATGATCGTAGCCGTGTCCGCTTGCACGACGTTGGATCCCTACACGCGGGACGAGAAGACCGCCAAAGCTCAGCGACAAGCCGTGATTGGTGCTGCGGCTGGAGCCGTGGCCGGGCTGATCACCGGCGACAGCTCGCTCGAGCGCAAAAAGCGCGCGCTCGTCGGCGCCGGGTTAGGCGCACTGGCGGGTGCCGGCGTGGGCACCTATATGGATCGCCAGGAGGCCAAGCTTCGGTCCGAGCTCGAGAAGACGGGCGTCAGCGTTACTCGAATCGGCAACAACATCACGTTGAACATGCCCGGCAACATCACGTTTGCCACGAACAGCGCCGATCTGAACGCGGGGTTCTTCCAGGTCCTGAACTCCGTCGCGCTCGTCGTCAACGAGTTCAACCAGACCGTCATAGAGGTGGCCGGCCACACGGACAACACCGGCGGTGACCAATACAACCAGCAGCTGTCGGAGCGGCGCGCCAGTGCGGTGGCCGCTTACCTCGGCACGCGCAATGTGCGGTCAGACCGGGTCATCACGGTGGGCATGGGCGAAGCCCGGCCCGTGGCTACCAACGACACGGAGTCGGGCCGGCAGTCGAATCGCCGCGTCGAACTCACGGTCGTTCCCTTGACCGCGAGCTAACCGTCCCGGGCGAGCGGCTCAGGCCGGAGCCAATTTTGCCCGCAGCTTCGCGATCGCATTGGCCTCGATCTGCCGGATGCGCTCGGCCGACACGTTGTACTCGGCCGCGAGCTCATGCAGCGTGGACTTGTCGTCAGTCAGCCAGCGCCGCGCCAGAATCGCACGGCTGCGCTCGTCGAGCTGGCCGAGCGCCTCGTTCAGCCGATCATGCGAGTCCTCGTCCGAGTCCGCGCGTTCCACGGCCAGCGCCGGGTCGCTGTTCGGACTGCGCAGATAGGCCGCGGGCGCGAACGACTCGTCGTCTTCGGGATCGGGGTCGAACGACAGATCCTGGCCTGCCAGGCGCTGCTCCATTTCCGTGACTTCACGTGGCGTCACGCCGAGATCGGCTGCCACGGCCTCGGTCTCGGCCTTGTTCAGCCAGCCCAAGCGCTTCTTGCTCTTGCGCAGGTTGAAGAACAGTTTGCGCTGCGCCTTGGTGGTGGCCACGCGAACCAGCCGCCAGTTGCGCAGCACGTACTCGTGAATCTCAGCGCGAATCCAATGGACGGCGAACGACACGAGCCGCACGCCGACGTTGGGGTCGAACCGCTTCACGGCCTTCATGAGGCCGACGTTGCCTTCCTGGACCAAGTCGCCGATCTGCAGGCCGTAGCCCGCATAACCACGCGCGACGTGGACCACGAACCTAAGGTGCGAAAGCACCAGGCGTCGCGCGGCGTCGAGGTCGTTCGCTTGCCGAAACCGGGTCGCGAGCTCGAATTCTTCGGCTGCGCTCAAGACCGGGACGGCGCCGGCCGCCTGGATGTACTGGTCGAGGCTGCCGACCGGCCCGCTGAGCACGAGGCCCGCGTTTCGAGGCGCCAATGCAGTGGTGGTCATATCTTTGTACCTCCCGAGCGAAAGGATATTAGCACTCGGGTGTTTAGAGTGCTAACGCCTCCAGTCGTTCCTGTGACGGGCTACTTGGGTTCGATGGCGCCGAGATGGCGCGCGGTCGCTAGCCAGGCCCCCGCCCAGCCAAGCAGGGCGCCGCCGACGACCAGGATCGCCGTCTCCCGCAGCGGCAGGCCGGCGAGCTCGAAGCCGCTGCCGTACAGGGTGGCGACCGCACGCACAGGCGGCTCCAAGGCCCACAGGGCCATGGCGACGATGACGGCCGCGGCGCCGGCCCCCGCGAGGCCGTACCAGAGCCCGAGGTACAGGAATGGCCGGCGAATGAATCCGTCCGAGCCGCCGACCAGCTTCACGACCTCGATCTCGACGCTGCGGCTGTTGATCTCGAGGCGAATCGTGTTGCCGACGACGATCGTCACGGCAATGGCGAGCAACACAGTGGCAAGGTCCACCATTCGCCCAGCGAGCGCGAGCATCGCCCGCAGGCGCGTTACCCACGCGGTATCGAGCTGAACGAGGTCGGTCTCCGGAAGGGCGCGGACCGCGGCCGCGACCGCCTCCACATCCCCGGCCGCGCCGCTCTTCGGCCGCACCACCAGCGTGTGCGGGAGAGGGTTGCCTTCGAGCGCATCGAGCGCGTCGCCGAAGCCGGACTTCGCGCGAAACTCTTCGAGCGCTTTGGCGCGATCGATCAGCGTGACGTTCGCGACGTCGGGGCGGCCGCCGATCGTGCGGGCCACTCGCGCCGCGTTCTCGCTCGAGACGTCGATCTTCAGATACACCGCGAAATCGGCCGCGCCTTCCCAGGAGTCGTTTAGCGCGCCGGCATTGTTAACGAGTACCCGCAGGCCCGCCGGCAGCGCAAGCGCGATGGCGATCACGAGCACCGTCAGCGAGCTCGCGAACGGCTGCGACGCGAGTCGACGCATAGCGTCGAGCAGGTTTTGCCGGTGCAACGCGAGGTAGTGGCGCAACGAGGCCATCGCTATGCGTCTCCTCGCCCGCTATCAGCGGCGAGCTCCCCCGCGACGAGCCTCAGCTGTCGGTGGGGCAGGTGCTCGATCAGCTCGAGATCGTGCGTGGCGATCAGCACCGTCACACCGACTTCGTTGAAGCGCGTGAAGAGCTCCATGATCTCGCGCGACAGATCCGGATCGAGATTCCCGGTGGGCTCGTCCGCGATCAGGACGTCGGGACGCGGCGCCACGGCGCGTGCGATCCCGACGCGTTGCTGCTCGCCCGTCGACAGTGTGATCGGCGCATGCGATTCGCGGCCAAGGAGGCCGACCTGGTCGAGCGCGGCGCGCACGCGCCGCTCGATCTCGCGTCGACTCGCGCCGGCGATCACGAGAGGCAGCGCTACGTTGTCGAACACGCTCCGGTCGTGCAATAGCTTGTGATCCTGGAACACCACGCCGAGGCGCTGACGGAACGGCGGAATGCGACCGCGCGAAATTCGCGCAGTGTTCTGATTGTTGATCAGCACGGTGCCGCGCGTCGGCCGCTCGATCAGCGCAATCAGCCGGAGCAGCGTGCTCTTGCCCGCGCCCGAAGGTCCGGTCAGGAACGCGAATTCGCCGCGCTGGAGATTAAACGACACGCCGGACAGCGCTTCACGCCCGCTCGGGTAGCGCTTGAAGACGTTCTCGAATCGGATCATCCCGCGCGGTCTCCAACGAGCGCGCGCACGAACTCCTCGGCACGGAACACATCGAGATCGTCGGCGCTCTCGCCGACGGCCACGAAGCGTATCGGCAAGCGCAGCTGACGCGCGATCGCCAGCAGGATGCCGCCCTTGGCGGTCCCGTCGAGCTTCGTGATTACGAGGCCGGTCACCTTCAGCCGCTCGTTGAAGCGCAGCGCCTGCGCGAGGGCGTTCTGCCCCTGGCTTCCGTCGAGCACGAGCAGCGTCTCGTGCGGTGCGGTGGGGTCGAAGCGGCCAATGACGCGCTTCACCTTCTCGAGCTCGTCCATGAGGCCCGCGGCGGTGTGCAGGCGCCCGGCCGTATCGGCCAGCACGATGTCGATGTTGCGCGCGCGCGCCGCCATGAGCGCGTCGTGGACGACGGCAGCCGGATCGGCGCCGTGTGCTTGTGCGATCACGGGGACGTCGGCGCGGCGGCCCCACTCTTGGAGCTGCTCGACGGCGGCCGCTCGGAATGTGTCGGCCGCCGCCAGCATCACGCTCGCGCCCGATGCCTTCAGGCGATGGGCGAGCTTGCCAATCGTGGTCGTCTTGCCGGTGCCGTTCACGCCGATCGCGAGAATTACGAACGGCTTGTGCGCGGCGGAGATCGTGAGCGGCGCCTCCACCGTCTGCATCAGAGCGAGCGCCGTTTGCTGCAGCAACTCGCTCGCTGGTGCACCAGGCGTGCGGCGATTGGCTTTGCGCATCTCGTCGAGCAGCCACTGCGTGGCATCGACGCCGACGTCGGCGGTCAGCAGCCGCGTTTCCAGCTCTTCGACGGTAGCTTCATCGAACGGACGCGAGCCTAGACCTAACAGGTCGCCGGTGAGCCAAGTCTTACCGCGATTCAGCCGCGCCTTTAGCTTGGCGAAAAAGCCCGTGCCCTGTTTCTCCTCCTTGGCCTCGACTGCCATTCGCGGAATTCTCCATCATGGGTCTGTTAGTGTTGCGCACATGGCCAAGCGCAGCAACGCTGGTCGGCAGCGGCCAGGCAGCGTGCGCATCATCGCCGGTGAGTGGCGCGGCCGGCGCATTCCGATCGCAGAAGGTACCGACGTGCGACCAACGCCCGATCGCGTGCGCGAGACGGTGTTCAACTGGTTGCGCGAGGCTCTCCCCGCCGCGCGCTGTCTCGATCTTTATGCAGGCACCGGCGCGCTCGGGTTCGAGGCGCTGTCGCGGGGCGCCGAGGAAGCGTGGTTCGTCGACACGGATCCCGTGCTGGTCGCCGCGCTCAATGCGCAAGCGACGACGCTCGGCATCCGGCCGCGCGTGCTGCGCCAGGATGTTGCCGGGTTGCTGCGCGGTCCACCCACCACGCGTTTTCACGTCGCCTTCCTCGATCCACCGTATGCGCTGCCCGTGGAGCCGCTGCTCGCGCTGCTGCCATCGTGGCTCGCCGCCGACGCGCTCGTGTACGTCGAACGGCCGCGGGTTCCGGGCCTACCCGAGATCGCCAACGCGAGCTGGTGGCGGCGCAGTCACGCAGGCGCGGTGGAATACGGCCTGCTCAAGTTTGCCGGCGCCGTATGACCGCGCTCCGGCCGAAGGCTACAATGCCAGCACGATCCATCGCGGTGGCGTTTGCGACGTGAAGATAGGCGCGCTGTATCCCGGAACCTTCGATCCGATCACCCGCGGTCACGAGGACCTCGTGCGCCGCTGCGTGCGGCTGTTCGATCGCGTCGTGGTCGCGGTTGCAGCGAGCCCAAAGAAGGCGCCGTTGTTTCCTCTGGAGGAGCGCGTTGCGCTCGCACAGGAAGTGCTGCGCGACTTGCCCGAGGTCTCGGTCACGGGCTACACGGGGCTCACGGTCGATTTCGCGGCTGCGAATGGCTTCAAGGCCATCATTCGCGGGCTGCGCGCCGTGTCGGACTTCGAGTATGAGTTCCAGCTCGCGACCATGAACCGGCACCTGAAAGACGGCGTCGAGACCGTGTTCCTGACGCCATCGGAACATCACACGTTCATTTCGTCGAGCCTCGTGCGCGAGATCGCGGAGTTCGGCGGTGACGTGAGCGCGTTCGTGCATCCGTTCGTGGCCGAAGAGCTCAAGGCCAAGTTCCCGAAAGCGCGATGAACGTGCTCCGCTCGTCGCTCGTCGGCCTCGTGAGCGCGACACTCGCGGCATTCACCGCAGCGGTGCCACGTCTTGCGGCCGCGCAGCCGGGTGCGCCGCTTCACGCCAAACAAGACCTCATCGTCTCCGCCAATCCATACGCATCCGAAGCAGGCCTGCGAATTCTGCGCGAGGGGGGCGGCGCCGTGGACGCGGCCATCGCCGTGCAGCTCGTGCTCACGCTCGTGGAGCCCCAGTCCTCGGGCGTGGGCGGCGGCGCGTTCATGCTGTTCTACGCAGCGCGTGGCAAGAGCGCTCCGGGGGCGATCACCGCGTACGAAGGTCGCGAAACGGCGCCCGCCGCCGCGACGCCCGACATGTTCATGAGCAACGGCCGGCCTGAAGGCTTTGGCGCCGTGGGCGTGGGTGGCCTAGCGGTGGGGGTGCCGGGCGCTTTGCGCATGCTCGAGCTCGCGCATCGTGATCATGGGCGTTTGCCCTGGGCCAAGCTGTTCGCGCCCGCCATCGAGATTGCGGAGAAGGGTTTTGCCGTGTCGCCGCGGCTGTTCCAGCTGTTAAACGGCTTCAAGCGCTTTGCACGCGGCGACGATTTCCGGCACTACTTCTACGAGGAGAGCGGTGAGCCGCACCCCGTCGGCTACGTTCTCAAGAACCCGGAGTACGCAGCCGTGTTGCGGGAGCTCGCCGCCAAAGGCGCCGAGCCGCTCTACACGGGGGACCTGGCAGCCGCTATCGCCGCGAAAGTGCAGGGCAACAACGTACGCGCCGGCCGCATGACGGCAGAGGATCTTGCGAAATACCGTGCGCGCGTCACGCAACCGTTGTGCACGCCGTATCGGGCGTGGCGCGTTTGCGGCCCGCAGCTGCCATCGTCGGGCGGGGTCACGACTCAACAGGTACTCGGCATGCTCGGCGCGTTCGATCTCGCGAAGCTGCGCACCGAGCCCGCCCAAGCGATCCACCTGTTCGTCGAGGCGAACCGGCTCGCCTTCGCGGATCGCAGGTTGTATCTCGGCGATCCGGAATTCGTGTCTGCGCCGGTGACGGAGTTGCTCGCGCCGGGGTATCTACGCGAGCGCGCCGCGCTCATCGATCCGAACAAGGCGCTACCGAATGCGGTTGCCGGCGCGCCGCGCCCGGGCGTTGCATGGGACTTCGCGCCTGGGACGGCCGCGGAGCGACCGTCGACGAGCCACTTCTCGATTGCCGACAAGTTCGGCGACGCCGTGGCGATGACCACGAGCGTGCAGGGCGCGTTCGGCAGCCAGCTCATGGTCGGCGGCTTCATCCTGAACAACCAGCTGACCGACTTCGACTACACGCCGGAAGTCGGCGGCAAGCCGGTTGCGAACCGCATCGAGGCCGGCAAACGGCCTCTATCGAGCATGGCGCCCACGATGCTGCTCGACGACCGGGGGCGCCTACGCCTGCTCGTGGGCTCGCCGGGCGGCACGCACATCATCGGCTTCGTTTCCCAGAGTGTCGTCGGCTTCGTCGACTGGCAGCAGAGCGCGCAACAGGCCGTAGCGGCGCCGCACTTTCTTGCGGAAGGCGGTCCCGTGGAGCTCGAGGAAGGTACCGACGTCGTGGCGCAGCGCGCGGCGCTCGAGGCGCTCGGTCATACGGTCGCGCTACGCAACCTGAACAGCGGGCTGCACGCGATTGCTATCGACTACACGCGCCGCGGACGCGTGCTGTCCGCCGGCGTCGACCCCCGCCGCGAAGGCGTGGCTCGCGGCGACTAGCCGCCACCCACGGCTATCGCTGGCAGGTCGGGCAGAAGTACGTCGCCCGCTGCCCCAACACGCGGCGTTTGATCGGCGAGCCGCACTGCAAGCACGGTTCGGCTTCGCGCTCGTAGACGCGCAGCGAATTGCGGAAATACCCCGGCTCGCCGTCGCCCCCGACATAGTCGCGCAACGTGGTGCCGCCAACCTCGATCGCGTCTCGCAGCACCGCGCGCACCGCAGAAACCAAGGGCTCGAACCTGTCGCGTGCGATGCGTCGCGCGCTTCGCGCAGGGTGGATTCCGGCGCGAAACAGCGCCTCGTTCGCGTAGATATTGCCGACGCCTACGACGACGTGGCCGTTCATCAAGTGCGGCTTGATCGCGACTCGGCGGCCACGCGAACGCTCCCACAAGTATTCCGCATTGAAGTCGTCGCCGAGCGGCTCCGGGCCTAAATCCTTGAGCAGGGGGTGGCGCTCCGGCGTCGTCGTCAGGTGGAAGCTGCCGAACCGGCGCGGGTCGTGATAGCGCAGCATGCCGCCGCCCACGAACCCCACATCGATGTGATCGTGGGTGCCCGCCGCGCGCGGCTCTGGCAGGTAACGCAGGCTGCCCGACATGCCGAGATGGACGAGCAAGGTGCCGGCGCCCGTGCCGAGCAGCAGATACTTGCCGCGCCGCTCGATGCTGTCGATGCGCTGCCCCGCAAGCGCCGCCGGCAGGTCGCGGGCCACGGGCCAGCGCAGGCGCCGCTCGCGGACTTCGATCTTCGCGACCGAGCGTCCTACGACATACGGCGCGATGCCGCGCCGAGTGGTTTCGACTTCAGGTAGCTCGGGCATCCGGCGAGCTTACGCCGCGCGTAGTGCGACGTGTTACCCGGCCATTTGACGGGCTTCCGTGAGCAGGCGCACGCCGTGGCCGATCGGCGTTGGAGTAGCCTCCGGCGATCGGCTATATTGCAATCCCACGCACCGCGCCGATGGGAAGCGCAGTTGCGACTACCGACGAGGCGGAAACACGTGAACTTCCTCTACGAATACTATTCAGGTCTCGCAGGGTTGGGCTTCTGGAGTTACGTGATCCTCACGTTGGTGTGGATGCACGCGACGATGATGGCAGTCACCCTGTACTACCATCGCGACCAGGCCCACCGCTCCGTCGATCTGCACCCGATCGTTCGCCATATTTGCCGTTTCTGGTTGTGGCTGAATACAGGCTCCTCGACGCGCGAGTGGGTGGCCGTGCATCGGCGGCACCACGCACATTGCGAGAAGGAAGGCGACCCCCACAGCCCGCGGCAGTACGGCTTGAAGAAGGTGCTGCTCGAGGGTGCCGAGTTGTACCGCGTTGCGGCTCACGACCAGGACACGATCGAGAAGTACGCGAAGGGAACCCCGAACGACTGGCTCGAGAACACCCTGTACGCCCACCCGAAGCGCAGCTATTGGGGCCCGATCGCGCTGATCGTCTTCGACATTGTGATGTTCGGCGTCCCCGGCATCATCATGGTCGCGTTCCAGCTGGTGAACATGCCGTTCACGGCCGCCGGCGTCATCAACGGGCTGTGCCACGCGAAGGGCTACCGTAACTTCGAGACGGACGATGCGTCGACGAACCTGTGGCCGATCGGCCTGTTCGTGGCGGGCGAGGAGCTGCACAACAACCATCATGCGTTCCCGACGTCGGCGAAGTTCTCGATGCGCCGTCACGAGGTGGACATGGGCTGGCTGCACCTCAAAGTGCTTGCTGCGCTGGGGCTAGCGAAGATCCGTCGCGTCGCGAATCCGCCGGAGCTCGAGAACACGTCGAGGGCCACACCCGAGCTCGACGAGCTGCGCGCGATCATCGTGCATCGCATGCATGTGCTGCGGCACTTCACGTACAACGTCACACTGCCGGTGTTACGCCGCGAGCTCGAGAGCTTCGGCGAGAAGCGGAACTCGCTGTTGTCTGCGGCGCGCCGGTACTTGAGCTGGCAGCCGGAGATGCTGGACGAAACGTCGCGGCAGAAGTTCGCCGAGCTCGTGCAGCGGCATCCGCGGCTGCAGGCCGTACTCGAGTTCCGTAACGAGCTAAAGCAGCTGTGGGAAGGCGCGCACACGAGCAACGAGCGCCTGTTGACCGAGTTCCGCGAATGGTGCGCTCGAGCCGAGCAAAGCGGCATTCAAGGGATGCAGGAGTTTGTCGCCTACCTCAAGTCGTTCCCTGCGATGCAGGAGCAAGTGCGGGCTTCTTCGTAACCTCGCATTTCGCGACACGCTAAACGCAAGAACCCGCCGTAAGGCGGGTTCTTCGTTTCGGAGCCTCGCGGCGCCGTTACTTGATCTTCGTCTCTTTGTGGATCACGTGTTTGCGCACGCGCGGGTCGTATTTCAGGACTTCCATCTTTTCGGGATGGAGGCGACGATTCTTCGTGGTGGTGTAGTAGTGGCCCGTTCCGGCCGTCGACATCAAACGGATTTTTTCGCGCATTTTGCTAGCTCCCGCTCTACTTAAACTGGCGTGCCCTTCGCCCGCAGATCCGCGACCACCTGCTCGATGCCGAGCTTATTGATGATCCGCAGTCCGTGGTGCGAGATGCGCAGCCGGATGAAGCGCTTTTCGTTCTCGAGCCAGAAACGCTGCGTGTGCAGATTCGGCAGGAAGCGACGACGCGACTTGTTATTGGCGTGGGATACCGTGTTCCCCACCATCGGACCCTTGCCGGTCACTTGGCAAACCCTGGACATCGCTCGTTCCTTGGCCGTCGAAAGGGCGGGGACTATACCGGTTGACCCCGGTAGCGGGCAAGGCGCGTGGTCTAGATCAGCCCGCGCTCGGCGAGTGAAACGTGGCCCCCTCGGCTCACGACGAGGTGGTCCAGCAGGCGGATCTCCACGAGCGCTAAGGCCTTGGCCAGCTTGAGGGTAATGCTACGGTCCGCCTCGCTTGGCTCGGCCACACCCGAAGGGTGATTGTGGCCGAGGATCACGGCGGATGCGTTGCACTGCAATGCCCTCTTCACGACCTCGCGGGGATAGACCGTGGCGCCGTCGATAGTGCCCCGAAACAGCTCCTCGTATCGGATCAGGCGATGCCGTGTGTCGAGGAACAGGCAGCAGAAGACCTCATGCGGCAAGTCGACGAGCCGGGCGCTCAGGTACCGGGCAGCATCGAGCGGTGCGGCGAGCGGGGGCCGCGGGCCGGCCGGCGCTGCGATATAGCGCCGTCCGAGCTCGAGCCCCGCCGCAAGGCGGGCAGCCCGTGCGGGGCCGACGCCCGGCACTTGCGCCAGCTCGGTGGCGCCGTTTCCGAGTATCCCGGCGAGCCCGCCCAGGTCGTCGAGCAAACGCCGGGCGAGGTCGGTTGCGCTGACGCCGCGGACGCCGGTACCGAGCAGGATCGCGAGCAACTCGCCGTCGGAGAGCGACTGCGGACCTACGGTCAGCAACCGTTCCCGCGGCCGCTCGGATCGAGGCCAATCGCGTAGCGCCACTTCGGTTCTCCTGCTCGCTCCGGTGTGACGCAATCCTCGCTTTCACGGCGTTTGCTGGCACGCCCGATTAGTCGCCGAGGAAATAAGAAAAGCGCTATTCGTAAGTGGCGGCGCCAAAGCGAGCGAGAGTAAGCTCCGGCGCTGTGGCACCTACTTTGTCCAACGACCGAGCTCATCCGCCGCGCGTCTTGCTCGGCGTGACGGGCGGGATCGCGGCCTACAAGAGCCCGGAGCTCGTGCGCCGTCTCGTCGAGCGCGGCTGCGAAGTCCAGGTCGTCATGACGCGTGGTGCGCGCGAGTTCGTCGGCCCGTTGACGTTTCAAGCAGTGTCGGGCCGGCGAGTGCGCGACGATCTCTGGGATCCCGCCGCAGAAGCGGCGATGGGGCACATCGAGCTGGCGCGATGGGCGGACGTCGTGGTCGTCGCACCTGCCACCGCGAATTTTCTCGGCACGCTCGCGGCTGGATTGGGCGGCGATCTGCTGTCGACGGTGTGTCTCGCAACGACGGCTCCCATCGTGTTGGTTCCAGCGATGAACCAGGCCATGTGGGCAAATCCGGCGGTGCAAGCCAATCGTGGATTGCTCGAGTCGCGCGGGATCCGGTTCTTAGGCCCAGCGGCTGGCGATCAGGCGTGCGGTGAAACCGGCCCCGGCCGGATGCTCGAGCCGACAGAGATCGCCGCGGCACTGCTAGATCTGCCGGGCAAGCTTCGACTCCAATCGCTCGCGGGGCTGAAGGTCGTGATCACGGCGGGCCCGACGCGGGAGCCGATCGATCCCGTGCGTTACATCACCAATCGCAGCTCGGGAAAGATGGGCTTCGCGGTCGCGGCTGCGGTGCGTGAAGCCGGCGGCAACGTCGTGCTCGTTTCAGGCCCTGTCGCGTTGCCGACACCGGTCAACGTCAAACGCATCGATGTCGAAACTGCGGAGCAGATGTTTGAGCGCGTGCATGTAGAGATCGCGGGCGCCCACCTGTTCATCGCCTGCGCAGCCGTTGCCGACTATCGGCCCCAGACCGCCTCCCTGCAGAAGATCAAACGCAGCGCGGCCGAGATCGACCTGCCGCTGGTGCGCTCGCCCGACACGCTCGCGAGCGTCGCAGCGTTGCCAAACGCGCCGTTCACGGTAGGGTTTGCTGCCGAAACGAACGACATCGCGACGCACGCGCGTGAGAAGCTCGAGAAGAAGCGCATCGACATGATTGCCGCAAATCGCGTAGGCCCGGACTGCGGCTTCGATCGAGAGACGAATGCCCTCACTGTCTATTGGCCGGGCGGCGGCGAGGCGGCGTTGGGCGACGGCAGCAAGCCGATGCTCGCGCGCCGGCTAGTCGATCTGATCGCGGAGCGCTATCGCGCCGCGAGGCCGATTGCTCATTCTTCCACGCGCGCCTCGTGAGGCCGCTAAAGGCTTTGTTTTGACGAATTCCGCGCGGCGCGTCGAGCTCAAGATCCTGAACCCCCGCATCGGCAAAGAGTTGCCCCTGCCGAAGCGCGCGACGGGCGGCTCAGCCGGTCTCGATCTGCGCGCCTGCATCGACGAGGCGCTCGAGCTCGAGCCAGGCGCCACGAAACTGATTCCGACGGGGCTGGCGATTCACCTCGCCGATCCAGGCCTCGCGGCCGTGATCATTCCTCGCTCGGGGTTGGGTCACAAGCACGGTATCGTTCTTGGCAATCTCGTGGGGCTCATAGACTCTGACTACCAGGGTGAGCTCATGATCTCCTGCTGGAACCGGGGCACGCAGACCTTTCGGATCGAGCCGGGCGAACGCATCGCGCAGCTCGTGGTCGTGCCGGTCGTGCAGGTGGACTTCGACGTCGTGAACGAGTTCGCTGCCAGCGATCGCGGCAGCGGCGGTTTCGGCCACACGGGCCGCGGTTGAGCTAGCCGCCCTTCAGCTGGCGGAAACGAACGATGTCGTCGTCGAAGGATGAGCGCAGTGCCGTCTGATCGACGCGTGTCTTCGACAGCATCTTCTCGTAGTTGTTGATCGAGCCCGTGGTGCGCGAAATATCGAGCGCCAGATTCTCGGGAATCTGCGGCGCGTCGGGCTTGAGCGTGTAGGGCTTGTATACCGACGCCTCGTCCTGAAGCGTCACTAAACGCTTGCGCAGATTGTTGAGGTACAGCTCGGTGACCTTGATTTGCGATTCGAGCAGCTCGAGGCGTCGATTGCGCAGATCTTCGATGTCCGCGACGGCGATGTAGGTCTGGAGCAGCATCTTGTCGTGCCGATCGACCTCTGCTTGTGCGGCCGCCGCCTGGTCTGCCACGGCCTTCTTCTTCGCGAGCTCCGCGCGCTCTGCTTCCGTCACTTCGCCTTCCTCGAAGCCGACGCGCACACCTTGGGTGTTCAGCAGATTTCGGTCTCGATTCGCGAACTCGGGCGGAACGCTGTCGCCGTAATGGACGACGCCTTTATCGTCTGTCCACGTATAGAGCTTGCGGCCTTCCTTGCCCGGCGTACTGCGCTGTGGCGTGTGCTGCGCAACGCCGGCGTCCGGCGTTGCGAGCGCCGCCAGGATGAGTACAGCGATGCCAATGCGTGTGGCCAAGGTTATGTAAACCTATTCCAAGCGTCAGACGCTACATATACCAAAATTCGGTCGGCGAAAAGGCGGTCGTGAATAATTTCTGCAAACCAGCTCTCACTTAGTCAGCGCTTCAACCTTCGAGCGGCACCCCATAGCGGTTGCGATAGGCGCGCACCGCCGGCAAATGCTCCGCGTAGTCTTTGTCTTCTTCGAGATGGTCTATGAGATCCGTCAGCGTGACGATACTTCGGATCGGCACACCGAGCTCGTTTTGTAGCTGTTGCACGGCCGAGATTTTGGATTTCGGCGCGACTTCCTCGCGGTCCAGGGCCACGAGCACGCCGGCGGGCGTCGCACCCGCCCCGCGGACGATGTCGAGCACTTCACGCACGGCAGTGCCGGCAGTAATGACGTCGTCGAGAATCAGCACGCGGCCCGCGAGCGGTGCACCGACGATCGTGCCGCCTTCGCCGTGGTCCTTCGCCTCCTTGCGGTTGAACGCGAATGGGTGGTCCTCGTCGTAGTGATCCGCCAGCGCAGCGGCCGAGAGTACGACGAGCGGAATGCCCTTGTAGGCCGGACCAAACAGCATGTCGAATGGCAGATCGAGCGCCGCGATCGCCGACGCGTAGCAACGGCCGAGCTTCGCGACCGCATAGCCGCTGTTGAACAGACCCGCGTTGAAGAAGTACGGGCTCACGCGCCCGGACTTCAGTGTGAACTGGCCAAAGCGCAGCACGCCGAGCTCGAGTGCGAGCTCCAAAAACTGCGTCTTGTAGGCCTTTAGCGGGATCGGCGTCTTGCGCATTTCGATATCATATCGCGCGGATTTCTCACCGGCGGGTTTTTTCGTGCGAGTCGTCAGCTTCAACGCGAATGGTCTGCGAAGCGCCACGCGCAAGGGTTTTTTTCGTTGGTTCGCACGTCAGCGAGCCGACGTGTTGTGCGTGCAAGAGCTGAAGGCCCAGGAGGAACAGATAGCCGATCGCACCTTCCACGCGAGCGGCTTTCACCGTGTGGTGCACTCCGCACAGCGGCCGGGCTATAGCGGTGTGGCGATCTACTCGCGGGCCGAGCCGCACCACGTCGTGCGTGCGATAGGCGCCGCAGAGTTCGACGCCGAAGGCCGTTACCTCGAGGCCCGCTTCGGCAACGTGGCCGTCGTGAGCGCGTACTTTCCATCCGGCTCGTCGGGGCCAGCGCGGCAGGAAGCCAAGTTCCGGTTTCTTGCCGCGTTCGACGCGCGCCTCATAACCCTGGAGCAGAGCGGTGTGCCATTCGTGTTCTGCGGCGACTTCAACATGGCGCACAAGAACATCGACCTCAAGAATTGGCGCGCGAATCAGGACTACCCGGGTTTTACGCCGCCGGAACGCGCGTGGCTCGATTCACTGTTTACCGCGCGAGGCTATGTCGATGCGTTTCGCGCCGTGAACCAGGATCCGCACCACTACACCTGGTGGTCGAACCGCGGGCGCGCCTTCGAGAACAACACGGGCTGGCGGATCGACTACCAGGTCGTGAGTCCGGCACTGAAAGCCGCGGTACAACGCGCCGCAATCTACAAACGCTTGCGGTTCTCCGATCACGCGCCGCTGACGATTGACTACGACTGGGAACTTTGAGCAGTCGCCGGCCGCGGGTAGCTTCCCTCGCGAGAGTCCCCGGGCCGCCCTGACCACGGCGCGACCTTCAGAAGCAGGAGCAGGCCGGGCACACCGACGGCCGTGCAGATCAAGAAGAAGTTGAAGTAACCGACGGCCTCGATGATGTAGCCGGTGACGGAACCCGCGAACGTTCGTGGCACCACCATCAGGCTCGTCAAGAGAGCGAGCTGCGTTGCCGTAAACCGCCGGTCTGTCTGCTGCGCGATGAACGCGAGCAGCGCGACGGTGCCGAGCCCTACGCCGAGGTACTCCCACGCCGCCGCCGCTCCGAGCATGTAAGGGTTGGGACCGACAGCCGCCAGGGCGGCGAAGCCGAGACTGGTGGTGAGCTGAACGCCGCCGAACACCCAGAGCGCTCTGTTGATCGGCATTCGGAGCATGATCAGGCCGCCGATGAGGCTCGCCACGATCGTAGCGCCGAGAATCGAGAACTTCGCGATCGTGCCGATCTGCGTACGTGAGAAGCCGACGTCGAGAAAGAACGGCGTCTGCAGCGAGACGGCCATGCTGTCGCCTAGCTTGTAGAAGAACAGGAAAGCGATGGTCAGCAACGCCGACTTGATGCCGTTGCGAAGGAAGAACTCGCGGAACGGTTCCACGACGGCCGCGCGCAGCGAGCGCGGCGCCAACCGCTCGTCGGAGGTCTCGGGTGCTGCGAGCATCGTGACGATGCCGACAGTCATGAATGCGGCGACGATCCAGTAAACCGAACTCCACGGCATGTGATCCGACAAGATGAACGCGAGCGAACCTGGCACGAGGGACGACAACCGGTACGCCTGCACAAAGAATGAGTTGCCGGCGCCGAGCTCGTTATCGGCGAGCAGCTCGCGTCGATACGCGTCGAGCACTATGTCCTGAGTAGCGCCGAACATGGCGGTCGCAAACATCAGCACAACGACGGCCGTGTTGCTCGCGGCGTCGATTGTGCCGAACAGCGCGATCGTCGCGAGGAGCAGGACCTGGCTCAGGATCGCCCAGCCGCGTCGGCGGCCGAGCAGCGGCGGCCGAAAGCGGTCGATCAGCGGCGACCACAAGAATTTCCACGTGTAAGGCAGCGTCGCCAGCGACAGCAGCCCGATCGTGGACAGATCGACACCTTCGCTACGCAGCCAGCCGGGCACGAGCTGAATCAGCACGTACAACGGCAGGCCCGACGAAAAGCCCTGCAGCAGGCAGAGCCACAGGCGGCGGCTCAGCAGGAACGCATACCAAGGCGCCTTCGGGCGAGGGCCTTCAGAGCGCGGCGGTGCCATCGACGATTGCGTGGGTTGTCGTGGTAGCGGCAAGAGTTCGGTAGTGAAGATCGACGACGTCGTGGCCTAGTCGCCGGCCGCGGCGCTCGAACTTTGTCGGTGGTCGAAATGCGAGCGGATTGTCGCACACATCGCCCGCGCCGACCGGGGCAAACCGAGCTTCTCCCGCAAGCACTTCTAGCGTGTGGCGCGCGTAGTCGGCCCAGTCGGTCGCGATGTGCAGCAGGCCATCGGTCGCAAGAATACGCGCCATCTCCGCGACGAAGGGCGGCTGCACGAGCCGCCGCTTGTGATGCCGATTCTTCGGCCACGGATCCGGAAAAAACAAATTGACTGCGGCGAAGCCGCCACTCGGCAAGAGCTGCGGCAGAACCTCGGCCGCGTCGCGCCGGATCACGCGAACGTTCGTGGCGCCCGCGCGTTCCAGTAACAGCAGCAGGTGACCGATGCCGGGCTCATGCACTTCGACGCCGAGGTAGTCGATGGCGGGGTAATTCACGGCCGTCGTGACGAGCGCTTCGCCGTCGCCGAACCCCACGTCGAGCACCCGCGGCGCGTCCCGGCCGAACAGCGCGCGCAGATCGAGAGGACCTACCGTCTCGTCGACGCCGAACCGCGGCCAGAGATCGCCGAGCGCACGCCGTTGCGCGTTCGTGGCCCGGCCTGGCCGGCGCACGTAACTGCGCACCTTGCGCAAGTGGGCGTCGGGCACGGTGGGTTTGCTCATCGATCTCCCTGCTGGTCACACAATCGCGACCGCAAGCTATACTTCATTCGGATGCGGGTGTAGTTCAATGGTAGAACTTCTGCTTCCCAAGCAGATAGCGTGGGTTCGATTCCCATCACCCGCTCCAGTTTTTTTCAACCCCGGCCGATCTAAACCCGCAGCTCGTGGCCGCCCTTAGCGGCCCCGCGAGCCAGCTCACATTCCCGCGGCAGGAATTCGAACAGCCGTCACATTCTTAGGTGCCGCGGCCTGCGATCTTTCAGAAATGCCGGGCCGCGGTCGATACATCATCTAACTAACCCCTGAACATGGCGTGGCAACGCGTTGTGGGCCTCGAATTTACGCGATTCGGAACGCTTTTCTGAATGACTGATAACGTAAACAGACTGTTGGTGGTGGACGACGAGCCGGGCGTCATCGACTTCGTGGCAACGTTGGGGCGCAAGCTCGGCTATACGGTTGCCACGACCCCGACCGGCGTGGAGTTCCTGCGGCTCGTCGACTCTTTCCGGCCGACCATGATCATTATGGATCTGCACCTGACCGACACCGACGGCGTAGAGCTGCTGCGGCAGCTCGGAACGCGCGGGTGCAAGGCCAACATCGTGCTGATCAGCGGCTCGGACGAGCGCGTGCTCGCTACTGCACACGAGCTCGGTGTGAGCCGCGGTCTCGGGATGTGCGGCACGCTCCGCAAGCCGCTCGTGCCTGCCGATTTGCAGAGCAAGCTCGCCGCCGTTCGGCATCAGGATCAGGAAGTCGACGCACCGGATCTGCGCCGCGGCCTTGCCGCGAAAGAATTCGTTCCGTACTACCAGCCGAAAGCCACACTCGTGCAGAACGGCTGGGTCATCGACGGCGTGGAAGCCCTCGCGCGCTGGCAGCATCCGCGCCTGGGGCTTGTCATGCCGGACGAGTTCATACCGCTCGCGGAGCGGACCGGACTCATCGGCGATCTGACGAACGCGATGCTGGATGCAGGGTTGAAGCAGGTGCGCGCGTGGCAGGATCAGGGCCTACGCCTGACCTGCTCGGTCAATCTCGCGCCGAGCCTCGTCACGGATTTGAGTTTCCCCGATCGTGTTGCGGCGTTGCTGGCCGAGAATCATCTCGACGCGAGCCGGCTGATCCTCGAGATCACCGAAACCGCGACCATGCAGAATCCAACGATCACGATGGACATCCTCACGCGGTTGCGGGTGAAGCGCATCGGTCTTTCCCTCGACGACTTCGGCACCGGCTACTCCTCGCTGACGCAGCTGTACCAGATGCCGTTCAACGAGATGAAGATCGACAAGAGCCTCGTGATGAACGTGCCGCACAGCCGCGAAGCGAACACGATGGTCAGCTCGCTGGTCGAGCTCGGCCACAACTTGGGGCTGAAGATCTGCGCGGAAGGCGTAGAGAACAGAGCGGCGCTCGACATGCTTGCGATCATCGGCTGCGACAGCTGCCAGGGTTTCTTCATCAGTCGCCCGGTGCCGGCGGCCGATGTGCCGAGCTTCGTAAGTCACTGGAATCAGGAACGCGCGGCAGCTTCGTTTACGTCGCTACCGCGCGCTGTCGTCTAACTTTCTTGGGAGCAGGGCCTTTGAACGAGAACCGACTATTGGTCATGGATGACGACGCGGACGTCGGTGCTTTCTTTGGCCAGGTGGGCGAGGATCTGGGCTTCGAGGTGCGAATTCTCGCGGAGCCGGAGAAGTTTGCCGCGGTGGTGCTCGAGTTCTCGCCGACCGTGATCTTGCTCGACTTGCAGATGCCGGGCAAAGACGGCATCGAGCTGCTGCGCGAGCTCGCCTCGCTCGACCGTAACCCCAAGGTCTTGATCGCGAGCGGTCTCGACAGCCGCGTGCTGACGACGGCTCAGGAGCTCGGCACAACCATGGGCGTGGAAGTGGCCGGCGCGTTCTGCAAACCGATCGCGCTCGACGAGCTCGAAGTGCTTCTGGTACGCCTGAAGTCCCAGACCAAGATCATCACGGTCAATCATCTGCGGCAAGCCGTGGAGCAGGGCCAGCTCGTGGTGCACTACCTGCCGAAGGCTACGCTGAAGAGCCCCGGGCGCTGGATCGTCGAAGGCGCCGAAGCGCTCGTGCGCTGGGAACACCCTGAGTACGGCTTGCTGTACCCGAGGGATTTCATCGGGCTCGCTGAAGAGAGTGGCCTCATCGTCGAGGTCACGGACTTCGTATTCCGCGCGGCCATGGAGCAGGCCCGCGTGTGGTTCGCGAAGGGCATCTACATGGAGCTCGGCGTCAACCTGTCGGCGCAATTCCTCGGTGACCTGGGTTTCCCGGACCGCCTGCTGACGCTGGTCCGTGAGCACAACCTCGATCCGTCGATGTTGACTCTGGAGCTCACCGAGACGGCGGCCATGAACGACCCGTCTGTCGCGCTGGACATTCTGGCGCGGCTGCGAGTGAAGAACATCAACGTGTGCTTGGACGATTTCGGCACCGGCGCGTCGTCGCTGACGCACCTGTACCGCATGCCGTTCAGCGAAGTGAAGCTCGACAACCAGTTCACCAACGACATGCGGTTGCGCGAGGATGCGCGTGCGCTCGTCGAGGGTCTGATCTACCTCGCCCACAAGCTCAAGATGCGCGCATGCGCCGAGGGCGTGGAGGACGAAGGCACGCTCGAGATGCTGGAGGCCATGCATTGCGACAAGGTGCAGGGCCACCTGATCGGGGCTGCCGTGCGCGCCAAGGACCTCGAGGGCATCGTCGAGCGCTGGAACAGCCGCCCGGCAAACCAGTCGCGGACCGCGGCGGCGCGCTAGTCCACCGGGCCCGCGGCCGCGCCTCGACCGCGGTTATCTACCGTCGTAAGCGTTTGTTAGGATGGGGTCCTCGCTCCCGAAGCGGGCTCCACCTACGAGCGCAATCCCATGAATCGCACACTGAAGATTCTCGGCATCGTCGTCGGCGTCGTGGTCTTGCTCTTCGCCGCGCTCCTCGTGGCGGTGGCAATGCTCTTCGACCCGAACGACTACAAGGACCAGATCACGGCCGCCGTGCAGAAGGCCACCGGCCGGCAACTCACCCTCGACGGCAAGCTGCAGCTTGCGGTGTTCCCGACCCTGCGCATCGCGGTGGGCGCGGCCACGCTCAGCAACGCGCCAGGCTTTGGCACCGAGCCGATGGCGAAAATCGGCAGCGCAGAGCTACAACTCGGGTTGATGCCGTTGCTGTCGCGGCGCATCGAGATCAGCGACGCGCAGCTCAACGGCCTCGAGCTCAACCTCGCGCGCGACGCGCGCGGCCGCAACAATTGGCAGGACCTCGGTGGCGGTGGCGCGGCGGCACCGGCGGGGCAAGGCGCAGCGGGATCGTCGTCCGGGCTCGACCTCGCCATTGGCGCAGTCGAGGTCACGAACGCGCGCATCGTTTGGAAAGATGCGGCCACCGGTAGCCAATGGACGCTCACGGACTTCGGCCTCGACGCGCAAGGCTTCGGCCTAGGCAAGAAGTTTCCGCTGAACATGAAGTTCGGCTTGAACGGCAAGGACGTCGCAGTGAAGGTGGCCGCGAAGACGCAGGCTACGCTCACGCTGGAGAGCAACACCTACCGGCTGGATGGGCTCGATGTCACTGTCGACGGCAGCGGCGCAGCTTGGCCCGGCGGCCCTAGCCAGGCGCATCTGAAGTTCGAGTCGCTCACGGCGAATTTGGGCGACGAAGCGCTCGATCTTGCGGGGCTCACGCTCGACTTTCTCGGCGTAACGGCCACGGGCTCGCTGAAAGGCGAGAAGCTCATGACCAATCTGGCGCTTACGGGCGCTGTAGACGTCCACGAGTTTGCGCCGCGTGGTTTGCTCGAACACTTCGGCGTCAAGCTCGAGACGGCCGACGCTGCCGTGATGAAACGCGCGAGCGCGAAGGCTACGTTCAGCTACAACTCGCGCGAGATCGCGTTGCGCGACATGCAGCTCGCGCTCGACGATTCGAAGCTCACGGGTCGCGTGGGGCTCGAGGGCGAACGCGTCACGTACGATTTGGTGGTCGATGACATCAACGTGGACCGCTATCTGCCGCCGTCGAACAAGTCCAAGAGCTCGGATGAGGGCTCACTCGACGAGGTGAACCTGCCGTTGGATGCATTGCGCAAGCTCGACGCTCGCGGCCAAGTGAAGTTCGGTCGCGCGAAGTTCAGCGGCATGACCCTAGCGAACGCCGCGTTCGCGCTCACAGCCGACAAGGGAGCACTCGCGCTCACTCCGAGCGCGCAGCTCTATGGCGGCAAGACGGCTGGCGACATCAAGCTGCAGATCGAAGGCAACGCCGCGCGCGTGACGCTCGAGCAGAGTCTCGACGGCGTCGATCTCGCAAAGCTCGGGCAAGACCTGCTCGGCTCGGCTGACATCACAGGCACCGGTAAGCTGAAGCTCAATCTCGTGGCGTCCGGCTCGAACCTGGGCGCGATGCGCAAAGGGCTCGACGGCGACGTGGCGTTCACGATCACCGAAGGCTCAATCGAAGGGCTCGACCTCTGGTACGAGCTGCGCCGCGCACGTGCGCGTCTCGACAAGGCGGCGGTGCCGGACCGCCCGGCCGGAACCGCGCGCACGAAGTTCAGCTCGCTCTCCGCCAGCGGCATGGTCGATAACGCGGTGCTCACGAACCGGGATTTGAACGGCAAGCTCGACTTCATGTCGCTCGCCGGCGCCGGCACCGTGAACATGCTGACCGACGCAATCGATTTCGATTTGAAGGCCACGTTCGTCGACGGGCCGGCGCTGCAAGCCGACCCGGACATGGCGAAGTACGCGGGCTCCACCGTGCCGCTGCGCGTGACGGGCACCATCGCCGCTCCTTCGGTGCTGCCGGATTTCAGCGCCCTCGTGAAAGCGCGCGTACAGCAGGAAATCAGCAAGAAGCTCGAGGAGAAGACGGACAGCCTGCGCGACAAGCTCCGCGAGCGCCTCGGGCGGTGAGCGTTCCTCCAGGAGCCGCGCTCGCGCCGCGGCTGCTCGCGTGGTTCGACGCGCACGGCCGCCACGACCTGCCGTGGCAACGCGAGCGCACGCCGTATTCGGTTTGGGTGTCCGAGATCATGCTGCAGCAGACGCAGGTCGGCACCGTGATCCCGTACTACGAGCGATTCATGGCGCAGTTCCCGACTGTCGCCGCGCTCGCTCAGGCGCCGCTCGACGCGGTGCTCGGCGCGTGGAGCGGGCTCGGTTACTACGCGCGGGCGCGCAACCTGTGGCGCGGCGCGAACGCCGTCGTCGCGGAGCACGGCGGCGAGATACCCGAAGACTTCGACGCGCTGCACGCGCTGCCCGGCATCGGTCGCTCGACTGCGGGCGCGATCCTGGCTCAGGCCTACGGCCAAAGGTGGGCCATTCTCGACGGTAACGTGAAGCGCGTGCTGTCGCGTTACCACGCCGTGGCCGGCTGGCCCGGCGCGCCGCGCGTGGAGCGCGAGCTGTGGGTGCATGCCGAAGCGCATACGCCGCGCGCACGCGTTGCAGACTACACGCAGGCGATCATGGATCTCGGCGCCACGCTGTGCACTCGCGCCCGGCCCGCGTGCACCGTATGTCCGCTCGCGGAGGATTGCGTAGCGGCGTGCAGCGGCACGCAAGCGCAGTACCCGGCGCCGCGGCCGAGGCGCGAACGCAGGCAGCGGCAGGTGGCAGTGCTCGTCGTGCAGGATCCGGAGGGCCGCGTGCTACTCGAGCGACGCCCCACCGAAGGTATTTGGGGTGGCCTCTACAGCCTGCCCGAGCTGCCGGCGGAGGATTCCGCGGAAGCGTGGTGCGAGCGCTCACTCGGCGCACGCGTCGCCGCGCAGCGCGTGCTCGCGACGATCGAGCATGCGTTTACGCATTTCGATCTCGACCTCACGCCGCAGTTGCTGACTCTCGCCGCGTCGCCTTCCGCCGTGATGGATCGCCCCGACTGGCTTTGGTACACGCTCGGCACTACGCTTGCCGTCGGTGTACCGGCGCCCGTCGCCGCGCTTCTGAAAACGGAGTCAGGATTTGTCTAGAAAAATCACTTGCGTGCTGCTCGGCCCGGATTCCGAGGGGCTCGATCGCCCGCCGTATCCCGGCCCGATCGGTCAGCGCATCTACGAGAACGTGTCGAAGCTCGCGTGGCAGCGCTGGCTCAAGCATCAGACCATGCTGATCAACGAGTACCGGCTTTCGACCATCGAGGCGAAGGCGCGCAAGTACCTCGAAGACGAGATGGTGAAGTTCTTCTTCGGCGAAGGCTCCGAGAAACCCGCCGAGTTCAAGCCGCAATAGCGGCGGCTTTCAGCGTGCCGCTCTGTTCGCGATCAGGTCGTCGACGACGGCCGGATCCGCCAGCGTTGAAGTGTCGCCGAGCTCGTTGAAGTCGTTCGCCGCGATCTTGCGCAGGATGCGGCGCATGATCTTGCCCGAGCGCGTTTTCGGCAGGCTCGGCGCCCACTGCACGAAGTCCGGGCTTGCGATGGGGCCGATCTCCTTGCGCACCCACGCCACGAGCTCCTTGCGCAGCGCCTCGGTCGGCTCCTCGCCGGTTTTCAGCGTGACGTACGCGTAGATGCCCTGGCCCTTCAGGTCGTGCGGGAAGCCCACGACCGCGGCCTCGGCCACCTTCGGATGCGCGACGAGCGCGCTCTCGACTTCGGCCGTGCCGAGGCGATGGCCGGCTACGTTGATCACGTCGTCGACGCGGCCGGTGATCCAGTAGTAGCCGTCGGCGTCGC
>JBDTOT010000040.1:0-39644 GCA_039933105.1 Gammaproteobacteria bacterium | reverse complement strand
TCACCAAGGGCGCCGACGTCGGCGCCGACCTGGTCGGCAAGGTCGAGGCCGGCATTCCCGAGGACGACCCGAGGAACCCCGCGGTGATCGCCGACAACGTCGGCGACAACGTCGGCGACTGCGCCGGCATGGCCGCCGACCTGTTCGAGACCTACGCCGTGACGCTGATCGCGACGATGGCGCTCGGCGCCCTGATGGTCACCGGCGCGACGATCAACGCCGTGATCTACCCGCTGCTGCTCGGCGGCGTCTCGATCATCGCCTCGATCATCGGCTGCTTCTTCGTCAAGGCCTCGCCCGGAATGAAGAACGTCATGCCGGCGCTCTACAAGGGCCTGGCCGTCGCCGGCGTGCTCTCGCTCATCGCCTTCTGGTTCGTGACGACCGCGCTCTTCCCGCAGCCGCTCGCGCTCGCGGGCGGCGCCACGGTATCGGCGATGGCCCTCTTCGCGTCGTGCGCGGTCGGCCTCGTGCTGACCGCGGCGATGGTCTGGATCACCGAGTACTACACCGGCACACAGTACAAGCCGGTGCAGCACATCGCCGAAGCCTCGACCACCGGCCACGGCACCAACATCATCGCCGGCCTCGGCGTGTCGATGCGCTCGACCGCGTGGCCCGTGCTCTTCGTCTGCATCGCCATCCTGGTCTCGTACCACCTCGCGGGTTTGTTCGGCATCGCCGTCGCCGCGACCGCGATGCTGAGCATGGCCGGCATCGTCGTCGCGCTCGACGCCTACGGTCCGATCACCGACAACGCCGGCGGCATCGCCGAGATGGCCGAACTGCCGCCGGAAGTGCGCGCGGTCACCGATCCGCTCGACGCGGTCGGCAACACGACCAAGGCGGTGACCAAGGGCTACGCGATCGGTTCGGCCGGACTCGCCGCGCTGGTGCTGTTCGCCGACTACACGCACAAGCTCGCGATCCAGCATCCCGACCAGATCTACACCTTCGACATCTCCGACCACATGGTGATCATCGGCCTGCTGCTCGGCGGACTGATTCCCTACCTGTTCGGCGCCATGGCGATGGAAGCGGTCGGCCGCGCCGCCGGCGCCGTGGTCGAGGAAGTGCGTCGCCAGTTCCGCGAGATCCCCGGCATCATGGCCGGCACCGCGAAGCCGGACTACTCGCGCGCGGTCGACATGCTGACCAAGTCGGCGATCAAGGAAATGATCGTGCCGTCGTTGCTGCCGGTCGCGGTGCCGATCGTGGTCGGCCTGCTGCTGGGGCCCAAGGCGCTCGGTGGTTTGCTGATCGGCACGATTGTCACCGGCCTGTTCGTCGCGATCTCGATGACCACCGGCGGCGGTGCGTGGGACAACGCCAAGAAGTACATCGAGGACGGCCACTTCGGCGGCAAAGGCTCGGATGCCCATAAGGCCGCGGTTACCGGCGACACCGTCGGCGATCCGTACAAGGACACGGCAGGCCCCGCGATCAATCCGCTGATCAAGATCATCAACATCGTCGCGTTGCTCAGCGTTCCGCTGCTGTAAACACAAGACGAGCGTTAGTTGAAACGAGGGCCGGCGGTGCCAACTGCCGGCCCTTTTTCTTTGGCGACCGGGCTGCGAAGCGATTTGCGCGTGCGCGCGGCGGCGGAGTAAGGGCGGAGACGGAACGGAGAATCTCGCGCCATGACTGCCACCACGAAAGCGCCAGCGCTCGAAACCGAGAGGTTGCTGCCGGACGAGTCCGCAGCATTCGCGGAGCTCTTACGCCTCTACCGGGAAGCGATTCCGTCGAGCGAACGCAAGCAAGACGACGAGCTTCGGGAAATGCTTGCGCGCGACGACTACGAATTTCGGGTCGCACTGCGGGACGACGGTGTGGTCGGTTTCACGATCGTTAAGCGCTTTCAAAGCTGCGATGCGAGCCTGCTCGAGTACATGGCGGTCGATCGCACGAATCACGCACATGCTGGCGACTGTGTCGAACCGAATCAGTTTGCAGTAGCAGTACCGACAATGGATCAAGAAACAAAACGGCTGTGGTTCACTTGGGCGCGGCGAGCAGCGTTGCTTCTGACCCTCGTCGTCTGCATCGCGATTGTAGTAGGCGTAATAGCGTTCGCCCGTTCAATGCCGGATCATGCCGAGAAAGACGCGGCGCTGATCTACGCTACTTGGGCACTGACTCTGGCCACGCTCTTGTTGGCAATTGGTGTTCCGTGGACGATCTGGGATTCGAGCAAGAAGGCAGGACCAGTTCTACGCACAGCTCGACGGCATGTACCTCGAGATTCAGAAGCTCGTGATCGAGCACCCGCATCTCGGTGATCCTCAGGCGCTGTTGAACCATCCAGCACCTCACGCAGTACGACGCCTTCGCCTTTGTCGTTTGGAATTTCATCGAATCGATCGACGACTACACTCGCAATAGCGAGGATCCTCGGCTGACCGCGACCTGGCAATGCGTCATCGGCTACGAAGTCGAGCGGCACGTAAGTGGTTCGTTCATGCCAAGAACAGACCAAAATTCAAACCCGCTCCGCGAGGGCATGAAGGATAAGCTCAAGCTCTGGACCGCCAAGCTGCCGGCGGCGGCCTAGCGAGACGGACACCGTCAGTGCGGGAACGGCGGAAGCGCCGGTTTTACGCCCGCGGGTAACGGCGTGCGCGCCGTGTTCAGCAGCATCGAGATCATGGTGTAGTAACCCATCAAGCTCACCGTCTCGACGACGCCCTGCTCGCCGAATCTCTCTAACGCTCTCGCGTAGGTGGCGTCGCTAACGCTCTGGTTACGCTGCAGCTCCATGCAGAAGTCGTAGAGAATGCCTTCTTCGTCCACCATGCTCTCGGGCCGATGCCCCTCGACAATAGCCCTTGCCAGCGCGGGCGAAAGACCTTCGTCGAGCGCGAGCTTGTAGTGCGCGTTCCATTCGTAGCTCTGTGACCACTGACGCGCGGTCATGAGGATCACGAACTCACGCAGCCAGCCGGGCAGGATGCTGTCGTTGCGCAGGTAGTCGCTGAGCCCCCGCGCTCGGCTCATGACCTCCGGGCTGCGCAGCAGCACTATCCAGGGCCCGGTCGGCTGGCCGCGTGCAACGACGAAGTCGGCCAGCGCTTTCGTCTGTTGCTCCGTGAGCTGGTCCTTCGGTATCGGGCCCAGGCGATCCTGAGCGTGTGCGTTGGCTCCCACGCCGACACCGATGACTGCGCTTGCGATCGCAATGGCTGCAAAACGAGAGTGACGACGCATCGCAGGATATCCTTCGCCGATCTGCGGCTCGCGGCAAGCGTACCGCATCGTCGCAGCCCACGCCGATCGGGCCCACGCGCAATCGGCCGCCGTCATCAAAATGCAACCTCACGGCGGAAGAATGTCCCGGAAAACAGAGAGGACAAGCCAATGGAAGAAGACGCCGTAGAGATTTCGGATGTCGAGTTCTTGAAATGGGCTGGGGTTCGCCCCGAGCGCTGGGCTCTTCTGCCGAGCGAGAAACGCGAAAGCTGGTTGGACCACCTCGTCGCCCGCCTGAATGCAGCGTCTAATCCCCAGCAGCGTCGCGCGTGCTGGCGATTGGCTTCGGTCATTGCATCCGCAGATCATCCTCGCCCCGTCATCGACCGACTGTACTGATCGGGGTTCGGCACGGTCATTGTCGATGAACCGCACCCGCGCTTTCAGCCGGAAGCAGGTCGACAGTCGGCCGCCAACAGCAGCTCCGTCAGATCGTGGTATCGCTGGCAGTCGCGCCCCGTCACCTCGCGGATACGCTTGACGCGCGCGTACAGCGTATTCGCATGCACGTTGAGCGCGCGCGCCGCCTGTTGCACGTTCATGTCGGCATCCGCGAGCGCTCGCAGCGTCTTCACGAGGTCGCCATCGGCCTTTGCATCAGCGTCCGCGAGGTCCGCGGCCCACGCAGGCAACGCCGGCTGGACGTAGTCCGCGGCGCGATGCAGCAGCAGTCGGCGAATGGGCAACTGCGAATACAGCACGACGCGATCCGCAACCGTGGCGAAGTCGAGCGCTAGCATGGCCTCGCGCACCGCCTTCGGAATGAACGACGTCGACGGCTGATCCGTGCTGATGCCAACGAGCACGGCCGGGCCGAGCACGGACAGCGCCACGTGCAGCCGTCCGGCCAGCAGCGCCTGGGGAGCGGTCCATCCCGAGATGCGCCGTGTGGCCGAGAACACGCCCGTTACCACGTTGTTGCGAGTGCCGATCAGCGAGCGAATCGATTTGTCCGCGACGCTTGCTACGACGGCATCGACGATCCGCTGCGCGCGCGCGGGGCTCTCCATCTCGAGCGGATCGGTCGACTGGACCGCGACAACGCAGTAGGTCTGGCGCTGCTCGAGGTAGCCCGCACGCTTCAAGAGACGCGCCACTCTGCCGTCGGATTCGTCGTAGCCGCTCACGAGAATGCCGAGCAGCTCGGAGCGCTGGTCGCCCTCGGCCTCGGCGAGCGAGCGCACGTACGCCACATACTCTGCCGCGCAGACGGCGCTGATGAAATTGGTGTACTCGATCGAAAAGTCCGCCACGGCGGCGACCGCGTGCTCACTCTTCGCCCGCGCGACGGCTGTCGCCGCGTCTCGCACCCAATGGCTCAAAACGCGGTGGCCGCACCGGTATGCATGCAGCGAAGCTTCGATCGGGAACCGTTGCTCGGCGCGCCTACGCGCGTGAAGTCGCACGAACTCGAAGGTGCCCACGTCGCCGCCCGCCACGAGCCGCCCGATCTCGCGCACGTGATCCGCACCGTGCCGCTCGAGCTCGGGAAGGATCTCCGGATTCGCGGAGGCCGAAAACTCAGCGATCTCGTCGACGATGGCTTTGCGTAACGCGTGTCCCACCTCGGCTGCAGTCCGTTCGAGCGCCGGCGCAGCGCCGGGAACGACACCGGTCTCTCGCAACCTGGCAAGCGCCTGCGCAAGCCCCCTCGCGTGAAGCGCGTCGTCGACGGAGCGTTGTGGAGTATTCACAGGCGTCACGAGATTTCGTCAGCAGTATCGCCAATGTCAGGCGGGAGTTTGCTCGCTATTGTTGCAGCGACTCTTCCCACTTCAGGAGCACAAGCACATGGCAAAGTACCTATTCATCTACCACGGCGGGAAACATCCTTCCACTCCAGCCGACATCAAGAAAACCGCCGACGCCTGGGGCAAATGGTTCGCATCCATGGGCGCGGCCGTCATCGATGGCGGCAACCCCGTTGGCAAGTCGACCACCGTCCGCGCGGACGGGTCGGTCGTCAATGACGGCGGATCGAATCCCGTCAGCGGCTACAGCCTAATCGAGGCCGCCACTCTGAGTGACGCGCACACGAAAGCCAAAGGCTGTCCGCTGCTTTCGAACGGCGGGTCCATCGAGATGGCCGAAGCGCTCGACATGTAATCACGACAAGGAAACCACCGATGAAACTCTACTACTCGCCACTCTCCACGTTCTCCCATAAAGCCATGCTCGCGTTCCACGAGAAGGGCGTGGCCTTCGCGCCCGAGCTCGTCGATCTTGGGTCGCAGGAAGCCCGTGCCGCCTACGAGAAGATCAACCCCACCGGCAAAGTGCCGTTCCTGCTCGCAGACAACGGCTGGCAGGTCCCCGAATCGACGTCGATCATCGAGTACCTCGAGGACGAATTTCCGAACACGCCCAAGTTGATACCTACCGCAGGCGAAGGCACCCCACGGCAAGTGCGTTTCATGGATCGCGTGGCGGATCTGTACTTCAACGAACCCATCGTCGAGCTGTTGTTGCAGCAGATCGGGCTGCGAGCTCAGGACGCCGCGCGTGCCGACCGCGCACGCAAGTACGTGCAAATGGCGTATGGCTTCTGGAGCAAGCGGCTCGCAACGCAACCGTGGCTCTGCGGTTCGGCGTTCACGATGGCCGATTGCGCCGCGATTCCGGCGTTGTTCTACGCGCAGATCGTTGCGCCTTTCACTGACCAACCGAACGTTGCGGCCTACTGGCGGCGGGCGCAGGAGCGGCCCTCCTACGTGCGAATCCGCGCCGAGTTCGAGCCAATCTGGAATGCCAGGATGGCGCAACAACGCGTTGCCTAGCCCGCGGCAATGCCCCGTCGGCTTTGAACGGCGGGGCGCTTAGCCGAGCACCCCTAGCGTCGCCTCGCGCGCGAGCTTGTCCGCTCGGCTCGCCGTGACGCCGAGAGACCGCAACAGACCAGCCGCCATTCGGCGCGCGATCTCGTTCGGCTCGGTGGCGATGCGCTCCTCGAACAGGTGGCGCAGCGTGATCACGATCGTGCCCATGACGAGCAAGATGCCGGTCTCTACCTCAACGTGATTGAACGCGCCATCGTCGATACCGTGCTGCACAACGTCGACGAGCCCGCGGTTGATGGGCGCATCAACCATCGTGGCCCCCGTGTTCAGACGCCATAGCGTGCGCGCGCTGTCGCGCCGCTCCATCGCAAACCGCACGAACACACACAGCGCTCGCGCAACGGCTACGGCCGGATCGGCAATGCCGGCGTTGACCTCGTTGACCAGAGCCTCTGCCTCGCGGCGCGCGGACGCGGCAATCTCGCGCGCGAACACGCCCTTGTCGGTGAAGTGGTTATAGAAACTGCCTTTGGCGACAGCCGCCGCCTCGACGATCTCGTCCACGCTGACGCCGTCGACCTCGCGCTGTGCGAACAGGCTGCGCCCCGCGGTCAGCAGCGCTTCGCGCGTGCGGTCGCGGCGCGGGTCGGTTCGGGCTGTGGTACGTTTCGGCATACTCGAGCGGCGGCCGATATTGACTAAATCGTACAAGACTGACTAAATAGTCACAATCTTTTTTCAACCGTTCTAACACAACTCTAAGCGGGGGCTTCGTGAGCACAGCATCCGTGGTCAAGATCTCGAAGCACGGCAACGTGGCCGTGCTAACCGTCAACAATCCGCCCGTCAACACACTGAGCAGCAAGGTCCGCGAAGAAACGCACGCGGCGCTCGATGAGATGGCCCGCTGGCCGGACGTGAAGGCCGCGCTTCTGATTTGCGAAGGCCGCACGTTCTTCTCCGGCGCCGACATCAGCGAGTTCTCGGGCCCTCCGCAGGAAGTCCCCTATCGGCAGATGTTCGCGCGGCTCGAGCAGCTCACTGTTCCGCTCGTCGTCGCAATGCACGGCACGGTAATGGGCGGAGGCCTCGAGATCAGCCTCGCGGGTCACTACCGGCTCGCCGCGCCGAGCACGCGGTTCAGCTTCCCAGAGGTCACGCTCGGCATTATTCCGGGGGCCGGCGGCACACAGCGCATGCCCCGACTGATCGGCGTCGAGAAGACGCTCGACATGGTGTTGAACGCGAAGCCCGTGGACACGAAGACCGCCGTCGAATGGGGCTTCGTCGACGCCATCGTCGAAGGCGACCTGAAGGAAGGCGCGCTTCGCTACGCCGAACAGTTGATCGCGGACGGCAAAGGCCCGCGCCGCACGTCCGAGCGCAGCGTGGACGCTGCGACCGGCACACCGGCGATCATCGAGCGCATGAATGCGCTGGCCGCGAAACTGTATCCGAATCGCGTGGCGCCATACACGGCGATCAAAGCCGTGCGCGCGAGTCTCACGCTGCCGTTCGCCAAGGGTCTCGAGTACGAAACCGAGCTCGCGAACGAGTCCAAGGTCACGCCGGAATCGAAGGGCGCGATCCACGCGTTCTTCGCCGAGCGCGAGACGCGCAAGATTCCCGACCTGCCCGCCGACACCGAAGCGCGCGCCGTGAAGCTCGCGGGCGTCGTCGGCGCGGGCACGATGGGCGGCGGCATTGCGATCTGCTTCGCGAACGCCGGCATTCCGGTGACCGTGCTCGACGCGTCGGAAGAGGGTTTGAAACGCGGCATGGCCGGCATCGACAAGACCTATGAGTCGATGGTCAAACGCGGCCGCATCACGGCGGAGGAAAAAGCGCAGCGCATGGCGCTGATCATGTCGTCGTTGAAATACGAAGACCTCAAGGCGGCCGACGTGATCATCGAAGCCGTGTTCGAGGACATGAAGCTGAAGCAGGACGTATTCCGCAAGCTCGATGCCATTGCCAAACCCAACGCTGTGCTCGGCACGAACACCTCGACGCTCGACATCAACGACATCGCAAACGTTACGAAGCGCCCCGCCGACGTGATCGGCCTGCACTTCTTCTCGCCGGCGAACGTGATGCCGTTGCTCGAAGTCATCCGCACCGACAAGACGGCGCCGGTGACGATAAAGACCGTGATGGAACTCGCGAAGCCGCTGCGCAAGACGCCCGTGCTGGCGAAGGTGTGCTACGGCTTCATCGGCAACCGCATGATGGAAGGCTACGCACGCGAAGCAGGCCGCATGACGCTCGAAGGCGCCACACCACGCGAAGTCGACACTGCGCTCGAGAAGTTCGGCATGGCGATGGGCATGCTCGCCGTGTTCGACATGGCCGGCGTCGACATCGGCGTCAAGGTGCACCAGGTAAACGCGGCTCAATATCCGCCGGACCCCACCTACTACCAATCCGACTTCGCCCTGTACGACGCCGGGCGCCTCGGCCAGAAAACCAGCAAAGGCTACTACCGCTACGAGCCCGGCGATCGCACGCGCCATGACGATCCGGAAGCGCTCGCGATCTTGAAGGCACGCGCGCAGAAGCTCGGTGTCGAGCCGCGCAAGCACACCGAGAAGGAAATCGTCGAGCGTTGCATCTATCCGCTGCTGAACGAAGGCATTCGAATTCTCGAAGAGGGCATCGCGATCCGCGCGAGCGACGTCGACGTGGTGTGGACAGCGGGCTATGGGTTCCCGCGCTACCGCGGCGGCCCGCTCTACTACGCGGACACCATCGGGCTGAAAACGCTGCTCGACGGCATGCTGAAGTACCAGAAGATCTTCGGGCCGATGCATTGGCAACCGGCTAAGCTACTCGTCGAGCTCGTGAAGGAAGGCAAATCGCTCGCCGACTGGGAACGCGCCCGCCGCTCGCGCTAGGAACCAACACCATGAAACTCGACGATCTGATCGCGATCGACGTGCACACGCACGCCGAAGTGTCGTGCCGCCAGGAACCCGACGAAGCCTGGAAGCCGTACGAAGACGCGGCGAGCAAGTACTTCAAGGCGGGCAGCAAACGGCCCACGATAAAAGAAACAGTCGCTTACTACCGCGAACGCAAAATCGGTCTCGTGATGTTCACGGTGGACTCGGAAGCTCAGCTCGGCGTTCGTCGAATCCCGAACGAGGAAGTGGCGGAGGCGGCGAGCGAGAACAGCGACATGATGATCGCCTTCGCAAGCATCGACCCGCACAAAGGCAAGATGGGCGTTCGCGAGGCGCGGGCGCTGATCAAAGCCGGCGTCATCAAAGGCTTCAAGTTCCACCCCACCACGCAGGGCTTCTTCCCGAACGACAAGCTCGCGTATCCGCTGTACGAAGTGATCGCCGAGCACAAACTACCGGCGATCTTTCACACGGGGCACAGCGGCATCGGCACGGGCATGCCGGGCGGCGGCGGTCTGCGCTTGAAGTACAGCAACCCGATTCACCTGGACGACGTCGCCGTGGACTTCCCCGACATGACGATCATCCTGGCGCACCCGTCCTGGCCGTGGCAGGACGAAGCGTTGTCCGTGTGCATGCATAAGACGAACGTATACATCGATCTCTCGGGTTGGTCGCCGAAGTACTTTCCACCACAGCTCGTTCAGCACGCGAATGGTCAGCTGAAGCACAAAATGCTGTTCGGCTCGGATTACCCGCTGATTACGCCTGACCGTTGGATCAAGGACTTCAAGGAAGCGGCGTTCAAGCCAGAAGTCCACGATCTGATTCTGAAACAGAATGCCATCAAGGCACTGCGGCTCGATCAGACCTAGCCGTCTCGCTGCCGCACCGCCGGCCCGTTAGTACCTGACGCGTCCCCCGATCGGGCAGCGGCGTCCCAGTTGCGCGCACCCGCGAAACGTCAGCGAGCGCGTTCGACTTGAATGTAGCCGTTGAGATTATCGGCCGACAGCCGGTACGCACTACCCCAGTGCGTGGTGTAGATCCTGACCTGCGCCCCTGCCCGCAGCTCGTAGTGCTTCGACACCGTCTGGCGCCAGACCTGCCCGTTCTCGAGCGTGATGTGCCAGGCATTCGGCAGTACCTCACGAACGTCCTTCACGCGGCTCACGATCTCGCCGGCCGCGGCGTCTGCCGCGGCGCGGTCGCTATCTTCGCGGCGGCTTTGGCGATCCGTGCGACTCTGCGCGGGCTCGGTCGCGGCGGGCGCAGGCTCCGGTGCCCGTATCGGTGCGGCTGCGGCGGGCGCAGACAGTGTGGGCGCGGATGCCGCGGGCCGAGCCGCCGCCGCTTGTGCGGCCCGCTCGCCAGACACGGCGGCCGCACGCGACTCGTAGCACGCGAGGCGCGCCTCGGGAGCAGTCAGTTTGATGCAGTCCGCGACGTCGATCATGACCTTGCCGCTTTCCTGCGCACACACCGTACCGAGCGTGACGGTTGCGGCCGCGATGATGACCGCGCACTTGAAAGTGCTGATGTTCATGGTAGTCCCCGGCGCTCTACGGCGCTTGCCGTCGTCGAGCATAAGGACGTTCGCTGCTGGGGTCCAACCCACGAGCTGTGCCCCCGAAAAAAACGGCGCCGCATGGAATAACCCACGCGGCGCCGGATGCCGAGAATCAGAAAGTCATGCGCACGCCGACGCGATATGTGCGCCCGAGCGTGTCGAAGAACGCAGCGTTCACGCCACCCGTACCGAAGGTGTTGTTACCCGAGAACGGAGGATCCTTATCGAACAGGTTCGTGACCGTGCCGAACAGCTCCATGTGCGACGCGCCCTTAGACCGGAAGCTGTACGAGCCGGACAGGTTGAACGTCGTGTGCGCCGGTACATCGCTGTTGGACACGCTACCGGTCAGATTCGGGTTGTAGCCCGGATCGTTGGGGCCAGTGTATGGGTCCAAGAGGTCCAGTTTGGCGGAATCCGTGTACCGCCACTGCCCGGTGACGGAGAAATTGTCGCGACGGTAGCCCACGATGAAGTTCCCGATCCATTCCGGCGCCGGCGCAACGTCGGGCAAGAACCCGAAGCCGGCACCTGATTGGCCCGCGACGTTGCGGATCGCCAGCGAAATCGTGTCCTGGAACAACAACTGGATCGCGTGGGTCGCCGTCACGTTGAACCAAACCGAGCCCGAGGACAGGTGCACCGGGTAGTCGAACGAGAAGTCGACGCCTTTCGCCGTGTACGGCGACGCGTTGATGTAGGGCACGCGGACTTCGAAGATGTTGCTCGTCGGATTACCGGGGATGACCGGCGGTCCGAACGTGATCCGCGCGCACTGCACGGCCTGCTGCAGGTTGAAGCAACCGTTGGTTACCGTCGCAGCGCCGTCCAACCGTTGCCCACCCGTGATCGTTATGTCGTAGTAGTCCGCCGAGAAGTGCAGCCCTTCCGCGCCGCCGCCCGGCGATATCACGAAGCCGACCGTCGAGGTGACCGCCTCCTCGGGCTTCAAGTTCGTATTGCCTGACAAGATCTGCCAGGCGGGGTCTCCGAAGAACCCGTAGGTGCCAGGGGGCACCGTGGGATTCTGCACGTAGCCGAAGATGCCGCCGGGCGGAATGCTCTGCGAGTAGTACAGCTCGCGGAAGCTCGCGGCGCGCAGATCCTGTGACCGACTGCCGCGTAGACGCAACCACTTGACGGGGTCGTAGACGAACGCAGCCTTCCACGTCTTGAAGGACTGCTCCCCTTTCCCACCGGAGGTTCCGACGCCGGCAATGTTCTCGTAGTCCGAGGTGCGTGCCGCGAGATTCAGCATCAGGAGCTGCGCACCCGGCTTGTCGCGCAGGAACGGCATCTCGAGCTCCATGAACGCTTCCTTGACGTTCGTCTTGCCGCCGAACGAGTCGCCGTACTGCAGGCTGAAGTCCGTGCGCTGCGCCCTCGGTAAGTCACCGGCGCTGTTGACGAGATCATCCGTGCGGTACTCGGCGCCAAACGCGCCCTTCAGTGCGCCCGCGCTCCAGCCCTTCCACAGGTCGCCCGTGAAGGAAGCTGCCCAAACGTCCTGGCGAATTTCGTCGGATTCGGTCAGGTCGCCAAACGCGTATTTGAGCGCCGCCGGGGAGGCGCTCGCCGTCCCGAACGGGTTCAACGGCTGGCAGCCGTTGATTAATGACGGATCGACATTCGGATCGGGAACCAGCCCCGTGACGACCGAGCGGCACGCGGGTTGGCCGTTCGGCCCAATCACTGCGTCCGTGGCCATGTAGTAGCGCCAGTTCGTCGTATAGCCCCGGCCGATTTGAGCGCGCGTGGTCTTGCCGTATTGATAATACGTATCCCAGGACCACTTCGGACCGAACTCGCCGCTCAGCCCCACGACGACGCGTGTCACGGTCGTGTCGGTCGTGACCGTCTGGTCGTTCTGGCCGGACCAGTCCTTCGAGAGGATCGTGCCCGGCGGACCGAACGCACCGCACAGGACGTTCGTCGAGAACGGCGAGTTACCCCCAAACGTAGTCAGTGCATTCTGGGCGGCCACTGACAGGGTGCCCAAATACGCATTGTCGGGTCGGATGCACGTATTGACCGTGTTCTGACCCGGGGACCACTGATGGTTGACCCCGACGACGTGGCCCCACGAAGCTTCGAGAGTGCCCTTGAGCGAGTCCGTGAAGTTCCAGTCGGCGTGACCGTAGAGCGTCTCCCTGTCGAGCTGCGGATACAGCGACAGGTTCTTGTAAATGGGCTCGCCGTCGCCGCCCTGCGTTGTGCCCCCCACTGCGGTCCAGCCTTGCTGTCCGATCGCGAACGGGATGATGTCGGTACCCGCGGCGTTGAATTGCGACGCCGTCGTCGAACCGGCGACGTTGTTGAAGATCACGCCGCTGCGGCTCAGTTGGTTCTGGCGCAGATTGGCCTCAATGTTTTGGGCCGGCTGGCCCGGAATCTTCGGGGTATAAGGCGCACCCACCCCGAACGCGAACGCCGGGTTGTTGTTGAACAGCCCGACGCCCTTGGCGCACCAGTCCCGCGCGTCGGAACAGCTTTGGATCACGTCCGAAGACTGTTTTTCGCCGCCGACCACGAAGTGGCCGCGCTCGTTCCCGAACGAATTGCCGGCGCCGAAACCGATGTGGTAGTTGCTGCCGTCGCTCTGGCCGGACGCGCCGTAGTCGACGTCGAGCTTGACGCCCTTCAGCTGGTTGTCCAGCAAGATGTTCACGACGCCGGAGACCGCGCCGGAGCCGTAGGCGGCGGAGGCGCCGCCGGTCACGACTTCCGTGCGGCTGATGAGAATCGACGGGATGAAGTTCAGGTCGACGCTATCGCCCTGCGTTGTCGGGATGAAACGCCGCGAGTTGACGAGCGTAAGGGTGCGAGTGCCGAAGAACGGATTCAGGCCGCGCAGATTGGCGAGCGTCGAACCGATGAAGAACGCGCTCCCACCCGTGGTGGCCGCCTGAAATTGCGAAACGTTCTGAGGCACCTGCGTTATGACATCACCGACATTGACGAGACCGAGGTCCTGCATCTTCTGCGCATCGAAGGTGCTGATCGGGTTCGCCGACGCATAGTCCTGGTTCTGGCGTATCCGCGAACCGGTGACGACGACCTCTTCCAAGCGGTCCCCAGAACTCGCGGCAGGTTGCTGCGCGTGTGCGGACTGCAAGGCTGAGCCGAGACCGAATGCAACCGCTACACCAAGCGCGACTCTCTGTAGAAAGGCGGGTGCAGTCGCGTGTCGTGAGAGCCGATGCACATGAAGTTTTCGACAGGCCGCCGAAACGAAATGAAGCGCTAGGGTGATTGCGGAACGCAAACCACCAGAGCGTTCTATGAACGCCGTGCTCATGTTTCCTCCCCCTTATGATGAACGCCCATCTCGGTCGCCAGAACGACTCCGAGATTCGGCACCCTTCGGACCTTACTTGGGGCTCCCCACCCCAAGAAATGACCTGTCAATGACGCTATCACGCGAGAGACTATCTCGCAACGCCAGGATATCGGGCCGCTTCACCACACAGGGGCGCGTGATGTTTCCGGGCCACACATTATCTTTTCTGCTGTCACAGAGGACGGCCCACGGTCCCGAGGTGCACAACGCAGCGGGTAAGCGGACGGCGGACGTCGGCGACGGCTGAGCGATCGGGGCTATGATGCCGACTTCGAAATTCGGGGACCTAGATGCGCCACTTGCTGCCGATCTGCATTGCGTTGACCACCATCTTTTTGACCGCGTGCAACGGCGGCAAGAGCTCTGCCCCGACTGCCGCCTCGGCAGCTCCGCCACCGGCACGCACGGCGCAGCAGGCCGTCGCGGCCGGTGATTGGCCCGCCTACAATCGCACGTTGGCGGGCGACCGGTTTTCGCCGCTGGACGAGATCACGCGCAGCAACGTCGCTCAGCTCACGGGGGTGTGCAACTACACGTTGCCGGAGGTTTCATCGCTGCAGACGGGCCCGATCGTCGTCGCAGGCACGATGTACTTCACCACCGAGACGCGCTCGTATGCAATCGACGCAGCTACTTGCGCCGAAAAATGGAATGTCCAGCGGCCGCTCGAGCGGCCCTCTGCGCTCGGCGTGCATCGCGGCTTCGCGTATCTCGACGGACGGCTCTTCCGCGGCACGTCGGACGCGCACGTGCTCGCGCTCGACGCGAACGACGGCCACACGCTGTGGGATCACGAGATCGACGCGAAGGTGCCGGGGCTCACGATGCCGATGGCGCCGATCGCGGCGAACGGCCTCGTGTTCATCGGCCACGCCGGCGGCGATCAGACCGGCGTCGCGGGGCACGCGTATGCGCTCGACGCAGCCGACGGCCACGTGGTGTGGAAGTTCGACGTGGTTCCCGACGAGCCGGCTGTTCGCGCCACGTGGTCGAACGCCGCGCGCTATCCGATCACGGGCGGCGCGTTCTGGACTTCGTTCACGCTCGACACCGAGCGCGGCATTCTGTATTTGCCGGCCGGCAATGCGGCGCCCGATTTCGATGTCGAGGCGCGCGGCGGCGACAATCTCTATACGAACTCGATCATCGCTCTCGACGCCAAGACCGGCCGTTTGCTCGGCTACAACCAGATCGTCAAGAAGGACAACCACGACTGGGACGTGAATAGCCCGCCCGCGCTCGCCACGACGCGTGGCGGCCGCGCAATCGTCGCTTCGGCCAACAAAGACGGGTTGCTGTCCGTGCTCGATCGCGGCGCGGTAGTGGTGGGCGCCGCGGGCGGCGATCTGTCTTCGAAGTTGCCGACGTTGTTTCAGTCACCGACTACGACGCGCGAAAACGCGGACGTGCCGTTGTCGCGCACGGAGCGCGTACGCTTTTGCCCGGGCATTCAGGGCGGTAACGAATGGAACGGCGCGGCGTTCCATCCGGGCGTGAATACGCTATTCACGGGCTCGGTCGATTGGTGCGCCACCGTGCAACTGGAGGACGAGGTAATCGTTCCGGCGCCCGGCGCGATCTGGTTCGGCTCGAAGAACAACGACATCCAGGGACCGCCGACCGAGGCCAAGGGTTGGGTCACGGCGTTCGATGCCGACACGGGCGCCGTGCGCTGGAAATTTGCGTCGCCGACGCCCGTGCTCGCGGGCATCACGCCAACGGCGGGGGGCATCGTGTTCAGCGCCGATCTGCATGGCGAGTTGCGCGCGTTCGACGTCGACAGCGGCGCCTTGCTGTGGAAGCTCGACACGGGACAATCGATAGGCGGCGGCATCGTCAGCTATGCCGCTGGCGGCAAACAGCGCATCGGGGTGGCTTCGGGCATGAAGTCCAGGATCTGGCCTGGCGCTGCAGACGAGAGCCGAATCCAGGTGTTCGGCCTACCGTAGCGGACAGCGAGCGCATTGCGAGCCCGCCGAAAGCGTTAGCTCGGCGGCATCTCCGCGAACTGCGGAAGCGCGTCCGTGATATCGAACCACGGCGCTTTCGAAGCGACGAAGATGTTCGCCTGTGGCCGCATGCCCGGATCCGTGTCGAGCGCGCCCATGGGCACGACGACCGTTGCGCGTTCGCGTGACACCCGCGGCACCTTGCCGCCGCACTGCGTGCAGAACGCGACACCGAAACGCAAAGCCTCGGGCACCTTGTACTCCGTCACGAGCGGCTCGCCACGCGTGAACACGAAGTCGGCGATATTCGAGAACAGGTTCGTCGTGTGCGCGGCGCTGCGCGCGCGACGGCAGCGTGAGCAGTGGCAGTGATACGCGCGCATCGGCGCGCGAACTTCGTAGGCTACCTCGCCGCACAGGCAGCTGCCGTCGGCCACGCCCTCGCGTTGCGCGACCGTGGGACGCGTCACTCCCATGCCGCCGCCCAAGTCTGGGGGCACGGCCGCGTGCTGCGGCAGCGAGTCTGTGATGGCGTACCCGCCGGATTTCGAGCCCACGAACATGTGGCCTTGCGGCCGAATGCCAGGATCGCCGTCGAGGTTGCCGGCGGGCGCCAGAGCAAATCCCGATTCCGGCAGCAGCGTCGGCCCCACGGACCCACACTGCCGGCAATACGAGCGGACACCGTGCTCGGAGGATTTGTACTTCTCGAGCGCATCTTCGCCGCGCACCCAGCGAAACGCCGAGTACGGCGCCGCGACGAACGTAGCGAACATCGCTCCATGATGCTTGCGACACATGGAGCAGTGGCAATGCATCATCATTTGGAACGGCGCCGTGAATTCATACTCCACCGCGCCGCACAGGCAGACTCCACGAATCACAGCGTTCTCCCTGTCGTTCAACCGGATTCTAGCCGACGCGCTTGCCGCCAAACACCACGGCACGCGTGACGAGGCGGTTGTTCCCAGGCCGCGCGCCTCGTGACGCGCGCAATGACGTCGTCGAGCGGCATGCCGAGCAGCAAGAACTTCGACAGCACGTTCGGCAAATCGAACACCTGCGCGGTCCGCCCCGGCACGTTCAAGTCCGACGAAAGGGTGTCGGGCGCGAAAGATGAATGTCGATCAACCCCGGCATCACGAGCTTGCCGCTCACATCGATCGAATCCGTGCCGGCGGACGCCGGAATGTCACGTCCCAGCGCCGCGATCTTGCCATCGCGTATAGCGACGTCGGCACGCCGGTCGATACACTGGGAAGGGTCGATCACACGCGCGCCGCGAATCACGAGATGGTAGTTAGCCGCGAAACCCTCTCGCGGCGCGGCGAGCACCGCGGCAACGCCCGCGGCGCGGCGGAGCAACAGTCGTCGATTCATCATAGGCCCATCCTGCAGCTCGAGGACCCGGCCATCCTAGCCGAGCGTGCCTACCCGGTCGCTGGCGTCCCGCTGAAGCGCGCTCAATGTGCGGGGGCAGCGACGCGCCGCGAGTGGCCCGTTCTATCCAGAAGGATCAGAGCTTGAAGCAGCGAGTCCTCGACGCCGATCGGCTGCAAGGCTGCGAGAGCCTCGAGGTCGCAGCTGCGGTAGTCGCGGGGATTCAGACCGAACTCGCGCTTGAACGACGATGAGAAATGCGCGGCGCTGTTGAAGCCCCACGAGAACGCGATCTCGGTGATGCTCTGGTTGTCGAAGTCGAAGTCGCGTAGATCGAGCAGACACCCTAAGAGGCGTTCGCGCTTGATGTAGTGCGAGACACATTCGCCTTCGGCCGAGAACAATAGCTGCAGGTAACGCGTCGTCACGCCTATGCGCTCGGCCACGAACTGCACGCAGAGCGCGGGATTACGGATCTCAGCATTGATCAGTTGCTTGACCTGCGCGCAGCTGACTCGGGCGCACGCGGCGTCATCTGCGCCACGCGTCGGCGCGCACCGAGCGACGACACCAAGCAATGCGTGCGCGGCCCGAAGGCCATCGCTCGCGGCAGTACCCTCTTCCGCCGATGACCAAATCGACAACAGCAGCATCGATGCGAGTCGCGACAGAGCCCCGTTATTCGCGAACCGAATCCCGACGAGGCGCTCGGGCTCCGGCAAATAGTGGCGCAGCGTGCCGAAGGGAATGCTCAAGCAAATCGCCGCATGAGCGCTCTTGTAGGCGGCGGCATGGTCCACGGCGGAATCGGTGAACGCGCACTCGCCCGCCTGCTGCACGAAACGCTTGCCGCCGCTATCGACTGAACGCTGCTGATTCGGCATCAGCAAGAATATGCGCCGCTCGCTGTCGTCGTAGAGACCCGCGAGGCAGTCGTGGATCAGCGACGACGATGCCGCAGTGGCGCTGACGGCCAAATCGCCAAACGACACGGCCTTGTAGAACATGCGCGCGCCCTGCACGTATGTCGGACGAATGCGAAAACGCGTGCCGAACGAGCGCTGCAGGTCCGGATCGTGCGTCCAAGCATCGATCGAGTGACTGAAACGACTCTCGGCAGTCGTCGGCCAGACCGGGAACCTGACCATGTACCCCCCAAGGTCGATCGCCAGCTGATTTCGCGGTGCGGGCAGTCTCGTCCGACCCGAATAGTTTTACTAGTTGGGCCAGTATAGGCCAAGTCGAAGCAAATGTTACCGCTATCATAGCCACCACCCACTACCGCGGCGGCACAAGCCAATGAGCAACCATGGTGCTCGACAGCGCACTTGCGTGAATGCGAACTCGCGCCTGCTTGCTCGGTTCGCAGGCCGCGTGGTCTAGTCGCGTCATGCAATCATCTCTTCACGACCCTCGTGTCCAGCGCGTGCTCGACGACATGCACGCAGCTGCCGATCGCAATGATCCACCGCTGCTCGAGAAGGCCCGCGGTAAACGGGGAACCGAGCGCACTTCGCTGCTCGATGACGCGTTCATACCCGTGTCGGCCGAGGCCGGCCGACTCTTATATGTGCTCGCGCGCAGCGCGGCGCCCGGTACTTTTGTCGAATTCGGCACCTCGTTCGGCATTTCGACGATTTATCTCGCCGCTGCCGTGCGCGATCGTGGTGCAGGCCGCGTGATTACCACCGAACTGCACGCGGGCAAGGCGGCGCGCGCGCGCGATTACATGGCGGCCGCGGGCCTCGCCGATCTCGTGGATCTGCGTGTCGGCGACGCGCTGCAGACGTTGAACGATCTCACCGGCGGCGTGTCCGTCGCGTTCCTCGACGGTTGGAAAGAGCTCTATCTGCCGTTCCTGCGGATGCTCGAGCCGGCGCTCGCCCCGGGTTCGCTCGTGGTCGCTGACGATCTCGATCTGTTTCCGGACGTGCTTCGCGACTACCTCGCGTATGTGCGCGACCCGACGCAGGGCTACGTATCTGCGATGTTGCCCGTCGGCGACGCGATGGAATTGTCGGTCCGCGCGCGTTAGCAGGCTTCACCTACGGGCACCAGAATGGTGCTCGACGCCCTGAAACGCACTATTTTCGCGAGTCGACGCCCCATTTTTTTACGCGTATGTTGATTTCAAAACCATGCGCATCGACTGGACTCAATACAACCCGGCCTCCTTCCACGACGAGCTGTTCGACTCGTCGGGACACGCACGCCCTGCGGCTGAGCGGCTCGTCAGCTACCTGACGTCGCTCGGCGTGCACGAGCTGACCGAGCGGCAGCGCGACGCCGACCGGGCGATCGCCGAGATGGGCATCACGTTCACGGTCTACACCGAGGGCCAGAACATCGACCGCGCGTGGCCGTTCGACGTGATCCCGCGCACCATCGAGGCCAGCGAATGGCTACGCATCGAACGCGGCCTGATTCAGCGGCTCACGGCCTTGAACCGCTTCATCGACGACCTGTACCACGACCGGAAGATCATCGCCGACGGTGTCGTGCCCGAGGATCTGATCGCGACGTCCGCCAACTTCCTGCCGGCCTGCGTGGGCGCGAATCCGCCGTACGGCGTATGGGCCAACATTTGCGGCTCCGACCTCGTGCGCGACCGCGACGGCACGGTGTATGTACTCGAGGACAACCTGCGGGTGCCCTCGGGCGTGTCCTACATGCTCGAGAACCGGGCGATCACGAAGCAAGTGTTCCCCGAGATGTTCCAGCACGCTTCGATTCTGCCGGTCGACGATTACGCTTCTCGACTGTTCGACATGCTCGCTTCTTTGAGCCCGCGCAAGATCGACGTGCCGCGGGTCGTCGTGCTAACGCCTGGCATCTACAACTCGGCGTACTTCGAGCACTCCTACCTTGCGCAGCGCATGGGCGTGGATCTCGTGGAAGGGTCCGACCTCGTCGTAGGCGACGACGAATGCGTGTACGTGCGCACGATTCGCGGCCTCGAGCGGGTCGATGTGATCTACCGGCGAGTCAACGACACATTCCTTGATCCCGAGTGCTTCGAAAAGGAGTCGGCACTAGGCGTCCCCGGCCTCATGCGCGCATGGCGCGCCCAGAACGTAGCGCTCGCGAACGCTCCCGGCGCTGGCGTCGCCGACGACAAGGTCGTTTACGCCTACGTGCCGCAGATCATCGAGTACTACCTGGGCGAGGAGGCGATCCTCCCGAACGTGCCGACGCTGCTGCTGCGCGACGAGGAAAGCCGCAAACGCGTGCTCGCCGATCTCTCGAACTGGGTCGTGAAACCGGCCAACGAGTCCGGCGGCTACGGCATGCTGATTGGTCCGCGCGCAACTGCCGAGGAAAAGGTGGCGATGGCGGCCGCGGTCGAAGCGAACCCGCGCAACTACATCGCACAGCCCGTGCTCGCGCTCTCGACGGCCCCGACGCTCGTCCAGGATGAGATCGAGCCTCGCCATCTCGACCTGCGGCCATTCATTCTGCAAGGCCAGCGCATCTGGGTCACACCGGGTGGGCTCACGCGTGTAGCGTTGCGGCGCGGCTCGCTCGTCGTGAACTCGTCGCAAGGCGGCGGCAGCAAGGACACGTGGATCGTGGCGCTCGAATCATGAGCCTGCTATCGCGAGTCGCAGAGCGGATCTACTGGAGCGCGCGCTATCTGGAGCGGGCGGAAACCACGTCGCGGCTCGCACAAGTCTACGGTAACCTGCTGCTCGACCTTCCGCGCCAGGCCCGGCTCGGTTGGGACGGGCTGATCGAGATCACGGGCGGCGCGACCCTCTACCACGAGCTGTACCCGAACCCCACCGCCGATACACCCGAACGCTTCTTCGTCGCTGACCGTAACAACCCTAGTTCCGTGCGCGCGTCGCTCCGCTTGGCGCGCGAGAGCATCCGCACGACGCGCGACATCGTGCCGTCGGAAGCGTGGCGCTCCGTCAACGAGCTCTACATGTACGTGAGCCAGGAGCTCGACGCCGACACCTCGCATCGGCGCCGCTACGGCATTCACTCGCGCGTCGTCGAGGGCTGCCAGCAGATCAGCGGCCTGCTCGCCGAGACCATGAGCCACGATGCGGGCTATCAGTTCTTCCGCGTGGGCCGTAGCCTCGAGCGCACCGACATGACGACGCGAATTTTGGACGTCGCGGCCGCCACGCTGCTCGGCCGCGAGGATCTCGCACGGTTCGACAATTCGCTGTGGATGGCTGTACTGCAATCGCTGAGCGCATATCAGATGTACCGCCAGAAACTGAGGCGTGGCATCAGCAGCCACGACGTCATCCGTTACCTATTGAAGGACGAGCAGTTCCCGCGTGCAGTGGCTTTCAGTCTGCGCGAGATGGGGGCGGCGCTCGCGATGCTGCCACGTAACGGCGATGCGCTCTCGAAGCTCGGCGATTTGCGCCGTCTGCTGGCGCGGCCGAAAGTCCTCGAGCTCGACCTCGCGGGCTTGCATCAGTGGATCGACGACGCTCAGCTCGCGCTCGGCGAGCTGCACGCCCTGATCGCCGCCACGTGGTTCCGTCCGTCGACGAGCACCACGATGGACCCGCCCACTAGCCGCACCACGAAGACGGCACCCGCATCTCAGACCCAAAGCCAGACTCAGATCGAGACCCCACCCCCCGCATGACGCTGCACATCGCACTGACCCACCGAACGAGCTACATATACGACCGCCCCATCACGATGGGCCCGCAGGTCATCCGGCTGCGCCCGGCACCGCACAGCCACACGCCGGTCGTCAGCTACTCGCTGAAGATCGAACCGCCCAACCACTTTCTGAACTGGCAGCAGGATCCGTACGGCAACTTCCTGGCCCGTGTCGTGTTCCCGGAGAAGGTCGACCGCTTCAGCGTCGAAGTGGACCTCGTCGCCGACATGGCCGTGCGCAACCCGTTCGACTTCTTCCTCGAGCCCGACGCGGAAACGTTCCCGTTCGCGTACGACCGCGAGCTGCGCCAGGATCTGGAACCGTTCCTGACGGTGAAGCCGGCCAGTCCGCTCGTAAAGAAGTGGCTCGCCGCACTGCGCGCCCAGCCGAAGATGCGGACGATCGACTTTCTCGTCGGCCTGAATCAGCGACTGCAAAACGAGATCGCGTACACGATCCGCATGGAAGCCGGCGTTCAGGCGCCGGAGGAGACGCTGACCCTCGGCTCCGGCTCATGCCGCGACAGCGGCTGGCTGCTCGTCCATTTGCTGCGGCATATGGGGCTCGCAGCGCGATTCGTTTCGGGCTACTTGATCCAACTCGTCGCCGACGTGAAGTCGCTCGACGGACCGTCGGGCACCGATCGGGACTTCACCGATCTGCACGCGTGGGCCGAGGTATACCTGCCGGGCGCGGGCTGGGTCGGACTCGACCCCACCTCCGGTCTATTCGCGGGCGAGGGCCACATCCCGCTCGCATGCGCACCGCACCCGGTCGGCGCCGCGCCGATCAGCGGCGCGATCGAGGACTGCGAGACGAAGTTCGAGCATGCGATGAGTGTAAGGCGCGTCGTCGAATCGCCGCGCGTAACGAAGCCGTACAGCGAGGAACAATGGCGCGCGATCGACGCGTTCGGGCGGCAAGTAGAGAGCCAACTCGCCGGCGACGATGTGCGCGTGACGATCGGCGGCGAACCGACCTTCGTCGCGATGGACGATGCCGACGGCGCCGAGTGGAACATCGCGGCCGTGGGCCCCACGAAACGCAAATTCGCGGCCGACTTGATTCAACGCCTGCGCACGCGGTTCGCGCCGCACGGCCTGTTGCACTTCGGCCAGGGTAAGTGGTACCCGGGCGAACAATTACCGCGCTGGGCGTTCTCCTTATATTGGCGCCGCGACGAGAAGCCCCTGTGGCGCGACACCACGCTGGTGGCCGCGGAGCACAGGGACTACCACCCGACGGTCGAGCAGGCGCGCGACTTGCTGCACGGCATCGCGGACCGTCTGGAAGTCGACGCGAAAGCGGTGGTTGCAGCCTACGAAGACCCGTGGCACTTCATGAGCCAGGAACGCAAGCTGCCCGAGAATCTCGACCCGACGCGCAACAAGCTCGAAGATCCGCTCGCGCGAGCGCGTATGGCGCGGGTGTTCGAGCGCGGCCTCGAGAGGGCCGTCGGCTATGTCCTGCCGGTACAGCGTTGGAACGCGCAGGCCTTCGACGCCCGCCGGTGGAGCAGCGAGCCGTGGCGCACACGCACGGGCAAGCTATTCCTCGTGCCCGGCGATTCGCCGCTTGGGTTTCGCCTGCCGCTGTCGTCATTGCCGTTTCTATCGCCGCTCGAGTATCCGCAGGTGCTACCGGCCGACCCATTCGCTGAGAGGAAGGATCTGCCCGAACCCCACCCGCTGCGCCAACCGTTCCTGAGCGGCGAGCATCGGGAGACGGAGCGCGAACGCTCGATGACGCAGCGGTCGGCACCGGGGGCCCCCGTCCGGACGGCGATCGCGGTCGAACCGCGTGACGGACGCCTGTGCGTGTTCATGCCGCCGGTCGTTGAGCTCGAGGATTACCTCGACCTCGTCGCCGCGATCGAGGACACGAGTGCAGAGCTCAAGCTGCCGATTCATCTCGAAGGCTACGAACCCCCGCGAGACTCGCGCCTGAACCTGATCAAGGTCACGCCCGATCCCGGCGTGATCGAAGTCAACGTGCAACCGGCCGAAAGCTGGGACGAGATGCGCGCGATCACCGAGGGACTCTACGATGACGCGCACCACACACGGCTCGTGACCGAGAAATTCATGCTCGACGGCCGGCATACGGGCACCGGCGGCGGCAACCACGTCGTGCTCGGCGCCATGCGCGCGGCGGACAGCCCCTTCCTGCGCCGGCCCGATCTGCTGCGCAGCCTCGTCACGTACTGGCAGCATCATCCCGCACTCTCGTATTTGTTCTCGGGGCTATTCATCGGCCCGACAAGCCAGGCGCCGCGCATGGACGAGGCGCGGTACGATTCGCTACACGAGCTCGAGCTCGCGTTCAAACAGACCGACGACGCGCAGCAACCTGTGCCGCCGTGGCTTGTCGATCGGTTGTTCCGCAACCTCTTGGTCGACTTGAGCGGCAATACGCACCGCACGGAGATCTGCATCGACAAGCTGTACTCGCCGGATGGCCCCACGGGCCGGCTCGGCCTCGTCGAGTTCCGCGCGTTCGAAATGCCGCCGCACCCACAGATGAGTCTCGTGCAGCAGGTGTTGTTGCTCTCACTCGTCGCGCGGTTCTGGCGCACACCCTATCGCGGCGACCTCGTCCGCTGGGGCACGCAGCTGCACGACAAGTTCATGCTGCCGTTCCACGTGTGGAACGATTTCGCCGACGTGATCGGCGACATGAACCGCGCGGGTTATCCCGTCGACGCAACCTGGTTCGCGCCCCACTACGAGTTCCGCTTTCCGAGCTACGGCACCGTGCAGTTCGGAGCCATCGAGATCGAGCTGCGCCAGGCGCTCGAGCCTTGGCACGTGCTCGGCGAGGAAGGCGCACCGGGCGGCACCGCACGCTACGTCGACTCGACGCTCGAGCGGCTGCAAGTGCGCGTGCGCGGCTTCAACGAACAACGTTACGTCATCGGCTGCAACGGCGGCCGCGTACCGCTCGTAGCGACGGGCACCGCCGGCGAGTACATCGGCGGCGTGCGTTACCGCGCATGGGAGGCCCCGTCGAGCCTACACCCCAAGATTCCGATCGATGCGCCGCTGACGTTCGACCTGTACGACCGCTGGTCGGGCCGCGCCGTAGCAGGCTGCGCCTATCATGTCGCGCACCCCGGGGGTCTCAGCTTCGAGCGCTTTCCGGTCAATGCGTACGAAGCCGAAAGCCGTCGGCTTTCGCGTTTCGTCCCGTTCGGCCATACGCCAGGCGCAGCGCCGGAGCCGCGGTCGCTTACACGCCCCGAAGCGCCCTGCACGCTCGATCTACGCTGGTCGCACTGAGTAGAATCGACCAGCGACGGATAAGCACCGAGGAGCATGTCGGCCATCAACACTATACCGAACGCTTACGCGTCGGCCGAAGCCAAATTGCTCGAAGCCTACCAGCGCGATCCAATGGCCTTTGACGAGCTGTCCACGCCGGAAGGAGCCGTGCGGTCACGCTGGCAGCCCGTGCTCGAGGGGTTTGCGGCGATGGGCAGCGGTGCCACCCGGGCAGCGCACGACAAGGCGCAGCGCTTGCTGCGGGAAAACGGCGTTACGTTCGTCCCTCAAGGCGACGGCGACAGTGCACGACCTTGGCGGCTCGATCTGTTTCCGCTGCTGATCGATCCCGCCGAGTGGAGCGCGATCGAGCGCGGCGTGATCCAGCGGGCCACGCTGTTGAACCGCTTGCTACTCGATCTCTACGGCGAACAGCGTGTACTGAAGGAGAAGTTGCTGCCGCCGGGCCTAGTGTTCGGCAACTCGCAGTACTTGCGGCCGTGCAAGAACATCGCGGTACGCGACGACCTGCATTTGCACTTCGTTGCGTTCGACATCGCCCGCTCGACCGATGGCCAGTGGTGGGTACTCAGCGATCGCACGCAGGCACCGGGAGGTGCCGGCTATGCGCTCGAGAATCGTGTCGTTGCGTCGCAGTGCCTACCGGAGCTTTTCGCCGAACGCAACGTGCGCAGGCTTGCTAGCTTCTTCCGCGCTTTCAGCGAACGTTTCCTGTCGTTGTCGAACCGCGACCAGCCGCAAGCCGTGTTCCTATCACCGGGGCCGTCGAAGCAGACGTATTTCGAGCATGCTTACCTCGCGCGCTATCTCGGCTTCAGCGTCGTCGAAGGCTCGGACCTGACAGTTCGCGACGACCGCGTGTTCATGAAGACCGTAGAAGGCCTGAAACCGGTCGACCTCATCATGCGCCGCATCAGCGCCGAGCTCTGCGATCCTCTGGAGTTGCGCACGGACTCCCTGCTCGGCGTTCCGGGCCTGCTGCAGGCCGCGCGCGCCGGCCGCGTAACGATTGGCAACGCGCTTGGCAGCGGCCTCGTCGAGAGCGACGCATTTCTGGCGTTCCTGCCGAGCCTGGCGCAACTGTTCCTCGACGAGGATCTGGTGATGCCGAGTGTCGCTACCTGGTGGTGCGGCCAGGAGCGCGAGCGCGAGTTCGTGTTGAAGAACCTCGACCGCCTTGTGGTGCGGCGCATTCGCAACACTCGCAACCTGTTCACGGCGGGCGAAGGCGGCCTCGTGACGCCGTCGATGCCCGCCAACGAGCGCGCACAGCTGATTCACGAAATACAACGCAACGGCTACGACTTCGTCTGCCAGGAACCGGCGTCTCTATCGACGGCACCTACGTGGTCGAACGCCAATGGGCTGCAAGCTGCGCCCGTGACGCTGCGCGTCTACGTTGCAGCGACCGACAAAGGTTACCAGGTCATGCCCGGCGGCCTCACGCGAGTCGCGCAGGGTTCGGATCCACGTGCCCCCTGGCTCGAAGCCGGCGACATCAGCAAGGACACCTGGGTGCTGTCGGATCAGCCCGTCGAGCAATTCAGCTTGCTTGCGCAGCGCCAGGCAAATCTCCGCCTGCATCGCGGCGGCCGCGAACTGCCAAGCCGCATGGCCGACAGCCTGTTTTGGCTCGGTCGCTACACCGAGCGCGCCGAAGGCGCCGTGCGGTTGTTCCGCAGCCTCGTTATCCGTCTCGGCGGCGAGATGGGCTCCACGCGCAGTCTCGTCTCTCCCGAGCGTGTTGTGTCGATGCTGATCGTTCAAAAACACCTGTCGGTGCGGCGCGGCCGCCGCGCGATGCAGGAAGGCCGTGAAGCCGTCGAACGCGAGCTTTGGACAATCTTGTTCGATCCCGAGAGCCGCGATGGTCTCGCAACGGTGCTCGGCAACGTACGGCGCAACGCCGATGCGGCACGCGAGCGGCTGTCGTTCGACACGTTCCGGATCCTGCGCGATATGACCGAGGTCGACAAATCGTCGAAACTAACGCTCGGCCATGAGACGGACGACGCGCTACGACTGCTGAACCGACTCATTCAATATCTGGCGGCGTTCAACGGAATGGTGGCCGAGAACATGACGCACGGCCACGGCTGGCGTTTCCTCGACATGGGCCGTCGCCTCGAGCGCACGCGCGGCATGATCCAGCTGCTGCAGCAGCTCGCCGTGCGGCCCGAGGCGCCTAACGACGGACAGCTCGATCTCTTGCTCGAGCTCGCCGACAGCACGATCACCTACCGCGGCCGTTACCACGCCGCGCCGCAGCTACCGGCCGTGCTCGATCTCTTGCTCTGCGACGAGACGAACCCGCGCTCGGCGGTGTATCAGGCCCTGACGTTGGCCGACCACATCGCGCATCTGCCGAGTCCGAAAGACGAAACCATCATGACGCTCGACCAGCGGGTCGTGACGCGGCTTACAAGCGAGCTGCGGTTGGCCGATGCGACGGAACTCGGCGTGACCGTGGGCCGCTTCGAGACGCGCGTCGAACTCGAGCGGCTAGCGCGACGCATCGATCGCGACGTGCTTGCGCTATCGGATCACATCGCGGAGCGGTTCTTCAGCCACTCCTCCGCGCGGCGCGTTGCGGGCGCGCGGCGCGGCGAGGGCGCGCGGTGATCTACGACGTCCGCCACAAGACCACGTTCACGTACGAGGACATGGTGTCCGTGTCGCATCACGTGCTGCACCTGATGCCGCGACCGCATCCGCGCCAGACCACGATCGACACGGCGGTGATCGTCGATCCGTCGCCGGCTGTGGACTCGCAAGGCGAGGACTACTTCGGCAACCCGGTTCAATACCTGACGGTGCAGGAACCGCACGAACGGTTGGTCGTCGATGCACATTCGCGCGTGGAGGTTCGGCCCACGGCCGTGCCGTTCGTGCTCGAAGCCAGGGAGAAGTGGGAGGAAACCCGGGCGCGGCTCGAGATGGACTCCGCGCTCGAGGCGTACGAGTTTTCGTTCGAATCGCCGCACATCGTGGGCGGCGATGAGGTCTACGACTACGCGCGCGCCTCGTTCACTCCCGGCCGACCGATTCTCGCGGCGACGATGGATCTCACGGGGCGGATCTTCCGCGAGTTCGAGTACCGCGGCGGCGTGTCGGACGTGTCGACGCCCGTCAGTGAAGTGTTCGCGATGCGTCGCGGCGTATGCCAGGATTTCGCGCATCTTCAGATCGCATGCTTGCGCAGCCTCGGTCTCGCGGCGCGCTACGTCAGCGGCTACCTGCTCACGCGGCCGCCGGAAGGCAAAGAAAAACTCGTGGGCTCCGACGCGTCGCACGCATGGATATCGGTCTGGGCTGGCCGCGACGGCTGGGTCGACTTCGATCCGACCAACAACCTGATCCCGAACGTCGAGCACATCACGGTGGGCTGGGGCCGCGACTACGGCGACGTGAGCCCGATCAACGGGTTCATCGTCGGCGGCGGCGCACACCAGGTGACGGTGGCCGTCGACGTGAGTCCGCTACCCGGCCACTAGCTGTCGCGCCTACCGGGGCGCCGTCCCGTCGGCCGTGGTAACCCCGCGACACGCGCGGCGGTCGACGATCGTGGGTGCGATTCGCGATACAGCGTGGCAATTTCGCAACGCGCCGTGGTCCATCCGGCCCGAAGTCCTACTCGTGTGACCTGTGCTGAGCGCTGCCGCCCTAGGCGCGGCGCGCTCTGCAGCGACTCGCCTCAACTTTGCCCAAGACCTAGTTAACAAACTTTAATTTGTGCCCACGAGTGCGTCGTCGCAACATCCGGCGGGCCGAATGCCCGCGTAAATGTCGCGAGGCAGGTACAGAAGGAACTATTTCCACCATGCATGAGGGAGTTATGCGATACAAAACAATAGGATGTGTACTAGCATCCGTCTTACCAGCAGTTGTTGCTTTTCCGTCTTTCGCCCAGGAAGGCCTCGAGGAAATCGTGGTCACGGCCACCCGGCGTGAACAGAATTTGCAACAGGTACCGATCTCCATCGTCGCCGTCACGGGCGACAGCCTCGAAATGCGTGGCCTCGATTCGATCGAACGCGTAAGCCAGGCCATCCCGAACCTCGTCGTCACCGGCGGCGGCGGCGGCATCACTCAGACCAACTTTACGGTCCGCGGCATCCCGAACGTCGGCACGTACGTCGACGGCGTGTGGCAGGTCGGCAGCGCCGGCTTGCTGGCCCAGGAATTCGTGGATATCGACCGCATCGAAGTGCTGCGCGGACCGCAAGGCACGACGTTCGGCCGCGACTCGACCGGCGGCGCCATCCGCATCTGGACGAAGAAGCCCACGGACGTATACGGCGCCGAAGCGACCGCCACGGTCGGCACCCTCGACCGGCGCGACGCGAAATTCACCGTCAACCTGCCGATCACGGACAAGCTGCTCACGAAGTTCACAGCGGCAAGCCTGTTCCGCGACGGCTTCGTGCACGATCTCACGACCGGTGCCAACAATGGCGGTCTCGATGAGAAGGTGTACCGCGGCGATATTCTGTGGACGCCCACGGAAAATCTGACGTGGCGCTTCATCTATTCGAGTGACAACAACCACCTCACGGAACCCCGCATCCAAGACGCGGTGTTCCCGGGCACGCTCGCCGAAGCGGGTGCAGCGGTGGGCGTCATCGACCTCTACGCATTAGCGAGCGGGATACCGTACAACGCCATCACGCAGACGGCGGGACAGCCCGGCGGCCAAGTCGGAGAGTGGGAGAACCGCTCCGAGATCACCACGCCCGACGCCATTCAGACGCGGCAGTTCTCGTCCGACGTGAGCTGGAACCTGTCGAAGAACATGAAGCTGCAGTTCATCACTGCGCAAACGTCGCAGGACGCTCACCAGATCATCGACTACGACAACAGCCAGTACGATCTGGTCACGGACGTGGCAAACACCCGGCAGCGTCTATTCAGCCAGGAGATTCAGCTCTCCGGCGGTCAGAACCGCTTGCATTGGGTGGCCGGTACGTACTACTGGAACCAGATGCTGCGTAGCCGTACCACGCGCTACCAAGCTGAGGAATTCACCAACGGCACGCTCGATATCAATACGGCGTTCAACAGCCCGACCTGCCAGGCGGCTGCCGCCCAGACCGCGCTGCTGAATTGCCAACAGGTGTATGCGGGCGCAATCGGGGGTGGCGGTCGTTTCGACACGCTGAATCGCACCGATACGACCGGCTGGGCCGTGTTTGGCGAGGCAACGATCACCCTCACCGACACGATGAACCTCACGGTTGGACTGCGTCATCACGATCAGACCCAGGTTCTGCAGCCGCTCGTCATCGTTCCGGGAGCAAGCGGGGCTCAGGCGGCGACGCCGAACCTTGCATTCACGGGCGACGTGTTGGCGGGCTCATCGGTAGGCCAGCTGACGACGCCGAGCAGTTTCGACAAGGACACGTCGAAGCTGTCGTTGACGAAGCAGTTCACCCCGAACGTGATGGGTTACCTCGGTTACTCGGAGGGGTTCAACTCGGGCGGTGCGACCGCCTACATCGACCCCTCGGACGGCATTCGCAAATTCTCCTCGTACAAGCCGCAGACGCTGAAGAACACGGAAATCGGCGTTCGTTCGGATCTTGCGAACAAGCATGTGCGTTTGAACGCGACGTTGTTCAACACGATTTGGACGGACATTCAGCAAGCCGGACCGGTGATTGACTCGCAGGGCCACCAGCTGCCGAATCTGTTGACGACGAACGTCGGAGCTGCGCGCGCTCGGGGCGCGGAGTTCGAGGTGACGCTTGTCCCAACGGAGAAGTGGCTGTTCAACCTGAACGTGGGCTACCTCGATACGGCGTACACCAGCATCCTGCCGGGAACGCTGTTCCTCGATACGAACACGGCGTTCGCACAGGCTCCGAAGAACACGGGTAGCTTCGGCATGCAGTACAACGCCAGCCTGAAGGGCGGCTCACAGATCGTCACGCGCCTCGACTACCTCTATCAGTCGCAGTTCTGGCGTTCGCTGGCATTCCTGCGCACGTCGTTCTGGGCGCCGGCCGTGCCGGCGGGCTTCGACGAGAGCGGTGGTTCGGGCATCACGAACCTGCGCATGACGTATGAGCCTGCCAATGCCAACTGGAACCTCGCTGTGTTCGGTACGAACTTGACCAACGAGCGCCTGATCAACTCGGGCTTCTTCCATGGCATCTGGGGCTTCGACTTCGCGACGGTTGGACGTCCGCGTGAAGCCGGCGTGCAGATGAACTTCAAGTTCAAATAATAGGTAGCGGTAGCCTCAACGGACGAGACGCGGGCGTTGGCGAGAAATCGCCAACGCCTTTTTTTTCGCCCCAGTTTCGCGACGCGCGGCCGTCTACTAGGATACCGGCCACGAGGAGAACGACCATGCGCGTGGCGGTAGTGGGTGTCGGCGGAGTAGGCGCGTACTTCGGCGCGCGACTGGCCGCAGCGGGCACGGACGTCGTGTTCGTCGCACGTGGGGCGCATCTCGATGCGATTCGCGCGCGGGGCCTGCGCGTAGACAGCGTGCTCGGCGACATGCTGATCCGGCCAGCACACGCGAGCGACGACCCTGGCGCATTCGGCCCCGTGGACTATGTACTGCTCGGCGTGAAAACCTGGCAAGTCGCGGATCTGGCGCCGAGGCTCGAGCCCCTGCTCAAACCGACGACCCTGATCGTGCCACTGCAGAACGGCGTGGAGACGCCCGATGAACTCGGTCGCCTGCTCGGCGCGCAGCACACGAGCGGCGGCATGTGCGCCGGTTTCTGTCTGATCGAAGCGCCGGGGCACGTGCGCCATCTCGGCGGGGTGACGTTCCTTCGTTTTGGCGAACTCTCCGACGAAAGGACGCCGCGCGTACTGGCGCTACGCGACGCGTTCGTGCAGGCCGGTGTCGACGCGGCCGTGCCCGACGACATCCGCGCGACGTTGTGGGAGAAGCTACTGCTCGTCGTGCCGTTCGGCAGCCTGGGCGCCGTGAGTCGCGCGCCGATCGGCGTGCTGATGAAGACGCCGGAGACACGCGCGTTCATGATCGCAGGCATGCGCGAGATCGAAGCCGTGGCACGCGCGAACGGCGTGCGGCTCCCGGACGGGGCCGTCGACCGCGCGCTCGCGCTGCTCGACAAGGCCACGCCGGAGGGCACCTCGTCGATGCAGCGCGACATCGCCGCGCGCAAACGCTCGGAGCTCGACGCGTGGACCGGCGCCGTCGTGCGGCTCGGCGCGCTACACTACGTGCCGACACCCCTGCACTCCTTCCTTTATACGTGCCTGCTGCCCTTGGAACGGCGCGCGCGCGGCGAGATCGCGTTCGCCTAAGTCCCCTTCAGAGCCCCGCTATGGCACGCGCCGCACCGCTCAATTCGAGTATGTGCAGGCCCGTCGAAGCACGATCGAGCGCATAGATGTAGCCGCGGTCATCGATGTTCACGTTATTCGTCTGGATGGCCTTCTGGCACTCGCGCTTACCGTCGATCTCGATGCACGAGTCCGTGGTGTTCGCGGTGATCTCCGGGATGAACCGCGCGACTTCCTTCGGCTCGAAAGGATTGCGAATGTCGACCACTCGCACGCCGGCGTTGAAGTACGCGAGCACCACGAGCGTCTTGTCGAACTTCGGGTTGTAGGCGTCCGCAAACGAATGCGGGCCGAAGCGGCCGCCGCGGTGGCAGAAGTCGCCGGGCTCTTCCGGCACCTGGAATGTGGCGATCGGGCTCGGGCGCTTCTCTTCGGTGATGTCGAATATCGTCATGACGTCGCGCGGCTCCTGGCAGCGGAACGTCTCCGACTCCGACGACACGAGCAGCAGATCGCGCGTGCGTGCGTCGCGGTTATCGGCGTAGTCGGCGATCGTGAAGCCGTAGATCGGCTTCGCCGTGTGTACGCCCCAGTAGCTCGGCATGTCGTAGTGCGAGATCTCGGGGTAGCGCAGGTTCTCCGCCGTGGGTTTCAGTGGATCTTTCGCAGCGCTATCGCCGTGCAGGAACTTGTCCGTGTCGACGATCTGCAGCACGCCGTCGTCGCCGCTGTTGTAGCCGAGGTACATGCGCTTGCCGACCACGAACGGCTGGTGCAGGCCCGCCACCTGCGGTTCGGGCATCGGCCCGGCCGCGTTCGGCTCGTAGCCTTCGAGGGCGAAATCGCGGATGTGCTTCGGCTTCGTCGGATCGCTGACGTCGAACGCCTGGAGCACACGTGTCACGCGCCAGTCCTGCGCGGTGCCGTTCATGTACGCAACACCGGTCGAGCAGTCCCACTGAAACTTGTGCGTCTCACGATTGCCGCGATCGGACTTCGGCCGCGACGAGGTGCCGGTGGCGGCGATCGTCGTCAGAAACGCCGGCTTCGCCGGCTCCGTCACGTCGAGCACCTCGTAGCCCACCTGGCCGTTCGTGCGGATCGCATACACCTTCGCGGGATCGCCGTGCGCGAGCTCGCGGCCGTCACACACCTGCACGTGCTGCGTGCCGTTGGCCTCGTCGCCGGTCGGGGGCATGTGAGCGAGATATTTCGGCGCCGCTGGGTTCGTGACATCGACGATCGACAGACCGTTCTTCTCGACTGCACCGGACTGCGGATTCATTGCAGAACCCGTGTGATGGCCGACGAACAGGACGTAGCGGTCGCCGTAGCGGTGAATGACGGGCTGATACGCGGAGCGCGCTTGCAGGTCGTCGTGGCCCACGAGCCGCATGTCCACGACGCTCTGGTATGCCGTCGCGGCCGGAGCGGCTGGCGGCGCCGCAGCGCTCGCGGCAGGCGCCTTCGTCTCGCAACCCATGATGACGGCGGCAACCGCGGCGGCCGCCATCAATGACAAAACCGTGCGCTTCGCCGTCATCGTCGTTACCTCGCCATCACTTCGGGTGCAGCACGAGCTTCTGCGCGCGCCAGTTCAGGAGCTCGGCGACGAACAGCTCGTTCTCGTTCGGGCACGCGAGCTCGTGGAACCAGCCGAACTTGCCGAGCATCTTGCCGGTGCCGCCCAGCATGCCGCGCACCTGACAGCGACCCGCAGAATACGAGCGCGGCGCTGGCCGCGAGCCAAAGCTTCGCCATGAGATCCCCCAGTCGCGTGGCGCGGAGTCGCGCCCTTTCTTGGCATTCTGAACCGCGGCCCCGCGGCGTGCCAAGCGCTACTTGGCTTCTCGGTACGCCGCTTGGATCGCTGCCGTGATCCGGCCGGTGGCCGGGCCACCGCCCGGAACCAAATCGGGAAACTTCGCCGCGATCGACTCGGCCAGCTGTTTCGTCGTGTCCTCGAGCGATTTGCCCTCGCGCTTCGCGGCGGTGACGCCACTCTGCACGGCAGCGAGATACTCGCGCTGGTGGCGGATTAGTTCGATGCCGCCCATGCGCCCGTGCGCCGGGATCACTTTCGTCGGATTCAGCTTGTCGAATTCGTCGAGGTCCACGAGCCATTTCGTGATGCTGGAGGCCTGGCCGCTTGCGGCCACGAATACCGGCATCACGACGTCGCCGGCGAACAGCACTTTGTCTTCCTCGACGAAAAACACGGTGTCGCCACGCGTGTGAGTGGGGCCGACGCCCCAGATGCGGACGTGCACGCCACCGAGATCGAGCCGGATGGCATCGTCGAACAGGATGTCGGCCGGCCGAAACTTCGCGCCCTTCAGCAATTCCGCGATCGCCGGCGAGAAGCCCGCGAAGCGCTGGTTCAGATCGGAACCGAGCTCGTCGACGTCCTGTTGCTGCGTGCGCCAGCGCAGCATCTTCGCGGCCCCCGGAAACGCCGTGGCGCCGAGGTCGTGCTCCGGGTGGAAGTGCGTGGCCGCGACGTAGAATTCGGTGTTCTTGCTGACCTTGCGCGCTTCCGCGAGCACGATGCGGCCGTTGCGATCGCCGATACCCGTATCGACGATCAGCGTGGCTTTGTCGCCGACGACGATGCCGACGTTCGGAACAAGCGGCGCGTTATCGTCGAGGATTACCGTGACGTGCGGCGATACTTGCGTGCGCGCGTTCTCTTTGATGAGACCGCTAGCACTGGCGGGCGGTTGAGCAAACGCCGATGCGCTCAGCGTCAATGCCGCGGCAGCGAGCAGACACCGTGTTGCACCCATTCTCGTGCCCCCCTCGAAGACCGGAACGGAAGCGTAACCGGACGGCGGGCCTAGACCCAAGCGCGGAAGCGCTCAGCAACCGCGAACCGACGCGAAACCGTTCCGTGAGCGGTGGCGCGTCACGCGGGACGAGTGGTCAACAGAACGTATCGCCGCTGCGCCGCCACGCGCTTCAGCCACGCGTTCACGCGCGTATACGGCGCCAGGTCGTGGCCCCCCTCGTGCGCGACATGCGTGTAGGCGTAGAGCGCGATGTCCGCGATCGAATAGCGCCTGCCGACGAAGAACTGGCGCCCTTCGAGATGTGTCTCCATGACAGCGAGCGCGTCGCGGCCGCGCGCCAAGCGGTCAGGCAGCTCCGCGCGCCGCGCATGATCCGCCGAGAGGTGCTTCACGATGAAACGTGGCGTCGCGATGTACGGCTCGTGGCTGTATTGCTCGAAGAACATCCACTGCAGCACTTGAGCGCGGGCAATTTTGTCGGCAGGCACGAACGGCGTGCCCTCGGCGAGATACCAAAGGATAGCGTTCGACTCCGCGAGGTTTGTACCGTTGTCGAGCTCGAGCGTGGGGATGCGGCCGTTCGGGTTGCGTTTCAGGAACTCCGGCGTGCGCGTGTTGCCGGCGTCGATATCGACCTCGGTCCAGTCGTAGCGTTGACCCAGCTGTGCAAGCAGTAGGCGAACTTTGTAGCCGTTGCCAGAATCGAGGTAATCGAACAGATGCATGACCGTGCTCTCGAGAGACGAACGCGCAGTATCTGTCGCAGCGTAGATGCTGACAATGTTGACTAGGTCGATTGCCCGAGTAGCCGACGAGGCGCGTCAGTTGTCGCTACGACGCCGAAGCGGCCCGATGCCAGCGGGGCACTTCCGGTCGCCGCCGCCCGCGAAACCGCCGGAGGGCGCGCAAAATGCCTTGCCGTCGGCCGTGTACAAGTAGTTGTAGAAATCGCAGCAGGGCGAATCAATCAGATATAGCGGCGCGCCGTCGAAGACGACCTTGCCCGCAACGCGGTTGGTGTCTGGCGCAGTGCCCGCATCGAACTCGGCGATCTGTTGTTTGATCCATTCGGCCGCGAAAAAGGACGGGGCGCTGGGTGCAACACCGACCGAGGGCGAGGTGCACGCCGTCAGCGACGCGAATACGAAGGCGAAAATGGATCGTCGAGCGTTGCTAGGTCGCACGCCACAGCTCCGTCTTGTGGGCACCGGTGTCGCCCACTACGACCCAGCGGCGGCGAATTCTCGGCAGCAACGCGTCGAGCTTCGAGCTTTCGAGCGCTCGCTGTGCGTTCTCCACAAGGACTTCGTACTCATTGGCGCAACGCCGTGCCGAGGGTGTCGGATCGACCACTTCGCACACGAGCTCGCCGCACCTCGCGCGAAGAATCAGCGCGCCGTCGAACATCGCGACGCTGGCGCCGGTAGCCAGCGTGTTCGCCGCGAGGGCGAACCTCTGATCGGAGTCGCCGGTCTCGATCGCCAGCGCGTCGTTATTCAGGGGCATTTGAATAGGCATCTGTCAGACGGGTCCTACAACACCATGTCGCTTCCGCCACTGAACGCGGCTGCCCGTCGCGAGCGACATTAATGCCAGTTTTCATGGCACGCGGGAGAGCACATTATGGGATCCACTCGGCTAGTCGCAATCGTCCTCGTCGTCATAGGCGTGCTGGCGCTGGTGTACAACGGCTTCAGCTACACCACGAAGGACACCGCAGCGAAAGCGGGACCGCTGGAGCTCAAGGTCGAAAAGACGCACGACGTCTATGTGCCGGTTTGGGCTGGCGTCGCGGCGCTACTCGTCGGCGGCTTGTTGTTCGTCGTGGCTCCGCGCAGATAAAAGCCCCTGCCCCGCCGCGACAATCGTAGTTGTGGCATGCCCTGAGCGCGCATCCGCGCTCAGGGCTTCGCCTTGTTCTTCGTCGCCTTTTTCTTCGACGCCTTCCCCTTCTTTGAACCGTTCAAGGCGACGGCTTCGCGAATGAGCGCCTTGAATGCCGGTTCGTCGATTTCGTCACCTTCGTGGATATCGATCGCGCGGCGAACGTTGCCGTCGAGGCTCGAGTTGAAGAGACGCGCCGGGTCGCTCAGAGAGGCACCCTTGGCAAACGTAAGCTTGACGACGCTCTTATAGGACTCGCCAGTGCAGATGATGCCGTCGTGTGACCACACCGGCGTGCCCATCCACTTCCACTCCTCGACGATGCCTGGATCCGCCTGCTTGATCAGCTTGCGCATCTTGCCAAGGGTCTTGCCGCGCCAATCGTCGAGCTCCGCGATTCTCGCGGTGATGAGCTCGGCTGGCGACTTACCTTCGCTGGCGGCGGACGGCTTCATGACGCTCTCCTGTCTTTCGCGACGCGTACCCAAGTGGACGATAGCACCGGACCGAAAGAACCATCCGTCCTCGTTTACGTGATTGATCGCCGGCAGCACGTTGAAGTCGAAGATGGCGCTTTAACCACAAGGAGCAGAAATGGCGACGCAACCCAAGACGCTCATCGACTTGGAGCACAAGTTCTGGCAATCGATCATGGATCAAGACGCGGACACGGCAACGCAGATGCTGTGCGAGCCCTCGTTGATGATCAGTTCCCATGGCGCGATGAAATTCGATCACGCCGCGTACCGGAAAATGGCCATGCAGGGGTCGATGGTGCTCACCTCATTCGAGTTCAGTAACGTGGACGTCGTTTTTCCGAGCGAGGCGACCGCGATCGTGACGTACACGGTCAAGCAGAGCATGGCACCTAGAGGGAAAACCGACGGAACGGTGCAGGAGATGAACGATTCATCGACGTGGGTGCACACCGGCGGACGTTGGCGCTGCGCCATGCACACCGAAACACCGATCGAGAAGACGCCCGCGACGCACTGACTCTCGCTCAGCGCTCGGCAACCTTAGCGTGGCTACCGAAATAATTCCAAGTTGGCGTGCGGCACGGGGTGTCCACGCCACGCGGTGCGGCCCGGTGCCCAACGTCCACAGGTTGCCGAGCGATTTGAAGCCGACCTTCCGGCAGCCGCCGCGAGAGGCGAAATTCGCGCGATTGATCGAAGTCACCAACCGAGTGGCACCTAGCGCCGCCAGGGCCTCGAGCGCTTTCGAGGCGTTCGCTATCGACGATACCGAAGTAGTAATCCAGGCCGGCGGACGTGCGCGACGCGAAATCAGCGGCGAGATCGTTGCCGGGATCAGCCGCAAAGTGGCGATCTCACCTCGCGTCAGAAACCGGCAAGAGAATTCGAAATTCAAACTGGAATCGACAATGAACGACTCCGACCGCTGACTCTTCTCTAGCCAGCTCAACTCCGTCACTTCGAGTTGCATCGCTTTCTGAAGGCCGCGCGCAGTCAGCCAATGTAGCGCGGCAGCAGTTCCATAGTGGCCGCGCAGCTCGGACAATCGATCGAGAATTTTCGGCATGCGGACCGACTACTGCAGGGCCGCGCGAGCTTCTGTAGGCAGCGGCCGACAACTCCACACTACGCGGACCTACACGGTGCTCGAGGCGTCACGATTACGCTTTGAACCTTCCCTTGATTACTCAAGGAGCGGCCATGCAAAGCACGACAACGGGTCTGTACAGGTCGTCGTACGACGCGCTCCAGGCGATTCAGCTATTGGAAGAGTCTGGCGTGGCGGCAGCGGACATCAGCTTCGTCGCGAGTGGCGATGACCTGAGCTCTTGCGTTAGCGACGAGCCGCACTCGAAAGCGCCGGGCGGATTTGCGATTGGCGCTGCCAGCGGCGGCACCCTGGGCGCCATCGTTGCGGGCATCGGTGCGGCGGGTAGCATCGCGACCGGCGGCGCGAGCCTCGGACTGTTAGTCGCGGGACCGATCGCGACGGCGCTCATGGGCGCGGGCGCGGGCGCGGCAGCGGGCAGCGTCATCGGCGGAATGATCGGCGCAGCAATTCCTGAAACCGATTTGAAATTTTACGAAGACGCGATCAACGCCGGGTCAGTGCTCATCGGAGTCAAGACCGACGATGAGTCGCGAGACAAGGTGAAGGCGACGCTGGAGTCTTCCGGCGCGCAACGAGTGTCGAGCCAGGAAGTCGCCGCGTAGCGCGCGCGTCACGTCAATCCCGAGCCTTGGTTTCGGCGCGCTGCTCGACCGGCTTTTCTCGTTCGCTCAAGTTCATGGCGGTAGTGGTCAGCGCGACGTGCGAGAACGCCTGCGGAAAGGTGCCGAGGAATGGCTTCGCGACCTGATCGTATTCCTCCGCCAGCAGACCGACGTCGTCGCGTAGCGCGAGCAAGCGTTCGGAGTACGTGAAGTGCCGCGGCGGGCCGCGCGCTTTCCACATGCCTGCGTCGGGCGTAGCCCACACCTTACCGACGTGATCCACCAGCACCGCTGCATCTGCCACCCCGCATCGCTGGCGGCGAGCCCGCCCTTGCAGGCCTGGTAGAGCGCGTCCATGACTTCGCCGTAGACGTCGAGCTGGAGCTGGTTCACGGCGCATTGCCAATGCGCACCGGCCGCGAGCC